>NZ_CP029829.1:1415000-2015000 GCF_003233655.1 Azospirillum ramasamyi
TTGAGCGGCCTGCGGAACATGGCGCCTGGGCAGGTCGATTGCACTTCGTTCAATTGTGCTGAAGCTATCCCGTGCGATATCTACCGTTGCACCGGACCTACCCAATGCACGGACAGAGCGGCGCGCCCGGGTTCATCCGGCCGGTTCCCTAGGAATGGGATGGGTTTTCCAAAGGTGGCAGCACGAGCGGCCGGATTTTCGCTTGCTACCACTGCCGGCCTGTGCATACTGCGCCGCTTCATAACTCCTTGCCGGCGGCCCGCCGTCGGCTAGGCCCGGGCGGCTGATCCGATCCATGAGGGATTGGGCGCAGCGCCGGACCATGAACAGCCATGGGGAGTGCAATGGCACTTTACGAGTGCGTGCTGATCGCGCGCCAGGACATTTCGGCCGCCCAGGCCGAGCAGCTCTCTGAGCAGTTCGCCCAGATCATCCGCGACAACGGCGGCACGATCGCCAAGAGCGAATACTGGGGCCTGAAGACCCTCACCTACAAGATCAAGAAGAACCGCAAGGGTCACTACACCCTCTTCAACATCGACGCGCCGGCCGCCGCCGTCGCCGAGATGGAGCGGAACATGAGCATCAGCGAAGACGTGCTGCGCTTCATGACCGTGCGTGTCGACGCCCTCGATGCCAACCCGTCGGCGATGATGCAGAGCCGCAACGAGCGTGGTGAGCGCGGCGAGCGTGGCGACCGTGGTCCGCGTCGCTTCGACGACCGTGGCCCGCGTCCGCCGCGCCGCCAGGAAAACGTTGCCGCCGCCGAAGGGGAGACCGCGTAAATGTCCGACAAGCAGACCACGGGCGCTCCCGCCCGCACCGGCGGCGCCCGCCGTCCGTTCTTCCGCCGCCGCAAGACCTGCCCGTTCTCCGGCGCGAACGCCCCGGCGATCGACTACAAGGACGTCAAGCTGCTGTCCCGCTTCATCTCCGAGCGCGGGAAGATCGTCCCGAGCCGCATCACCGCGGTCTCGACGAAGAAGCAGCGCGAACTGGCCCGCGCCATCAAGCGCGCCCGTTTCCTGGCCCTTCTCCCCTACGTGGTGAAGTAAGCCCGGCAAACGGCCGAAGGGTATCGGTGAAGGCAGTCAAGGGGTTTCCATGGCCTTGGGTTCGGCCGGTCCGCTGGTGTTCGCCGTCGGCGGCGGTTTGATAAGCGCGTTCTTCTATCTGTCCGTCATGTTCGGCGGGATGGGAGCGCTGATCCTGGGCTATCTGGCCCCCCTGCCTCTGTTCCTCATGGGACTGTGGCTGGGGGCGGCGGCGGTGACGGTGGCCGGTCTGGCCGGCGCCGCCGCGGTGTTGCTGGGCACTTCCGGCAGCATGCTGGTGGCGCTGTCCTACTTGGTGACCGGGGCCGTCCCGGCGATCCTGGTGGTGAGGCAGTCGCTTCTGGCGCGCTCCCGCGAGGATGGAACCCTGGAATGGTATCCGCCCGGCCGGGTCCTGATGGGCCTGACCGGGATGGGCGTGGCGGCTCTGCTCGCCGCGGTGATCCTGACGCTCGGACAGCCCGGTGGGCTGGAGGGGCTGATGCGCGAGACCCTGGCTCGAGTCGTCGAGCCGGCGTTCCGCATGCAGGGCCAGCCGGCCCCGGATCCCGAGGCAATGTGGGTGGCGGCCGTCCTGCCGGGAATGGTTGCGGTCTCATGGCTTGTCATGACGATCGTCAACGCGGTGCTGGCGCAGGGGGCGTTGATGCGGTTCGGCCGCAACCGTCGTCCCGCCATGCGTCTGGCCGAACTGGAGTTGCCCACATGGCTGGCGCCGCTGTTCGCGGTGTCGGTCGCGGCGGCTTCGTTCGTGCCGGGAACCTTCGGGTTCCTGGCAGTCAATCTGGCATTGATCCTGGCGGTTCCTTTCGCCTTCGCCGGGCTTTCGGTGGTTCATGTATTCGCCAGCAACCGGTCGGCGCGCACGCTGATCCTGGTTGGCTTCTACATGATGCTGTTTCTCTTCGGGTGGCCGATCCTGCTTTTGGTCGGCCTGGGCATGATCGAGCAATGGATCGGGCTGCGCCGCCGGTTTTCCCCCGCGGCCCCCGGTCAGGAGGACGAGTGATGGAAGTTATTCTGCTGGAGCGGGTCGAGAAGCTCGGCCAGATGGGCCAGGTCGTGAACGTGCGTCCCGGCTTCGCCCGCAACTATCTGCTGCCGCAGAAGAAGGCCATGCGCGCCACCAAGGCGAACCTGGCCGTCTTCGAGAAGCAGAAGGCCCACCTTGAGGCCGTGAACCTCGAGCGCCGCAAGGACGCCGAGCATGTCGCGACCAAGATGGACAACGTGACGGTCGTCGTGATCCGTCAGGCTGCCGAGACCGGCGTCCTGTACGGTTCCGTGACCACCCGCGACGTCTCCGAGGCGCTGACCGCCGCCGGCTACAAGACCGACCGCAAGCAGGTCCAGATCGATACCCCGATCAAGACCCTGGGTCTGTTCAAGCTGCGCGTCGTCCTGCACCCGGAAGTGTCGATCACGGTCACGGTCAACGTCGCCCGTTCGGCCGAAGAGGCCGAGCTGCAGGCCCAGCGCGGCGGCATGATCACCGCTGCCGACCTGCGCGACGACGAAGACGAGGAAGAGACCTTCGTCGAAGAGACCGCGACCGAGGAAGAGGAGGGCTGATCGCCCTTCCGCCGCCGGCGGACCGGATCAGGGTCCGGCGCCGCCGCGGCACCATCGTACCGCTCGTCCGGAAGCCGCCCGCCCCAACCGGGGCCGGGCGGCTTTCCGCGTTCTGGAGCGGCTTTGCCATCGAGACCATGTCCCGACCGGCATGCATACATCCGCAATTCCCGATTTGGGAAGCAATCCTGCCCGATTGACGGATTGTCGCACCCCATTCCCGGCTCCATGCTGATTTCGGCACCGCGGAAGGAGTTCGGCATGCTGCTGGTTCGTCTGCTTGCCGCCGCCATGGGCGACGGAACCCTGGACCTCGTCACCGTCGATGGGAAGCGCCATCGGATCGGCTCCGGCTTACCGAAACTGACGCTGCGGCTCCATGACCGCGCCGTGGAGCGGGAGCTTCTGACCAACCCGCGCCTGCGTTTCGGCGAAGCCTATATGGACGGCCGCCTGACGGTCGAAGGCGGAACCATCTACGACCTGCTGTCGATGCTGATGAGCGGCAGCGATGTTCAGGGGGTGCTCGGCCGCGCCGCCGAGACGCTGTCGCCACTTCTGCGCCGTGCGCAGCAATACAATCCGATGCGACGCTCGCGGCGGAACGCCGAGCATCACTACAATCTGTCGCGCCGGTTCTATGAACTCTTCCTCGACCGCGACATGCAGTATTCCTGCGCTTATTTTCCCGAGCCGGGCATGTCGCTGGACGATGCGCAGGAGGCCAAGAAGCGCCATATCGCGGCGAAGCTGCTGCTGGTGCCGGGAATGCGCGTGCTCGACATCGGCTGCGGCTGGGGTGGCATGGCGCTGTATCTCGCCCGGCGCTCAGGCGCACGGGTGACCGGCATCACGCTGTCCTCCGAACAGTTGGAGGTGGCGAAGCGGCGGGCCGAAGAAGCCGGGCTGGCTGATCGCGTCACGTTCGAGTTGCGCGATTATCGCGATTTCGCCGCCGCCCACCCGGCCGCCTTCGACCGCGTCGTCTCGGTCGGCATGTTCGAGCATGTCGGCGTGCCGCATTACCGCGGCTATTTCGACGCCGTTCGCGACATGCTGAAAGATGACGGCGTGGCGTTGATCCACGCCATCGGCCGGATGGATGGACCGGGCTTCACCAATCCGTGGATGCGGAAGTACATCTTCCCCGGCGGCTACTCCCCCGCCCTGTCCGAGGTGCTGCCGGTCATTGAGCGGTCCGGGTTGCTCACGACCGACCTGGAGGTGCTGCGCCTGCATTACGCGGAAACCCTGCGCCATTGGCGCAGCCGGTTCGACGCGCGGCGGGCCGAAGCAAAGGCGCTGTATGACGAACGCTTCTGCAGGATGTGGGAGTTCTACCTGGCCGGTGCGGAACTGGCGTTCCGGCTGCAGGGGCACATGGTATTCCAGGTGCAGGTCGCTCGCTCCCTGGGTGCGGTGCCGCTGACCCGCGACTATATGGTGAATGCGGAACGCCATCTGGCCGAGGCATCGGCAGGCATCGATGCAAGCACCGGAACCATTCCGAAGCTCCGATCCGCACACAGCGCGGAGTCGGCGACCTGACCTGTGCAGGGGGTCGATCGGCGCCTTTGGATCGGCTCACGCCCACCGGAGAGCCGCGATCCGCCCAACCGGTAATACCAATTGACCATCATGGCTGGCCGCAGGGCCGTGTTGCAAGCGGAATCGTGCGACATCGACGCCTAAGCCGCCGCCGTGCCTTCCTTTCCGTAACGGGGCGATGCTATATAACCGCGATTGATTTCCGCCCGGGGTACCGGGGAGCCACCCATGCGGCATGCTCTCCGGCAACAAGCGCCCGCTGGACGACGCGCCCGGCCTCCAAGGAATGACAACGCCCTTACCCGTTCGGGGAGATCTCGCACCCATGACCAAGATCAAGGTAGCCAATCCGGTCGTCGAACTCGACGGCGACGAGATGACGCGCATCATCTGGCAGTTCATCAAAGACAAGCTGATCCTGCCCTACCTCGACATCGACCTGAAGTACTACGACCTCGGCATCGAGAACCGCGACAAGACCGACGACAAGGTCACCGTCGAGTCGGCGAACGCCATCAAGCAGTATGGCGTCGGCGTGAAGTGCGCGACCATCACCCCGGACGAAGCTCGGGTGAAGGAATTCAACCTCAAGAAGATGTGGAAGTCGCCGAACGGCACGATCCGCAACATCCTGGGCGGCACCGTCTTCCGCGAGCCGATCGTCTGCTCGAACGTTCCGCGTTACGTCCCGGGCTGGACGAAGCCGATCATCATCGGCCGCCACGCCTTCGGCGACCAATACAAGGCCACCGACTTCGTCGTTCCCGGCCCGGGCAAGCTGACCATCAAGTGGGAAGCGGCCGAGGGCGGCGAGAAGATCGAGCATGAAGTCTACGACTTCCCCGGCGCCGGCGTCGCGATGGGCATGTACAACCTCGACGAGTCGATCGAAGGCTTCGCCCACTCCAGCTTGATGTACGGCCTGGAGCGCGGCTACTCGGTCTATCTGTCGACGAAGAACACGATCCTGAAGGCCTATGACGGGCGCTTCAAGGATATCTTCCAGAAGGTCTTCGACGAAAGCTACGCCGACCAGTTCAAGGCCAAGGGTCTGGTCTACGAGCACCGCCTGATCGACGACATGGTCGCTTCTGCCCTGAAGTGGGAAGGCGGCTTCGTCTGGGCCTGCAAGAACTACGACGGCGACGTGGAGTCGGACGTCGTGGCGCAGGGCTTCGGTTCGCTGGGTCTGATGACCTCGGTGCTGGTGACGCCGGACGGCAAGACCGTCGAGGCCGAAGCCGCCCACGGCACGGTGACCCGTCACTACCGCGAGCACCAGAAGGGCAAGGAAACCTCGACCAACCCGATCGCCTCGATCTATGCTTGGACCCAGGGTCTGGCCTATCGCGGCAAGTTCGACAACACCCCGGACGTGGTCAAGTTCGCCCAGACGCTGGAGCGCGTCTGCGTCGAGACCGTCGAATCCGGCTACATGACCAAGGATCTCGCCATCCTGATCGGCCCGCAGCAGCCGTGGATGACCACCAAGCAGTTCCTGGACAAGCTGTCGGACAATCTGGAAAAGAAGATGGCCGCCTGGTCGTAAGGCCGGTTGCTTTTAACAGGGTGCGACGCCGCGTCCGGGTCAAACCGCACCGCGGCTCGGCTAGGGTTCGGGCGGGGAGTTTCGGCTCCCCGCCTTTTTCTTGTCCAGTTCAGGAAAGGACCGAACCCGATGCCCAACGATCTGTTCCGCGTCGCCGTCGTCGGCGCCGGCGAGACCGGAACGCCCCTGCTCCGCAAGTTGCTGGCCGCCCCCTTCGTCGAACTGCTGGGCGTGGCCGACCTTGATGCAGAGGCGCCGGGTATGCGCCTCGCCAGCCACCGCGGCATCAAGACCACCACCGACTTCCAGGAATTGGCCCGTTTGGGCGAGCAGTTGGACGTGCTGATCGACGTCACCGGCGTGCCGGCGGTTCGCGAATCCCTGCGCAAGGCGATGCAGGAGACCGGCAACCATCACACGGTGATCGTCCACGAGATGGTCGTGCAACTGATGCTGTCGCTCCTGAGCGGCGAATTGGTGCGCCTGAAGCACGACACTCAGGACTATTGAGGCGGCGGGATTTGCAGGCTCCGTGAATTGCCTCATGATGGGCGGAGGGTGTCCACCGTGGCGCCCGCCCATGTCAGGAGCGGCTTTCGATGGAACTCGGCATTCTGGTGATTGCGGCATTCGTTCTGGTCGTCATTCTGGCGATCACCAGCGTCCGCATCGTCCCCCAGGGCTTCAACTACATCGTCGAGCGGCTGGGCCGGTATCAGGAAACGCTGCTGCCGGGATTCAACGTCATCTTTCCGGTCATCAGCTCCGTCCGCGCGAAGGTCGACATGCGCGAGACCGTGGTGGACGTGCCGTCACAGAGCGTCATCACCAAGGACAACGCCGCGGTGACCGCCGATGGCGTGATGTATTTCCAGGTGCTCGACCCGATGAAGGCGACCTATGAGGTCAACGACCTGCAGCGGGCGATCCAGACGCTGGCGATGACCACCACCCGCACGGTGATGGGTTCGATGGACCTGGACGAGTTGCTGAGCCAGCGCGAAGCGATCAACGCCAGCCTGCTCCGCGCGGTGGACGAGGCGACCGCATCCTGGGGCGTGCGGGTGACCCGCATCGAGCTGCGCGACATCACCCCGCCCGACGATATCGTCCAGGCGATGGGCCGGCAGTTGAAGGCCGAACGCGACCGCCGCGCCCAGATCCTGGAGGCCGACGCCGAGAAGGAAAGCCAGATCCGCATCGCCCAAGGCAAGCTGGAAGCCGCCAAGCTGGAAGCGGAAGCACGCGAAAGGCTGGCGGAGGCGGAGGCCAAGGCGACGCGTCTGGTCTCGGAGGCGGTGGCGCAGGGATCGAACCAGGCGCTGGGCTATTTCCTCGGCCAGAAGTACATGGAGGCGTTGCAGGCCTTCGCCGCCTCCCCCAACCAGAAGACCATGATCCTGCCGGTGGAACTGGCCGGCGTCGCCGGTGCGCTGGCCGGGCTGGGTGAACTGCTGCGCGACGCCACCCCGCCCCGCACGCCCGCCGCGCAACCGCCGACTCCGCGCAATCGATGGTCCGTACCACCGACCACACCCCCGGCGGACGGGGAGTGACCGCATGTCGCCTCTGCTGTGGGGAGCGCTGGGTGCCTTGCTGATCGCGGCTGAGCTGGTGCTGCCGGGGATTTTCCTGATCTGGTTCGGCGGCGCGGCTTTGCTGACCGGGCTCGTCACTGCGCTCTGGCATGATTGGGGGCTGGTCAACGAGGCTGGCTTCTTCACCATCGCCGCAGGCGCCGCGGTGGGCGTCGCCATCGCCCGGGCCCGGCGGCGCAAGGCGTCGGCGGAAGGCGACGCCGCACGGATCAACGACCGCGCAGGCCAGTTGGTCGGCCGGGCGGTGACGCTGACCGAACCAATCGCCAACGGTCACGGACGCGTGTTCGTCGGCGATACGCTCTGGGCGGTGGAAGGGCCGGACCGGCCGGCGGGGTCCGCGATGGTGGTCGCGGGACACCGCGGAATGGTGCTCGTGCTGCGCGACGCGGTCGACCAGCGGCAGGGGGCGCGATGACGGCGCCCAACAAAAAAGCCCGTCTCTCCCCCGAGAGCGGGCTTTTTTGAACGACCGGTCAAGCGCTCAGGCAGCGCCGACGTTGCGGTCTTCTTCACGCTTCTTGCTGCCCGAAGCCGGCTGATAGGCCAGGGCGGCGTGTTCGGCGCAATAGGGCATGCCGGCCAAGGCGTTCTTGCCGCAGAAATGGAAATCCTGGTGCTTGGGATCGCCGACCGGCCATTTGCACATCCGCTCCGTCAGGGCAAGGATGGTGGCGCCGCGCGTCGGCTTCTTCTTGATGGGCGACGGCCGGCCCGACAAGCCCAGACGGTGGGCCTTGCCGATGACCGCGTTGCGGGTGATGTCTCCCAGAATGTCGGCGATCTCGCTCGCGCTCAACCCCTGGGACCAGAGATCCTTGAGCTGTTGAATCCGTTCGTCCGTCCAACTCATCCCCGAGTACTCCCGATCCGGTGTCCGGTTATGCTGTGGCAAACAGGTCACGGTCTAGTGCCGTTTTCCATAAGCCGCAACATTTTGTGCCAGCCGGTGAGGAAGCTACCAGATGACGGCCGCCAACGATAGGGGGGCGCGGCAACATTCCTGTTGATAAGTCCGTGGGTAGACTCATGAATTCAGAGCGCCATACACCTCCTCCGCGACACCGGACAGAGTGTCCCGATCGAGCTCCCCGGTGACGGCCAACGCTAAGCCATTGTCTTGCCAATACAAAGCGCGCACCCCGCCAATCTGGGCGAAGCGGAACGCTGAACCTTTGGTGTTAGGGTCTGGGCGGATATACAACGTGATGCGACGCCCGGCCGCATCCTCGTACATGTACAAGGCCACAGGTCCAACGGAATCGGCCAAAAGACGCCCGCCGATCAATTGGTACCCCCCTCGTGTGACTTTTGGGCAACGCATGGTCTTGCCCAGCCGCTTGGACAGCCAGTTCACCAGATGCGCCTCCTGCTCCACGCCGATCTCGACCGGATGGCGGACCTCGACGGAGAAGACACGGTGGGCCGCGACGGCATCGGCGATGAAGGCGGCGGTCGGCTGCTCTGGCGCCCCGGCCATCCGGTCGCGCAGAAGCCAGCCGCTGGCCCCGCCGGCAACGAAGACCAGGAGGGAGGCGGCGACCGCCGTGCCCCACAACGCCCCCCTGCCCCACCTTGCGGCACTCCAGCGGCCGGGGGCGGGAGCCGGATGCTCGCGCGCGGTAAAGGGCGGGGTCAGCCGGTCGGGCAGCGGCCGGTCGATCAGCGGACCGAAGCACTGCCCCATCATGGCGCGTTGCGCGCGGTAGCGTTCGAAGCGGCGGGCGGTCTCGGGGTGGTCGGCGAGGTGGCGCTCGACATCGGCCAGACGCTCCTCCGGCAATTCGCCGTCCAGCCAGGCATGAAGCTCGGCCTCGGTCACGGGATTGCGGGTGCCGCTCATCACTTGATCCTCCTGACCACCTGCTGGGAACCGCCGTCCAGCAGGACCCTCAACTTTTCGCGCGCCCGGGCCAGCCGCGACATCACCGTCCCGATCGGCAGTTCAAGGACCTCCGCCACCTCGCGGTAGGACAGCCCCTCCATTCCCGTCAGCAGCAGGATGGTGCGGTGTTCGTCGCTCAACTGGGCGAAGGCCCGGGCGAAGTCGCGCACCGCCCCGCGGTCGGCCGGCGGCGCGCTGAGCGCCAGATCGTCGGCCAGATCCTCCACCGGCACCTCGGCCCCGCGCCGCCGCCGGCCGCGCTGGCCGGAGATGTGCAGGTTGTGCAGGATGGTCATCAGCCAGCCGCCGAGCTTCGACGGGTCGCGCAGCGCATGGCGGTTGGCCAGCGCCTTCTCCACGCAATCCTGGACCAGGTCGTCGGCGTCGGAACGGTTGCCCACCAGGGCGGTGGCATAGCGCCGAAGCCGCGGCACATGGTCGGCGATGGCGCGGTCATCGATGTCGGGCGGGCTCATCAAAGGTCCGGGAAGGGCGTCGTCACCGCTCATGACGCCCCGCCCTGCCGGTTTATTCCGGCCGCCCCCATGGTGTCACAGCCCCGGCGAGGAGAAGCCGGCCTTGCCGTCGAAATTGCAGAGGTTTTCGGTCTGGGTGAAGTCGATTCCGGCCTCCGCCAGCCGCCCCAGCAGCTCGACGATGGCCCCGTGCTGCACCGGCCCGCCATGCGCCAGGAAGCGGCAGCGCCAATGGTCGGTGCAGAAGACGTCGGCATTGCCGTCCGGCCAGACCCGCTGGGAGCGGTTGGAGATGCTGGCGAGCGTCAGCGCCTCTGTCGACAGCGGCAGGATCAGTTCCGCCAGATCGTCGGGCAGGCCGCCGGACCATTGCAGGAAGACGTCGACACCCACCAGTTCCTTGAGCGCGCGGACGCGCGGCGCCAGCCGGTTCAGCCCGTCATAGGCCGGCCGCATGGTGGAATAGCCGACCGGCGGCATGGTGACGGGGGTCTGGCCGAGCCGCTCCACCACCGCCTCGGCGAAGGCGCCGGTGCCGGCGCGTACCCGGCCAAGGCCGCGGGCGTAGATGTCGGCGGTGTGGATGCCGTCCTCGATGGTCTTCAGCCACGCATTGTGGATGCGCGCGGCGATGTCGCCCTGGCCGATATGGACCAGCATCATCACCGCGGCCATCAGCAGGCCCGACGGGTTGGCGATCCCCTGCCCGGCGATCATCGGGGCGGAGCCGTGGATCGCCTCGAACATGGCGCAGGTCTCGCCGATGTTGGCCGAGCCGGCCAGCCCGACCGAGCCGGTCAACTGGGCCGCGATGTCCGACACGATGTCGCCGTAGAGGTTCAGGGTGACGATGACGTCGAAGCGCTCCGGCTGATCGGCCAACCGGGCGGCGCCGATGTCGACGATCATGTGGTCGGCCTTGATCTCCGGATAATCGGCCGCGATCTCGTAGAAAATCTTCAGGAACAGCCCGTCCGTCATCTTCATGACGTTGTCCTTGACGAAGGCCGTCACCTTTTGCCGGTGGTTGGAGCGGGCGAAGTCGAAGGCGTAGCGGACGATGCGTTCGGAGCCGGGGCGCGAGATCAGCTTCACCGACTGGATCACGTCGTCGGTCTGCCGGTGCTCGATGCCGGCGTAAAGGTCTTCCTCGTTCTCGCGGATGATCACCACGTCCATGCGCGGATGCCGGGTCCGCACATAGGGATGGTAGG
Organism: Azospirillum ramasamyi; assembly: GCF_003233655.1. Classification (NCBI taxonomy): domain Bacteria; kingdom Pseudomonadati; phylum Pseudomonadota; class Alphaproteobacteria; order Rhodospirillales; family Azospirillaceae; genus Azospirillum; species Azospirillum ramasamyi. The sequence goes on from NZ_CP029829.1 coordinate 1,425,898, forward strand.
ACACGCAGGGGCGGACATTGGCGAACAGGCCCAGCGTGGTGCGGGCGACGACGTTCAGCGACTTGTTGCCGTATCCCTGGGGCATGGTGATCGGCCCCTTCAGGAAAACGCGCGTGCGGCGGATCGATCCCCAGCCGGCGGCATCCAGCCCGCCGGGATGGCCGCGCTTGTAGACCGCCTCGCCAGCCGGAACCTCTTCCACCTTCAGGCGTGCGCCGGCGGCAGTCATCACATGAAGCACCGCGTCCGTGATTTCAGGACCGATGCCGTCGCCGCGGGCGACCGTGATGGGGGTGATATCGCGCATGCACTCACTCCAAGGGGACGCGCGACCGTAGACGGAAACCGGGGGATTTTTCAATGGTCGGAGGCAGCGACGGATCGCAGCAACCGCCGGGGAGCGGCAGGGTGCCCCCCTCTTCCCGTTCGGGCGAAGTCGAGGGGGGCGAGCACCGGTCAGTGATGGGCTCCGGCAAGGCCGCCGCGGCCGTCCGGCAGGCCGATGCTGACATTCTGCATCATGCCCTGATCCTCATGGTCGAGGATGTGGCAGTGCAGGACATATTCGCCGATGAAGCGCTCGTACCGGGTGCGGATCGTCACCTTGTAGGTGCCCGTCGGCGGCTCGGTGGAGGCGAGCGGCTGGCTGATGTCGCTCTTCACCCAGATGGTGTCCTTCCACATGCCCTTCATGCCGGCATAGTCGGGATCGCCGGAACCGGCTTCGCTGACGTCGCGCCCGTCGGGACCGATGATCGACACGACCTGGAACGGGTTGACGTGGATGTGGAAGGGATGGCTGACGAAATAGGACTGCAGCTCCCATTGCTGGGCGGTGCCCAGCACCACCGGCCGGTCGACCACGCCCGGCTGGTAGGCGGACGCACCCTTGGGGCCATAGGTGCCGTCGGGGTTCTGCACCACCTCGAAGCTGTTGGAAACCTGGAACAGCGGGTTGGTCCGCGTCGCCCCCTCGGGCGGGAGGTTGATGTAGAAGACCAGTTCCTGCTTGGGCTGGTGAACCACCTCATGCTCGGTGATCGGCGGATGGGCGGTGAAGCGGGTGAAGCGCGGGCAATAGGGGGTGTCGACCATCGTCTTGCCGCCCATTGCTTTCTCAGCGCAGCGGGCGTTCAGGTCGCCGATCACCTCCTTGGCGACGGCCGGCGCGTATTTCGTGGCGTTGGCCGACAGTTGGCGGATCGTCTCCTTCACCGGGTCCTTGACCACGCGGTCGCCGCGCACGCGGACGAATCCGAGCACGCCGGTGGAGGTCGCGGTCCGGTCCGGGCTGGCGTTGGCCGCCGACGGCTTGTTGACGACGCAGTAGATGCCTGCTTCTGGAAAGTTGACCAGCAGGTCGTCGCGATAGCCGGGCTGCATCGGCACGCTGGTCCGCACCTGTCCCTCGTTCAGGGTCAGACCATCCGCGGCGGCCAGGATGTAGGGGACCGGCTGCCCGGTGCAGCGTTCCTTGGCGAAGCGGTCCTGCTCGGCGGCCGAGAGGGTCTTCTCGCGCTGGAAGAAGTCGGTGACGTCGAGCTTGCGGAACTCCACCGTGATGGGGGAGCGCACACCGCCATGGATCAGGCGCCAACGCTCGGCCTCCCCGACCTTGGCGTTGGCGAAGATCGGACGCACGCGGCCGTTGACGGTGGTGAAGCGCCCGGACTGTTCCCAGGTGTTCGGCGCGAACTGATCGTAGGAGACGATCTCGCCCACCTCGCCCGGCGCGCAGCTCCAGTCGATGGAACCGTCGGACTTGGTCTTCAGCTTGCCGTCCTTGGTGCAGGCGTAGGGGATCTGCTCGAACAGCAGGACCCGCTCGGTCATCGCGGCACCCTTGGGGCTCTTCAGCAGGGTGTCGAGGTCGCCGTTGGCGTCGCGCGTCGGCGGGCGGTCGCCGCGGATGATGAGCGCGCCGGCCATGCCGCTGCCGACCTGCAGAGCGGTGGAGCCGTGGCGGTGCGGGTGGTACCAGAAGGTCCCCGCCGGATGGTCGGCCGGAATGTTGTATTCATATTCGAAGCTGACGCCGGGATTGATCGACACCAGGACATTGTCGCTGTTGCCGGACGGGCTGACCCAGACGCCGTGGCTGTGCAGGTTGGTGCCGTTGAAGCAGTGCGGGTTGTTGATGTCCGCCTGCGCCTGATTGTTGCAGTCGGGGTCGGCCGGAAGCTGGTTCTGCAGCTTGATGCGGACCGTGTCGCCCGGAGTCGCTTCGATGGTCGGGGCCACGAAGGGGTGGCTGGGGTCGACGTCGGTGCCGCGGTAGCTGCGCAGCCGCACCGGATCGGGGCGCCCCTGCGCCGGGTTGCGGATGAAGCCGTCGGTGAAGGTCACGAACAGGTCGTAATTGCGCAGTTGGCCGCTATGCGGACGGGGGGCCGCCTGCGGCTGGCGCAGCAGGAGCGAGCCGGCGCGCGGCGCGGTCGAAGTGTTCAAGACCGGCGGATTGCCGAAAGTCTCCCCGGCCGGCTCGGCGCTGTCCTTCGCGGAAGCGGTTGCCGCCATGACGGCTGGTGCCACGCCCAGCGCCAGGGGCAGAAGCACGCCGATTAAGTATGCATTTTTCACGAATATCTCCATCAAATGCAGATATTCGAGGGTATTATGCATCCTGGAAATTGTTTATTTTTACATTGTCACACGTTGATTCGTGCGGCGGCCGGTTATGAGCGGCCGTGCAACGCCGGGCAGCAGAACACTATTCATCACCGGATACCGCTTTCCTGGCGCCGGGGAGGCCTGCGCACCATGACCGCCGGGGCGGTGGTGGGGGAGATCGCCCTGGTTCTGGGCCAGACCCGCGGCGCCGCAGTGGTGGTTGAGACCACCTCCATCATCCACCGCCTGATCGCCGCGACCCTGGCCCGGCTGGAGCGCGAAGCCCCGGAACTGGCGCTGGTCCTGCACCGCATCCTGGCGACGACGCTGGCCCGGAAGGTGACGCAGGCGAACCGGATGATCGAGCAGGCGGCGGGGCGAGACGGCCGGTCGGCGCCCTGGGGCGGGAATGGAACGTTTGGAACGCCGTGAACCGTTTTCCCGACGGCGTTCAAACGTTTCATTCTTTCACCGGGGGCCGTTCACCGGCGGCGGGTGTAGGGCCCCTCCCCGCCCTGCCGCTCCAACGCCGAACCCAGGTTGGGGTACGGATCGTCGGGATTGAAGGTCCAGGGATAGACACCCTTGGGGCCCTCGGCCTCCGGCCGGGCGAGGATGGCGGCGATGTCCTCCGGCTCGGGCAGGCGGCGCTCGCGGATCGCGCCGGGAACGCTGTCGTCGTCGAAGGCAGGTTCCAGCGCGGCGGACGCCTCGGCGGTCGGCGATTCCGGGACCGTAGGAGACGGGGTGCGGTTGTTCGCGGCGGTCGGGGCGTTGCCCGTGGCATCGGCGCCGAACTCCTTGAGCAAACCCAGTTTCTCGGCCAGCCAGCGCACGGTACCGGGATCGCCGATGGAGACCAGCCGTTCGATCTGCTCCGTCACCAGGGCGCGGAGCGAGGACAGGCGAAGATCCGCCTCCCGGTTCAGCGCCTGCCTCTCCCACCAGACGCGATGGCGGAAGTGCTGCGAGCCGTAATAGGCCCGCCACAGCGTGGTGCGGCTGCAGCCCATGGCACGCGCGACCTGCTGGAAGGAGGCCCCGCGCGCCAGCATGCCGGCGGCCATGATCCACTGTTCCTCGTGAAAGCGCGAACCGGGGACGAGGGAGCCATCGGGCGGGAGCGGCGGCTCCTCCGCCCAGCAGGGGAAGTTGTCGGCGGGGCGGACGGTGGAGGCGGCTTTGGTGGCGGTTTCGGCGGGGTTCAGACAATCGGGCATGGGGGCGGCTCCGGCGTTAGATGGGCGGACGCTCCTATTTCACCGGGAAACGCTCAATTTTGATAGGATAAAAATCATATTCTTCGGTGTGGGGCAATCCCACCTCCGCGCCGAGACAGCTTGGGATGGGAGCAGCAGGTGTCACCGCGACGGTCAGCCACCGCGACGGTCGGCAGGTGAACCACACTTCCAGGGTGCGTTAATTAAAATTGAAAGTCAGATATGGATGCATCGTATCGCCTGATACATCTCGTCATAAAACACTCACCACCTCAACGAGCCCGCGACCGAGGAGATCGAGTGCCATCGGAGATAAGAGGAGTATCATCAACGGCAATCGGACAACCAAAAAGCACGCTCAGAGAGCCGGTCATTATCCGCAAAACCAAGTCAAAGCATACACATGCAATAAGAGGCGACTATACACACCAACTTATCACGCAATTGTGTTCTTTTACGTTCTAATACAGATGTACACTCACGACTCATTCCAGATGATATATTTGATTCTTTTTGAATCAAACATTTTATTGATAAAAATGGAGAATAGAACGATCCTTTCCTTGCACCGGGCATCAGCGTCTTGTGTGCGTTGAATTGGCACTAATCATAGAAACCAGGAGCATAGAAATGCGTTCTTCTTTCAAGGTTGGCATGATCGGCACCGTTCTGACCGTCGCGGCCTTTGTGGCCGGCGCCGCCCACGCCGACACGGTGGTCATCTCCTCGCACGCCAGCATCGGCGCCCCGGTGCAGAACCCCTCGTCCAGCATGACCTGGGCGCAGAACCCGACCACGGACAACCTGGCGGTCCAGGTGGCCGGCAAGACCTGCACCCTGGTCAGCTCGGCCAAGGCCATCGGCGCCACCGGCTGCAACTATGCCCTGAACGTCGGCCCCGATGGCACGATCACCGGCGCGCTGACCGCCGGCAACCCGGGCTGCACCCCGACCGCCCAGGTCGCCAGCAGCTGCAAGTAATGCGGCAGACGCATCGGCGGCATGGTTCGCGCCATCGCCGCCGATGACAGTCCGGCAAGCCCCCCCGTCTTCGCGTTCATCGCCGAGCCGACGCGGAGGGGGGCTTGGCCGGATTTTTGCGTCAGCCGCAGCAAGTGATTACGGTATTTGCCGCTCCCTTGCACCCAGCCATCCAAGCCATTCTGTTCGGCAAGGCTTTCAGCAGCGTAAATTGCCAGACAAGATCCCTTCGTATTCTTCTGCGTTACAGAGTCCTCTTCGACGCCGAACCGGAGGCAATGTCCGCGTGGGCGCATCCGCCCCGCATTCGCCAGCCTGCAGACATGCCATTGGGAGCGTCGAAGCAGCACATACAGGAAGATAATCTAGAAAGATTATTACATGCAGAAGATACATCTACCCACCAGAACCATCAAAAATATTGCAGAACAACGAAATTTTACAATATAATTGCTAGGCAATGACCTGCCAAATTCTCCTTAAACCGCATATTTTTCAATCACTATCAACCTTATGGTGAGGACGATGCTCGGATCTTTCGGCTCTCTGTTGGGATTCGGAGGGAAAAATCTTGTAGTGGCAATTGGAATTGGAGTCACACGCTTAACAGTAGAGAAAATGGATATGGGAGGCGGAAAATCCGTTTCCCTAGACGCAAATCATTGGATGAATCAAGGGGGAACCTCAGACCAAAAGGTGATATTCGGTGGAGAAATTTCACTATGCAAACTCTATGGAGTAAGTAAGTTTGAAAAATTCGATCAGCCTTTTTTATTTAAAGATATAGGCAAGAATGACACAATCGTCTTTAATACCCATGGTTGCGCAGGTTTTCTGGATGAATACAACGCATCCCAGCTCCTGGACAGCATGTTGATGAAGGATTTCAAGTTCTGTAAGGATATACATTTATGGGCCTGCGATGTTGGAAAAGGATATGACTGCTTTGCCCAACATCTGACAGACGAGATACATAAAAGACTCAAAATCGAAGTGCCGGTATGTGCTCCGGCCGGCATACTGCAGAGATCGGTCGATGGCAAATTTTCCATTGTTGGTTTTCCAATTGATCAGGGATGGACTTGGTTCCATCCATCAACCAAGGGAATAAGCTCCAGCAATTACGTCGGCGCCACCAAATCGCCGCCCCCAAGATCATGAGACTGTCGAATCCCAAGCATGGACACAGCATGCAGACCAAGCCTTTGAAACGGCTTTTCACCTCCCCAACTCCCGCATAGCCCCGTCCAGCCCCTCCAGCGTCAGTGGGAACATCCGCCCGCCCATCAGGCGCTGGAGCAGGCGGGTGCTTTCCGTGTAGTCCCAGTATTGCGGCGGGGTCGGGTTCAGCCACACCGCCTTGCCGTAGACCGACAGCAGGCGCTGCATCCACACATGACCGGCTTCCTCGTTCCAGTGCTCGACGCTGCCGCCGGGGTAGACGATCTCGTAGGGGCTCATGGCGGCGTCGCCGACGAAGACCAGCTTGTAGTCGGCGGGATAGGTGTGCAGCACGTCCCAGGTGGAGATGCGCTCGGTATGACGGCGCGCGTTGTCGCGCCAGACGCCTTCATAGACGCAGTTGTGGAAGTAGAAGTGCTCCAGGTGCTTGAATTCGCTGCGCGCGGCGGAGAACAGCTCCTCCACCAGACGGATGTGGTCGTCCATCGAGCCGCCGACGTCGAGGAACAGCAGCACCTTGATCGTGTTGTGACGCTCCGGCACCATTTTCAGGTCGAGCCAGCCGGCGTTGTTTGCGGTGGCGCGGATGGTGCCGGGAAGGTCCAGTTCGCTGGCCGCACCGCTTCTCGCGAACTTGCGCAGGCGGCGCAGGGCCACCTTGATGTTGCGGGTGCCGATCTCAACCCGGTCGTCCAGATTCCTGAATTCGCGGCGGTCCCACACCTTCACCGCGCGGCGGTGGCGGCTCTCGTGCTGGCCGATGCGGATGCCTTCCGGGTTGTAGCCGTAGGCGCCGAAGGGCGAGGTGCCGGCGGTGCCGATCCATTTCGATCCGCCCTGGTGCCGGCCCTTCTGCTCGGCCAGGCGCTGGGCCAGCGTCTCCATCAGCTTGTCCCAGCCGCCGAGCGCCTGTACCTGCGCCTTCTCCTCGTCGGTCAGGAAGCGTTCGGCCAGCTTGCGCAGCCACTCCTCCGGCAGTTCGGTGACGGGGACTTCCTCGCCGGATGCCGCCTCGTCGGTCAGGCCCTTGAAGGTGGCGGCGAAGACACGGTCGAAGCGGTCGAGGTTCCGTTCATCCTTAACCAGACATGCACGACTGAGGTAATAGAAATCCTCGACGCGGAAGGACGCGGTGCCCTGCTTCATGGCCTCCATGAGCGTCAGGTACTCCGTCAGCGAGACGGGAACGCCGGCCTTGCGCAGATCGAAGAAGAAACTCGTGAACATGAGAGCGGTCCTTCGCACGGTCCTACCAAGCGGAGAGTAATGCCCCAGCCGAGAGAACACCATGAGCCTGCCAAACGCTTCACTGCCGAACGCCCCCCTCCTCGATTTCGCGCGGGCGCTGGAATTCGCCGCGCACAAGCACATCGACCAGCGCCGCAAGGGCGTGCGCGCCGAACCCTACGTCAACCACCTGTCCGAAGTGGCCCTGCTGGTGGCGGAGGCGACGGCGGGCAAGGATCCGGTGGTGGTGATCGCGGCTCTGCTGCACGACACGCTGGAGGACACCGACGCCAGCTATGAGGAGATCGAACAGCTGTTCGGCGTCGAGGTGGTGCAGGTCGTGGCGGAAACCACCGACGACAAGCGCATGTCGAAGGCCGAGCGCAAGCAGCACCAGATCGACGCCGCTCCCCATGCCTCGACTCGGGCGAAGCTGGTGAAGCTGGCCGACAAGGTGTCGAACCTGCGCTCCATGGCGCACAGCCCGCCCGCCGACTGGCCGCTGTCGCGCAAGGTCGAGTATTTCGAATGGGCCCATGCGGTGGTCGCCGGCCTGCGCGGCACCGACGCCCGGCTGGAGGCCCTGTTCGACCGCGCCTATCACGACGGGCTGGCCGAGCTGCGCGGGCAGAAGACCGTTTGAGGGGGCCGGCAGGCGCGGGGCCCGGTGGCTGAAACGCGGCCGGATTGACATTGCGCAATGCGGCTCCATCACCGAAGTCTTATGGAGAAGGGACGAAGCTGACGCCACCCGTGCCGCCGACGGCCGAGGAACCACGCCATGTCCCTTCCGCAAGAAGACTCCACCCTCACCCGCCGCCCGGCCCAGGCCGACAAGCCCGCCGCAGCGTCCCACGCCGAACAGCATGAGGAGCCGGGCCGGCACTGGTTCGTGAACCGGCCGAAGGTCTATGCCGCCGACGTCAAGGGCCGCTTCCGCCAGCTGAAATGGGCGGCGCTGATCGTGCTTCTGGCGATCTACTACGTCACGCCGTGGATCCGGTGGGAGCGCGGGCCGGGCATCCCGGACCAGGCGGTGCTGATCGACATGGTCGGGCGCCGCGCCTATTTCCTGTGGATCGAGATCTGGCCGCAGGAGGTCTATTACCTGACCGGCCTGCTGATTCTCGGCACCTTCGGCATCTTCTTCGCCACCACGCTGGCAGGGCGCATCTGGTGCGGCTACGCCTGCCCGCAGACGGTGTGGACCGACCTGTTCATGTGGGTGGAGCGCAAGATCGAAGGGCCGCGCACCGCCCGCATCCGGCTGGACAAGGCGCCGATGACCGGGGCCAAGCTGGCGCGCAAGACCGCCAAGCATGCGGCGTGGGTGGCGATCTCGGTGATGACCGGCGGGGCGTGGGTCTTCTACTTCAACGACGCGCCGACGCTGATGAACGACCTGCTGCATGGGAACATCACCAGCGGCGTCGCCACCTTCATCGCGCTGTTCAGCTTCACGACCTATTTCTTCGCCGGCTGGGCGCGCGAGCAGATCTGCATCTATGTCTGCCCGTGGCGCAGCTTCCAGTCGGCGATGGTGGACGAGGACACCTTCCTGGTCACCTATGAGGACTGGCGCGGCGAGGGCCGCGCGCCGATGCGCAAGTCGCAGAGCTGGGACGACCGCAAGGCGGCGGGGCTGGGCGACTGCATCGACTGCAAGCAATGCGTCCATGTCTGCCCGACCGGCACCGACATCCGCGAAGGACAGCAGATCTCCTGCATCGGCTGCGGCCTGTGCGTGGACGCCTGCAACGACGTGATGCGGCAGATCGGCCGGCCGCTCGACCTCGTGCGCTTCGACACCCAGTCGAACCAGATCGCCAAGATCGACGGCAAGCCGGAGCGGGTGAAGCTGGTCCGCGCCCGCACCGTCATCTATTCGCTGATCATGCTGATCGTGGTCTGCGCCATGGCGATCGCGCTGGTGCTGCGACCGACGCTGGACGTCAGCGTGCTGCGCGACCGGGCGCCGCTGTTCGTGATGCTGTCGGACGGGTCGGTGCAGAACGCCTACACCATCAAGCTGCTGAACAAGACGCACACCGCCCGCAGCTATACGGTGACGGTCGAGGGGCTGCCCGACGCGCATCTGGCGGTCGCCGGCTACGACGATGCCGGCAGCGGCGGCAGCGTGACGCTGCAGGCGGAGGCCGACTCGGTGGCGACCTACCGGGTGTTCGTGAAGGTGCCGGCGGCGGCGGTGAAGCCGGGCTCGACCGACGTGGCCGTGGTCGCCGAGGATCAGGCGAGCGGCGAGGTCGGCCGCCATGTCAGCGTGTTCATGGCGCCGTGAGGCAGTGCCGCCCTCTCCCGCCTTGGGAGAGGGCTTTTCCTTACGCCTCCGTCACCTTTGTCCGCGTCCGCTTTACGGTGGCGGGGGGCGGGGCGTCGCCGGTCGGATCGTCGAGCGCGCTCAGCAGGCGTTCCTTGATCTTCGCCAGCTTGCCCTCATGCGTCACCTTCAGGCCGAAGACGTCCTTCACATAGAAGACGTCGATGGCCTTCTCGCCGAAGGTGGAGACCTTGGCCGAGCTGATCTGCAGGGTCAGGTTCGACAGCGCGCGGGTCAGGTCGTAGAGCAGGCCGGGACGGTCGCGGCCGTTCACCTCGATCACCGTGTGGGTGGTGGAGGCGTTGTTGTCGATCAGCACGCGCGGCGGCACATGGAAGACGCGGGTGCGGCTGGCATGGGCGGTGCGGCGGGTCGACAGGTCGTTCAGCGGCTTCAACTGGCCCGACAGCACCTTCTCGATCATCACCGACAGCCTGGCGAGCTTGTCGCCGCTCTCGAACGCACCGCCGCCGGCGGCGTCCTGGACCGAGAAGACGTCGAGCGCCATGCCGTTGGTCATGGTGAAGATGCGGGCATCGACGATGTCGGCGCCGCAGGCCGCCAGCGCCCCGGCGAGGCGGGAGAACAGACCGCTGTGGTCGGTGGCGTAGATCGTCACCTCCGTCACCGCGCGGCCTCGGTCGACGCGGGTTTCCACCGTCAGGGGACGATGCTCCCGCTCGGCATCGCGGACGATGCGGGCCTGATGGGCCAGCGTGTCGGTGTCGAAGGCCAGCCAGTAGCCGGGATAACCCAGCCCCTTGTGATGCTCGAAGGCGGCATCGTCGAAGTCGGTCAGCTCGGCGCGCAGCGCCGCCTGGGCGGACTGGATGCGGCGTCCCCTGCCCTCCACCGTCATGCCGCCGGACATCATTTCCTCGGAGCGGTTGTAGAGCTCGCGGAGAAGCGTGGCCTTCCAGTTGTTCCAGCGCTGCGGCCCCACCGCGCGGATGTCGGCCACCGTCAGCACCAGCAGCAGCCGCAGGCGTTCCGGCGACTGGACCAGCGCCACGAAGTCGCGGACGGTCTTGTCGTCCTCCAGGTCGCGCTTGAAGGCGGTGTGCGACATGGCGAGATGCCAGCGCACCAGCCACGCCACCGTCTCCGTCTCCTCCGCCGTCAGGCCGAGCCGCGGGCAGAGCTTCTCCGCCACGCGGGCGCCCAGCACCGAATGGTCGCCGCCGCGCCCCTTGGCGATGTCGTGCAGCAGCAGCGCCACGTAGAGCGCGCGCTTCGACACCACCTTGTGGATCACCTCGGTGGACAGCGGCAGCTCGTCGGCATGCTCGCCGGAGGCGATCTTGTGCAGGATGCCGAGAGCGAACAGCGTGTGCTCGTCCACCGTGTAGACATGGTACATGTCGTACTGCATCTGCGCGACGACCCGGCCGAAATCGGGGATGAAGCGGGCCAGCACCCCGGCCTCGTTCATCCGGCGCAGCGTGATCTCCGGATCCTTCGGGCCGGTCAGGATGTCGAGGAACAGCCGGTTGGCCTCGGGATCGTTGCGCAGCTTCGGCCCGATGGCGGACAGCGAGCGGGTGATGGCGCGCAATGCCGCCGGGTGGATGTCGATGTCGTGGATCTGGGCGGTGTGGAACAGGCGGATCATGTCGATCGGCTGTTCCTTGAACTGCTTGTCGCTGCGGGCGTTCAGCCGCTCGCCGTCGACGATGAAGCCGTCCACGTCCTTGCGCCGGGCGACCGAGGCCAGACGCAGCAGGTTGAACTTGGGCGGACGCTTCGATTCGGCCTCCAGCGCCGCGCAGAAGATGCGCGTCAGGTCGCCGACGTCCTTGGCGACCAGGAAATAGTGCTTCATGAAGCGCTCGACGCCCTTGGTGCCGGCATGGTCGGTGTAGCCCATGGCGGCGCCGATGCTGGTCTGGACGTCGAAGGTCAGGCGGTCTTCCAGCCGGCCGGTCAGGTAATGCAGGTGGCAGCGCGCGGTCCACAGGAAGTTCTGCGCCTTGGCGAAGCGCTGCGCCTCCTCCGGCGTCAGCACCTTCTTGCCGACCAGCTCGTCCACGCTCTCGACGCGGTAGAGATACTTGGCGATCCAGAACAGGGTCTGCAGGTCGCGCAGGCCGCCCTTGCCGTCCTTCAGGTTGGGTTCCAGCACATAGCGGCTGTCGCCCATCTTCAGGTGGCGGTTGTCGCGCTCCGCCAGCTTGGCCTCGACGAATTCGGGGCCGGAGCCGGCGACGACCTCCTTGTCGTAGCGCTTGCGCAACTCGGCGAACAGCTTGCCGGGGCCCCAGAGATAGCGCGATTCGAGGATGGCGGTGCGGATGGTGACGTCGGCCTTGGACTGGCGGATGCAGTCGTCGACACTGCGCACGGCATGTCCGACCTTCAGCCCCAGATCCCACAGGATGTAGAGCATGTATTCGACCACCTGCTCCACCCGCGGCGTGCGCTTGTAGGGAAGCAGGAACAGCAGGTCGATGTCGGAGAAGGGCGCCAGCTCGCCACGGCCATAGCCGCCGGTCGCCGCCACGTCGAACACCTCGCCGGAGGTCGGGTTGGCGGTGGGGAAGATGAAGCGGACGGTGAAGTCGGCCAGCGTGCCCACCACCCGGTCGGCGAGGTAGCAGTTCTCCCGCACGCATTGCTCGCCCGACCCGCCGTCGTCGAAGCGCCGCCGCACCTCCGCCCGGCCGTCGGCCAGCGCCTTGCGCAGGCAGGCGATCAGCGCCGGGCGCAGCTTGTCGCCGGTGCCGTGCTCGGCGACCAGATCCTCAAGTTCTCCCGACAGCTTGCGGCGGGAGATGATGGCGCGCTTGTTGGGAATGGCCAGCGCGGCGGGTTCGGGCGGCGTCGGCGTCTTGGAGCGGGCGGACAGCATCGGTCGGGGAAAACCTCGGGCGTTCTGGCGGCTTTCGGGCGGTCCGGAACGGCCGCGGCGGACACTATAGCGGTAAAGCCTCCAGGTAGCACGCCCGCACTCGAAAACCAGCCCCGCCGCCATGTGGCAGTGACGGCCGTCACAGCGGCGCACGGATTGCGCTGACAGACTGTCCCGCATGGATCGGAACAGGGGAGACGGACCATGACCGGCGGGAAGAGCGTGGCGCGCGCTGCGAGAGAGCCCTCGGCCAAGGCGCGGCGGGAGTTGGCGGCGCTGAACGATGCGCTGACGCTGGCCGAGCGGGGGCTGGGCCGCAACTCGACGGCGGCGCTGATGGCGCGGCTGCTGAGGGTGGCGGCGATGCATCCGCGCTCTGTGGACGACACGCTGATGTGGCAGGTCACCGATCTCGTCACCGGCGACGACGTGTCGGACGCCGTGAAGCTGACGATGATCCGCATGGGCTGGGCGTCCATCGTCCAGGCGCAGTACCGGGCGCATGGCCTGCGGATGGTGGAGCGGCAGGCGGCGGTGAAGGCGGCGGCGTGAGGTAAAGCCGCTGTCGAAGCGTTCCACGGCGACCGCCCTCTCCCGCTCCGGGAAAGGAATTGAGCCCGGTTGCCCATGGGCGACCGCCGCGCTTATGCTGGCCTCCCCTTCACGGCCATGGACCATCCGGTGCTGTCCTTCATCCTGTCGAAGCTGTTCTGGGCCGTGGCGGCGCCGGGCAATGCGCTGGTTCTGACGGTGGCGCTGGGGGCGATTTTGCTGTGGACGCGACGCTGGCGGCGGGCGGGCAAGCGGATGGTGACGCTGGCGGCGGTCCTGCTGGCGCTGGTCACCTACACCGGGTTGGGCGCGCTGGTGGCGCTGCCGCTGGAGAACCGCTTTCCGAGGGCCGAGCCGGAGGGGCGCATCGACGGCATCATCATGCTGGGCGGCGCGCTCAACCCGCCGATCACCGTCGACCGCGGCGATCCCTCCCTCAACGACGCGGCGGAACGGATCCTGGGCTTTGCGGACCTCGTCCGCCGCCATCCCGAGGCGAAGGCCGTCTTCACCGGCGGATCGGGCCGGCTGCTGGGGCAGGAATACAAGGAGGACGCGACCGCCCGCGCCGCGCTGGCGCAGGCCGGCATCCCCGAGGACCGCGTGATCTACGAGGCGCAATCCCGAAACACCTGGGAAAACGCCGTGCTGAGCAAGGAACTGGTGAAGCCGGCCCCGGGAGAACGCTGGGTGCTCGTCACCTCCGCCATGCACATGCCGCGGTCGGTCGGCATCTTCCGCGCCGTCGGCTGGGAGGTGATCCCCTACCCCGTCGATTACCGCACCCGGACCGGCGCCAAGCCCTATCTGCGCTTCGAGTTCGGGCAGAATCTGGTGATCCTCGACGATGCGGTGCGGGAATGGATCGGCCTGACCGCCTATCGGCTGATGGGCCGCACCACGGCGCTGTTCCCGGCCCCCTGATCCGCGGGATCATGGCTCCCTGATCCGCGGGATCATGGCTCCCTGATCCGCGGGATCATGGCCGGCCCTGTGTCATCGTGCTTCCCCGCATTTGCAGGCATTGGCGTGGCCGTGCCACTCGGCTAGAGTGCCGCCGCCTTGGCGGTTCGAGGCGACCGGGAATCGAGGGGTTTGGCGGATGCGTCGCTGGCGCGGGGTGGGCAGGATCGTCGTGCTGGTCGGCGTGGCAACGCTCGCCGCCTGCGCGCAGAAGCCCGCCGGCAGCGGCTCCGGCCTGCCGACCAGCGGCGTCTACAAGCTGGGCAAGCCCTATCAGATCGCCGGCGTCTGGTATTATCCCAAGGAAGACTACGGCTACGACGAGACGGGCATCGCCTCGTGGTACGGGCCGGGCTTCCACGCGAAGAACACCGCCAACGGCGAGATCTACGACCAGGACGAGCTGACCGCCGCCCACAGGACGCTGCCGATGCCGAGCCTGGTGCGCGTCACCAACCTGGACAACGGCCGCTCCATCGTGGTGCGGGTGAACGACCGCGGCCCTTTCGCCAACGGCCGGATCATCGACATGTCGCGCCGCGGCGCCCAGCTGCTGGGTTTCGACGGTCCCGGCACGGCCAAGGTCCGCGTCCAGATCCTGGCGGAGGAGAGCCGGGCCATCGCCGCCGCCGCGCGGCTGGGAACCCCGGCCCCGCTGCTGGCGGAGGTCGACGGCCCGCCGCCCAAGGCCGCCCCGCGCGGCCGGATCGAACAGGCCGGGCCGTCGGGTCCGGCGACGGCGGTGTCGGCGGCCGGCCAGTGGGCGGCCGGCCAGTCGGCCTCGACCGGCGCGCCGCGTCCGGCGGTGGTCGGCGCCCCGGTGCCGCCGCCCGCCACCGTCTCCGGCAGCATGTCGGAAGGCCGGTTCGTGCCGGCGCCGGTGGTGGCGCAGATGCCGGTGAAGCCGCAGGAGGCGATCTATGTGCAGGTCGGCGCCTTCGGCAGCGAGGAGAATGTGGCGAAGGCCCGCGCCCGGCTGTCCGCCATGGGCCAGCGCGCCGACGTCAGCCTGACGCGGTCGGGCGGCCTGTCCCTGCATCGCGTCAGGGTCGGGCCGCTGGACAGCGTCGATCGTGCCGACACCCTGCTCAACCAGATCTTACAGGCCGGCCTTACGGAGGCCAAAATCGTGGTGGATTGATCCGGCCGACCGAAACCCACCGCGATCGCTCTGCCGAGCGCCTGTGACCGAGTGCCCTTGGAGGATTGTTGCCATGAACGCTGTTGTCGTCCGCCTCTGCGCCGTTTTCGGCCGTTCCGCCGCCCTCGCGGCCGGAATCGCGATGGCCGGGGCCACGATAGGCGCCGGCATGACCGCGGTGTCCGTGCAGGCCGCGACCATCGACACCATCGCCAAGCAGGCGATCCTGATCGACCTGACCTCGAACACCGTGCTGTTCGAGAAGAACGCCGACGAGCGCATGGCTCCGTCGTCGATGAGCAAGATCATGACCGCCTACCTGACCTTCGAGGCGATCAAGGCCGGCCGCCTGACGCTGGAGAGCACGCTGCCGGTCAGCGAGCGGGCGTGGCGGATGCAGGGCTCCAAGATGTTCGTGGAGCTTCACAACAACATCAAGGTCGACGATCTGGTCAAGGGCATGATCGTCCAGTCCGGCAACGACGCCTGCATCGTGCTGGCCGAGGGGCTGGCCGGGTCGGAAGGGGCCTTCGCGGAGCAGGCGAACCGCAAGGCGCGCGAGCTGGGGCTGAAGAACACCAACCTCGTCAACTCCACCGGCTGGCCCGACCCGAACCACTACATGACCGCCCGCGATCTGGCGCTGCTGGCCGAGCACCTGATCAAGGATTTCCCGGAATACTACCACTACTATTCGATCCGGGAGTTCAAGTACCACAACATCAACCAGGGCAACCGCAACCCGCTGCTCTATCGCGGCATGGACGTGGACGGCATGAAGACCGGCCACACCGAAGCCGGCGGATACGGCCTGACCGCGTCGGGCGAGCGCGAGGGGCGCCGCCTGCTGCTGGTGGTCAACGGCCTGCCCAACATGCAGGCGCGCGCCGACGAATCGGCCCGCCTGATCGAATGGGGCTTCCGTGAATTCGCCTCCTACACGCTCTACAAGGGCGGCGAGACGATCGAGCAGGTGCCGGTCTGGCTGGGCGAGCAGGAAACCGTTCCGGTCACCGTGCCGCAGAACCTGAGCGTCACCATGGGCCGCGCCGACCGTCCCGGCATGAAGGTGTCGCTGGTCACCAACGCGCCCGTGTCCGCGCCGATCAAGAAGGGCGACACGGTGGGCAAGCTGGTGATCTCCGCCCCCGGCTTCCCGGGCAAGGAGGTGCCGGTGGTGGCCGCCCAGGACGTGCCGAAGGCCGGCTTCGTCGGCCGCGCCTTCGCCGCCGCCAAGTATCTCGTCTTCGGCAACAGCCTGTGACCGTGACGACCATGCCGACCTCTCCACAACGCGGGCGTTTCATCACGCTGGAAGGCGGCGAAGGGGCCGGCAAGTCGACGCAGCTGCGCCGGCTGGCCGACACCCTGCGGGAAACCCTGCGCGCCCGCGGCGCCGAGCTGGTGACGACGCGCGAGCCGGGCGGGTCGCCGGGGGCGGAGGAGATCCGCGCCCTGCTGGTGACCGGCGAGACCGGCCGCTGGAGCCCGGTGACGGAGGCGCTGCTGCACACCGCCGCCCGCCGCGACCATCTGGAACGCACGGTGTGGCCGGCCTTGGAGGCCGGGAACTGGGTGCTGTGCGACCGCTTCTTCGACAGCACCATGGCCTATCAGGGCTATGGGCTGGGGCTGGGGCGCGGGTCGGTGGAGACCTTGCAGACCGCTGCGCTGGGCGGCTTCCGCCCCGACCTGACCCTGATCCTCGACATCGACGTCGAGACGGGGCTGCGCCGCGCGGTGGCGCGCCATGGCGGCGAGGACCGCTATGAGCGGATGGACATCGGCTTTCACCAGCGGCTGCGCGACGGCTTCCTCGACATCGCCCGGCGGGAGCCGGAGCGCTGCGCGGTGGTCGATGCCGACGCCGACCCCGACACCGTGCAGGCGCGCATCTGGAGCGCAGTATCCAGCCGTCTGGGGTTGCCGTCGTGAGCAAGGCGCGCACCCCGGCATCCGCCGCCCCTGCGGAAGACGCGCTCGCTCCCCGGCGCAACCCGGACCTCGTCGGTCATGAGGAGGCCGAGCGGCTGCTGCTGGAGGCGTGGAATTCCGGCCGGCTGCCGCATGCCTGGCTGATCGGCGGGACGCCGGGAATCGGCAAGGCGACGCTGGCCTTCCGCTTCGCCCGCTTCGTCCTGGCGCAGGATGCGCCGGGGGACAGCCTGTTCGGCGGAAACGCTCCGGTCACCTCGCTGCATATCGGCCCCGACCATCCGGTGTTCCGCCGGGTGGCGTCGGGCGGCCATGCCGACCTGCTGACCATCGAGCGCCAGCGCGACGAGAAGAAGGACCGGCTGAAGCGCGACATCGCGGTGGACGACGTGCGCAAGATCGGCCCCTTCCTGCGCCGCACCTCGGCGGAAGGCGGCTGGCGCGTCGCGGTGATCGACGGCGCCGACCGCATGAACCTGAGCGGCCTGAACGCCATCCTGAAGATCCTGGAGGAGCCGCCGCCCGGCGCCCTGCTGCTGCTGGTCAGCGACAATCCCGGCGGCATGCTGCCGACAATCCGCTCGCGCTGCCGCAAGCTGACGCTGAAGCCGCTAGCCGAAGAGACGGTGATCGAACTGCTGGGACGGCACCGGCCGGACATCGCCGCCGACGACCGCCCGGCGCTGGCCCGCCTGTCGGAGGGCAGCGTCGGCCGCGCCATCGACCTTGCCGATGCGGGCGGGCTGGCGCTCTACCGCGAGATGATCGGGCTGCTGTCCGACCTGCCGCGCATCGACATCGTCGCCGCCCACGCCTTCGCCGACAAGCTGACCCGCAAACAGGACGACGGGATGTTCGAGACGGCGACCGAGCTGCTGGTCTGGTGGCTCGCCCGCTTCGCCCGCTCGCTCGCCCGCGGATGCTGGCCGGCGGAGGTGGTGCCGGGCGAGGCCGCCCTGATGACCCGATTGGCGAATGCCCGCGGTCTTGAACGTTGGGTGGAGGTGTGGGAAAAGGTTCAGCGTCTTTTCGCGCGCGCGGAATCCGCAAACCTGGACCGCAAGCAGGTGGTCCTGAACGCCCTGTCGGCGCTGGAAACGGCCGCCGCCTAGCGTTATCTGAGAACCTGCTCGTTGACCCTGACCTGAAAGAAAGTGCCGCAAATGGCCGGGCCGAAGACCTTCTACCTGACGACGCCGATCTATTACGTGAACGACGTGCCGCACATCGGCCACGCCTACACGACGCTTGCCTGCGACGTCCTCGCCCGGTTCATGCGGCTCGACGGCTATGACGTGAAGTTCCTGACCGGCACCGACGAGCACGGCCAGAAGGTGGAGAAGTCGGCGGAGAAGGCCGGCATCCCGCCGCAGGACTTCACCGACCGGGTATCGCGGAACTTCCGCGATCTCGTGTCGCTGATGAACTATTCCAACGACGACTTCATCCGCACCACCGAGCCGCGCCACGTCAAGTCGGCGCAGGCGCTGTGGACGGTGCTGAAGGAGAAGGGCGAGATTTATCTCGGCTCCTACGCCGGCTGGTATTCGGTTCGCGACGAGGCCTTCTATGGCGAGGACGAACTGACCACCAATGCCGAGGGCAAGAAGATCGCACCGACCGGCGCCGAATGCGAATGGGTCGAGGAGCCGTCCTACTTCTTCAAGCTCTCGGCCTGGCAGGACCGGCTGATCGAGTTCTATGAGCGCAACCCGGACTTCATCGCGCCGG
Organism: Azospirillum ramasamyi; assembly: GCF_003233655.1. Taxonomy (NCBI): domain Bacteria; kingdom Pseudomonadati; phylum Pseudomonadota; class Alphaproteobacteria; order Rhodospirillales; family Azospirillaceae; genus Azospirillum; species Azospirillum ramasamyi. The sequence continues at coordinate 1,444,626 of NZ_CP029829.1, forward strand.
CCGGCAAGCGCAACGAGGTGATGGCCTTCGTCAAGTCGGGGCTGAAGGATCTGTCGGTCAGCCGCACCACCTTCAAGTGGGGCATCCCGGTGCCGGGCGACGACGCCCACATCATGTATGTCTGGCTCGACGCGCTGGCGAACTACATCACCGCCGTCGGCTATCCCGACACCACGGGCGAGTACGCCAAGTACTGGCCGGCCGACCTGCACATGGTCGGCAAGGACATCCTGCGCTTCCACGCCGTCTATTGGCCGGCCTTCCTGATGGCCGCCGGTCTGGAGCCGCCCCGCCGCGTGTTCGCCCATGGCTGGTGGACCATCGAAGGCCAGAAGATGTCCAAGTCCCTCGGCAACGTCATCGCGCCGGAGACGCTGGTCAACACCTACGGCCTCGACCAGACCCGCTATTTCCTGCTGCGCGAAGTGCCGTTCGGCAATGACGGCGACTTCTCGCACAAGCAGATGGTCAACCGGATCAACGGCAACCTCGCCAACGACTACGGCAATCTGGTGCAGCGCGTCCTGTCGATGATCGGCAAGAACTGCGGCGCCGCGGTGCCGACGCCGGGCGCGTTCACCGAGGCAGACAACGCGCTGCTCGGCTCGGCCTACGGCATGCTGGACATCGTGCGGGCGGAGATCAGGGCGCAGGCCTTCCACAAGGCGCTGGACGCCATCTGGGCCGTGGTCGGCGACGCCAACCGCTATGTCGACGAACAGGCCCCCTGGGCGCTGAAGAAGACCGACCCGGCGCGCATGGCGACCGTGCTGTATGTGCTGGCCGAGACGATCCGCCATCTCGCCATCCTGACCCAGCCGGTGATGCCGGATTCCTCCGCCAAGATCCTCGACCTGCTGGCTCTGGGGCCGGACGCGCGCGGCTTCGGCACGCTGGGGCCGTCGGGGGCGCTGGCCGCCGGCACGCCGCTGCCGACGCCGCAGGGCGTCTTCCCGCGTTACGTCGAAGAACCGAAGGCCTGAGTTTTCCCTGATGCTCGTCGACAGCCATTGCCATCTGGACTTTCCCGATTTCGCCGAAGAGCTGGACGCGGTCGTCGACCGCGCCCGGCAGGCCGGCGTCGGGCGGATGGTCACCATCTGCACCTACATCAGCCGTTTCGACCGCATCCTGGCGGTGGCCGAGCGCTATGACGACATCCTCTGCTCGGTGGGGGTCCATCCCCATCAGGCGCAGGAGGAGTTCGCCATCACCACGACCGAGACGCTGGTGGAGCTGTCGCGCCATCCCAAAGTGATCGGTCTGGGCGAGACCGGGCTCGACTATTTCTACGACAAGAGCCCGCGCGACCAGCAGCAGGAATGCTTCCGCCGGCATATCCGCGCCAGCCTGGAAACCGGCCTGCCGCTGATCATCCACACCCGCGACGCCGACGCCGACACCATGCGCATCGTCAAGGAGGAAGCGGCGGGACAGACGGTGAAGGGGCTGCTGCACTGCTTCAGCTCCGGCCGGGCGCTGGCGGAAGAGGCGGTGGACTACGGCTTCAGCCTGTCGCTGTCGGGGATCGTCACCTTCAAGAAGTCGGAAGACCTGCGCGCCATCGTCAAGGACGTGCCGATCGACCGCATCCTGGTGGAGACCGACGCGCCCTACCTGGCGCCGATCCCCTTCCGCGGCAAGCGCAACGAGCCGGCCTATGTCGCCCACACCGCGGCCTGCGTGGCCGAGGTGAAGGGGGTGTCGGCCGAGGAGCTGGCCCGCGTCACCACCGACAACTTCTTCCGCCTGTTCGACAAGGCCGCCCAGGGCAAGGCGGCCGCATGACCGCGGACGGCGCATCAACCGGCATTGCACCGGGCAGGATGCGCGTGACCGTCCTCGGCTGCGGCGGGTCGCGCGGCGTTCCGGTGATCGCCGGGGTGCCGGGCGGCCATTGGGGCCGCTGCGATCCCGCCAATCCGAAGAACCGCCGCATGCGCCCCTCGGTGCTGGTGGAGCATGGCGCCGTGTCGGTTCTGGTCGACACCTCGCCCGACCTGCGGCAGCAGTTGCTGGACAGCGGCTGTGCGCGGCTGGACGCCGTGCTGTGGACGCACCAGCATGCCGACCACTGCCACGGCATCGACGAACTGCGCGAGATCTGCCGGCAGATGCATGCGCCGATCGACGCCTATGGCTGGGACGAGCATCTGCGCGACATCGAAGCCCGCTTCCCCTACTGCTTCGATCCGCTGCCGGAAGGCTATCCCTTCTACCGCCCGGTGCTGAAGACGCATCGGATCGACGGCCCGTTCAGCGTGAAGGGGCTGGAAGTGACGCCGTTCGAGCAGGATCACGGCTATATGCGGACGGTGGGCTACCGCTTCGGCGGCTTCGCCTATTCGACCGACGTGGTGCGGCTGGACGAGCGCGCCTTCGCGGCGCTGGCGGGAGTGGATACCTGGGTGGTCGATTGCGGACGGCTAGAGCCGCCGCATCCGGTGCACGCCCATCTGGCGCTGACGCTGGAATGGATCGAGCGGGTGCAGCCGCGGCGGGCCTATCTGACCCACATGGACAACAGCATGGACTACGACAGCCTGCGGCGGATTTTGCCGGAGGGGGTCGAGCCGGCTTACGATGGGTTGACGATCAAGGTGTGATACCGCCGCGCCTAAGTATTGACACATGGGAGCCACGGGTAGCTTGTGAGGGAGCGTAGGCGCTCCGGTGTGGCGGTGAGGGCGTTCCAGGCGTCACAGCAGGCCTGGACGACGGCGTCGTAATCGTCCAGGAGCCGGTGGGACAGAAAGCGCTCGCGCAGGTACAGCCAGACGCGCTCGACCGGGTTCAGTTCGGGGCTATAGGGCGGCAGCGACACCAGCGTGATGTTGTCCGGCACGACCAGCGCCCGCGATCCATGCCAGCCGGCCTGGTCGAGCACGAGCACCGCCTGGACGTCCGGTTCCAGGCTCCGGGAGAAGCCGTCCAGGAACAGGCTCATGGCGGTGGTGGAGACGGTCGGCATGACCAGCGCGAAGTCGGCGCCGCTGGCCGGGCAGACGGCGGCGTAGAGGTAGACCGAGGTGAAGCGCTTGTCGCACAGCCCGGCGGGACGCTGCCCGCGCTCCCACCAGCGATGCGCGGTGCGGCCCTTTTGGCCGATGCGCGCTTCGTCCTGGAACCAGAGTTGGAGGCGCCGCCCAGGGTGCGCGGCCGCCGCAGCCTTCAGCGCTTCGCGCAGCCCCTTTTTTGGAAGGCGGCCTGGGCCTTGGCGTCGGACTGCGGGTGACGGGGCCGCGTCTTCTGCTTCGACAGGTTCAGCCGGCGCACGATGCGCGACAGGCTGGCCGGATGCAGCGTCTTGGCGAAGCGTTCGGCGATCACCTCGCACAGGATCGGCAAGGTCCACTCCACGCAGCCGTGCCGTTTGGGATCGGGGCCGGCGAGGATGATGGCCTTGAGCGTTGCCTGCTCCCCCTCGCTCAGCCATTCCGGTCGCCCGGGCAGCGGGCGATCATACAGCCCGGCGACGCCCTCGGCGTTGTAGCGCACCACCGCATCGCGCAACGCCTGACGGTCCATGCCGGCCAGCCGCGCCGCTTCCGCCCGGCTCACCCCGTCGAGCGCATGGGCGATGGCGAACATCCGCGCCGCCACCCGCCCTTTGCTCTCCCGCCGCGCCAAGGCGCGCAACTCGCCGGCACTCAAGTCTTCCCGGATCGGCAAGGCCGCTGGCATTCGCTCCTCCCCATCGCGATGGGGAATCGAATCACGGATCGCCGGCCTTGGGAATCCCTCTCAATGAGTCAGCCGCTCCGCTCGACGGTATGATACCGCCGAGCGTAAGTCCTGACTTAGAGTGCGTAACAAAACCGGCCAGGAACGGTTGGTAGGGGCATGGCAGCCCCTCTTGTTTCCGACGCCTTGTGGGCGATCATCGAACCGCTGATCCCGCCGGAGCCGCCCAAGCCAAAAGGCGGACGGCCCCGGTTGGACGATCGTGCGGCGCTGACCGGCATCCTATTCGTGCTGCGCACGGGTATTCCTTGGGAGCTTCTGCCGGTGGAGATGGGCTGCGGCTCGGGGATGACCTGCTGGCGGCGTCTGCACGAGTGGCATCGGGCTGGCGTGTGGGAACGGCTGCATCGTGTGCTGCTCGACCGGCTCGGCTATGCCAACGCCATCAACTGGGATCGTGCAGCGGTGGACAGCGCCAGCGTCCCGGCAAAAAGGGGGGTGAGGAGACCGGCCCGAACCCGACGGATCGCGGCAAGCCGGGCTCCAAGCGCCACATCCTCGTCGATGCTAACGGCATCCCGCTCGCCCTGAGGATCTCGCCAGCCAACCGGCACGACAGCAAGCTGCTGGAGGCGCTGGTCGATGCCGTGCCGGCGATCCGCCAGTGTGCGGGCCGGCCCCGGCGCCGCCCGGCCAAGCTGCACGCCGACAAGGGCTACGACTTTGCACACTGCCGGCAGGCGCTGCGCCAACGAGCGATCATTCCGCGGATCGCCCGGCGTGGCGTCGAGAGCAGCGAGCGTCTTGGCCGACACCGATGGGTGGTCGAGCGTACGCTCGCTTGGTTTGCCCGCTTCCGCCGCATCGCCGTCCGCTACGAACGGCGCGCCGACATCTTCACTGCCTTTCACCATATCGCGGCCAGCCTCATCTGCTGGCGCTTCGTCCAGAGATGGTTCTGTTAGGCGCTCTTATGCTCGGAGGTAAAGGCCGCGACTGCGGCCCCGCAGGCCCATGCCTGCGAAGGCAAGCGGCCGGACGGCCGCGCCCGCCGTCTGAGGGCGAGCGTAAAGTCTGATGTGTCAGAATTTACGCTCGATGATATGAGGGGGAGGTTCTCGGCTTCGATTGCGCCTTAACCTCCCCCGTCTAAACCCTTGTCCCCTCCCCCGCTCGGCGGGGGAGGGTCGGGGTGGGGGGCCGACGTCCCCTTACTTCTTCTTCTCGAGCGGCGGGGCGGCGTAGACGAAGCGGTCGAAGCTGTATTCGGCCACCCGGAACCACAGATACTCCTCCTCGCGGAACTTCTTCCACGGCTCGTAGATCTTGCGGAACTTCTCGTTCTTCGCGGCCTCTTCGTCGTAGACCTCGATGGCGGCCTGGTAGCAGGCCTGCATCACCTCGTTCGGGAAGGGGCGCAGCTGGGTGCCGGTGGCGACCAGACGCTTCAGCGCGAACATGTTCTGGACGTCGTATTTGCCCAGCATGTCCAGCGTCGCGTCGGAGCAGGCCGCGTGCAGCGCCGCCTTGTAGGCCGGCGGCAGCGACTCGTACTTCTCCTTGCCGAACATCATGGAGACCTGCGGGCCGCCTTCCCACCAGCCGGGATAGTAGTAGTACTTGGCGACCTTCTGGAAGCCGAGCTTCTCGTCGTCATAGGGGCCGACGAATTCGGCGGCGTCGATGGTGCCCTTTTCCAGCGCCGGGTAGATGTCGCCGCCGCCGATCTGCTGCGGCACGACGCCGAGCTTGGCCATGATGGTGCCGGCATAGCCGCCGATGCGGAACTTCAGGCCCTTCAGATCCTCGATCGACTTGATTTCCTTGCGGAACCAGCCGCCCATCTGGGTGCCGGTGTTGCCGGCGCCGATGGCGACCAGATTGTGGCCGGCGAAGAACTCCGCCATCAGCTCCTTGCCGCCGCCATGGGTCATCCAGGCGTTCTGCTGGCGCGCGTTCAGGCCGAACGGAATCGCGGCGTCGAAGGCGAAGGTCGGATCCTTGCCGACGTAGTAATAGGAGACGGTGTGGCCGCACTCGATCGTGCCGTCCTTGACCGCGTCCAGCACCTGCAGCGCCGGGACGATCTCGCCGGCCGCGAAGACGCGGATCTGGAACTTGCCGTCGGTCAGCTCGGCCACGCGCTTGGACACGAACTCCGCACCACCGTAGATGGTGTCGAGGCTCTTCGGGAAGCTGGAGGCGCAACGCCACTTGATCTCGGGCGAGGACTGGGCGATTGCGGGGGCGGCGAGCGTGCTGGCGGCGACGCCCACACCTGCCGAGGTCAGAAATGCACGACGTTTCATCCAGAAGCTCCCTTTGTCCGTTTTCTGTTATGCGTTTTTGTATCGGTTATGCGTTTTTGTTGCCGGGCTGGGGTCAGCCGGCCCGCAACCGGCCAAGCCGGCCCCTCGACGGGACCGGACGGCGACGGTTGAGCGGGAAAAGCAGGGGGTGGTTGGGATGCTTGCCCGGCCGGACGCACGCTTGACCAAATACACGTTCGGCCAGCCCGGACGGCGCATCGGGGGCACCGCGAATGCCCGGACGCACGCACAGGGACGGCACGACCGTTTCCGGTCGCTACTTGCGCTTCCTCCCATCCATCCGGGTTTGCAGCCGGCCTTTCGGCCGATCCGTCCCAGTTTTCTTCGCTGACCGGATTATGCAGGAAGCAAATGGTCGGGATCAAGCGGGAAGCAGAATTGACGTCCGTATTTCAGAGGTTTAACGCTGCGGCGCGAAGTCGCGGGCTCCTCTCAACCAGCCGGATTCAACCAGCTGGGCCGGACGGCCTCTTCCGCAGGTTCGGCAGCATTGCTTCTCGATTCCGCCGCCATCCCCACCATCTGTTGCAGGCACCGCCGACGACCCAGAGGAATGATCCCTGGAAAGGTCGGGCGGCGGAGCTTAAGACCATGCTGGCGTGTTGATGGAGGGAGTGGAACCTTGCGGGTTGAACGGCCATGAGAGATGTGAGTATGGCGGAGCGTGGGGCGGAGTCTGCCGCGGCGCGTGACCTGCGGCTGGATTTCTTCCGCGGGCTGGCCTTGTGGTTCATCTTCGTCAACCATATCCCGGCCAACCAGATTTCCTGGCTGACGCCGCGCAATTTCGGCCTGAGCGACGCCACGGAGATCTTCGTCTTCATCTCCGGCTATACCGCGGCCCTGGTCTATGGCCGGACCCTGGACCGGCAGGGCACGCCGATGGCGGCGGCACAGGTGCTGCACCGCTGCTGGACGCTGTACGCCACCTACATCATCCTTTTCTTCGCCTTCACCGCCCAGATCGCCTACACCGCCCGCGCCTTCGACAGCCCGCTGTTCACCGAGGAGATGGGCATCACCAGCTATTTCCAGGATCCCGTCTCCGCCCTGACCCAGGCCCTGCTGCTGAAGTTCAGGCCGGCGAACCTGGACGTTCTGCCGCTCTACATCGTGCTTCTGCTGGTCTTTCCCCTGCTGCTGCCGGCGCTGCGCCGCCGGCCGCTGACGGTCCTGGCCGGTTCCGCCGCGGTCTATCTGGCCGCGAGGCAGTGGGGATGGAACCTGCCCACCCACCCCGACGGCGGCGTCTGGTACTTCAACCCCTTCACCTGGCAGTTCCTGTTCGTGACCGGCGCGGCGCTGCAGTTCCGGCCGGATGTGCGCGCCGTGCTGACCCGCTTCAGCCTGCCGGCGATGGCCGCGGCGGTGGCGATCCTGCTGGCCAGCCTGTACCTGACGCTGTCCTGGAAGTTCGCCCCGCTGCACGCGATGATCCCCGACGCGGTGACGGAGTTCCTCTACCCCATCAGCAAGACCGATCTCGATCCGCTGCGCCTGCTTCATTTCTTCGCGCTGGCATATGTCGTCCTCCGGCTGGTGCCGCCGGGCGCATCCTGGCTGAACGGACCGCTGGCCGCGCCCGTGCTCGACTGCGGGCGGCAGTCGCTGCAGGTGTTCTGCCTGGGCGTGCTGCTGTCCTTCGCCGGTCAGACCGTGCTGGTCCATGTCAGCGGCTCGCTTTCCGCACAGTTCCTTGTTACCGTGCTCGGCATCGCCATGATGGTGCTGCTCGCCCGTTTCCTCGGCTGGTACCAGTCGGCCGAGCGGGCGCGCCGCCACAGGGTCGCGGCCAGCAGGAATGTGGGTGCATGAACGGACGAGGGTTCAGACGGTTGCTGACGGCCACGGCCATCGCGCTGGCGGCTCTCTCATTTCCCGGATCGGGCCATGCGGCGAAGGCCGGCGGGGGCGTCGATCCCGCCTGCTCCGTGCCGGACGCCGTGCTTTCTCCCGGCGAAGGGTTGCCACGGCTGTCGGCGCGTCTCGCCGCCGGCCGGCCGCTGTCTGTCCTCATCGTCAATTCCGCCAAGCAGGCGTCCAAGCCCGGCATCGTCGGCTATCCCGCCCGGCTGGAGGAGGAGTTGAAGCGCCGCCTGCCCGGCCGCGCCGTGCGGACCAGCGTGCTGAGCCTGCCCGGCGAGCCGGCGCCGGCCATGGTGGCACCGCTTGCCCAGGCGGTCGAAGACCAGCGCCCGGCGCTGGTGGTCTGGCAGACCGGCACGGTCGACGCCATGCGCAATCTGGATCCAGAAGGCTTCGGCATGGCGCTGCAGGCCGGCATCGCCGCAGTCCAGAGCCGCGGCGCCGACATCGTCATCATGGACATGCAGTACAGCATGCACACGGCGCAGCTGATCGACTTCGCCCCCTACCTGTCCTACATCACCTGGCTGGCCCAGGGCTCCGACGTCTTCCACTTCCCGCGCTACGACATCATGCGGCATTGGGTGGAGGACGGCCGGGTCGATTTCGCCGACGAGGGGGACGAGGCGAAGCGGCGGTCTTATGATTTCGTTCACCGTTGCATCGGACAATTGCTGGCGGAAAGCATCGCCACGATGATCGCACCCGCGGTCATTCCCCCGGCAGTGGCGCGAAGCAACGGAACGAGCCCTTGAACACGCCCTTCAGCCTGCATCTCGCCGCCCGCCTCCTGACGCTGATCTCCGTCATCGCCATATCCGCTCCCGCGCTGGCCGCCGAACCCGCGGCCTCGGCGCAGTGCCTGCTTCCCCGTGGGGACGCAGCGCTTTCGGCCCCCCTGCCGCAGATGTCCCGGCGCATCGCCACCGGCGCGCCGATACGGATCGTCGCAATCGGTTCCTCCTCCACCGCCGGAGCGGGGGCGAGCGCGCCCGACCGGACCTATCCCGCCCGCCTCGCCCATTACCTGGCCGAGCGCTTCGGCAACGCGGACATCGCGGTGTTGAATCGCGGCATCAACGGCGAGACCGACGACCAGACCGAAAAGCGGATCGACGCCGACGCCCTGGGCGCCAAACCCGATCTGGTGATCTGGCAGGTCGGCGCCAACACGGTGCTGCGCGACGGCGACCAGGGCCTGAGCGAGCGTTCGGTCCGCCAGGGGGTGGAACGGCTGCGCGCCGCCGGGGTGGACGTGGTGCTGATGGACCTGCAATACGCGCCCAGGATGCTGGACAAGACCGGCGTGGCGCCGATGCTGTCGCGCATAGCGGGGATCGCGGCCGACCAGCACGTCGGCCTGTTCCACCGCTTCGACGTGATGCGGTCGCTGGTGGAGAGCCGGCGGATGGCCGTCACCGACCTGATCGGGCCGGATGGCGTTCACCAGAACGACGGCGGCTACGACTGTGTCGCCCGCATGCTGGCGATGGGGATCGAGGACGCGGTGCGCGTCCATGAGAGTGGGGTGAGGCGGTAGGAGAGAGGGGCATCCGAAGCGGAAAGCGCCGCCCCGGATGCGGAATTCGATCCCCAGCCGCACTCACCGCTGCATCATCGCGCTTTCCTTGCCGCAGAGGAAAAACACCTTCGAATAGACCTTCAGCAGCGCGTCGGTCAGCGCCTGGACCTCCGGGCTGCCCATGGCGCGCGGCTTGGCGGGGTCGACGTGCAGGACGCAGCTGTCCTTCACGTCGTTGAAGGCGGCCAGCGCGTGGATGCGGTCGGGACGGAACTCGTCGGGGAAATTCTCGTCCATCAGCCAGAAGCACTGGAAGTTCCGGCAGGATTGCGGCCGCTCCTCATAGATCGAGCAGCCCTTGCCCTGGTCGCAGGACGCGCACCATTTGGCCGCAGGCTTCTTGAGCTCCGGCACCCCCATCAGCTTGCAGCAGAGGGTGCATTCACCGCAGTTGCGGTCCGACATCAGGCAAACTCCAAATCAACGGCTCGCAGCGGCCTTAGGCCGATGCTGGCAGGGCGATGTGCTCGTCTTCGGCGGCCAGCAGCCGCTCCACCGCTTCCGGCGGGGCCGGGCGGGCGAAGTGATAGCCCTGGGCGTACTTGCACAGACCGCGCAGATACACCGCTTCGTCCGCCGTTTCCACCCCTTCCGCCACGGCGTCGAGCCGCAAAATGGTGGCAAGGCCGGCGATGACCTGGACGATGGCGGCGTTGCCCTCCCCCGTCGACAGCGCGCGGACGAAGCTGCGGTCGATCTTCAGCACATCCACCGGCAGCTTGTGCAGGTAGGCCAGCGAGGAATAGCCGGTGCCGAAATCGTCGATCGACAGCCGGACGTCCATGTCGCGGATGCTCTGCATCAGCATCCGGCATTCGTCCGGATCCTTCATCAGCAGGCTTTCGGTCAGCTCCAGCTTCAGGCTGGACGGCGGGATCGGCACGGCGTCGAGCAGGTCGCGCACCGCCGCGACCAGATCGTCGTCGCGGAACTGGCGGGTGGAGACGTTGACGCTCATGAACAGCGGCACCGGCCGGGGAAAACGGGCCTGCCAGAGCGCCAGCTGCCGCACCGCCTCGCGGAGAGCCCAGCGGCCCATCGGCGCGATCAGGCCGGTCTCCTCGGCCAGCGGGATGAACTCCGCCGGCGGAACCAGCCCGCGGTCGGGGTGGTTCCAGCGCATCAGCGCCTCGAAGCCGGCGATGGCCCCGGTCTCCAGCAGGACGATGGGCTGGTAGTGCAGGCAGAGCTGCTCCTGCTCCAGGGCGGCGCGCAGGTCGGCCTCCATCCGCATGGCGGCCATCGCCTGCCGGCGGAGGTTGGCGTCGAAGACGTCGATGCGCGCCCGCCCGCCGCTCTTGGCGCGGTACATGGACAGGCTGGCGTCGCGCAGCATGTCCTCCGCCCGGTCGTAGCCGGTCTGGCTCAGTGCCACGCCGATGGAGGCGGTGAGCACGAGGTCGCGCCCCTCCTCCAGCGTGATGGGGCGGGAGATGGCGCGCGCCATGCGCTCCGCCGCCTCCAGCGCGTCGCCGGCATCGTCCAGCTCGTCCACCAGCACGGCGAACTCGTCGGCGGACAGGCGGGCCAGCGTGTCGCCGACGCGGCGGCTGGTGTCGAGCCGCTTGGCGATGATGCGCAGCACGCGGTCGCCGGCGCTGCTGCCCAGCGCGTCGTTGATCGCCTTGAAGCGGTCCAGGTCGATGATGATCACCGCGAAGGGCCGCGCCGCGGCCCGGCGGTTGCGGTCCAGCGCCTGCCCGACGCGGTCGAGCAGAAGCGTGCGGTTGGGCAGCCCGGTCATGCCGTCGTGGACGGCGTCGAACAGGATCTGCTGCTCGGCCTTCTTGCGCGCGGTGATGTCGGTCATCGAGCCGGCCATGCGGACGGCGCAGCCCTTCTCATTGCGCACCGCCAAGCCGCGCACCAGCATCCACATCTCCTGCCCGGCCTTGTCGCGGAGGCGGAATTCGTGCTGGAGGTGCGAACGCTCGCCGGTCAGGTGCAGGTTGATCGCGGTCCGCAGGCCATCCAGGTCGCCGGGCTGGACGCGCTTGAACCACTCGTCGATGGTGTCGCCGATCTCGGCGTCCTCATGGCCCAGCATCGCCTTCCAGCGCGGGGAGTAATAGACCTCGCCGCTGTCGATGTGCCAGTCCCACAACCCGTCGGCCGCCCCGGCGGCGGCGAGCGCATAGCGCTCCTCGCTCCGGCGCAGGCGCTGCTCGGCGAGCTTGCGGTCGGTGATGTCGGCGACCGAGCCGACCATGCGGACCGGGTTTCCGGTATCGTCCATCACCGCCATGCCGCGGCAGACCAGCCAGCGCCACCGCGGCTTGCCGGTCGGGTCGGCGGGCGCATCGGCGCGGCGGACGCGGTGTTCGATCTGGAAGGGGACCGTCAGGCCGACCATCTGCGCCTCGAACGAGGCATGCAGCCAGTCGACGTCCTCCGGGTGGACCAGCGACAGCCAGTCGTTCGGCCGGTTGGCCTCGCGGCCGGGATCGCCGGGAGGCAGGCCGAGAAAGTCCTTGAAGCGCGGGGAGAGGTACAGCGTGTCGCTGCGCAGATCCCAATCCCAGACGCCTTCGGAGCCCGCCTTTTCGGCCAGCAGATATCGGTCGATGTTGGTGTTCAAGACCCCTCGCCGAACCCGTTGGCGGCCTGCGAATGGTGGGGGCCTCCCACCGCTCAGGTCACGATTGTAGGGGCGGATTGGTGAAGAATCGGTGAATGTCCTCGGCACGAGTGGCTCTATTCCTGATGCCCTTACCACCCCTACATATGCCAGGGGTATGTAACATACCGGAATACTACCACTTCTTCGGCCGGCATTCGCATGAAGACGCCTTGCCGATCTGCGCGGGGATGACGCGAAGCGCTTTGATCGCAGCGGCTTGCCGGCGGATCGCGCCGTGTGGACGGCATTGCGACGTGGCCGGTTCCCTTGGGGAGTTTTTTTCCTATACTAGGATAGCCCGCCACTTCCCCTGCCACCTCATCTGCGAACGGCACCGATGGATTGGTCCGATCAGGGAATCGTTCTGTCCGCCCGCCCCCAGGGGGAGGGATCCGCCGTCGCGACCCTGCTGACGCGCGGGCACGGCCGCCATGCCGGCATGGTGATGGGCGGCCGTTCGGCGCGCCAGCGCGGCACGCTGGAGCCGGGAACCCTGCTCCATGTCCGCTGGCGCGGCCGCCTGCCGGAGCATCTCGGCCATTTCACGCTGGAGCCGGTGAAGGGCTATGCCGCCAATTTCTTCGACGACGCCCAGGCGCTGGCCGCGCTGATCAGCGCCTGCGCCCTGGTCGAGGCGGCCTTGCCGGAGCGGGAGGCCCACCCCGCCCTGTTCGACGGGCTGCTCGCCCTGTTCGAGCTGCTGGAAAGCCCGGCCTGGGCGGAAAGCTATGTGCGGTGGGAGATCGGGCTGCTGGCGGAGCTTGGATTCGGCCTCGACCTCGACCGCTGTGCCGTGTCGGGGGCGAACGACTATCTCGCCTATGTCAGCCCGCGCACCGGCCGCGCGGTGACCGCGTCGGTGGGCGAGCCCTATCGCGACCGGCTGCTTCCCCTGCCCGATTTCCTGGCCGGGCGCGGCGGCGGCGGGCCGGCGGCGGTGTCCGACGGGCTGCGGCTGACCGCGCATTTCCTGGAGCGCCATGTGCTGAACGGGCCGCTGCCGCCCGCGCGCGAACGGCTGAGGGAACGTTACGCGAACGCGGTGGCGCGTTCCGCCTGAAACTGCTAGACCCCATCATCATGAAGCCGCAAAACCCCGCCTCCGAAATTCTGGAAAAGCCGCTGGCCGACGCGCTCGGCGAGCGGTATCTCAGCTACGCGCTGTCCACCATCATGTCCCGTTCGCTGCCCGACGTGCGCGACGGGCTGAAGCCGGTGCACCGACGGCTGCTGTTCGCCATGAGCCAGCTCCGCCTGGAGCCGACGACCCCGCCCAAGAAGTCGGCCCGTGTCGTCGGCGACGTGATCGGCAAATTCCACCCGCACGGCGACAGCTCGGTCTACGACGCGCTGGTGCGATTGGCGCAGGATTTCTCCGTCCGCTACCCGCTGGTCGACGGACAGGGCAATTTCGGCAACATCGACGGCGATAACGCCGCGGCGATGCGCTACACCGAAGCCCGCCTGACCGAGGTCGCCAAGGCCCTGCTGGAAGGCATCGACGAGGACGCCGTCGATTTCCGCCCGACCTATGACGGCGACGGCGACGAGCCGGCGGTCCTGCCCTCCAACTTCCCCAATCTGCTGGCCAACGGGTCCAGCGGCATCGCGGTGGGCATGGCGACCAACATCCCGCCGCACAATGTCGGCGAGATCTGCGACGCGCTGCGCCACCTGATCAAGCACCGCGACGCCTCGATCGAGACGCTGGTCAACTTCATGCCCGGTCCCGATTTCCCCACCGGCGGCGTGCTGGTCGAGTCGCGGGAGAATGTGATCGAGGCCTACCGCACCGGCCGCGGCGCCTTCCGCCTGCGCGCCCGCTGGGAGGTGGAGAAGCTGGGCCAGGGCACCTGGCAGATCGTCGTCACCGAGGTGCCCTATCAGGTGCAGAAGGCCCGGCTGGTCGAGAAGATCGCCGAGCTGCTGCTGGCCAAGAAGCTGATCCTGCTGGAGGACGTCCGCGACGAGTCGGCGGAGGACGTCCGCCTCGTCCTGGTGCCGAAGAGCCGGAACGTGGATCCCGAGGTGCTGATGGCCTCGCTGTTCCAGGCGACCGACCTGGAGATCCGCTTCTCGCTGAACATGAACGTGCTGGGCGCCGACCATGTGCCGCGGGTGATGAACCTGCGCGAGGTGCTGCAGGCCTTCCTCGACCACCGGCACGAGGTGCTGGTCCGCCGGTCCAACCACCGGCTGAAGCAGATCGACCACCGGCTGGAGGTTCTCGGCGGCTATCTCGCCGCGTATCTGAACCTGGACGAGGTCATCCGCATCATCCGCGAGGAGGACGAGCCGAAGCAGGAGCTGATCCGCGCCTTCACCCTGACCGACGTTCAGGCCGACGCCATCCTCAACATGCGGCTGCGCAACCTGCGCAAGCTGGAGGAGATGGAAATCCGGCGCGAGCACGACACGCTGACCGCCGAGAAGAACGGCCTGCTGGAACTGCTGGGCGACGAGACGCTGCGCTGGAAGCGCATCGCCGAGGGCGTGGCCGAGATCAAGAAGAAGTTCGGCGGCGGCGCGCTGGGCAAGCGGCGCACCGACGTGGCCGACGCCCCGGCGGTGATCGAGGTGCCGCTCGACGCGCTGGTGGAGCGGGAACCGGTGACGGTCATCTGCTCCGCCAAGGGCTGGATCCGCACGGTGCGCGGCCATCTGACCGACGCGGAAGCCGAGGACGTGAAGTACAAGGACGGCGACGCCCGCGGCTTCATCGAACGGTGCGAGACGACCGACAGGCTGCTGGTCTTCGCCAGCAACGGCAAGTTCTTCACCATCGGTGTCGACAAGCTGCCGCGCGGCCGCGGCTTCGGCGAGCCGGTGCGGCTGATGATCGATCTCGGCAACGACGTCGACATCGTCGACCTGTTCCGCCACCAGCCCGGCCGCACGCTGCTGGTGGTGTCGGAGGATGGCCGCGGCTTCCGCGTCGACGAGGCGGAGGTGCTGGCCCAGACCCGCGCCGGCAAGCAGGTGCTGAACCTGGAGGACGGCAGGTCCGCCCGCATCTGCCATCCGGTGAGCGGCGACACCGTCGCCATCATCGGCAACAACCGCAAGATGCTGGTCTTCCCGCTGGAGCAGGTGCCGGTGATGACCCGCGGCAAGGGCGTCCAGCTTCAGAAATACAAGGACGCCAGCGTCGCCGACGTGAAGACCTTCACGCTGGCCGAAGGGCTGAGCTGGAGGAACGGCGAGCGGAACTTCACCGTCACCGACCTGACCGGCTGGATGGGCGACCGCGCCGGCCAGGGCAAGATGCCGCCGAACGGGTTCCCGAAGAACAACCGGTTCATGTGAGAACTGTATTTGGCGATAACTTCCCTCTCCCGCCCCGGGAGAGGGAGTTTTCCCTTACTTCGGCGTCGTCACCGTCGCCGACAGCGGCACGCGGCGTTCGACCAGGGCGGAGGTGACCTCCTTGGCCTTGACCGGATCCATCGCGGCCAGGATCGGGGCGGTCTTCTGTTCCTTCATCTTCTGGATGACGCCCAGCAGGACCGGCATGTCGAGTTCCTCGAAGATGCGGGCCGCTTCCTTCGGCTTCATCGTCTCGTAGATCTTCACCAGGCTTTCCAGCTGGGCCGACTGCTTCTCGTCGCCCTGGGCCATCAGCTTCTGGATGTCGGCGCGGGTCTTCTCCATCTCCGCAACCTTCTGGTCGATCCGCTTCTCGGCGGCGGCCAGCAGGGCCTCGCGCTGCTCCATCTCCTTGGTGCGGCGCTCGATCTCGGCGCGGCGCTCGGCGAAATGCTGAAGCAGTTCCTGGTTGTTGATGGGACCGAGCGGAGCCAGAGGGGTGTTGGCGGCCGGAGCATTCGCCGCACCGCTTGACCCGCCGGGCGCCGGCGGCGCTTCGCCGGGCTGACCGGCGACCGGCGTGGTGGCGGAGGGGACTTGACCGGCCTGAGCCTGGGCGACCTGAAACTGACCTGCTTGAACCTGGCCTGCTTGAACCTGAACTGGCGGCGTCGCCGGGGGCGAGCCTTGCGGGCCCTGGGCGAGGCTGACCGGGAAATCCGGCAGGCGGGCGTCGTGGGTGGCGAGGTGCCACAGGTCGCCGACCCGCACCCCAAGCATCAGCACCGCGACGAAGATGGTCAGCGGCAGCAGCCGGAAACGGACGCTGCGCAGCCGCGCCCGCAGCCGTTCGCTCAAAGGCACGCGCGGCGTCGCCGGCTTGCGCGCCTTGGTCTTGACCTTGCCCTTCTTCGCAGGAGCCTTGCCCACGGCGGGACGCACCGCCGGCAGTTGCGTCTGCCGGGCCTGCTGGGCCGCCAGCGTGGAGGAGGTGCGGACGCCGGTCGGCGCGGCGCCGGCCGGGCGGATCACGACCTTCTGTTCCTGGGAAGCACCCGCCGCAGCGGGCTTGCCGTCACTGTTGCGCATGGTCATCCGAGCCCCTTACCGGCATTCTCGATCGCCTGCAGAAGTTCGCGTTCGGCCCGGGACAGGCTCTCGCCGTCACGGGTGATCGGATCGCGCGGTTCGGCCTGCGGTTCGGCGCGGGCGACGGCGCGTCGAGGCGGCGCGTCCAGCCGGGCCGGCGGCGGAGCGTGGTCGTCATGGTCGTGATCGTCCTCGACCGGCAGGCTGCGCAGCGCCGCGCGCGGAGCCACCAGCGGCGCCTTGGCCGGGATGCGCGAGGCGAGCGCCGGCGCCACGGCATTGGAGCGCCGGCCGCCGTCACGCTCGCCGACGCTGCCCAGCCGGTTGGCCAGCGCGTCGGCCGCCTCGATCATGAATTCCAGCTCGTCGCGCAGGGTCTGCGCCTTGTTGACGGTGCGCTGAAGCTCCTCGCCGGTGTCGCCGGCCGCCTTCTTCAGCGTGCGGACGCCGGTCTCCGCCCGCGCCATCGCATCGTTCAGGCCCTGGATCAGCTCGGCCATCTCGCCGCGGCTCTCGCGCAGCGCGATGATCTGCCGGTTCAGGATGATCGCATAGGCGATGGTCGCGGCCAGCAGGCCGACCATCACGACGTCGATGATGATGGAGACCAGCGGACTCATAACCTCATGACCTCCTGCTTGGGCAGTTCCTTTTCCAGGCGGACGGCGATGTGCCCGCCCTTGCGCCCCATCCGTCCCTGGAACATCGACACGTCGCCGCAGCGCAGCTCTATGGCGCCGTCGGGGGTGGCGTTCAGCAGGATGCGGGTGCCGACGCGCCAGTTCAGCACGTCGTGCAGGGTCATCGTCACTTCGTCGAGCACGGCGGACAGATCGACGTCGGTCACCATCAGCTCGGACGCCAGATGGGTTTCCCAGATCGAGTCACGGCCGAACTTCTCGCCCATGAACATCTGGAGCAGCAGTTCGCGCACCGGCTCCAGCGTCGCGTAGGGGATCATCAGCTCCAGCCGGCCGCCGCGATCCTCCATGTCGATGCGCAGCTTGACCAGCACCGCCGCGTTGGCGGGCCGCGCGATGGTGGCGAAGCGCGGGTTGGTCTCCAGCCGGTCGAAGCGGAAGGTGACGGGCGACAGCGGATCGAAGGCGGCGGACAGGTCGGACAGCACCACATGGACCATGCGTTCCACGAGGTTTCGTTCGATGGTGGTGTAGGGACGCCCCTCGATGCGCATCGCCGCGGTGCCGCGCCGGCCGCCCAGCAGCACGTCGACGATCGAATAGATCAGCGCGGAATCGACGACCATCAGGCCGTAGTTGTCCCACTCCTCCGCCTTGAAGACCGACAGCATCGCCGGCAGCGGGATGGAGTTCAGGTAGTCGCCGAAGCGGACCGAGGAAATCTGGTCGAGGCTGACCTCGACGTTGTCGGAGGTGAAGTTGCGCAAGGACGTGGACATCATGCGGACGAGGCGGTCGAAGACCACCTCCAGCATGGGCAGGCGTTCGTAGTTGACCAGCGCCGAGTTGACCAGCGCCATGATGCCGGAGTTGTCGCCGTCGCCGGCGCCGCCCTGGTCGAAGCCCAGCAGGCTGTCGATCTCGTCCTGGTTCAGGACGCGCGTCGACCCGCCGCCGCCCATGTCGCCGACATCGCCGCCGTCCTCGGCCAATGCCGCCCATTCGGCGGCAAGCCGTTCTTCCTCGCTCAGTTCACCGGTGTCGCTCATCGGCCCACATCCCCACCTGACCGCGCCCTCACTGGACCAGCATTTCCTTGAACAGCACGTCCTTCACCTTCACCGGATAGGCGGCGGCGGTGATGCGCAGAAGCAGTTCCTGGCGCAGCCGGTACATGCCGGCCGAACCGCGCAGATCCTCCAGCCGCAACTCGCGCAGGTAGACCTGGAAATTGTCGATGATGCGCGGCAGCACATGCTCCACCGCCCCCACATCCTCCGGCTTCGACAGCTGGATGGAGATCTTGATCTTCAGGAAGGCAGGACGCTTGTTCCCGGTGTTCAGGTTCACCAGCATGTCCGGCAGGTCGTAGAAGACCGGGGCCGCATTCGGATCGGGCTTGCCGGGTTCGGCCCCATGCTGGCCTTCCGCCGCGGCATGTTCGCCCTCGACCGCCTGCTCCTCCTTGCCCAGCAGGCCGTCGAGCAGGCCGGAGAAATAGACGCCGGCGCCGGCGCCGATCAGCAGGACCAGGGGAAGGACGACGAACAGGACCAGCTTCTTGCCGCTGAATTTCTTCCGCGGCAGGCCGTCGGTCGAAAGTTCGCCGGCGTCGGTTTCGGCAGCCATGACATCCTGGTTCGTTCGAGGTGCGCAACAGGTGCAGGCATCCGTCGCCCGCCCTACCGTCTGTCCATGTCAAAGCTACTTTTAGGATAGTTAATAACTCCTTTCGAGTGGCTGGCGAGACACCCCGGACGAGCAGGTTTCATCAGGTTGTGGCCGTTTCGGCACGGTTCTTGATTGGGGCTGCCCGGCAGTCCGCCCCGCCCCGGCCGTACAGGCCCCGGCCATGCCCGGACTCCATCCGCCGCGATCCGCCGTCCCCTTGGACCGGCCGGGCCGCCGCCCATCGCCCCGCCGCCATACCCTTGCGGCGGGAACGGGAGAGTCTTGCCCGGCGGAACCCGGCAAGCTTCGCCCCCGTCCCGGCAGATTCTGCCCGGCATCCCCTGCCCCATCCGGCGGGATCGCCCCCTGCTTGCCCGGTTTCGGCGGCTTTCCAGGCTTCCGCGAAGTTGGCACGGTGCCTGCAATACCCCTTTCGCCGGTCGGACGCTGTCGCCCGATCAGTTCGCAAGGTGAAGAGGCCGCAAGATGGAAAATTCGATCTACGTCGCCCTGTCGCATCAGATGGCCCTGCGGCGCCAGCTGGACGTGACGTCGAACAACATCGCGAACATGAACACGACCGGCTACAAGAACCAGCGGATGCTGTTCACCGAATTCCTGACGAGGCCCGGCCTGCACGAGAAGGTCAGCTTCGTCCAGGACCGCGCGGTGGTGCGCGACCTGTCCAACGGCGCCATGACCCAGACCGGCAATCCGCTGGATCTGGCGCTGACCGGCCAGGGCTACTTCACCGTCGATACCGCCAGCGGCCCCCGCTATACCCGCGCCGGCAATTTCCGCCTGAACGACCAGCGCCAGCTGGTGGATGCCGGCGGCCTGCCGGTCCTGGCCAACAACGGCCAGCCCATCACCATCCCGGCCGGCACCACCGACGTGAAGGTCAGCGGCGACGGCACCGTCGCCACCGAGCTGGGCCCGGTCGCGAAGCTGAACATCGTCACCTTCAAGAATGAGCAGCTGATGACCGAGGTCGGCAGCGGCCTGTACGTCAGCGACGAGCAGCCCGAGCCCGCCCCGGTCGAAACCAAAGTGGCACAGGGCTTGCTAGAAGGTTCGAACGTGAAGCCAGTGGTCGAGATGACGCAGATGATCACACTCCAGCGTCAGTACATGTCCGCCCAGCGGATGATGGACACCGAACACGAGCGCGTCCGCACGATGCTTCAGCGGCTGGGCCGCAGCGTCTGAACCAGATCGACGACGAGAGGAGAAGACCACCATGCGCAGCCTCGCCATCGGCGCCACCGGCATGATCGCCCAGCAGCTCAACGTCGAGACGATCTCCAACAACATCGCCAACTCGACCACCACCGGCTACAAGAAGCAGCGGGCGGAATTCCAGGACCTGCTGTACCAGAACTTCCGCCGCATCGGCTCGACCTCGTCGGACGCCGGCACCATCGTGCCGACCGGCGTGCAGGTGGGCGCCGGCGTGCGCGTCGCCGCGGTGGCCCGCGTGCTGGAACAGGGCAACCTGAACATCACCGACAACAAGCTGGACGTGGCGATCAACGGGTCGGGCTATTTCCAGGTGACGCTGCCCAGCGGCGACACCGCCTACAGCCGCGCCGGCAACTTCAAGCTGTCGCCCGAAGGCATGATCGTCACCGCCGACGGCTATCCGATCCAGCCGAACATCACCATCCCGGCCAATGCGGTGGACATCTCCATCAACTCGTCGGGCGAGGTGCTGATCAAGCTGGACGGCCAGACCGCCACGCAGAATGTCGGCCAGATCCAGCTCGCCACCTTCGCCAACGCCGCCGGCCTGGAAGCCACCGGCGACAACCTGTTCATGGAATCCGGCGCCTCCGGCCAGGCCGTGACCGGCAACCCCGGCGCCCCCGGCTTCGGCCGCGTCACCCAGGGCGCCCTGGAGACCTCCAACGTCAACGTCGTGCAGGAGATCACCACCCTGATCACCGCGCAGCGCGCCTACGAGATGAACTCCAAGGTCATCAAGACCACCGACGAGATGATGCAGCAGGCCAGCCAGATGAGGTAACGGCGGCACCGCCGGCGCCTCGCCTCAGCCTCGAAACCGGGAACCACCGCCATGATCCGCCACCTCGCCACCCGCCGCCTGCCCGCCCTGATCCTCGGCGCCGCCCTGCTGACCGTCCCGGTCGCGGCGATCGCCTCGACGGCTCCGGGCGCGGGCGTGACGGCACCGGCCCCGGACGTCGTCTACGGCATGCCGCATGTCGAGGCGGTGCTGTCGGACGCGCTGTCGCGGGTCGTCACGGTCGGCCGGCTCCAGATGGAGCTGGACAGCCGCGCGGTGGAATTGCGGGCGCCCCAGGGCGCCGGCGGGCTGGCGGTGGAGAACCTCTATTACAGCCCGGTCCAGGGCCGCTTCGCCGCCGAGATCGTGGTGACGGGCAGCCAGATCCGCCTGCCGGTGTCGGGCCGCGCCTTCGGCGTGGTGCAGATCCCGGTGCTGTCGCGCCGCGTCATCCCCGGCGACGTCATCGGCCCCGGCGACATCGACTGGCAGGACGTGCGCGCCGACCAGACCACCAGCGACACCGCCGCCTCCGACGCCCAGCTGATCGGCATGACGCCGAAGCGCGGGGTGTCCACCAACCAGCCCGTCCGCCTGCGCGACCTGCAATCGCCGCGCGTGATCGACAAGGGCGCCATGGTCACCATCACCCTGTCGACGCCGTCCATGACGCTGACCACCCAGGGCAAGGCCCTGCAGGACGGCGGCAAGGGCGAGGTCATCCGCGTCGTGAACACCCAATCCAACCGCATCGTCGAAGCGACGGTCGCAGGCCCCAACGTCGTCGCCGTGGCAAAGCCCGGCATCATCGCGCAGTGAGGAGAAAGCTCCAATGTCCGCCACCAAGACCACCCGCCTGATCCGCTTCGCGATGATCGCCGCCGCCGCCACCTCGCTGACCGCCTGCGGCGCCGCCTCGCGCATCGCCGACATCGGCAAGGCGCCGGAACTGTCCACCATCCAGGATCCGCAGGCCCGCCCCGGCTACCAGCCGGTCAGCCTGCCGATGCCGACCCCGCTGCCGACGGAGCGCAACCCGAACTCGCTGTGGCGCAACGGTTCGAAGGCCTTCTTCAAGGACCAGCGCGCCAACAAGGTGGGCGACATCCTGACCATCAACATTTCGATCGACGACAGCGCCAAGGTCGCGAACTCCAGCAGGCGGTCGCGCGCCAACAGCGAGAAGGCCGGCATGCCGAGCCTGTTCGGGCTGGAGGGCGCCACCCTCAGCCGCGTCCTCCCGGCCGGCGCCTCGCCCACCAATTTGGTTGATCTGTCGAGCGACACGTCGAACGACGGCAAGGGCTCGGTCGACCGCAACGAGCAGATCGACCTGAAGGTCGCGGCCCTGGTGACGCAATCCCTGCCCAACGGCAACCTCGTCATCCAGGGCCGTCAGGAAGTCCGGGTGAATTTCGAGGTCCGCGACCTGCAGATCCACGGCGTGATCCGTCCCGAGGACATCACCGCCCAGAACACCATCAGCTACGAGAAGATCGCGGAGGCCCGCATCTCCTACGGCGGCCGCGGCCAGATCACCGACGTCCAGCAGCCGCGCTACGGCCAGCAGCTGTACGACATCATCATGCCGTTCTGAGGACGGTTCCGGGATCTTCGCCGGCAGGAGATCGCCTGAATGGACGGGGCGGATGGGGCCACCCACACGGGATGGCCCCATCCGCCTGCCGGCCGTCGGGCCGGGCTCCCATGTCCGGGAAAAGTTTGCCGCGCGGCGGGTTGTGCCGGGGCGATGTTGCCCGGCCGTGAAAACCCGGTCGGGATAAAAAGCACACACTCCCCGCTCGGCAGCCGGGGCCATGCCCTTACTGGTAGCCGCCTTCGCGGGCGCGGTCCTTCGCCGCCTCTTCCTGGGCTTTTTCGGTGCGGCTGTCGATCTTGCCGGTGTCGCCGGCCGGCTTCTGGGGCGGCTCGTCGCGCTTGGCATTGTCCGGCTGCTGCGGGTCCGGCTGCTGGGTTGGTTCGTCCGTCATCGGGATGCTCCTCGATCGCCTGTGGTGTGACGAGGAAACAGCCGGAATACGGGATCATCCCCGGCCGGTCAGCCGGCGCGGCTCTCCGTCTCGGAGTCGGTGTCGGCACGGTCCAGGGCGGCGTTGATCTGGTCCAGCGTGCGGCCGCAGCCGGTGCAGATGTCGCCGTCGATGGCGCACATGCCCAGGCAATCGGGATCGTCGCTCATGCGGTCAGGCCCTTCCGGCGGATGATGAAGCGGCTTCATCCCTAGCCGAAAGCCGCCCTCCCCTCAAGATGCAGGGCCGCATGACCCCCGCCTTGAGGAAGCATATCACTATACACATAACCGCCCTTCGGCAGGCCGTTCAGGATTGCGGTATAGACGCAATGTAGGTATTCCTTCCGTACTGCCATCCGCATTTCGGAGTATGAATGCCTACGGCGTTGCTCATATCTTGCGCGATGTTTCGTCACGGCACCGCCCGGATGCCGGCGGCCCTGAAGGCTGCGGGTTTTCGCGTCTTCGCCATCTGTCCGAAAAGCTCCCTGCTGGAATTCAGCGACTGCATCGACGGCAGGCACGCCTTCGCTCCGGGATTGGCGCCCGACGACCTGACGGTGATGGCGGCGAGGGCGGCGGTGCAGCTGCGGGCCGACATCGTGATCGCCTGCGAGGAAAGCGCGGCCACGGTGCTGGGCTCCGCCGGGCGGCTGCTGGAACAGGTACCGGAGGACAGCGCCGATGCCCGCTGCCTGCGCAAGCTCGCGACCTGGTACGGCGGCCAGCGCTGGGAGACGGCGCGGTCGCAATGCGTGGAGCGCGCCTCCGCCGCCGGAATCCGCACGCCGCGGCAGGTCATCGTCGATCCGGGGCGGACCGGCGCGGCCGATCTGGCGGAGCTGGGTGCGCCCCTGCTGGTGAAATGCGACTACAGCTCGGCCGGACGGGGGGTTCAGCTGGCTCGCGACGCACAGGAGGCGCTCGATCTCGCGGCGCGTGCCAAGTCGGGCAAACGGCAGAACGGGCAGCCGATGCCCGCCGATGCCGGCATCGTCGCGCAGGAATTCGTGCAAGGGCACGCGGCATCGGTGTCGTTCAGCGCGCTGCGGGGCCGGATGCTGGAAGGATTCGCCTACACGACGCTGCACCGCCAATCGGAACCCTTTGGTCCGTCCTCCGTCATCGAGGCGGCGGATCACCCGGCGCTGATCGGCATGGCCCGCAGCATCGTGGAGTTGACGGACTATTCCGGCTTCGGCGGCATCGATGCGATCCTGCCTGAGGACGGCAGCCCGCCTGTCTTCCTGGAGTTCAACGCCCGCCCGACCCAGACCACCCATCTCGGCGGTCTGGTGGGAGCGGATCTGTGCCGGGCGATGGCCTGCGCCCTGGACGGCCGTCCGCATGACGCCAGCTTCGGCCGCGCCGCCGCCATGCCGGTCGCCCTGTTCCCGGCGGAATGGATGCGCGATCCCGGCAGCCGCTATCTGACGGCGGCCCACCATGACGTGCCGTGGACCGAACGCCGGATGACCGCGGCGATACTCGCCATCACCCCGCAGCTCCACCCGGCCTGACCGCCTGATCCGCCGCCTGATCCCCTCCCTGCGATGCCTCCAGCAAGAGAGTCCCGGGGACCTCATGCGTCAGGCCGATCGCGTCCACCGTCAGGACGACGCGGACGGGCAAGGACGCAAGCCCGTCGAGCCGCCCCTCCGCCAGGGCGCGGCCGACGGCCAGTTCGATTTCCCGCTGGGAGGTGACGCCGACCTGCTTCAGGAACTTGCGCAGGTCGAGGTTGAAGGTCTCGTTGTCCATGGATCATTCCCCGGTGTCGGAACCGCTTTATGCCGTTCCGAACCGAGGAGAGCGGAATTTGGTTCCGCGCGACGGCGCACATGACGAAGGCACCGCTCGGGACGAACGGTGCCTTACGTCGGAACTGCATGGCGCCAGCCGGAAAACGACGGCCGCGAAAAGACGTGCGCGAAAAGACGGCCGCAAAAGCGCAGGGCCAGGGCTCCGGCGACCGGGGCCGGCTGTCCCCTTCGCCTGCGGGACGTCAGTCGTCGCGCTGGGTCCGTTCCATCCGCTCGTGCCGTTCCTGGGCTTCCAGGCTCAGCGTCGCGATCGGACGGGCATCCAGCCGGCGGACGGAGATGGGGTCGCCCGTCTCCTCGCAGTAGCCGTAGGTTCCGTCGACGAGGCGCTCCAGCGCCGCGTCGATCTTGGAGATCAGCTTGCGTTCCCGGTCACGGGTGCGCAGTTCCAGCGCGCGGTCGGTCTCCGCCGAGGCGCGGTCGGCGATATCCGGTTCCTGGATACCGCCTTCCTGGAGGCTGTTCAGCGTGCCGGTGGATTCCGCCAGCAGTTCCGCGCGCCAGCGCAGCAGCTTCTGGCGGAAATACTCCCGCATGATCGGATTCATGAACTCCTCGTCTTCCGACGGGGAATAGTTCTGGGGCAGAAGCGGCGACGTCATCCGAAAGCATCCAGCGAAAAAGGGGTGATCCGGGCGGCGCGGAGTATAGGCACGCCACGTCAGGACCGCAACCCTATGGTTCGCTTCCGCAACGACCAAACAAGCCTTTGGAATAAAAAAGATTTGTGACCGTGGCGAATCCGCCGCCCCAACCCGCGCGCGCATGGCGGCGGGACGGCCTCCGACCTGTCAGGAGGTGAGCTTCGCCAGTTCGACCTGGGCGCGCAGGTCGATCTCGTCCAGGATCTCGGCCAGTCCGGGGTCGTCGACCTGGGCGCGGCGGGACTGGACCACCTTGGCGAGATCCACCAGCTTCTGGACCGACAGGGTGCCCGACAGCAGGCCGTGCTGGATTTCCTCCAGCCGGTCGAGCATTTCCTCCGCCCGCATCTTGCCGCGCGACGCGCGCGCGGTGGCGTCGTCGGTCGCATCGACCTCCTGGATGGCGAGCACGCCCGCAATCCCGGACGTGGCGGCGGTGCCGCTGACCCCGTGGGCGGAGCCGGCCTCTCCCACAAGCTGCTTGGAGAACGCGGCGCCGGACGAGCCTTCGGCCTTCCCGGTGCGGCGAACCGAACCGCTGCCGCGTATGTTTCCGGTGCCTTCGACTTTCATGACCGTGCAACCGTTTGCAGTAAAGGATGCGTAAACGCGCGCACTGTAGATGGATCAACCTTAACATCCGGTCAAGGCTTGCCGCAATCGGGCAAAAATTGCCGGGCGGCTGTGACCGAAACGCGCCATATCGCGGGTGTTTTTCAGGTCAAGGACCGAAAGCCGCCGCCCGCCGCCTCTGGCACGGTGTTTGTATAGGACCGGACACGAGTTCAGGAGTGTCCGCGTCATGATCCCCACCACCCTTCGCCTTCTGCGCCGCCGCACCGTTCTGGTCGTGCTGACCGCCCTGCTGGCGTTCGGTGTCCAGGCGGCGCCGGCATTCGCCGCCTCCGCCCGCATCAAGGACATCGTCGATGTGGAGGGCGTGCGCGACAACATGCTGATCGGCTATGGGCTGGTGGTCGGCCTGAACGGCACCGGCGACAGCCTGAACAACTCGCCCTTCACCGAGCAGAGCCTGACCGGCATGCTGGAGCGGATGGGCGTCAACACCCGCGGCACCAACCTGCGCACCAAGAACGTGGCGGCGGTGATGGTGACGGCGACGCTGGGCGCCTACGCGGCCCAGGGCACGCGCATCGACGTCACCGTGTCGGCGATGGGCGACGCCAAGAGCCTGCTGGGCGGCACCCTGCTGGTCACCCCGATGATCGGCGCCGACGGCGAGGTCTATGCCGTGGCGCAGGGGCCGATCGCGGTGTCGGGCTTCACCGCCCAGGGCCAGGGCGCCAGCGTGACGCGGGGCGTGCCGACCTCCGGCCGCATCTCCTCCGGCGCCATCGTCGAGCGGGAAATCCAGTTCTCGCTGGCCGAGCTGCCGGTCCTGCGCCTCAGCTTGCGCAACCCCGACTTCACCACCGCCCAGCGCGTGGCGACCGCCATCAACATCCAGCTGCGCGGCAACCGCGCCCAGGCGACCGACCCGGCCTCCGTGCTGATCAACGTGCCGGAAACGCGGCGCGGCGACGTGGTGGGGCTGGTGACCGAGATCGAGCAGCTTCGCATCACCCCCGATCAGGTCGCCCGCGTGATCGTGGACGAGAAGTCCGGGGTGATCGTGATGGGCGAGAATGTCCGCATCTCCACCGTCGCCATCGCCCAGGGCAACCTGACCATCCGCATCACCGAAACCCCGCAGGTCAGCCAGCCCGGCCCGTTCAGCCAGGGCCAGACCGCGGTGGTGCCGCGCACCGACATCCAGGTCGACGACCAGTCCGACAACCGTCTCGCCGTGATGAATTCCGGGGTGACCCTACAGGAGTTGGTACAGTCCTTGAATGCGCTCGGGGTGGGACCGCGGGACATGATCGCCATTCTCCAGTCGATCAAGGCCGCCGGAGCCCTGCAAGCCGAGATCGAGGTGATCTGATGTCCGTGAGCTCCGCCCTTTCCGCCGGTTTCGGCGTGCGCACCCAGGCAAGGATTTCCGATCTGGAGGCCAAGGTCGACCCGGCAAAGCTTACCCAGCTGCGCAAATCCGCCAACGAGTTCGAGAGCCAGTTCATCTCGCAGATGCTGGGCCCGATGTTCGAGGGGATCGGCACCGACGAGACCTTCGGCGGCGGGCGCGGCGAGGAGATGTTCCGCCCGATGCTGATCGAACAGTTCGGCAAGCAGATCAGCCAGCGCGGCGGCTTCGGCATCGCCAATCAGGTTTACGGAGAGCTTCTTCGCGCCCAGGAGGCCAGCCATGGATAAGGTCGACGTCCGTTTCCCCCAGCAGTCCAAGCCGGCCGCCAACCTGCCGAAGAACGCGCAGGAGCGCGCGGTGGCCCTGGTCGATCTGATGGGCCGCCTGACCGCCCTGCTGGAGCGCGAGGCCGCCGCCGTCCGCGCCCGCCGCCCGGCGAAGGAGCTGGCCCAGATCGTCAAGGACAAGCAGCCGATGACGCTGGTCTATGAAGAGGTCAGCCGCCTGCTGCGCGTCGACCGCGAGGGACTGATCGGCCTGGCGCCGGAGCTGAAGACGGCGCTCAAGGATGCGACCGCCCGGCTCTATGCCGCCACCGCCGACAATGCCGAGGCCCTGCGCATCGGCGGCGAGGCGCAGAAGGTGATGGTCGATACCGTGATCACCGTGATCACCCGCCAGCAGAAGGCGCCCGCGACCGCCTATGCCCCGCATATGGGAGGCGGCCGCGGCTATTCCCCGCCGCCCAGCGGCCCGCGCACCTCGGCGGCGCTCAACACCCGGCTTTGAGCGGCGCCCGCCGGCAGCCTTCATCCATGACCGTCGAGTTGTTTCGGACGGCCGCCTCCCGATCGGAGGCGGCCTTTTTCTTTGCGCGGTCGGGTTCGCGGGCACTATCCGGCCGCCACGGCAAGAAAGACCCCAAGGCAAGAAAGGCCCCCGAAAGTGGGACGATTTTGCCGGTCGCGGCCCTGTCACCGGGCCGGAACTGCCGCCCTGCCCCGCTCCGGGCCCACGGCGCCCCCGTCCGGCGATTGGCCCGTCCGTTGCATTGATCCCGCCGCATCGCCGTCGGTGCGCTTTGCCGTCCTGAGAGGCCGTTCCATGGATATCCAATCGAACAACATCGCCGCATCCTTGTTCGACGGTCTCGGCCAGTCCCAGCAGACTCAGGGGACGGCGGCGAAGAACGACCTGTTTTCCAAGATGATGGACCGCATGCTGGCCGACGCCGCCGCGCGCAAGCGCGAGCAGGCCGCCGATGCCGCCCGCGACGCCGCCAACGAGGCGAAGGAGGCTCGCGACGCCCGCGCGGCCGACGCGCAGCGCAAGACTCCGGTCCGGGCCGAGCCGAAGTCCGATTTCGGCCGCGATACCCATGCCCAGGCCGCCCGCCGGAGCGATGCGGATGCCGAGCCCGCGCGGAAGCAGGAACCGAAGGCCGCCAGGACGGACGGCGACCGCGAGGTCCGGGCCGGTCAGGACGACCGCAAGCCGGTCAAGAGCGACGAGCCCAAGGATACCGCCAAGGCCGATACTGCCAAGTCCAATGCGGCGAAGTCAGATGCGGCGAAGACGGGCTCGGAAACCGGCGGCGCCGATCAGGCACAGGCGGGCGCCGGGACGGATGCGGCGCCTGCGGATGCCGGGACAGCACGGGCGGACATCGACGCGGCGATGGCCGAGGGGGGTGGGACCGGCGACGCGCCCGCCGAGGATGCCGGGGCGGAAGAGCAGAGCGCCGAGCAGCCCCCGACCGCCAGCGCCGAAGCGGCGTTGCAGCAGTCGGTGCCGCAGCCGAGCGACCTGATCCTCGCCGGATTGACGGCGCCCGGCCGGTCCGCCGCCGGTGCGGCCGGCGATGAAGGCCAGGGCGGCGATGCGGTGGCCGTTGCGGCCGCAGGTGGCGCGACGGCCGGTGCCGCCGATCCCGCCGCCCAATTGGCCGCCCAGGCAGCCCAGGCACAAGCCGCGGCCGGCACACAGGGCGCGGCACAGGCCGGTGCGGATGCCGCGGCGAAGAGCCCCGCCGATGCCTCGGCCGTGGACGGAGACGGCACCCGGCGGGCCCAGGCCGCGGCCATGGCCGGGGTCGATGGCGGCGCCAGGAACGGCGAGGACGCGGCGGAGGCTCTGCCGGACGATGATGCCGCCCTGCCCGACCGCTTCGCCGATCTTCTCGCCGCCGCCAAGGCGAAGGCCGGCGAGGCCAAGCAGGGGGGCAAGCAGGCCGGCGCCGATGGCGGCAGCCGGAACGACGCCCAATCCCAGGCCATGCCGCAGCCGACCACCAGCGCTCCGACGCCCACTCCGGCCGCGGAAACGGTTGCCGCGTCGTCCGCCGCCAAGGCCTTCGGCATGCTGGAGGGGATCGAGGGCGCAGCCGCCGCCTCGAGCCATGCCGCCGGCGTCCACACCCATCCGGCGCTGGCCGCCATGGAGGGGATGCATGGCGGTGTTCCGGGCGGCATTCCCGGCATCGACCAGCCGCAGGCGACCGCAACGCTGCGCCCGTCGCGCGGCAGCGCCGGCATGCCGATGGGCGTCCATGACCAGATCGCCGTCCACATCAAGAAGCAGGTCGCCGACGAGGTAGACCAGTTGACCATCAACCTGCACCCGGCTGAACTGGGGCGGATCGACATCAGGCTGGACATCGGCGCGGATGGCCGGGTCAGCGCGATGGTCGCGGTGGAAAGGGCGCAGACCCTCGAACTTCTGCAGCGCGACAGCCGCGGTTTGGAACGGGCCTTGCAAGAAGCTGGACTGCAGACGGACTCCAACAGCCTGAACTTCAGCCTGCGCGGTGAAGGCAACCCCTTCGGCAATGACGGGCGGGGCGACGGCAAGGGGAACGAAGCGGGCCGGCGCGGCCGCGGCCTCGACGGCAGCGACGACCAGGACGCGTCCGACACCGCCGTCTACACCGCGACGCTCGGCAACGGACGTCTCGACATCCGCGCCTGACCCCGGCAGCACGCCCGCCGCACTCAAGATCCCGGCCGCAAGAGCCACGAAGGACGACCGCCATGACCACGACCAACACCATCACCGCCCCGACCGTGAACCGGTACGGCACCTATTCGGGCGGCTTGTCGACCGGGTCGAAGTCGGCGGCCGAGACGGCCACGGCTCCGCAGACCGACGCCGACAAGACGGCGTCGGCGACCAAGGGGCTGGGCGACAATTTCCAGACCTTCCTCACCATGCTGACCACGCAGATGAGGAACCAGGATCCGCTGAAGCCGCTGGACACCAACGACATGACCAAGCAGCTGGTCGATTTCGCCAATGTCGAGCAGAACATCGGCACCAACAGCCGCCTGGACAAGCTGGTGCAACTGCAGTCCGCCGGCACCGCCTCCACCAATCTCGCCTATCTCGGCCGCATGGTCGCCTTCGAGGGCGACAGCTTCCAGTACACCCAGGGCATGACCCAGGCCCCGCTGGGCTACGAGCTGGCGACCTCCGCCAAGTCGGTGCGCGTCGACATCCTGGACGACAAGGGCAACATCATCCGCTCCATGCCCGGCGAGACCAGCGCCGGGACCAAGCATGCGGTCAACTGGGACTTCAAGGACAACAACGGTCGTGACGTGCAGCCGGGCGCCTACCGCATGAACATCGCCCCGGTGTCCGAGAACAAGGACACCACCATCAAGACCACCAGCTACACCTTCGGCACCGTCGCCGGCATCGGCAACAACAAGGAAGGCGAGACGGTGCTGAACATCGGCGCCCGCGAAATCCCCCTGTCCAAGCTGACCACGGTTTACTGACGGGCGTCGCGTCCGGGCGTTTCCGATGGGGCGGCCGGCCATCTCCGGCCGCCGGAGGGGCGCGCCGCACCCTTAGCCCGTTCGGGCTAAGGGATAATCCGGGATAAAAAGTTAACTCTATCGTTTAGGCATTTGTTAAGTGCCGGCGCCTAAAGTACCCCGAAATCGTGGAATCCACAGTTTGGGTTGGAGCGTCCGCGCATGGCACTCATAGAACTCGACGCCGCCGACGATTCTGCGGCCGGTGCATCGGTCATTGGTCCTGAGGGGCGTCCCATGACCGAAAACGATCTTCCCCCACCCGACACCAAGCGTTGGGTGATGCGCCGCAAGGCGGAAGTGGTCGCTGGCGTCCGATCAGGCCTGATCAGCCTGGAGGAAGCTTGTCGCCGCTATACCCTGTCGGTGGAGGAATTCCTGTCCTGGCAGCGGCTGATCGACAGCCACGGCATGCGTGGTCTGCGCGCCACCCGCCTGCAGGAGTACCGTCCCGGCCAGCCCGTCCGCGACCGCATCGGCGCCGACTGACGCAACCGGTGGAATTGAAGAAGCGCCGCGGCTACGGCCTGCGGCGCTTTTTTGCGTTTCGGGCGACGGCGCTCGGACGGGTGCGTCATGTCATCGAGCGTAAAGTCTGACACATCAGACTTTACGCTCGCCCCCAGACGGCGGGCGCGGCCGTCCGGCCGCTTGCCTTCGCAGGAATGGGCCGGCGACTCTTCCACCGCAGGCCCCGTCGATCAGCGCCGCCGCCGCACTCGCCACCGCCCCATTGCCCGGCCCCAGATCCAGCGCGCGGCCGGCGGCATAGGCGCCCTCCATCAGCAATTGCAGTTGCCCGGTCAGCCGGTCCGGATCCTCCGCGCCGGCGGCGGTTGCCAGCGCGCGCAGGCGGTCGCGGACCATGCGCTTATGGGTCATCGCCAGCGCGTGGGCGGGGTTGGCCGGATCGCGCAGTTCGGCGGCTGCGGTGGTGAAGGGGCAGCCCTGGAATTTGGGGTGGTCGATCCAGTGGCCGAGCGCCACGAACAGCGCCTTCATCTGCGCCCGCGGGTCGCCGGGATGGCGGGCGGTCACCCGGTCCCACCACGCCGCATGCTGGGCGATGTTGCGCTCCAGATAGGCGCAGACCAGCTCGTCCTTGGACGCGAAGTTGCGGTACAGGCTCATCTTCGCGACGCCGGAATTGGCGATGATCGTGTCGATGCCGACCGCGCGGATGCCCTCGCGGTAGAACAGTTCCGCCGCCGTATCGAGAATCCGCTCCCGCGCCGGCCGCCTGACCGTTGCCGTCTCCGTCATCCGACTCCACCCGTTCAGGACGGCCCCGCTGCAAGCTTGGCCGTTGACAATGATACAGACCTGTCTCTACCATCGAAAAAAGAGACAGGTCTGTATCTTAGCCGGCCAATCCGGTCCTGACCACCACAACGAACGGAGTTCCGGGGGATGCGCTATTTCGACGATTTCACGGTGGGCGACCGCTTCACCGGCGGGCCGCTGATGGTCGAGGAGACGGAGATCGTCGCCTATGCCGAGAAGTTCGACCCCCAACCCTTCCACCTGGATCCGGGCGCGGCGAAGGACACGCTGTTCCGAGGGCTGGCGGCGAGCGGCTGGCACACCGCCGGGATGACGATGCGCATGATCGTCGGCAGCAACGCGGAGTCGGCAGGCGGTTACATCGGCATGGGCGTCGACCAGATCGGCTGGCCCCGCCCGACCCGTCCCGGCGACGTGCTGCGCATCGAGATGGAGGTGCTGGAGGCCCGGCGCTCCGCCAAGCGCCCCGACCAGGGCGTGCTGCGGGTGAAGACCACCACCTTCAATCAGAACAACGAGGTGGTGCAGACCATGATCGCCAACCTGCTGGCGCCCGGACGCCCGGCCTGAGCAAGAAAAAAGCCCCCGCGACCGGGCGGGTCGCGGGGGCCTTGCTTTACTAAGCCTTCCTCCTTCAGCCGTCAGCGCTTCAGGCCGGCGGTGAAGGCGAAGTTGTCGAAGGAGTTCTCGGCCACCCGGAACCACAGATACTCGTCATCGCGGAACTTCTTCCACGGCTCGTAGATCTTGGCGAACTTCGGGTTGTTCTTCGCCGTCTCGTCATACAGCTCGGTGGCGGCCTTGTAGCAGGCCTCCATCACTTCGCGCGGGAAGGGACGCAGCTGGGCGCCGCCGCCGACCAGACGCTTCAGCGCCGCCGGGTTCTCGGCGTCGTACTTGGCGTTCATGGTCAGGTTGGCTTCGAAGCAGGCGGCCTCCAGGACGGCCTTGTACTGCTTGGGCAGCTGCTCCCACTGCTGCTTGTTGACCAGCAGCGAGACGTTCAGCCCGCCTTCCCACCAGCCGGGATAGTAGTAGTACTTGGCGACCTTGTTGAAGCCGAGCTTCTCGTCGTCGTAGGGGCCGATCCACTCGGCGGCGTCGATGGTGCCCTTTTCCAGCGACGGATAGATGTCGCCGCCGGCGATCTGCTGCGGCACGACGCCCAGCTTGGCCAGAACCTGACCGGCGAAGCCGCCGATGCGGAACTTCAGGCCCTTCAGATCCTCGACGGTCTTGATCTCCTTGCGGAACCAGCCGCCCATCTGCACGCCGGTGTTGCCGGCCGGGAAGTTCACGACGCCGTAGCCTTCGAAGAACTCGCGCAGCAGGGGCATGCCGCCGCCGCTGTAGATCCAGGCGTTCTGCTGGCGGGCGTTCAGGCCGAACGGCACCGTCGAGTCGAAGGTGAAGGTCGGATCCTTGCCGACATAATAGTAGGTGGCGGTGTGGCCGCACTCCACCGTGCCGTTCTGCACGGCGTCCAGCACCTGCAGGCCGGGGACGATTTCACCGGCGGCGAAGGGCCGGATGGTGAACTTGCCGTCGGTCGCCGCGGCGACGCGGGCGGCGATGGTGTCGGCACCGCCGTAAATGGTGTCCAGGCTCTTGGGGAAGCTGGACGCGAGACGCCAATGGATTTCCGGCTGGGATTGCGCGATGGCGGGTGCCGCCAGCGTGCTGGCGGCGACGCCGACCCCGGCCGAGGTCAGAAAGGAACGGCGCTTCATGAACGTTTCCTCATCGTTATGGCCATGACGCCCATTGAGTGAAGGCGTCTTTCGCCGAACAACAGACACTATGGTGCCTGAACAATCCTAAAAAATGCAGCGACTTTTCAACAATTCGCCAAAATGCATGGCTTCCATTCCCTTTCTATTCCACCGCGTGGAAAATACAGCGCGCACGCACGACTGTACCGGCGCCGACATCCCGTCGCCGCCCCGGAAAATTTCAAAGCACTGCAGTGCGGAATCATGCGAAGACCGGCGTCTGCTCCTGAAAGCATCCATCGGCCACACCGATCAACCGCGGAACCGTCTTGCCGCCACCTGAATGGTTACGTGTACCGATGATATATTCGACGTCCCGAAAGGCACACACCCCTACTTTCGTTCAGGGGGCAATCAGGCAGCCGAAGTCACTTTTCGACGTTCTGCGCCAGCGTTTTATACACGCATGAAGGCGAGCGCGAGAAATTCCGCGCAACTTGCGGCTGTCAACCGGTGGGGAGGATTGGCATGTTTGCGCTGCGGCCAAGGGATGAGTCGGACGGTGGAACGGCCACCGCCCGCGCCGCTGTAACGGAGGGCAAGAGGATGAACCAGTTCCTCGCTCTCCTGATCCTGCTGTCGCAGATACTCAAGCTGGAGCTTGAGTATCTGAACCGCCCACCCGGAAATACTGCGTTTTCACGCCGTCGGCAACGGTTCAGCCCGCCCCGACTCAGCCCGCCCCGTCTTGGCCAAGCGTGCGCTTCACGATCAGCGACAGCTTTTCCAGCATCGCCGGGTCGCGGTGCGATGGGGCGGTCATGATGGCGTTGTCGAGCGCGGTGTGGCAGCCCTGGGCGCACGGCCCCTCGCGCCGCGCCACCTTCGGCGCCAGGGCCGACACCAGCGAGCGCGCCTTGCCGGCATTGGCGACCACCACCTTGATCACCGCATCGACCGAGACATGGTCGTGCCCCTCGTGCCAGCAGTCGTAATCGGTGACCATGGCGATGGTCGCGTAGCACATCTCCGCCTCGCGGGCGAGCTTGGCCTCCGGCATGTTGGTCATGCCGATGACGTCGCAGCCCCAGCTGCGGTACAGGTTCGACTCGGCGACGGTGGAGAATTGCGGCCCCTCCATCACCATGTAGGTGCCGCGCCGCTGGTGCGGGATGTCCAGTTCGGCCAAAGCCTGTTCGATCAGGTCGCCCAGCCGCCCGCAGACCGGATGGCCCAGCGCCACATGGGCGACCAGCCCGCTGCCGAAGAAGGTCTTGTCACGGGCGAAGGTACGGTCGATGAACTGGTCGATCACCACGAAGGTGCCCGGCGGCAGATGCTCCTTCAGCGAGCCGACCGCGGAGACCGACAGGATATCGGTCACGCCCAGCTGTTTCAGCGCGTGGATGTTGGCGCGGAAATTCAGCTCCGAGGGCGGAATCCGGTGGCCGCGGCCGTGGCGCGGCAGGAAGACCAGCTTCTGGCCATCCAGTTCGCCGGTCAGCAGGTCGTCGGACGGGTCGCCGAACGGTGTCGTCACCTTGACCCAGCGGGTGTTCTCCAGACCGTCGATGTCGTACAGGCCGCTGCCGCCGATCACGCCCAGAACCGCGTCGTTCCCCATGGTCCGCTTTCTCCCGCTGACGATGGCGCGAGTATTTCGGGCATGGGGACGGATTGCAACCGCCCTGGAGACACAGTACCGCACTTCGCTACCGGACTCCGCTACCCGATGGTTGCCGGCCGCCGGGGTCCGGCCAGACACAGCAGCGCCCCCAGCAGCAATCCGGCAGACAACCCGCCGGCATGGGCGCCCCATCCGACTTCCGCCAGCGGAGAGCCGGCGGGCGGCGGCACCAGCGTCATCGCCGCGTTGAGCAGCGCGAAAATGACGATCACTCCCTGCACCAGCCGCCGGGGAACCCGCCGCGACAGCAGCCCGAAGCGCGGATGCATCCACAGGAAGGCGCCCATCAGCGCGCAGATCGCTCCGCTCGCCCCGATCAGCGGCGCCATCCGGTCGGCCGCCAGCAGCCCCTCGGTCAGCGCCGCCGCCACGGTGCCGGCGAGGAACAGCAGCAGGAAGCGCAAATGCCCAGCCTCACGCTCCACCACGTCGCCCAGCAGCCACAGCACCGCGATGTTTGAGGTCAGGTGCGTCAGGTCGCCATGGATCAGCACATGCCCGAACAATCCGCGCCATAAGGCGGCGGTGGGCAGCGGTCCGGCCAGCTCGACCGTCCCGAAAAAATAGGCTGGGACGAAGGCGAAGGACTCGGGCGGCAGCCGCAGCACGAAGGCGAGGACGCACACCATGATTATGGTGCGGTTGGCGTAGGGCGGCACGGCCACGGCGGCGACCGGCCGTTTCCCGCCACCCCCGCCCTTCCCCTGGCGAACCTCGCGGCCATCCCGAGCCAGCACCATCCCCCGCCTCCGCCGTCGGCCATGCCATGCCGGCCCGCCAAAGCGCCGCCGCGGCGATCGGCCTCACCCCAATGTAGGAGGGGGTATTGTGCAGGAACAGGCGTAATCCGCGAGGTCCGGCTCCTTCCTATACCGGTCGTACGGATTGGAGCGGTGCCCTCCCGCTGTCAAAGTGGTTCTACCATCCGGCGAGGATCCTTCCGCCGGACAAGCACAACCGGGGAAGAAACGACCATGAACGAACGTCAGGATACCGGCAGCATGACGGTGGAACGCCAGGGCCGCGTCATGGTGCTGACCATGAGCGACTCCGACACCCGCAACGCGCTCGGCCTGCGGATGATGGCAGCCGGCCGCGATGCGCTGGACGAGGCGGCGCATGATCCCCACATCGGCGCCATCGTGCTGACCGGGGCCGGCGGTGCCTTCAGCTCGGGCGGGCATCTGAACAACCTCTATCATCACGGCAGCCGCTCGCGGTCGGAGAACCGGGACGGGATCGAGCGCTTCCACGGCTGGGTCCGCGCCATGCGCGAATGCCCGAAACCGATCGTCGCCGCGGTGGAAGGACCGGCCGCCGGCGCCGGATTCTCGCTGGCGCTGGCCTGCGACCTGATCGTCGCGGCGGAGAACGCGCAGTTCCTGACCGCCTACGTCAAGGTCGGGCTGACGGCGGACGGCGGCGCCTCGGCCTCGCTGGCCCGCGCCCTGCCGCCGCAGCTTTATGCGGAGCTGATGCTGACCGGCGGCCCGGTGAATGCCGCCCGCTTGCATGCCGCCGGCGTCGTCAACCGCGTCACGGCGCCGGGACAGGCGCTGTCGGAGGCGGTCGCCTGGGCACAAACCATCGCCGAGGGTCCGAGCGGCGCCATGGGCCGCGCCAAGAAGCTGATGGAACTGGCCTATGGCAGCTTCGCCACCCAGCTTGCCCGCGAAAGCGACCTGTTCGTCGAAGCCCTGCATCATGGCGAAGCGAAGGAAGGCATCACCGCCTTCTTCGAAAAGCGCCCGCCGGTGTTCCACAGGCGCTGACGGGGCCGGCTGGCCGGCGTTGTCAGCGGACCAGGACGTGCGCCGCCTCCTTTGTCCGTTCGACCGCTCCGGCCACCTGATTGACCGCTGTCGAGATCGCCGCGATGTTCGACGTCACCGTCGCCACGGCGGCCGACGCGGTCTGCATGTTGGCCGACATGTTCCGGGTGACGGCGCTCTGCTCCTCGACCGCAGAGGCGGTGCCGGTCACATGCTCCCGCACGACAGCCACGGCCTCGCGGATGGCGTTCAGCGCGCTGGCGACTTCGGTCGAGGTCGACTGGATACCCTCGATCTCCGCCGATATCTGCTCGGTCGCCTTGCCGGCTTGGTTGGCAAGGTTCTTCACCTCCGACGCCACGACGGCGAAGCCCTTGCCGGCTTCTCCAGCGCGTGCCGCTTCGATGGTGGCGTTCAGCGCAAGCAGGTTGATCTGGCCGGCGATGGAGTTGATCAGCCCGACGATGCCGTTCATCGCCTGGGCGGCGGCAGCCAACCGGTCGGTGCTTTCCCCCACCGCGACGGTACGGTCGAAGGCGCCGTCGGTTGCGGTACGGGCGCGGGTCATACTCTGCGAAATCTCGCCGATCGAGGCGACGAGTTCTTCCGCGCTGGCGGCCACCGCCTGGACGCTGGCGGACGTCGAACCGGCGGCGGCATTGGCGGAGCCCGCCTCCCCCAGCGACAGGTGAAGCGCCTGATCGACCTCGCTGAAATTCTTGTCGATCATCACCTTCAGATTGTTCAGGAGGGCAACCTGGGCAGTGACGTCCACCGCGAACTTCACGATCTTCGTCACCTGCCCCTTTCCGTCGAAGATCGGGTTGTAGGCTCCTTCGATCCAGACCGGATTGCCGGACTTGCCGACGCGCTTGTATTGCGCAGCCTGGAACTCGCCGCGGCGAAGCGTATCCCAGAAGCGGGCATAGTCGGCGCTGTTACGCTGGGCAGGTTCGACGAACATGCTGTGATGCTTGCCGACCACCTCATCCCGGCTATAGCCCATCACCTTCAGGAAATTGTCGTTGGCCTTGGTGATAGTGCCATCCGTGGTGAACTCGATCACCGCCTGCGATCGGCTGATCGCCACCATCTGCGCCGCATAGTCGAGATTCTCCAGCCGCTCCTTGGCGTCAGCCCATTCGACGACGAAGCCGATGCGCTGCCCGTTTTCGGTCAGTGGCGTGACCAGCAGGTCGAACTGATGGCCGCCGACCTTGATGGTGGCGCTGTACGGCTTCGTCAGGGTGGCCAGCAACCGGCGCTGGTGGTCGGGGTTCTTGTGGAACACGTCGATGTTGCTGCCGATCAGCCGGTTCACGTCCAGCCGGGGCAAATCCTTGCGCAGGTCGCCTTCCGCTTCGCGCAGGAGCGAGACCACGGCGGGATTGACGTGAACGATCGTCAGATCCACGTCGGCCACCATCACTTTCGCCCGCAGAGCATCGAGCGCCGACAACCTCCGCGCCAGACTCCGGTTGATTTTCCCCCGTCCGAACATCGACCGCCCCAGTTCAGTTCAACTATCCGGAGCCAATGATACATACCAATGGATATGGCTCTATTAGGGAAACCCCGAAACAGGTCACTATTCTGTAAAGACCATAAACCAATGTTTCGATGAACTCCCATGGACTTTGACTGGAAACGCCCTTCAACGTTGCACGCTTTGACGGAGGACTACCGTTGCAAGCGAACGCCAGCGAACTATGAATTTCTTACTTTGCAAACGGCGCTTCATTGCTTTGAGCGGCAACGCAGCCACGCGATACCCCGCCACAATAGGCACAAGCTCAGGTTCCGCTTGGTGTTGCCGGGCCGGCAGGGAAATGTTCCGAACGGCGCCCGAAAGGAGGTGACGCGAGTAAGGAAGTTCCTGAAGTGGCTCGACCGCTTCTGGTTCAAGTTGAAGATCGAGTTGGAAACCGGCTTCAACAAGCACCGGGATCGCTAGGAGCCGACGGGCGGGGCCGGAAAACCGGCTCCGCCTTCAGGATGGAAACTCGCGTCACCTCCCGCCCACAAAGCTACCATGCCCGCCGTGGAGTCCAAGGAGACAGAAGGACGGCGCGCCACCCCCCGGATTGCAGCGGCGTCGGATAAAGCCACCGGAAAGGGATGTTCCCGGACGAAGCCGTCGTCATGCGTTCGTGTGTTGATGTCCGGTATGGCAAGGTTGTATAAACTACCGGAATGACACAACCGCGCCGCACCTTGTCCGATGCCGAACGGCTCGACTGGATCCGCCTCATCCGCACCGAGAATGTGGGGCCGATCACCTTTCACCGCCTGCTGGAGCAGTTCGGCAGTGCCCGTGCGGCGCTTGACGCCCTACCCGATCTGGCGCGGCGCGGCGGGCGGACCAAGCCGTTGCGCGTCGCCTCCAAGGCGGAGGCGGAGCGGGAAATGCAGGCGAACCGCCGCTTCGGCGCCCGCCTGATCTGCGCCTGCGAGCCGGACTACCCGGAACCGCTGGCCGCGGTCGACGACGCGCCGCCGGTGGTGTCGGTGGCGGGTCATGCCCATCTGCTGACGCGGCGCGCGGTCGCCATCGTGGGCGCCCTCAACGCCTCGCTGAACGCCAAGAAATTCGCCGAGTCGCTGGCGCGGGAGCTTGGTGCGGCCGGGCTGCTGGTCGTTTCCGGCCTTGCCCGCGGCATCGACACCGCGGCCCATGCCGGGTCGATCGCCAGCGGCACCGCCGCGGTGCTGGCGGGCGGCATCGACGTGGTGTATCCGCCGGAGAATGAGGGACTCTATCGCGACATCGTGGCACAGGGCGTGGTGGTGGCGGAAAGCGCCATCGGCACCCAGCCGCAGGCTCGCCATTTTCCCCGCCGCAACCGCCTGATCTCCGGCCTGTCGCTGGGCGTGCTGGTGGTGGAGGCGGCGTTGCGCTCCGGCTCGCTCATCACCGCGCGGATGGCGCTGGAACAGGGGCGGGAGGTGATGGCGGTTCCCGGCTCCCCGCTCGACCCGCGCTGCCACGGCACCAACAATCTGCTGCGCCAGGGGGCGACACTGGTGGAACGGGCCGACGACGTGCTGCGCGCCATCGAGAACCTGCGTCCGCCGACGCTGGCGGAACGGCCGCGCGACCTGTTCAGCGCCGCCGGACCGGTCCCCGGCCCCAGAGCGGAAGCGGAGGAATCCGACCTTGCCGAGGCACGCGCCCTGGTGCTGGAAAACTTGGCCCCCTCTCCCGTCACCATTGACGAACTGGTCCGCGGGTGCCAATTGTCCGCTCCGGTGGTGCTGACCGTGGTTCTGGAGCTTGAGCTTGCCGGCCGAGTCCAGCGTCTTCCCGGTCATCAGGTTTCTCTCGCCTGATCGGCATCGCCGTGATTTGGGTGGGCATACGCGAAGGGCTGGTTTCTTGCCGGGCAGCAACGTCGTCATCGTCGAATCGCCGGCCAAGGCGAAGACCATCAACAAGTATCTGGGTGATGACTACACCGTCATCGCCAGCTTCGGCCATGTCCGCGACCTTCCGGCGCGGGACGGTTCGGTGCGCCCGGATGAAGACTTCGCGATGGAATGGGAGCTGGGCGACCGCTCAAAGCGCCACATCGACGAGATCGCCAAGGCTGTGAAGTCGGCCGACCGCGTCTATCTCGCAACCGACCCGGATCGCGAGGGGGAAGCCATCGCCTGGCACCTGTCAGAACTGCTGCGCGAAAAGCACCTGACCGACAACCGCGACGTCCAGCGCATCACCTTCAACGAGATCACCAAGAGCGCGGTGCAGGCCGCCATCGCCAACCCGCGCGATGTGTCCCGCGAACTGGTCGACGCCTATCTGGCGCGCCGGGCGCTGGACTATCTGGTCGGCTTCACCCTGTCGCCGGTGCTGTGGCGCAAGCTGCCGGGCTCCAAGTCGGCCGGCCGCGTGCAGTCGGTGGCGCTGCGCCTGATCTGCGAGCGCGAGTCGGAGATCGAGGTCTTCAAGCCGCAGGAATACTGGTCGATCGCGGTGGGCTTCACCACGCCGGCCGGCTCCTCCTTCACCGCGTCGCTGACCCAGCTGGACGGCAAGCGGCTCGACAAGTTCGGCCTGCCCAACCGCGAGGCGGCCGAAGCCGCCGTGGCGAAGATCCGCCCGCAGGCCTTCACCGTCTCGACGGTGGAGCGCAAGCAGAGCCGCCGCAACCCGTCGCCGCCCTTCACCACCTCCACCCTGCAGCAGGAGGCCTCGCGCAAGCTGGGCTTCGGCGCCACCCGCACCATGCGCACGGCGCAGCGGCTGTATGAGGGCGTGGACATCGGCGGCGAGACGGTCGGCCTCATCACCTATATGCGAACCGACGGCGTCAGCCTGTCGCAGGAGGCCATCGACGGCGCCCGCAGCCTGATCGGCAGCCAGTATGGCGAGCGCTACGTCCCGGCCCAGCCGCGGGTCTACAAGACCGCCGCCAAGAACGCCCAGGAGGCCCACGAGGCCATCCGGCCGACCGACCTGCAGCGCCGGCCGGATACGGTCTCCGCCTATCTGGAAGGCGACGAGCTGCGGCTCTATGAGCTGATCTGGAAGCGTACGCTGGCGAGCCAGATGGAAAGCGCCGTGCTGGATCAGGTGGCGGTGGACATCGCCAGCCCGTCGAAGGACGTGGTTCTGCGCGCCACCGGCTCCATCGTCGTGTTCGACGGCTTCCTGAAGGTCTACCAGGAAGACCGCGACGACGCGGCCGAGGACGACCAGCAGGAGCGCCGCCTGCCCGCCATGGACCAGGGCGACGCCCTCGACCGCGGCGACATCAACCCGGAACAGCATTTCACCCAGCCGCCGCCGCGCTATTCCGAAGCCAGCCTCGTCAAGAAGCTGGAGGAGCTGGGGATCGGCCGGCCGTCGACCTATGCGTCGATCCTCCAGGTTCTGCAGGACCGCAATTACGTCCGGCTGGACAAGCGGCGCTTCATCCCGGAGGACCGCGGCCGGCTGGTGACCGCATTCCTGGAGAACTTCTTCCACCGCTATGTGGAGTACAACTTCACGGCGGAGCTGGAGAACCAGCTGGACGAGATCTCCGACGGCAAGATCGACTGGAAGACCGTCCTGCGCGATTTCTGGACCGCCTTCGACGCGGCGGTGAACGGCACCAAGGATCTGACGATCACCCAGGTGCTGACCACGCTCGACAACGAGTTGGGCGCCCATTTCTTCCCCGCCGCCACCGCCGACGGCCATGACCCGCGCGTCTGCCCGGTCTGCCGCGAGGGCCGGCTGGGGCTGAAGCTGGGCAAGATGGGCGCCTTCATCGGCTGCTCGCGCTATCCCGACTGCCGCTACACCCGGCCGCTGGCCGTCGCCAACGACGAGAACGGCGAGGCGCAGGACGGCCCGCGCGAGTTGGGCAACGACCCGGAGACCGGTCTGCCGGTGACGGTGCGCCGCGGCCCCTTCGGCGCCTACATCCAGCTGGGCCCGGCGCCGGCCGCCGCCGCCCCGCCGGAGGAGCCGCCCGCCGAGGAGCCCGCCGTCGACGGCAAGAAGCCGAAGGCGAAGAAAAAGAAGAAGGACGACACGCCGAAGCCCAAGCGGGTGTCGCTGCCCAAGGGCATGGCCGCGGCCGACGTCGATCTCGACACCGCGCTGAAACTGCTGGCCCTGCCCCGCGCCATCGGCAACCACCCGGAAACCGGCGAGGAGATCAGCGCCGGCATCGGCCGCTTCGGTCCCTACCTGAAGCATGGCAGCGTCTACAAGTCGCTGACGCCCGATGACGACGTGCTGACCATCGGCATCAACCGCGCCGTCGATCTGCTGGCCGGCGCGGCCAAGAAGGCGTCGGCCCCGGCCAAGACCCTGGGCGACCATCCGAAGACCGGCAAGCCGATCACCATGGGCTCCGGCCGCTTCGGTCCCTATGTGAAGCATGGCAGCGTCTATGCCTCGATCCCGAAGGGCACAGAGCCGGACAGCGTCACGCTGGAACAGGCGCTGGAACTGATCGAGGCCAAGGTCGCCAAGGACGCCGCCAAGAAGGGCAAGGCCCCGAAGGAGGCCGAGCCCGCCAAGGCCGAGGGCGCGGAGGCGGAGAAGCCCGCCAAGGCGAAAACCGCGGCAAAGACCGCGGCGAAGAAGCCCGCTGCCAAGAAGGCGACCAAGGCCAAGGCCGCCAAGGACGCTCCGGCGGAGGACGCCGCGCCGAAGAAGAAGACCGCCAAGGCATCGTGACCGAGCGGAAGGCGCCGTGTGGCGGGGGCTGAGCAATGGCGACCATCCGTGAAGCATTGCTCGCCGCCCTCGACCATCACGCCGCCGGCCGGCTCGATGCGGCGGCGACGCTCTACAGCCGCATCATCGAGGCGGATCACGGCCAAGCGGATGCCCACCATCTGCTCGGCGTCGCGTTGACGCAGATC
Source organism: Azospirillum ramasamyi (assembly GCF_003233655.1). Lineage (NCBI taxonomy): Bacteria > Pseudomonadati > Pseudomonadota > Alphaproteobacteria > Rhodospirillales > Azospirillaceae > Azospirillum > Azospirillum ramasamyi. Next base: position 1,488,563 of record NZ_CP029829.1, read on the forward strand.
GGGCGCGCGAGCGATGCCGTCGCGCCCTTCCTGACGGCGATCCGTCTCGCGCCTGAACAGGCCTCCTTCCGGTCGAACGCCGGAAACGCCTTCAAGGCGCTCGGGCGGCAGGAGGACGCGCGCGCCTGCTGCCGCATCGCCCTCGCCCTGGAACCCGGCCACCCGGATGCGCTGGGCAATCTCGCCGCCATGACCGCCGATCCGGCGGCGGCGCTGGCCATCGCCCGCCGCAGCCGCCGTCTGGAGCCTCTGAAGGAAGAGACGCCGTTCAATTGCGGCGTTCTGCTGCGCCGGCTCGGACGCGGGGTCGAGGCGCTGGACAGCTTTCGTGCCTGCCTGCTGCTTTCGCCCACCAATGCCGCGGCCCTTCACGCGGCAGCCGAACTGATGGAAGCGGAGCACCCGCACGAGGCGGCCCGCCTGTTCCGGCGGGTCGCCCGCCTGATTCCAGACTCCTTCGGAGCGGTCCTTCGCGCCGCGATGGCGCTGTCGCGATCCGGCGCGGTGGACGGCGCCATCGCCCTCCTCGACGGGTTGATCCGCGAAGTCCCGGATCTGGCGGAAGCCCACTTCAACCGCGCCGGCCTTCATCACGAATCGGGCAGCCTGGAGGCCGCGTCCGCAGGCTACCGCCGGACCCTCGCGCTGACACCGGGCGATGCCGAGGCATGGTACAGCCTCGCCTCCGTGGAAAAGGACCGGCACCGGATGGAGACCGCGACCGGGGGATACCGCCGGGCGCTGGCCGTCGACCCGTCCCTCCAGGCGGCCCAACTCGATCTGCGCGCTGTGCTCGGCCGGCAGTTTCCCGCCTGGCATTTCACCATGCTGGCGGATCAGGCGCGCAATGCCGCCTATCTGCGCGCGATCGACGCGGCGGTGAAGCCCGGCATGATCGTTCTGGAGATCGGCACCGGTGCGGGGCTGCTCGCCCTGATGGCCGCGAGGGCCGGCGCCGCCCATGTCTACAGCTGCGAACTGTCGCGGCCGCTGGCGGAGCTGGCGCGCGCAATCGTCTCCGACAACGGCTTGTCGGACCGGATCACCATCATCAACAAGCGGTCGTCGGAACTGCGCGTCGGGGTCGATCTTCCCGAACCGGCCGATCTGCTGATCTCCGAAATCCTCGACGCCGGACTGCTGGGCGAAGGAGCGGCGGCAAGCGTGGCCAAGGCCGCGCGCGCCCTGGTGAAGCCCGGCGCCGTGATCCTGCCGCGAGGCGCGGTCATCAAGGCGATGCCGATCGAATGCCCGGCCCTGCGCAGCGTGAACCCGGTCGGCACCATCGCCGGATTCGACCTGTCGCGGCTGGAGGCGTATCGCACCCTCTCCTACACGGTGCTGGCGTTGAACGATGTGCCGCACCGGCCGTTGGGGCCGCCGACCGATGTCTGCTGGATCGACCTGCGCAATCCGCCCGCGCATGGGCCGGTCGGGTCGGCCCGCCTCCCGATCGCCGCCGACGGTGCCCTGCACGCCATCGCCTTCTGGTTCGAACTGCACATCGACGACCGCACGGTGCTGTCCACCGCCCCGGGAGCGGAGTCGCGGCATTGGCAACAGGCTCTGCAATTCCTGACGGGCGACCGGCCGGTTCGGGCCGGCGACGCGGTCGAGGCCCGCCTGAGCTACATCGCCGGACGCCTTCACTTCACGGTTTGACCGTGCCCACATGCATAGGACCGGCATCGAACCGGAGCGATTTTTTGCGTCTATTTTTCCTATAAATTCGGTAGAGTTTTGATCGGTTATAGCGATTTTAGATGTTGAATTCGCCGGCCATCTGTCGTCTCATTCCCCCCGGCCCGCAGGTTCCCCGTGTTACCCGCAGGCCGGGCGCGTTAAGCTGCCGGCGCTGCTCAATCCAAGCAATACGGGAGGACAACGACCATGAGCGCCGCGGTTTCCACACAAGATCCCCATGCCCCGCAGGATGTCCCGCTGGTTCTGCGCGAGGACCGTGATGGGGTCGCCACGCTGACGCTGAACCGGCCCAAGGCGCGCAACGCGCTGTCGGTGGGGCTGATGGCGGCGTTGCAGGACGCGCTGGACGCCATCCACGAGGACGGCTCCGTGCGTGCCGTGGTGCTGGCCGGGGCCGGCGGCGCCTTCTGCGCCGGGCATGATCTTAAGGAGATGCGGGCCGCCCCGTCGCGCGAGCTGTACGAGGCGCTGTTCACCCAGTGCTCCCGCCTGATGCTGACGATCAACCGCGTCCGCCAGCCGGTGATCGCCAAGGTGCGCGGCGTGGCCACCGCCGCCGGCTGCCAGCTGGTCGCCACCTGCGACCTCGCCTATTGCGAGGAGGAGGCGCGCTTCGCCACGCCGGGCGTCAACATCGGGCTGTTCTGCTCGACGCCGATGGTGGCGCTGACCCGCGCGGTCGGGCGCAAGGCGGCGATGGAGATGCTGCTGCTGGGCGACCTGATCGACGCGGAGGAAGCGGAGCGCATCGGGCTCGTCAACCGCGCGGTGCCGGCCGAACAGCTGGACGAGGTGGTGGACGGCGTCGCGGCCAGGATCGCCTCCAAATCGCCGCTGACCCTCGCCACCGGCAAGGAGGCCTTCTATCGCCAGATCGACCTGGACGTGGAAAATGCCTATGCCTATGCGGCCAGGGTGATGACCGAGAACATGATGGCGCAGGACGCCGCCGAGGGCATCGACGCCTTCCTGGGCAAGCGCACGCCGGTGTGGTGCGGCCGATGACCGATCCGAAGATGACCGACACCAGGATCACCGAGCCGGCCGACTACACCGACGCCTTCCTGCGCGGCGTTCTGGACAATGCGAAGAGCATCGCCGTGGTGGGGGCCAGCGCCGACCCGGTGAAGGCCAGCTTCTTCGTGATGAAATATCTGCGCGACAAGGGATACACGGTCATCCCGGTCAACCCGAAGATGGCCGGCCAGACCATCCTCGGCCTGCCGGTCTACGCCAGCCTCAAGGACCTGCCGGAGCCGCCGGACATGGTGGACGTCTTCCGCAACTCCGCCGCCGCCGGCGGGGTGACGGACGAGGCGATCGCCGCCGGGGCCAAGGTGGTGTGGATGCAGCTGGGCGTCCGCAACGACGAGGCGGCGGCGCGGGCCCAGGCCGCCGGGCTGACCGTGGTGATGGACCGCTGCCCGAAGATGGAAATCCAGCGCCTCTACGGCGAGATCGGCCGGATCGGGGTCAATTCCAACGTTCTGGTGACGCGCCGCATGGCGCCGACGAAATCGTTCAAAAAACTGATCTGACAAACTGGGGGAATCACACAGATGACTGAGCAGAAGAGCTTCGGCTTCGAGACCCGCGCCATCCATGCCGGCGCGGCGCCCGACCCGGCGACCGGCGCACGCCAGACGCCGATCTACCAGACCACCAGCTTCGTCTTCGAGAATGTCGACGACGCCGCCTCGCTGTTCAACCTGCAGAAGGTCGGCTTCATCTATTCCCGCCTGACCAACCCGACTGTGGCGGTGCTGGAGGAGCGGCTGGCGAACCTGGAGGGCGGCGCCGGCGCCACCGCGACCTCGTCCGGCCATGCGGCGCAGCTGCTGGCCCTGTTCCCGCTGATGGCGCCGGGCGACCACATCGTCGCCTCGAAGAAGCTCTACGGCGGCTCGCTGAACCAGCTCGGCATCAGCTTCCCGCGCGCCTTCGGCTGGGAGCCCAGCTTCGTCGACACCGACGACGTGGAGAACGTGAAGGCGGCGATCACCGGGAAGACCAAGGCGATCTTCGTCGAGAGCCTCGCCAATCCCGGCGGCGTGGTGACCGACATCGAGGCCATCGCCAGGATCGCCGACGATGCCGGCATCCCGCTGATCGTCGACAACACGCTGGCGACCCCCTACCTGATCAACCCGATCCAGTGGGGCGCCACGCTGGTGGTGCATTCGACCACCAAGTTCCTGTCCGGCAACGGCACCTCGGTCGGCGGCGTGGTGGTGGACAGCGGCAGGTTCGACTGGAGCAAGTCCGGCAAGTTCCCGGCGCTGAGCGAGCCCGATCCCGGCTATCACGGCCTGCGCTTCCACGAGACCTTCGGCCATCTGGCCTTCACCATCCACGGCCATGCCGTGGGCCTGCGCGACCTGGGGCCGAGCCAGGCGCCGATGAACGCCTTCCTGACGCTCAACGGCATCGAAACCCTGCCGCTGCGCATGCAGCGCCACGCCGACAGCGCGCTGAAGGTGGCGCGGTTCCTGGAAAGCCATCCGGCGGCCGGCTGGGTCAGCTATGCCGGGCTGGAATCGTCGAAGTACCATGCGCTGGCCAGGAAGTACCTGCCGCGCGGCGCCGGTGCCGTGCTGACCTTCGGCGTCAAGGGCGGCTTCGAGGCCGGTGTGAAGGTGGTGGAGAGCGTCGAGCTGTTCAGCCATCTCGCCAACATCGGCGATGCGCGCTCCCTCATCATCCACCCGTCCTCGACCACCCACCGCCAGCTGTCGGCGGAGGCCCAGGCATCGGCCGGCGCCGGCCCCGACGTGCTCCGCCTGTCCATCGGGCTGGAGACGCCGGAGGACATCATCGCCGACCTCGATCAGGCGCTGAACAAGACGCTGGGGTAAGGATTTGCCGGGGGCGCGCCGGAACGGCCGGCGCGCTCCCCTGCCCTGCCGGTCAGACCATCACCGCGCTGGCTTCCCGGACGGCGTCCAGACGCTCCCGCAAGGTTTGCGGGGTCACCGGAACCTTGTCGGGCAGTTCGCCATAGGCATAGCGGACCACGCCGTCGATCAAGCCGCGATTGCGGAACTCGGCGGCGCCGAGGGCCGGATCGGCGAACAGCTGGCGCAGGAAGGCGCGGTTTCCCGGCTGCATGTAATAGCCCCAGTGACGCCCGCGTCCACCGGCACCGTCGGAGGCCAGCGTCGTGTGGAAATTCCCCTGGAACCATTGATCGAAGGACGCACGCCGGTTCGAGCCGCTGCGGTCGATCTGGATGTCGATCCAGCGATCCGTCTGCTTCATGCCGTCCCGCCCGATCACCCGCGCTTCCGCCGTCTGAACATAGCGGAAGGGGTGGATCATCTTGGCGGCACCCCATTGCAGAACCTCGTCGTGCCGGTTGACGAGATTGAAGACATCGTAGCCGCCCTTGCCGACGGCATGGAGAGCATCGACGCTGAATTCCGCTCCGCCGAGCAGGACCACCCGCCGGACGCAGTCGATGGCGCCATGGTCGGCCAGCAGGCTCAACGTCCGCAGCGTCAGGCGGGTGCCGAGGCTGTGGGCGAGGAAATCGACCTTCACCCCCTCCTCGCGCAGGGTCTGGACGATCAGTTCCAGGGATTTCGCCGCCTGCACGGCAAGGTCGAGAACCGCGTACTGGTAGGAATTGCTCCAGCCGGCCTTGGCGTAGTGGGACAGACTGCCGGTGGAGGTCCAGCAGAAGCCAAGCGCGATGTCGTTCAGCGCCTCTCCGTCCTCGGAGGTTTCCCCGACGATGGGGAGCCAGCTTTCGAGCGGATACCTCTCCACGGCCGGGTTCGCATAGACACGGTTGAAGGCATCGTCGTCCGAACCCGGATCGTATTCCGCCGTGGGGTCGTAGGAATAGCCGTGAACCATGATGACCGCGGCGCGCCCCTTCAGTCCGGCACTCCATTGCCGAATGCTGCTTTTCAGGGCGTCCGATGCCGTCACCCTGCCCCCGGATTTCGGCACCTCCTGAAGCACCGTTTTTCCGCTCCGGTCCATGATGCGGTCGTCCGCCGCACGAAACTCCGGCGAGTCCGGAGCCCCGGCATGCGCAGCGATCCAACGCAGTCCAAGCATGTCCACCCTCCATGATCGATCGAGCCACGACCGGAATGAGGGTATGGCGGATAATCAGGAGCGGTAAAACGGGAACATCTACCGGAGCGGGTTATATGACCTTATATTTTCCCGCATGGGTGATCGCTTGCGGCGCCACCATCAACTTCCGTCAGCAGTGCAGCGCCTTTTTCCACTCGACCCTCACTCCGCCGCAGGCAGCGGGGCGGCTACCGGCTCGGCCTTGCGGCGGTCGTCGGGCAGCAGCAGGGCGGCGGCGAAGGCCAGGGCGGCCAGCGCCGACAGGGTCATGTAGAGCATGGCGAACTCGCCGGTGCGCTCGTAGACCCAGGCGACCAGTTGGACCGCCAGCGGGCCGGCGCCGAAGGACAGGATGTATTTGGCGCCGAAGGCCAGACCGCGATGCTTGTCCGGGGTGTAGCGGGCGAGCAGCATGTTCTCCGCCGGGATCTGCGTCTGCGAGGCGATGACGACCAGCGCGGCGGCGGCCACCAGCGGCAGGCCGGCCAGGACGGCAACCGCGGCCATGATCGGGATCTGGACCAGCAGGCAGAGCAGATAGACCCGCTTCAGCGAATGGCGGTCGGCCAGCACGCCGCCGATCATCTGCGGCAGGGCCGCGACCAGATAGACCGCCGTCACCAGCCCGCCGACGCCCAGCGTGCCGGTGCCGAGCCAGCCGCCCAGCCGCGCCTCGAACAGCTTGGGCAGCACCACCTGCATGGCGTTGAAGATCAGGCCGGCGCAGACCATGGTCAGCGACAGCACGAAGAAGGCGCGCACCACGTCGCCGCGCGACGGCTTGGGTTGCGGCTTCACGTCGGCATGGCGGTCCTGGACGATGCCGCTCATGATCAGCAGGGCCAGGGCGGCGCCCATCACGAGGCAGATGGCGCCGGGGATGATGAAGGCCATGCGCCAGTTCAGCCATTCCGTCAGGCTGCCGGCGACCACCGCGGCGGTGGCGACGCCGAAGGTGCCGAACAGGCCGAGCCAGCCCATCGCCTTCCCGCGATTCTCGGCATTCGCCATCATCCAGGCCATGCCGACGGGGTGGTAGATCGACGCCCCCAGCCCCAGCAGGGCCAGCGACCACATCAGCATTTCCGGCCCGTCCGACAGCCCGGCCAGCACAGCCCCGCCGCCGGTCATCAGGTAGAACACCGCCATCATGCCGGCCGAACTCCAGCGGTCGCCCAGCCAGCCGGCCAGCGGCGCCCCCAGCCCGATCATGAAGGCGCCCAGCGTCCACAGCCGGATCAACTCGTCATAGGACAGCTTCCATTCGGTCTCCAGCGCCAGCACGATGGTCAGGAACAGCGCCGACACGATGTGCATCAGCGTGTGCCCGACCCAGGCGAAACCGACTGAAAGCCGGGCCGAGGTCGGCGACGGCAGGGCGGCGCTGACGGATGGATGACTCATCGAACTCTCCGGCCCCGGATTTGTCCTTTCCGGGGAATGTTTCATTGGCAAGCGGAGAGTGAAGGCTGGCACGGGATGGTTGAACCGTCCAATGCGCCCACCTCATGGCGGGCATGCTGCATGCGTTCGAGCGCCGGTTTCATCAGGCGACCGCAAGGCCGCGGGCAGAGCGATGTGGTATCGCGCCATATGTGGCTTCACCACACCGCAAGGACGTCCTATATTGAAGCATGCACAAAGCTGCGCTCCTCCTATCCCGCAAGACCGTCTACGACGACGGGAGCATTGTCCAGGTGCGGGTCTGGTCGGTCGCGGCTCCGGTGCCGCCGTCGGAACACCGGTACAAATACAGCCTGTATTACGGCAAGGATGGCGAGCGGATCGTCGGATACGACAATGAAAAGGGCAAGGGCGACCACAAGCATATCCGTGGCCGGGAAATTCCGGTTCGCTTCGAGACCATCGAACGGTTGATCGACCAGTTCTTCACGGAAGTCGCCGCGGCTAGAGAGGGAAGGTTATGACCACGCTTCGGATCCACATCGGTGTCGATCTCCAGGCCGAGGCGGCTGCGGTCAAGGATGCACTCCGCCGCCACGAGGCCGGGGAGAGCGTCCGGGAACACCACATCACCTTCGAATCCTTCGAAGGCATGAGCCGGATCCTGACACCGAAGCGCCTGGAAATCCTCCGGTATCTGCATCGCAACCCCACGGCGAGCATCCGGGCGCTGGCCGGGTCGCTGGGTCGCGATTACCGCAACGTCCATATGGACGTGACCGCATTGGTCGAGGCCGGTCTGATCGACGACCAGGACGGATTGCGGGTGGACTATGACGATGTCGAAATGAAGATGGCTCTCTAGATTGATAACGCTCAGTCCTGAACGTTCCCGCGCATCTTCTTGACCTCCGACCGCTTGGCCTTGCCCTCCAGCCGCCGCTCCTTGGATCCCTTGGTCGGCTTGGTCGGGCGGCGGGGCGGCGGCGGCGGGGCGGCGGCGTCGCGGATCAGGTCGATCAGGCGCTCGCGGGCGTCCTCGCGGTTGCGGATCTGCGAGCGGTGGCGGTCGGCCACCAGGATCAGCACGCCGTCCTGGGTCAGGCGCGAGCCGGCCAGCCGTTCCAGACGGTAGCGCACGGCATCGGGCAGGTTGGGCGAGCGGCGCACGTCGAAGCGCAGCTGGACCGCCGTCTCCGTCTTGTTGACGTGCTGGCCGCCGGGGCCGGAGGCGCGGACGAACTCCTCCTGCAGCTCGCTTTCGTCCAGGCTGATGCGGGGCGTGACCCGGATCATTTCGGCCCCTCCCCCGGCCCCTCCGCCGGCCCCTCCGCCGGCGGCTCCGCCGGCGGCTCCAGCGGGTGGCGGGCGCGGAAGGCGCGGGCGAGAGCGGCGAAGCCGGCGACGTGGATCTCCTCCGCCCGCGCGGTCGGGGCGATGCCGGTCTCCTCCAGCAGGGCCTCGGCATTGCCCAGCGACTTCAGGCTCTGGCGCAGCATCTTGCGGCGCTGGCCGAAGGCGGCGGCGGTGACCTGCTCCAGCGCGCGCCAGTCGGCCGGCTCCGGGTTCACCCGCGGAGTCAGGTGGACGACCGTCGATTCGACCTTCGGCGGCGGGGTGAAGGCGCGCGGCGGCAGGTTGAACAGCACGCGGGCGTCGGAGCGCCACTGGGTGATGACCGACAGCCGGCCATAGGCCTTGCTGCCCGGCTTCGCCACCAGCCGGTCGGCGACCTCCTTCTGGAACATCAGCGTCAGGCTGACATAGGCCTCGATCCGCGCCAGCCAGCCGAGCAGAAGCGGCGTCGCCACGTTGTAGGGCAGGTTGGCGACGATGGCGCGCGGGGCGGGGGCCAAAACCTCCGGGTCGACGGTCAAGGCGTCGGCCTCGACGATCGACAGGCGGCCTTGGGACGCCTCGATGACGTCCTGCAGCGCCTCGATGAAGCGGCGGTCGCGTTCGATGGCGATGACCTTCACCGCGTTGGTCGCCAAAAGCGCGCGGGTCAGACCGCCGGGACCGGGACCGACCTCGATGGCGGTGGTGCCGGCCGGCAGGTTGGCCGAACGGGCGATCCGCCCCGTCAGGTTCAGGTCGAGCAGGAAATTCTGCCCCAGCGCCTTGCGCGCCTCCAGCCCGAAGCGCGCGATCACGTCGCGCAGCGGCGGCAGGGCGTGCGGGTCGAAAGCAGCCGGGGCGGATGCGGGCGCAAAGGGGGCGGAGGCGGGGGTCTGGTCGGTCATTCCCGACTTATAGGCATCCCCCGCCCGCTTCACCAGACGGCAGTTTGCGACAACGGCGATGGACGACGCTACAGCAGGCGGCGCAGCAGCACGACGGCGACCACGCCGGCCGCCACCGCCACCACCATCGGCACGCGGCGGGCGATCAGGCAGACCAGGGCGGCGGCCAGCGCGTCGGACGGGCGCGACAGGGCGGCGGGCGCCACCAGCGCCACCAGCACCGCGCCCGGCGTGGCCTCCAGCGCCGCACTCGCCGCCGGACCGAGGCGCACCCGCGCGATCAGCCAAGGCCCGCCGATCCGGGTCATCCAGGTGGCCAGCGCCCCACCCAGCACGATGGCGAGGAAGCTCCAGTCCAGTTGCAGCGACTCAAGCATCGCGCGCCCTCCCCTGCCCCCTGGCCTGCAGGGCGGCGACGGCTCCTCCGGCCAGCGCCCCGGCGATGATGTGCCAGGTGCCGCCGGGCGACAGCGCATGGACGGCCAGCGCGGCGGCGCCGCTCGCCAGCCAGGGCGGCAGCGAGCCGACTCCACGCCAGAATCCGGCGAGCAGGCAGAGGAAGACGGCGATGAAGGTGAAATCCAGCCCCCAGGCGGCGGGGTCGGCGATGAGGGCGCCGGCCAGCGTACCGGCCACGGTGCTGGCGAGCCACGCCAGATACAGCGTCGCCGCCACCCCGTACCAGTAGGCCAGCGTCAGGTCCGGCCCGCGGCGCAGCGCCAGCGCCCATTGCTCGTCGGTCATGAAGAACAGCGCGAGACCGGCCTTCGCGCGCGGGATGCCGCGGAAGCGCGGCTCCAGCGTCGCCCCCATCAGCAGATGGCGCAGATTGACCAGCAGGATGGCGCCGACCACGGCCAGCCCGGCGCTGCCCTTGTCCAGCAGCTCGACCGCGACGAATTGGGAACTGCCGGCGAAGACCAGCGCGCTCATAAGTCCCATGTCCAGCGCCGACAGCCCGGCCTTGGCGGCGAGGCTGCCCAGCAGGAACCCGAAGGGCACCGCACCCGCCACGATGGGCAGGCAATGGACGACACCCGCAGCGAACTCCTGTCGGGAGGATGCCGGTGTGATGATGCTTTCCGTGCTCATATGCGTGCTGTTTGCTTGCTCATGGGCGGCAGGCTAGGCGGCCGCGGCCTGCGCGTCTTGGACGGGATTGCTGCCGCGCCGGTACTGGCCCGGCGAGACACCGACCCGCCCCTTGAACACCCGGTTGAAATGCGCCTGGTCGCAGAAGCCGCAGGCCAGCGCCACGTCGGCCAGGGGGAGGAATCCGGCGAGAAGCCGCTTGGCGAGGGCGACCCGCCGGTCGGTCAGATAGCCGTGCGGCGTCGTCCCCACCGCCTTGCGGAAGACGCGCAGCAGATGGAAGCGGCTGAGCCCCGCCGCCGCCGCCAGATCGGCCAGTTCCACCGGGCTGTCGAGGTTGGCGTCCAGGTATTCACGCGCCCGGCGGACCGCCGCCGGCTCCTGCCCCGCCTCGCGCGGGCGGGCGCTCAGGTCGCCATGGCGCAGGGCCAGGGCGGTGAAGGCGCGCAGCGCGTCGGTGTCCGTGCTCAGCGGTTCGCGTTGCGGCCCCTCCAGCCCATGGTGCAGGCCGCGCAGGGCCTGGAACAGCTCCGGGTCGTCCAGTTCGGTGGCGGCGAAATGCGGCAGGGCGGGACGGCCGAGCGCGTCGGCCATCGCCTGCCCGAACAGGGCGACCGACGGATAGAACATGCGGTAGGCATAGCCGTCCTCCGCCGGCCGGCCGTCATGCAGAACCTCCGGGTCGAGCACCACCACCTGCCCGGCCCGCGCCGCCCGCTCGGTCCCGCGGCAGCGGTAAAGCTCGGTCCCGGCGGTGATGACGCCGACCACATAGGTTTCATGCGTGTGGGGCGCGTAGGCGTGGCGCTGGAAGCGGGCGTTCAGGCATTCCATGCCGTCGAAGCGCGACTCGCGCCACAGCCGCGCGAAATCGCCGCCGGCGGCCGGAGTTCGAGTCAATGCGGAGTGCTGGTCCATAGGGCAGTCTAACAGGCGGGCCTGGCGGTCGTCTTGAACAGGATTGCGGGGAAAGGGTCGCCGGGACGGGATCCCGGCCTATCTCACGCGCCGGCCGACGGCATGTTCCGCCGCATCGCCGGAATGACCGGGGAATGGAACGCCATGCCCGGGCTGGTGACTGTCATGGACGAGGCAGGCATCGGCGATCAGCGGCCACAGGTGGGAGCGGAGAAAGCGCTGGTCCTGCCAACGGTCGGCCTCCACCGAGGCGAAGCGTTCGATCAGCGGTTCCAGCGGCGGCAGCAGCCCGGCGATCCCGCCCCACATGCCGGCCAGCATCAGTTCGCTGTGCAGCGGGTGGTCGCGCATGACGTGGAAGGGCTTGCCCGAAGCGATCCACGCCTCCACCGCCGCCCGCTCGCGCGGGCCGACCCGCGAATCGCAATCGCGGCAGACGAAGCGCCGGACGGTCGGATCGTCGGAAGGCAGGAAGCGCCAATAGAGACCGTTGACCGGGCCGCTGCCGGGCGGCATGGCCACCCTCTCCGCCCCCAGCCCGTCCAACTCCGCCAGAATCTCCGGCGGCACGCTGTCGTCGTGGTAGATCCGGCAGGTCCAGCCGGGATAGACCGACCGCACCAGCCGGGCATTCTCCACCGCACCGCGGCGGTAGAGGTCGGCCGTCCCCCACAGGCTGAAGGCCACCACGTCGCGGATGCGTCCTTCCGGGGCGGCCGGGCGGTCGCGAAGCGGCGGCAGGGCGAGCGCCGCGCCTTCCCGCACCGCGATCCGCCTTTTCATCGTGAGCAGCCTGTCAACCTGGGCCAGTGCCTCCGCCTCCCGATAGGACTGGAAGAGAAGGATGGCGAAGTTCTCGTGCGCCTCGAGAAAATCGGGCGCCAGCGCCACCGCCCGGCCCAGAATGGCCGCGGCCCGCTCCAGCGCCGCCAGTTCAAGGCCCGCCGCCTGCCGCATCAGGATGCCCAGGTTGAAGACCGCCCCGACATGGTCGGGCTGCAGCGCCAGCGACTGCCGGTAGCGGGCCGGAGCATCGTCCGCCCGTCCGGCGCGGGAAAGGGCGTTGCCGAGTTGGAACAGCCGCTCCGCCGTCGGCGGTTCCACGTCGATCAGGCGCGACAGGTCGGCGGCGGCCGCCTCCGCCCGGCCCTGTTCCAGGTGGTGGATGCCGCGCAACTCCAGAAGCAGGGCAAGGCGATGCCGCGTCTCGCCGTCCTGCGGGTCGAGCGTCAGCGCCCGGCCCAGCGTGTCTATGGCGGCGTCGGTGCCGCCCGTCATCTGCGCCGCGACGCCGAGAAGGGCCATGGCCGCGGCGTCGTCGGGCCGCAGGGCGGCGGCGCGGCGCTGGCCGGCCATGGCTTGCGCCGGCAGCCCGAGCGCCTGATGGACCTTGGCGAGGTCGCGGTGGTAATCGGCGATTCCCGGCTGGGCGCGTACCGCTGCGGCGATCCGCTGCGCGGCGTCCTCCAGGCGGCCGGTCTGCGCCAGCAGCATACCCAGCAGATGGGACGCGGCATGGGTTCCGGGAGCGGCGTCGAGGATGCGGCCATAGAGGATTTCCGCCTCCCGCAGCCGCCCGGCCCCGTGGTGGTCGAGGGCGACCCGCAAGGCTTCCTGAACCGAGGCCATGGCACTCCCCAAACTCATCTCGGACACCGACGGGCGAAGCCAGCCGATAGCATGACGGCCGGCGCGCCGCACATTGTTATACAGCGTTATACGGCTACAGCATTATACGGCCGTGATTATACGACGGCCGTATGCCGTGCCGACGCCTACTCCTCGTCCCCGTCGCCGTCGCCGAGCAGATAGTCGATGTCGCCGCCGTCGAGCGCGCTGACCAGCCCCTTGCCCTCGATGGTGGCGGCGGAGAGGCTGCCCTTGCGGCGCTGGAGGTCGAGGATGCGCTCCTCCACCGTGTTGGCGGCGATCAGCTTGTAGACGAAGACCGGCTTGTCCTGGCCGATGCGGTAGGCACGGTCGGTCGCCTGATCCTCGGCGGCGGGGTTCCACCAGGGATCGTAATGGATCACCGTGTCGGCGGCGGTCAGGTTCAGGCCGCGGCCGCCGGCCTTCAGGCTGATCAGGAAGACCGGAACCTCGCGGTTCTGGAAGCGGTTCACCGGCTCGGCGCGGTCCAGCGTGCGGCCGGTCAGCTCGACATAGGGGATGGCGGCCTTCTCCAGCTCCAGCTTGATCAGGTCGAGCATGGTGGTGAACTGCGAGAAGATCAGGATGCGCCGGCCTTCCGGCACCATCTCCCTCACCATCTCGGTCAGGGCGGCGAGCTTGGCGCTCTGGCGCGACTTGCCCCCGGCGCCCCCCAGGGATTTCAGCAGGCGCGGATCGCAGCAGACCTGACGCAGCTTCAGCAGCGCGTCGATCACCGCGATGGCGTTCTGGCCCAGCCCCTTGCCGCTGGCGGCCAGCGCCGCGCGCACCGTCTCGTTCACCGACAGGCGGATGGTCTCGTACAGGTCGCGCTGGTCGCGGTCGAGGTCGATGCGCACCACCACCTCGGTCTTGGGCGGCAGCTCCTTCGCCACCGCCTCCTTGGTGCGGCGGAGCAGGAAGGGGCGGATGCGGCGCATCAGCAGGTTGGCGCGGGTGTTGTCGCCGCGCTTCTCGATGGGCACGCGGTAACGCTTGCCGAAATCCTTGCGGTCGCCCAGCAGCCCCGGCATCAGGAAGGCGAACTGGCTCCACAGCTCGCCCAGATTGTTCTCCACCGGCGTGCCGGACAGGCAGAGCCGGTGCCGCGCAGGCAGCGCCGCCACCGCGCGGGTCGCCTTGCCGTCGGGGTTCTTGATCGCCTGCGCCTCGTCCAGCACGATCATGTGCCAGGTCAGCCGTTTCAGGAGATCGACGTCGCGCGCCACCACGCCATAGGTGGTGACGACGATGTGGGCGCGGTCGATGTCGGCCAGCTTGCCGTGGCGGTCGACGCCATGCAGCACCACCACCCGCAGATGCGGGGTGAAGCGTTCCGATTCCGCCACCCAGTTGGGCACGAGGCTGGTCGGCACCACCACCATGCAGGGCTCGGTCAGCCGCCCCTCATGCTCCTCCATCGCGATGTGGGCCAGTGTCTGGGCGGTCTTGCCCAGCCCCATGTCATCGGCCAGGATGCCGGCGACGTTGTTGGCGCGCAGGCTCTGCATCCAGGCGAGGCCGGCACGCTGGTAGTCGCGCAGCTCCCCCTTGAAGCCCGGCGGCGGGGTCATGTCGCCCGGCATCTCGTCGGCGCGCAGGCGCTGGAGATAGCCGTCGATCTGCGCCGTCTCGTCGCCGCGCCGGGCGATCAGGTCGTCGATGTCCAGCAGGGAGTCGGCCTCGGCCAGCGGCACCTTCAGCCGGTCGCCGCTGCTGCGCCCGCTGTCCAGCATCGCCTCCAGCACGCTGAGCAGCCGCTCGATCCGCTCGGCCGGCAGGGCCAGGACGTTGCCGTCGTCCAGCACGATATGGGCGCGGCCGTCGATGACGCGGGTGGTCGACAGGCCGCCCTTCTCCACCAGCCGGGCCAGGATGGGCAGCAGCGGCTGGCGCTCGCCGTCGATCTCGACGCCGACGTCCAGGTCGAACCAGCCGTCGCCGGCATCCCTCACCGCGACCTCGACCTCGGCCCCCGGCTCGATCACCTTGGTGCCGAAATCGGCGCCGACCTCCATGACCCACCCGGCCTTGGTCAGGGCCGGCACCTCCGTGGTGAGGAAATGCTGCCAGCGCTCCTCCACGTCGCGGCCGGTCAGCCAGTGGACGCGCGAGCCGCGGGCGTTCAGCGCGCCCTTCGGCGGCTCGATCCGCGCCTGGGCGAAGCCGAGGCCGGACAGCCGGTCCAGCGCCGCCTGTTCGTCGGCCTTGTCGCGGCGGACGAAGGTGACGTCGCCGAAGTCGTCCTCGTAGCGGGCGAACTGGCGCTGGTCGTCGGGCTCGATCTCCACCGGGCGGCCGGCTTCGCCATAGTCGAAGGACAGGCGCAGCACGTCGACCAGCCCGTCGGCCGGGGTGACCACGCGGCCCAGCCGCGCGATGATGCGCGGCGACCGCTCGACGATGGCGGCGGCGTCGGCGGCTCCGCTGCGCACGCCGGGAATGCCGCTGTCGCGGAAGCTGGAACCCGGCATCGCCGGCGGCGGGCTGATGCGCGGCATCGATGCCGCCCCCGGCTTCGCGGGCGCGCTGCGCGACGGGCCGAACAGGCGGGACGGCGTCGCTTTGGACGGAACCGGCGGCGGGACGGGAGCGGGCGGCACCGGCTTGGCCTTCGGCACCTCCACCACCTGGAGATCGACCGGGAAGACGGTGCCGGTGGCGCTGTCCACGCACCAATAGGACTGGCCCTTCACCAGAACGCTGCGTTCGGGCAGGCCGGTCGGGCGCAGCTTGCGGGTGGCCGGATCGCGGAAGGCGCGGACGGTGCGGCCCGGCGCCTCGGCCAGCGGGGTGCCGTCGCGCCAGCGCAGCCGCCCGGTGGAGAGCAGGCGGCGCAGCAGGCGGTCGACCGCCTCCCCCCGGCTCTTGGCGACGGGCGTGCGCTCGGTCCCGCCGCCGCCGAGCAGCCGGGCGATGGCTCGGTCGGCGTCGCCGTCGAGCGAGCGCGGCGCCTTGGCCAGAACGTCGCGCGGGGTGGCGGGGCTGGTGTCGGCCGATCCCTCCGCCACGAACTCCGCCAGGATGTAGCAGGCGACGTCGCCCTGCCCCGGCTCCAGGGTCCAGCGCAGGCTGCGCACCGGTTCCGGTTTCGGCGGGGCCGGCGGAGGCGGAGGAGGCGCGATGCCGCGGATCGGCGGCGGCACGGGCGGGCGGACCAGCGACAGCGGAGGTTTCGGCGCGGCGGGTGCGGCAGGCGCCGGTTGGGCAAGCGCCGGGGGCGCGGCCGCCGGCTTCGGCTGCGGGACCGGCGAGTGGCCTGCCGGCGCGGCTGCCGGGATGGGAGGGGGCGGCGGGGGCGGCGCCAGCGGCGCCTTGACGTCGGCGACGTCGAACAGGGAGGCGCGGCGCCATTCCGGACGGCTTTCCAGCGCCAGCATCGCCGCCGCGGCCATATGCGCGCAGGCATTGCGGCCGCAGCTGCAGGTCCGCTCCAGCACGACGCTGCGCTTGCCCTGCACCGGGGTCACCGTCACCGTCAGGCGACGGCCGAGGTCGCTGACCTCCGCCTCGATCCGGTCGCCGCCGGGCGGTCCCAGCGTCGCCGCGCCGGTCATCATCAGCGTGCGGCCGCGCTGCAGCGTCTTGGCATCGAAGACGCGCGTCAGGTCCTCCTGGGAGAAGGGGACGGCGGCGCCCCCCGAAGGGCCACGCGGCAAGGCATCGAAAAGCGACATGCGGTGCGGAAGGAACCTGTCCGGAACGGAACGGAAACGGGGCGTCGGTATAGGATCTTGCGCCGCGGGGCGCAAGCCCCTGGCTCACGCTTGCAGGGGCGTCGGGCTTCCGGGGACTCGAAGCTCCGGGTCACGCGCGACCGCCCGTCATACCACAGGACGCGGCCGGCTTCATCCCGATTGGTCGCTTATCCGCGGGCACCCGGAAAGACGCGGCCGGCCAGATCGCACAGCCCGGCGCCGCTGCCGAAATGCCGGGCCACGCGGCGGATGGTTCCCTCGATGAAGGACGGGTCGCCGGCATGGACCAGCAGGGCGAGCCCGAGCGCCAGCGCCGCCAGCAGCCAGGGCGAGACGCGCAGGCGCGGCGCCCCGTCCTTCCGGCTGGTCCACAGGAACAGCAGCACCGACGATCCGCCGATCAGCAGACCGGCCACTACCTCCGCCCCCGAATGGGCCGACACCGCGACACGGGATGCGCCGATGGCCAGCACCAGCGCCGCCGCCGCCAGCGGCAGGCCGATCCTGAGCCGGAGGGAAGCGGCGTCACGCGCCGCCAGGGCCGCCACAGACCCGTAGAAGACGGCGGCGAAGGCCGCGTGCCCGCTGGGGCTGACGAAGCGGTCGCCGGCGAACAGCGAGGGGAACAGCGGAAAATCCGGCAGGCCGCAGCCATGCCCCACCAGCTTCAGCACCACCATGGCGCCAAGGCAGAGCGACAGCGCCAGCAGCCATCGCAGCGCCAGCGGCGCCGAATGGTGCCGCCAGAGGGCAGTGGCGTAGAGCGCGGAAAGCGGGACGAGAAGGCTGCTGCTGCCCAGATGGGTGATGGCGCCGCTGGCGGTGGCGAACATCGGAACCCCGTGCATGATGGTGGAGGCGGCGGAGGAAGCGACGGCTCTGCCAGATGGTGCGGCGCGGCAAGAACGGCAAGGGCCGGGAGCCTCCGCCCCCGCCCTACCCCTCCACCTTATCGGCGCGGGCGTCGGCGATGACGCAGTTGCGGCCCGACCGCTTCGCCTCGTACAGCGCCTCGTCGGCGCGGCGGATCAGACCCTCGGCCGTGTCGCCCAGCCGGCCGCCGATGGAGATGCCGATGGAGACGGTCACGTTGATCTCGCCGCGGTCGGCCGACACCGTGAAGGGAGTGTCGGCGATGCGCGAGCGCAGGCGCTCGGCGACGATCAGCGCGGCCTCCCCGTCGGTGTCCGGCAGGATGACCACGAACTCCTCGCCGCCCAGCCGGGCGACGAGATCGAAAGTGCGCAGGTTGCGGCTGGCGCGCGCCGACACCTCGCGCAGCACCTCGTCGCCGATGGCGTGGCCGTAAGTGTCGTTGACGACCTTGAAGTGGTCGATGTCGAACATCAGCACCGACACCGGCTTGTGGCTGTCGATGGCGCGTTCCAGCAGCCGCGGCAGATGGGCGTTGACGTAGCGGCGGTTGAAGACGCCGGTCAGGCTGTCGGTCAGCGCCATCGACAGGCTCTGCTCGTAATTGGAGCGCAGCCGTTCCTGATAGCGCTTGCGCCGGATCTGGGTGCGGGCGCGGGCCAGCAGCTCGTTCCGGTCGACCGGCTTGACCACATAGTCGTTGGCGCCGAGCTCCAGGCCCTTCGCCACCTGCCCCAGATCGCCCTCGTCCACCATCAGCAGGATCGGCACCTGCCTCGTCCGCTCATGCGAGCGCAGCTGCGAGCAGAGCCGCAGCCCGTCCTCGTTCAGCAGGGTCAGGCTGATCACCACGAGGTCCAGCTCGCTGCCCAGCGCGCGTTCCAGCGCCTTGGCGCAGGTGTCGGCCGACATCACCGTGTTGTGGTCGCGCCGCAGGGTCTCCGTCACCTTCTCCAGGTCGAGCATGGAATCCTCCAGCACCAGCACGGTGGCGTGCTCGAAGGATTCGCTCAGCAAGGTGCCGCTGCGCTCGATGACGCCGAACTGGCCGGAGGTGCTTTCGCGCAGCCGCCATTCGTCCATCATCATCTTGAGGCGGACCAGGGAGCGCACGCGCGCGAACAGCGCGATGTCGTTCACCGGCTTGGTCAGGAAATCGTCGGCCCCGGCCTCCAGCCCGCGCACCCGGTCGGCGATGTCGGACAGCGCCGTCACCATCACGACGGGGATGTGCATGGTGGCGGGATCGGAGCGAATCTTCTCGCAAACCTCGAACCCGTCCATGCCCGGCATCATCACGTCCAGCAGGACGATGTCCGGCGATTCCCGCCGCACCATCTCCAGCGCGTCCGGCCCGTTGTACGCCGTCAGCACATTGAAGTACTCGCGCGTCAGCTTCGCCGCGAGCAGCTTCACATTAGGCAGAACGTCATCGACGACAAGGACACGCGCGGACATCGGAAGGCAAATTCCTGCAGAATTGCTACAGAGAAAACCGACTTACCCAAGAAACTTCTTGACGGTTTCAAGGAACTTCACAACTGAAATGGGCTTCGCCACATAATCCTCGCAGCCGCCTTGACGGATCTTTTCCTCGTCTCCCTTCATTGCGAAGGCGGTGACGGCCACTACGGGGATGGATTTCAGCTCCGGATCGTCCTTGATCCAGCGGGTGACCTCCAGCCCCGACACCTCGGGCAGTTGGATATCCATCAGGATCAGGTCGGGATGGTGCTGGCGGGCCAGCCGCATCGCATCCATGCCGTCGCGGGTCTGCAGCGTCCCGTAGCCATGCGCTTCGAGCAGGTCATGAAAGAGCTTCATGTTCAGCTCGTTGTCCTCGACGATGAGGACGGTCTTCGTCGGCTGACCACCGGCCAAAGTTGGACCGCCCGGATCCGCTGACATGCATCCTCCCCTGGGTCTGGCCCACGCCTTCACATCGTTCGATACCCGTTCGAGCCCGCCATTCGACCGGCGGGCGGCGGGCAACCGTGCGCCATCGCACTCCGGTATACCCCCTTTCTGATTAGGTCGCGACGGTTAAATAGTCGTTACCCGACCAATGGACGCCCTCCTCCGGCATGGTCCATCGTCCTGTCCGGACAGGAAAATATCCGGATATGAAAAACCGCCCGCGTCGGGCGCGGGCGGTTTTGTGCGGGCGATCATGAGGTGGGTGATGGTGGAACGAGTGCCGCGTCTCAGGCGGCCTGCCTGGTTCTGCGCTTGACGTCGCCCTTGCGCTTGGCCTCACGGCGGCGGGCGCCCTTGGCGCCGTACATCATCGCGTCGGCGCGGCGCATCACCTCGTCCTCGCTGTCCTCGGCGCCATAGGGCTGGGTGCCGACGGAGAAGCGGACCGGCAGGCTGTGGCCGCCCCATTCCACATAGGTGGCGTCGGCGATGGCCGCCAACTGGCTGGCGCGGGCGAGGCCGCTGGCGGTGTCGGTGTTGGTCAGCAGCACGGCGAACTCGTCGCCGCCCAGCCGGGCGACCACATCCTCCTGACGGACATTGCCGACGAGCATGCGCGCGATTTGTCGCAGGTAGGCGTCTCCGGCGACATGGCCGTGGGTGTCGTTGATCGCCTTGAACCCGTCCAGGTCGATCATGACCAGCAGGCCGCCGGCGGCCCCGTTGCGGCGGGCGGAGGCCAGTTCGCGGCGGAAGTGACTATAGAAGCCGCGCCGGTTCAACAGCCCGGTCAGCTCGTCCGTCATCGTCAAGCTTTCGAGGTAGGCGATGCGCTCCTGCAGTTCGGCGATCGTCCCCTTTGCCTCGGCGAGCAGCGCGATCGTCTCGTCCAGCGTCTGGCGTTCGGTTCCCCGAAGAAGCCCGACGCGCGAAGCCAGCGCGACCGGCGACCAACCCACCGGCACGTCGAAACGGTCGGCGGCATGATGCTTCAGGTCCAGGGCGGCGACGATGGCGTTCATGGGGTCGGCTCCTCTCATGAAGGTCGGAACACTTCGACTTCACATAAGCAACCACCATGCCAACCCGACGCCCCCGCAGATACCAGGTATTTTATCGATCGCCGGCGAATTGCGCCCGCCGATCACCGGCCGGGCATGGAGCGTCTTTCCCACCCGGCCGGCATCTTCTGCCCATCGCCACTCTTTAGTGGCAGGAAAACCCTGCCGGTCGGCGCCTTATGCCACCCGGTCGGGCGCCGGCCGGCCGGCCATCACCGCATCGATGTTGTCCAGCGCCTTGAAGCCCATGGCGTTGCGCGTCTCCACGGTGGCGCTGCCCAGATGCGGAAGCAGGAAGGCATTGGGCAGCTCGCGGTAGCCGGGATGCAGGTTCGGCTCGTTCTCGAACACGTCGAGCCCGGCCGCCGCCAGCCGCCCCCTCTTCAGCGCGTCGATCACGGCCTCGTCGTCCACCACGCTGCCGCGGGCGGTGTTGACCAGGATGGCCCCCGGCGGCATCCGCCCGATCCGCGCGGCGTTCAGCCAATGCCGGGTTTCCGCCGTGGCCGGGAAGTGGAGCGACAGGACATCGCAGACCGGCAGCATCTCCTCCGGGTCGGCATGGTAGGCGGCGCCGAGCTCCTGCTCCGCCGGCAGGCGGCGGCGGTTGCTGTAGTGGATCGCCATGCCGAAGGCGCGGGCGCGGGCCGCCACCGCCTGGCCGATGCGGCCCATGCCGACGATGCCCAGCCGCTTGCCGCCGACATGGGTTCCCATCAGCTGGGTCGGGGTCCAGCCGGTCCAGGCATCCGCCCGGATCATCCTCTCCCCCTCAGACGCGCGGCGCGCGGCGCCCAGCAGGAGAAGCAGCGCGATGTCGGCGGTGGCGTCGGTCAGCACGTCGGGCGTGTTGGTGACGGTCAGGCCGCGGGCGCGCGCCGCCTCCAGGTCGATGTGGTCGGTCCCGACGGAGAAGGTCGCCAGCACCCGCACCCGCTCCGGCAGGGCGGCGATGGCGGCGGCGTCGAGCCAGTCGCCGGCACAGCACAGAACGGCGTCGGCACCCGCCTCGGCGGCGCGGGCGGCGATCTCCGCCCCGCTGAACGCCCGGTCCTCGGGGTTGAGGACCGCCCGGTAATCGCGCGACGCCCGCGCCTCCACCGCATCGGGAAGGCGGCGGGTCAGCAGCACCACCGGACGGGCGGCGGCATCCGGCGGGGTGTCGGCGGGGCTTGTCATTCGGGCTGTTCCCTTCCATTGATTGGGAATCAAAGGTAGCGGCTCTTCCGAACCGCGGCAAAAACACCCATACTTCACCCAGAGCCGTCAATCACCTGTGGATCCCGTCTTGCTCGACCGTCTCTCTGCCCTGCCGGCGACCGTCGGCACGGTCCTCGCCGCCACCGTCACCGCTGGTGCCCTCCTCGCGGCCACTCCCGTCCTGGCACAGCCGGCCGCCACCTCCATGGCGTCGGTCGCGGCCAAGATCCAGCCGCACCGGGCGATCTACGCCATGTCGCTGGGATCGGCGCGCAACGGGGCGAAGGTCAGCGACGTCCGCGGCCGCATGATGTTCGAATGGGCCGACGCCTGCGACGGCTGGACGACGGAGCAGCGCTTCCAGCTGCGCTTCGTCTACAGCGAGGGCGACGACATGGCGATGAACACCAACTACACGACGTGGGAGGCGAAGAACGGTCTGCGCTACCGCTTCAACGTCCGCAAGCTGGTGAACGGCGAGCTGGACGAGGAGGTGCGCGGCGAGGCCAACCTGCAGGCCGACGGCGCCGGCACCGCCCAGTTCACCAAGCCGGAACCGCAGGAGATGGAACTGCCGGCCGGGACCATGTTCCCCACCGCCCACACGCTGGCGATCCTCGACCATGCCGAGCGGAACGAGCCCTTCTTCACCCGCACCATCTTCGACGGATCGGATGCGGAGGGGCCGACCGAGGTGTCGACCGTCACCGGCAAGCCGGGCGCGCCGAAGGAATCCGGCAAGGATCCGCTGCTGAAGGTGGGCAAGTCCTGGCCGGTCCGCATGGCCTTCTTCCCGCTGCAGAGCGATTCGGCCCAGCCGGAATACGAGATGAGCCTGCGCCTGCTGGAGAACGGCATCGCCGAGTCCATGCAGATCGACTATGGCGATTTCACCGTCAACGCCGTGCTGGAGAAGATCGAGGCGCTGCCGAAATCGGGCTGCTGACCGGCTGCCGCCCCGTGACAATCATACCGGGGTCATCACGCCGGACGGATGAAGCGCGGTTTCCCTGTTGATTGCGACTCGCTGCTGCGCTTAACTGCGGGTTGAGATTCGCGCAACAGGCCCGCCCGCCTCCGTCACGGGGCGCGGACGGCCGTCCAGGGGTTTATCCGTCATGAGCAAGAAGCATGTCCAGATCGGGCAGGTTTTCCAACCGGTCGGCACCGCCGGCGTCCGCGGTTGGCGGGTGACGGCCACGGTCAACCTGCTGGGCATCCCCCACGCCCGCGTCGTCAGCACCGAAGACGACGGCGTGTCCAAGACCCTGAGCTGCTCGGTCCTCGCCGACACCAGCCACTACCGCCTGATCGCATCGACGCCGCAAGGCGGGATGGCGGCGTAACTCACGGTTCTGACGGCATCGGCCGGTTATCATCGGCCGGTTATCCCCGCCCTGACCCTCCCCCCCGCCCAGCGCGGGAGGAAAAAGTCGTTGTCCGGGGTACGGGCTGGGGAGATTACCGCGAGAAGCGGCGCCCTCCCCTATTCCTCGCCCCGCCGCTCGCGCAGCCTGGCCCAATAGTCCAGCCGCTTGCGCAGGTCGCGCTCGAATCCCCGCTCCACCGGCTGGTAGAACTCGCGCCGGGCCATGCCTTCGGGGAAATAGTTCTGGCCGGAGAATCCCTCCGCCGTGTCGTGGTCGTACTCGTAGCCCTTGCCGTAGCCGATGCTCTTCATCAGCTTGGTCGGCGCGTTCAGGATGTGCTTGGGCGGCATCAGCGAGCCCGTTTCCTTCGCCGCGCGCACCGACGCCTTGTAGGCGGTATAGCCGGCGTTCGACTTCGGCGCCGTCCCCAGATAGATGACCAGCTGCGCCAACGCCAGTTCGCCTTCCGGGCTGCCCAGCCGCTCATAGGCTTCCCACGCCGCGATGGCCTGGGTCAGGGCGTTGGGATCGGCCAGCCCGATATCCTCAACGGCGAAGCGGGTCAGGCGCCGGGCGATGTAGCGCGGGTCTTCCCCGCCGTCCAGCATGCGGCTGTACCAATAGAGCGCCGCGTCGGTGTCCGACCCGCGCAACGATTTGTGCAGGGCGCTGATGAGGTTGTAATGCCCCTCCTGCGCCTTGTCGTAGAGCGGGGCGCGGCGCTGGATGGTGGCGGCGAGCGCGTTGGTGTCCAGCAGCGTCCCGTCCGGCAGCGCGAACAGTTCCTCGCACAGGTTCAGGCAGAAGCGGCCGTCGCCATCGGCCATCGCCTTCACCGCGGCGCGCGCGTCGGCATCCAGCGGCAGCGGCCGGCCCATCTCCGCCTCCGCCCGCGACAGCAGCTTCTCCAGAGCCGAATCGTCCAGCCGGTTCAGCACGAACACCTGCGCCCGCGACAGCAAGGCGGCGTTCAGCTCGAAGGATGGATTCTCGGTGGTGGCGCCGACCAGCGTGACGGTTCCGTCCTCGACGAAGGGGAGGAAGCCGTCCTGCTGCGACCGGTTGAAGCGATGGATCTCGTCGATGAACAGCAGGGTTCCCTGCCCCGCCAGCCGCCGCGCGCGCGCGGCGTCGAAGACCTTGCGCAGGTCGGCGACGCCGGAGAACACCGCCGACAGCGGTTCGAAATGCAGGTCGGTGCTGTGGGCCAGCAGGCGGGCGATGGTGGTCTTGCCGCAGCCGGGCGGCCCCCACAGGATCATGGAGGCCAGCCGACGCGCCGCGACCATGCGGCCGAGCGGACCGTCCGGCTTCAGCAGATGGTCCTGCCCGACCACCTCGTCCAGCGTGCGCGGGCGCAGCCGGTCGGCGAGCGGGCGGGGAGCCGCCGACTCGAACAGGCCGGCACCGCCGCCCGACTCGCCGCGTTTCGTCATGGCCGGATCCTCAGCGCGCCGCGCCGCAGCGCTGGTAGCACTGCCTCAGCTGGAAGCTGCAGTTGTCGGTCGGGCTGAAGGGGGTCGAGTCGGTGCGGTCGATGCCGCCCTGGTTGCGCGCGGCGACCGAATCCATGCACACATTGTGGCTGCGCTCGCACTGGACCTGACAGGAGCCGCCGGCGTCCGCGCCGCTGCCGTTGTCCAGGCGCAGGGACTGGTCGTCGGCGCCGCCGCGCTGGGTCGACGGACCGGGCACGACGGTAACGGTGGGGGCCGGCCCCGAAGCGGCCGGACGGTCAGACGGGCGGTCGGCGCAGGCCGACAGGCCGAGCAGGGCGACGGCCAACAGCGGGGCGATGAGGCGGACCGGACGGAACATAGCCACGACGGCTCCTATTCTTCTTGTTGTGAGGACGGCCGCGGGCATGACGGAATGCCACACCCCCCTGGACCATCCCCCGTTCGGTCCCCACTATGCCGACAACCGCATCAAGAAGGGAATGACTGAAATGACACCGGAATCGGACGGCAGATCAACACGCAAGCCGGCGCGCCACCGCTCCCTGCGGCTGATGCTGGCGCTGCTGGTCCTCGGCCTCGTCATGCTGGGCTCGCGCGTGCTGGCCCTGCCCAATATCGGCATGGCCGAGATGATCATCCCGATGCTGGGCGGGCTGTTCGTGGCGATCGCCATCGTCATGATCGTGCGCCGCGACCGTGCAGAGCGCGACTCCCTGCCCCCGTCCCGGCGCAACAGCCAGGACCAGGGCATGCCGGACTAGATCAGACGAACTTGAAGCTGAGCAGGCCTCCGACCACCACGACCAGCAGGACGGTGGCCACCAGCATCAGCCGCTTCTCGATGATCTGCTGGACCTGCGGCCCGTAGAAGTGCAGCAGGATGGCGATCATGTAGAATCGGGAGAAGCGCGCGACGATCGAACAGAGGATGAAGACCGTCAGGTCGAGATGGGCGAATCCTGCGGTGATCGTCAGCAGCTTGTAGGGGATCGGCGTCACCCCCTTCAGGATCAGGAACCAGGGGCCGAACTCGGCGAACATCTCCTGGAAATGCTGGAACGACTCCTGCGCATTGTAGAAGTCGATGATCATCCGCCCGACGCTCTCGAACAGATAGAAGCCCAGCGCATAGCCCAGAAGCCCGCCCAGCAACGACGCAAAGGCGCAGACATTGGTGTAGAACCACAGCTTCTTCGGCTTCTCCAGGCACATCGGCACCAGCATCACGTCCGGCGGCAATGGAAAGAAGGAGCTTTCGGCGAAGGAGATCGCCGACATCCACCAGACGGCATCGTCGCGGGCGGACAGGCGCTGGAGGCGCGTGTAAAGGGAGCGCAGCATTCTCGGACCGGCCAGAAAAGAAAAAACCCTTCCCCCGGAAAGCCCGGAGGAAGGGTCCAACATATCACCGGTATCGGCGGTCCCGTCCTGCGCAACACGGGGCCCTGGGACCCGATGCCGCGCAGTGCGGAAGACCGGCGCGATTGGCGGTCATGTTACTCGGCGGTCTCGCCTTCGGCCTCGGCGGTCTCCTGCGTCGGGCCCGAGTTCTGGCCCTTGGCGGAGACGTCGCGGTCGACCAGCTCGAACACGGCCATGTCGGCGGCATCGCCGTAGCGGAAGCCAGCCTTCAGGACGCGGCTGTAGCCACCCTGACGGTCCTTGTAGCGGTCCGCCAGAACGGTGAACAGCTTGGTGACCGTCTCGTTGTCGCGCAGCTGGGCGAAAGCCAGACGGCGGTTGGCCAGGCCACCCTTCTTGCCGAGCGTGATCAGCTTATCGACGATCGGACGCAGGTCCTTCGCCTTCGGCAGGGTGGTGGTGATCTGCTCGTGCTTGATCACCGCGTTCGCCATGTTCGAGAACATGGCCTTGCGGTGGCTGCTGGTCTTGCTGAACTTACGTCCCGAAACGCCGTGACGCATGGCGGTCCTCCTTCATGGCGTGGCCCCCCTCGGGGAGCCGATCGTGTACCCCGCCGCCCAGTCATAGCGCTGGTACGGCTACGGGGTCGGGCCGTGGCGGCCCTGGGGAATGCGCCCTTCCCGGCCGGAGACGGAAAGGGCGCGGCAACAGGCGAGATGCTTAGTACGGCTCTTCCAGACGCTTGGCCAGCTCTTCGATGTTCTCCGGCGGCCAGTTCGGGATTTCCATACCGAGGTGCAGGCCCATCTGGGACAGCACTTCCTTGATCTCGTTCAGCGACTTGCGGCCGAAGTTCGGGGTGCGGAGCATTTCCGCCTCCGTCTTCTGCACCAGGTCGCCGATGTAGACGATGTTGTCGTTCTTGAGGCAGTTGGCCGAACGGACCGACAGCTCGAGCTCGTCCACCTTGCGGAGCAGGTTCTTGTTGAACGGAACCTCCTCGTGCTTCTCCTCGGAGACGGCGTGCGTCGGCTCCTCGAAGTTGATGAACAGCTGCAGCTGGTCCTGCAGGATGCGGGCGGCGAGAGCCACCGCGTCGTCCGGCTTGACCGAACCGTTGGTCTCCACCGTCATCGACAGGCGGTCATAGTCGGTGACCTGCCCGACGCGGGCATTGTCGACCTTGTAGGACACCTTGCGGACTGGGGAGAACAGGGCGTCGATCGGAATCAGGCCGATGGGCGCGTCTTCCGGACGGTTCTGGCTGGCCGGGACATAGCCCTTGCCGGTCTCGACCGTCAGTTCCATGTTCAGGCGCGCGCCGTTGTCCAGCGTGCAGATGACCAGTTCCGGATCCATGACCTGGATATCGGGACCGGTCTCGATCATGCCGGCCTTGACCTCGCCCGGGCCTTCGGCGCGCAGACGCATGCGCTTCGGGCCGTCGCCGCCCATGCGCAGACCCATCGTCTTGATGTTCAGGACGATGTCGGTCACGTCCTCGCGGACGCCGGGGATGGACGAGAACTCGTGCAGCACGCCGTCGATGTGGATCGCCGTGACGGCGGCACCCTGCAGCGAGGAGAGCAGGATGCGGCGCAGCGCGTTGCCGAGCGTCAGACCGAAGCCGCGTTCCAGCGGTTCGGCGACCACGGTCGCGAAGCGGTCGGCGTCGTCACCGGGCTGGATCTCCAGCTTGCTCGGCTTAATCAGTTCCTGCCAGTTCTTCTGAAGCACGGATCGACCTCAAGATGCCATCGGGTGAACACGAACCCGCGGGGTCCGAACCATTCCCATGCTGAAGGGGCCGCGATGGCAGCGGCCCCCTGTCCCGGAACGGTCGGTCCCCGCGGGTGCGGAAACGGTACTGAACTTAGACGCGGCGCTTCTTCGGCGGGCGAACGCCGTTGTGCGGGATCGGCGTGACGTCGCGGATCGACGTGATCTGGAAGCCGATCGACTGCAGGGCGCGCAGGGCGGACTCACGCCCCGAACCCGGACCCTTCACTTCGACTTCCAGGGTCTTCATGCCGTGTTCCTGGGCCTTGCGGCCGGCGTCCTCGGCGGCGACCTGGGCGGCGTAGGGGGTCGACTTGCGCGAACCCTTGAAGCCCATGGTGCCCGACGACGACCAGGCGATGGTGTTGCCCTGCGCGTCGGTGATGGTGATCATCGTGTTGTTGAACGAGGCGTTCACATGCGCGACGCCGGCGGTGATGTTCTTGCGCTCGCGACGACGCAGGCGCTGAGAAGCGGCGGAGGGCTTGGCCATTTTGCGTTCGTCCTCTTACTT
The DNA here is from genome assembly GCF_003233655.1 of Azospirillum ramasamyi. Taxonomy (NCBI): domain Bacteria; kingdom Pseudomonadati; phylum Pseudomonadota; class Alphaproteobacteria; order Rhodospirillales; family Azospirillaceae; genus Azospirillum; species Azospirillum ramasamyi. The sequence goes on from NZ_CP029829.1 coordinate 1,516,897, forward strand.
CTTCTTGCCGGCGATCGGCTTGGCCGGACCCTTGCGGGTGCGGGCGTTCGTGTGGGTGCGCTGGCCGCGGACCGGCAGGCCCTTGCGGTGACGCAGGCCGCGGTAGCAGCCCAGGTCCATCAGACGCTTGATGTTCATGGCGACTTCACGACGAAGATCGCCCTCGACGCGGTAGTCGGCGTCGATGGTCTCGCGGATCTTCAGGACTTCGTCGTCCGTCAGCTCGTTCACGCGACGCTCGGCCGGGATCTCCAGCTTCGCGCAGATTTCCTTGGCCTTGAAGGGGCCGATGCCATGGATGTAGGTCAACCCGATCTCCACGCGCTTCTGCGCGGGGATGTTGACGCCAGCGATACGCGCCACGCTGCTCTCCTCGATCTCGATATCTCAACGGCAGCCCGTCGGGCCGCCTACACACCGAGCTAATCCCGCCCGGCACAAGACCGGTCCTGGGAACGCACAATGTTACCCGCCACCCGGTTGGGCGGCGAGAGGCTGGGACTATAGGAAAACCCCGGAACTTGTCAAGGCCGATTACTCGGCCGGAACCGACGTCCGCGCTGGAACCGGCGCGGCATCCGGCGGAGAAAGGCCATCGTCGGCGTCGTCGCCCGGCATTGTCCTGACCCGATGGGGAGCCGGCGGCATCCGCCCGGCATTCACAAGCGCACGGTCGCGGTTCACCTGCGGCAGATCCAGGCTGAGCTTCAGCTCGATGTTGCGCCAGATCTGGCGCAGGCGCTGGACATGCAGATCCTCGCCGATGGCCTGCACCACCGAGTCGAGGTTCTCCAGCGTGATGCCGCGGTCGGCCAGCAGCACCGCGCCATTGCCGTCCCTCTTGGGGCAGTTCAGCGCCTGGACCAGCCGGGGCCGCGATTCCGGCCGCATCGCAAAGCGCTCGACGTCGAAAATGGTCCGGACATTGATGACCCGCAACGCCTCGATCTGGTCGAGATCGAGCGCCAGGAGCAGTTGGGCCTGGGCAACCCAGTCCATCGTCTCGTAGATGCCATAGGGAGTTTCCACGAACAGCAGAATCGGGTTCGCGGTGGCGAGGTTCTGCACATCCTCGATCTCGAACTCGGCCAACCGGAACTTGATGGCCGAATCGATGCCCAGGATCATGTCGATCCGATATTCGCGGATGAAGTTCTGCGCACGCGGATCGATCCGCCGGATCTGCAGCTGCGGCACCCGGCTCAGCAGCGTCTGCAGCCCAAGCTTCGGGAAGAAACCGATCAGGAAGGCCACGATCAACTCCGGCACCCGATCGGCGGTCGCCCCTTCCGGCAGTATCTTCGCCACGTCCATATAGCCGTGGTGCAGGGTCACCGAGGTGACGCAGGCCAGGATGATGTGGCCGGTCACCCGCAGGAAGGAGATCGGCGACAGGTCGTAGTTGGAGATGCGGCGGATCAGATAATCGATCGACCAGACATAGGCGCCGAAGAAGGTGAAGGACAGAACCGCCACGGTCTGGAGCTGGTATTTCACCATGTCGATCGACGTGACGCCGTCGACCCCGTACAGCGTCATCCCGCTGAACAGCGGTTGGAAGTGATCCAGGCGATCCTTGCTCAGCAGCATGCCGCTGGAGGTCAGAAAGCCGCTGAACGACACCATGATGAAGACAAGGACCGGAAAGAAATAGGCCCGCCACTCCGACGGCTGGGTGTTGTCCGGCCCATGCGGCAGGGCGCGGTACTTGTAGGCGGCGAACTCGAAGGACGGGATCAACTGGTCATGCTCGCGCCCCTCGATACGGAAGACCGATTCCAGATCGGCGATGATTTTCCGCCTGACATTCTTGATGTTGCTGCGTCCGATGAAGATCGTCAGCGGCAGGATGAAGGACAGGCCGAGCAGGCCGAGCGCGCTCAGCACGCGCAACTCGCCGACGATATGGATAGCTTGTTCGAACATCCCACCCCCCGGCATCCGGCCCGCCCACGCCGGTCGAAGGCGTTCAGGCAGGACCATGCGACCACCACTCGGTGTCGCCGCCGAAGGTTATACCTCCATCGAGGGCACCCTGGGAACGCATTGCCCGTAAAAATCGGCGGTAGCCAGTGATGGCCGCGGATTCCGCCGGCCGGCTTAGAGAGCGGTTCCCGTGGCGCGGTACCTGAGGGCGTCGGCCTGTGCCCTCACCCGGCCGAGATGCGGATTGAGCTTCAGCGCGGCATCGAAGGCGCGCAGCGCCGGTTTCTCGTCACCCAGCGCCAGATAGACCAGCCCCAATTCCACGAACGCCCCGAAATGGCGCGGCTCCAGCAACAAGGCGTGGCGCAGGTCCGCCATGGCGGAGCGGTAGTCGCCCAGCATGTAGCGAGTCGCGGCACGCTTGTTCCAGCCTTCGGCATAGGAGGGGTCGCGGGCGACCACCGCGTCGAAGTACCGTAACGCCGACTCGTAATCGTCGCTGTTCAGGCTGAGCACGCCGGCGCGCATGTCGCGGACCATCGCCGGGTCGGGATGGTCGAGCCAGAAGTCCCAGATATGCTCCTCAACCGATTCGGCATAGGCCGCGTCGGTGGTGCTGTGCAGGGCTTGGAAAAGGCCGTCCAGACGCATATTCCCCTGCCCCGCCCCGGCCGGCACCCCGAGGGTCAGCAGCAAAAGCACAGTCAAGGAAAAGAAGCGTCGAATCGTCATGTACCAAATTTGGGCACGGATTCGACGCTCTGCCAACTATTTTTTGGTTGCAATTCGCTAAAGAATTGGTCAGAGGCGCTGACGCTCAACCCTACCGGCAGCCGTAACGCCACCGGACTATGACCGACATGCCGTCCGCCGAGGCACCTGCCCCTTTGGTTGACTGCCGCGGTCATGCTCATAATCCATTCTTTAGAAGTCCGAAAAAGCCGAACGGCCGGCGGATTGCTCCGCCGGCCGTCGGTTTCACCGGATATCTCCCGATTGCCGTTCTCGATCGCTCGAGAAGGACGATCAGGCAGCCTTGTTGCGGCCGGCCACGATCTCGTCGGTGACGTTGCGCGGCACCGGCTCGTAGTGGCTGAACTCCATCGTGTAGGACGCACGGCCCGAGGTCATGCCGCGCAGCTGGCCGATGTAGCCGAACATCTCGTTCAGCGGGACGTTCGCCTCGACGGCGATGTTGGCGCCACGCTCCAGCTGGCCCAGCACCGTGCCACGGCGGCGGTTCACGTCGCCGATCACGTCGCCCAGGTAATCCTCCGGCGTCACGACCTCGACCTTCATCACCGGCTCCAGCAGGATCGGCGCACCCTTCGGCATCGCCTCGCGGAAGCAGGCCTTGGCGGCGATTTCGAACGTCAGGGCGTTCGAGTCGACGTCGTGGTACTTGCCGTCCACCAGGCGGGCGCGGAAGTCCACAGTCGGATAGCCGGCGAGCACGCCGTCTTCCTTCTGCATTTCCAGGCCCTTCTTGACCGACGGGACGTATTCGCGCGGAACCGTGCCGCCGACCGTCTCGTCCACGAACTCGAAGCCCGTGCCGCGCTCCAGCGGCTCGAAGATGATCTTGACTTCGGCGAACTGGCCCGAACCGCCGGTCTGCTTCTTGTGGGTGTAGGTGTACTCGACCGGCTTGGTGATCGCTTCGCGGTAGGCGACCTGGGGCTTGCCCATGTTGCCTTCCACGCCGAACTCCGTGCGCATACGGTCCAGGGTCACTTCCAGGTGCAACTCGCCCATGCCGCGCAGGATGGTCTGGCCGGTTTCACGGTCGGTCTCCAGGCGGAGCGACGGATCGGCGCGGACGAGCTTGCCCAGCGCGTTGGAGAACTTCTCCTGCTCGCCCTTCGTCTTCGGCTCGACCGAGACGCTGATGACAGGCTCGGGGAAGCGCATACGCTCCAGGATGACCGGGTGGGCGGCGTCGCACAGGGTGTCGCCCGTGTCGGTCTCGGTCAGCGAAACCAGCGCGAGAATGTCGCCGGCGCGCGCCTCTTCGATCGGGTTGGCTTCCTTCGCGAACATCTCGACCATGCGGCCGATCTTCTCGCGCTTGCCGCGGGTCGAGTTCAGGACCGACATGCCCTTCGTCAGCACGCCCGAGTAGACGCGGATGAAGGTCATCGAGCCGTAGGTGTCGTTGATCACCTTGAAGGCCAGCGCGGCGAACGGCGCCTCGTCCGAGCTGATACGCTCGCCGTTCGGGTTGCCGTCCTCGTCCACGGTCTTGATGGCCTCGACGTCGACCGGCGACGGCAGGATGTCGACGACGGCGTCCAGAACCTGGGGCACGCCCTTGTTCTTGTAGGAGGAGCCGCACAGGACCGGAGTGAAGGCGCCGGCGATGGTGCCCTTGCGCAGGCAGGCGCGCAGCACGTCCGGCGACGGATCCTCACCCGAATCCAGGTAGGCTTCCATCGCGACTTCGTCCTGCTCCAGCGCGGTGTCGACGAGGTCGGCGCGCAGGGCACGGATGCTGGCGATGTTGTCCAGGTCTTCCTTGACGGTCAGGTTCAGCTTGGAGATCAGCTCGTCCTCGTTGACCTCCCAAACTTCCCACTTGGCGTCCTTGTCGTCGGAGAACCAGACATAGGCCTTCATCTCGACGAGGTCGACCATGCCGCGGAAGTTGTCTTCCGAGCCCAGCGGAACCTGGATGCACACCGGGCGGGCGCCCAGACGGTTGCGGATCATGTCCACGCAACGACGGAAGTTCGCGCCCGAACGGTCCATCTTGTTGACGTAGCAGATGCGCGGAACGTTGTAGTTGTCGGCCAGACGCCAGTTGGTCTCCGACTGCGGCTCGACGCCGGCCACGCCGTCGAACACCACCACGGCGCCGTCGAGCACGCGGAGCGAGCGGTTCACCTCGATGGTGAAGTCGACGTGGCCCGGGGTGTCGATGACGTTGATCTTCTTGCCGCGCCAGAACACGGAGACGGCGGCGGACTGAATGGTGATGCCGCGCTTCTGCTCCTGCTCCATGTAGTCGGTCGTGGTCGACGACTTCAGATCCTTGGTCGCGTGCACGTCGACGATCGTGTGCTTGCGGCCGGTGTAGTACAGAATACGCTCGGTGGTCGTCGTCTTGCCCGCGTCGACGTGGGCGATGATGCCGATGTTCCGAATGTCAGACAGTGGCGTTTGGCGCGGCATGTTGCGGTTCCATTGCAGTAACGCGACAACCGAAGCGCGACCGTCAGGGTCGTCCGCTTCGGCGGCAGAGGTTGGTCGGGGTTTTACGGGCGATCTGTTAAGGCGTCATTAACATTCCGTAAACCGACAGGCAATTTGTCGGAATATTGAAGCGCGCGGCCCTCACAGCGTTCGGGCCACGCCGGCACACCCCAACCGAGGCTGCCGGGTCGCCCCGTTTCCGCCGCCTTATTTAGCGGCGGTGACCTGAATTTCAACGAGATACTCCGGGGCCGCCAGCTTGGCTTCCACCGTGGCACGAGCCGGCGGATTGGCCGGATCGACCCAGGCGTCCCATGCCTTGTTCATCTCGCCGAAGCTGGCGATGTCCGCCAGATAGATGGTGGCCGACAGCAGCTTGCTCTTGTCGCTGCCCGCTTCCGCCAGCAGGGCGTCGATCTGGGCCAGAATCTGGACGGTCTGACGTTCGACGTCGGGCGTCGGCTGGTCGGCGACCTGACCGGCGAGATAGACCGTGTCCTTATGGACGACCATCTGGCTCATGCGCGGTCCGGTGTGGAAGCGCTGGATCGACATGACGAAAAGACTCCGGGTTCCGGGGGCTCGAATAAGACGCGCGTACGTCTATGCCATTCAGAGCCGCGCGCGAAGAAAAAAATGCGCCTCATCCGCTCAGGGCTGCCCCGCAGCGGTATCCTTCGCCAAAAGTGCGGCAAACCGGCCGGCGGCGACCGCGAAATTACGCACGGCCGGGGTATTGCCGGCGGCGACGCCGACTCCGGCGACCGCCCAGCCGCCTCCCCCCGACCGCACCAGCAGCGGCCCGCCGCTGGTTCCGCGGGTGGCGTCGCAATCATGCACCAGCAGCCCGGCCCTCTCCCCCAGCATCCGGCAGTCGCGGTCGGCCATCAGGATCTGCGCCCGGTCCTGGCTGTAGCCGCCGAGCATCAGCGGCGTCCCGGCCGGCAGCGGCGCCGTGCTGACCGGGAGCGGCGGCACCGACTCCGGCGCAGGCTGCGCCAGGGTCAGCACCGCCCAGTCGGCCGACACCAGCGGATTCGGCGCGGCGGGATCATAGGCAGGGTCGGTCACGACGCCGGCCACCGTGACGTGCCGGGTGAACTCCCCCCGGTCATAGCCGAACAGGACATGCAGCGAGGAGGCCTGCAGGAAGCGCCGCGTCCGCGGGTTGAACAGGCAATGGGCGGCGGTCACCACCGTGCGCGGCCCGACCAGCGCCCCGGTGCAGCGGCCGGCCAGATTGGTCTGCACCCGAACGACGCTGCGCCACGGATCCGCCGACGCATCCACCGGCACCCGCCGGTCCGCCTGCCCGACGCCGGGCAGCAACGGCCGCTCCGCGCGGGCCCCAGGCACGCCGGCCAGCATCACGAGCGCAAGCGCTGCTGTGACCATACGGCCAAGGCCGAGGTGGCGCCGGCCGCGCGCATGTTCTTGCTCCGTTTCCCTCAATCCCGTATTCTCCCGCACATGGCGACGCTGATCATCACCGAGAAATCCAGCCAGGCGAAGGACCTGCGCGCGGCCCTGGGCGACCGTTACGGCCGCATCCTGCCGGCCGAGGGGCATCTGTTGCGGCTTGCCGAACCGGACGAGGTCGATCCCGCCTGGAAGCGCTGGTCGCCGACCCTGCTGAAGCCGGACGGGCTCTACCCCACCCGCCCCGACCAGGGCGGCAACAAGGCGGCGAAGCTGCAGGCCATCACCGCCGCGCTGCGCGCCTGCGACGACGTCATCCTCGCCACCGACTGCGACCGCGAAGGCCAGCTGATCGGGCAGGAGATCCTGGAGCATGTCGGCTATCGCGGCAAGGTGCGGCGCGCGCTTTTCACAGCACAGGACCCGAAGACCCTGCGCGACGCCTTCGCCGCGCTGAAGCCCAACGACAGCATGCGCCCGCTCTACGAGGCGGCGGTGGCGCGCCAGCAGGCCGACCAGATCTACAACCTGTCATTGACCCGCACGGCGACCAAAACCCTGCTGGCGCCCGGCACCCGCGGCGTCATCGGCATCGGCCGGGTGAAGACCCCGACGCTGGCCATCGTCTGCCTGCGCGAACTGGAGATCCGCAACTTCAGGCCGGAGGATTATTACGAGGTCGTGGCGACCGCCACCGTGGCGGAGGGCAGCTTCCAGATGCGCCACGCCCCGGCGCCCAAGGACCGCATCAAGAACCGGGCGGCGGCCGACGCCATCGCCCGCGCCGCCGACAATCACCGCGGCCCGCTGACGGTGACGGTGGAGGAGAAGCGGCAGGCGCCGCCGAAGCTGTACGACCTGCCCTCGCTGCAGAAGACCTGCGGACAGCGTTGGGGCTGGACCGCCGACCGCACCCTGGCGGTGGCGCAGGAGTTGTATGACGGCGACGGCAAGAAGCTGATCACCTACCCGCGCGCCGAGGCGCGGTACCTGTCGGAAAACCAGATCGCCGACGTGCCGGCCATCGTCGGCGCGCTGACCCGGCTGCGCGGCTTCGCCCATCTCGACGATCACATGGATATTCGGCGGCCGGTGATCCGCAAGGGCAAGTCCGGGCATTTCTGCGACAAGGCGCTGGAGGGCCTCTCGCACCATGCGGTGATCCCCAACGTCAATGTGCTGGACGATCTGGAGTCGCGGCTGGTCCGGCTGACCGACGATGAGAAGCGGCTCTATGCGCTGGTCTGCCGGTCCTACCTCGCCGCGGTGATGCCGGACTACGAGTATCGCCAGACCAGCGTGACCATGCCGGTTCCGGTGCCGACGCCCGATGGGACCAGGCCGGTCGCCTTCCGCGCCGTCGGCCGCATCCCGCTGAAGCTGGGCTGGAAGGCGGCTTTCGGCTCCGCCGAGACCGACGACCGCTCCGGCGGCAAGCAGGAGGAGGAGGCCGAGCAGACCCTGCCGCCGCTGACCGACGGCGAGCCGGCGACGCTGAGCGACCCCAAGGTGGAGGCCAAGCGTACCCAGGCGCCGCCACGCTACAACGAAGGCACGCTGGTGGACGCCATGCAGAACGCCTGGCGGTTCGTCGGGGATCCGCCGCTGCGCGACCGGCTGAAGGAAGCCAGGGGAATCGGCACCCCGGCCACCCGCGCCGAGGTCATCAAGGGATTGCGAAAGCAGAACCTTCTGGGGGCGGACGGCAAGTGGCTGGTCCCGACACCGGCCGGCCTGCACCTGTTCGAGACGCTGCGCGCCACCGCGCCGACACTGGTGGATCCCGGCACCACCGCGCTGTGGGAGATGAAGCTGGACGAGGTGGTCACCGGCCGCGCCGATTTCCGCCGCGTGATCGACGCCATCGCGACGGAAGCGGAGCGGCTGATCGGTGCGCTGGTCGGGCAGCGCGGCACGACGCTGGACCTCGGCCTGCCCGCCCCCAAGGCACGCTTCGCCCGCCGGGCCACGGGCGGACGCAGGAGCACCGCCGCCGAGGACGGTGCGGCCAAGCCGACGCGCCGACGGCCCCGCAAGGCCGCATCCCCTGCCGCCGAAGGCGAGACGGCGGCACCGAAGCCGCGCCGTGCCCGCAAGACCAAGGCCGCCGCGCCGGCAGCACCGGCGAGCGTGCAGGCGGATGGCGCACAGCCTTCCGCACCAGCCGCCGGTTCGGCGCCGACGAACGGGCATCGCCGCCGCGAACCGACGGAGCGCATGGTTGCCTTCGCCCGCAGTCTGGCGGAGCGCAAGGGCATCGCCCTGCCCGACCCATGCCTGCGCGATTTCGATCAGTGCCGCAGCTTCCTGGATCAACACGCACGCTGAACCACTGGGGGTTGCCACACGACGGCCGCACCGCCGGTTGCGGCGGCGCGCCGGGCACGCAGTTCCTGTCCAGCAGCAAGGTGCTGTGGGTCGGCACCTGGGTGCCGATGACGGTCACTCTGCACGACCGCGCCAAGACTCCGGTGGCGACCTCGGACGTCCTCGTGCTGGGCGTGGAAAAGGCCGGACGTTGCGACAGCTACCAGACCGACCAGAAGATCTGTCCCGGCCTGCCGGCGCCGGAAAAGCCCGTGCTCCATATGGGCGTCGGGTTCGGGCAGGAGGCGGATTCCAGCCGCAGGGCACGCCGGACAAGAACGTCCTGCTGAACCTGCGCAGCGTGAACGGCCAGCCGGTCGCGCCGGGCACGCTGAACACGGGCTACATCATCGGCCGCCAGGGCATCCAGGTCGGGCTGACCGCCGCCAACACTGCGGGCTTCCGCTTTGCCAAGCTGCAGCCCTATCAGCAGCATCCCGGCGACTGGATGATGCCGCGCGGCTGCATCACGGTGAACCCCGACCGGAACCGCGATGCCGAGGGCCCGATCTGCACCCCGGCGAACATCCTGGTCGATACCGGCATCCCGCAGAGCTACATGACGCTGCCGCCCGATATCAGGTTCGGCACGGTGCAGCAGCCGGACAAGAGCGCACCGGACAGGTCGGTCGCCGTGCATATTCCCGATGCCGTCACCCCCATCGCCACCGATGCCTTCATCGTCGGCGACCGCGCGCCAAACGAGCCGGAGCAGGTGATCCCCTGGAGCACCGGCAAGCGCCCGCCCTTCATCAACACCGGCCGCCATTTCCTGCGCCAGTACCAGTTCCTGTATGACGCGGCCCAGGGCTATGTCGGCATGAAGGAGCAGCCGAACCCCTGCGGCGAAGAGTGATCGGCATCAGGGCGCCACCCCGGCGCCCTGCACCTCGCGCCCCGCGGGCATGAAAAAAGCCCCGGATCGGGGCCTGATGGCGGAAGCGCGGATGGGGATGGTGGGCGATGAGGGGATCGAACCCCCGACATTCTCGGTGTAAACGAGACGCTCTACCGCTGAGCTAATCGCCCGAAGCCTGAAAAAGGCTTTGCTTTCAAATACAAGCCGGCCGGGTGGTTGCCCGGCCGGCCGCACTATGCCCTGAATGGGACGGAAACTTCAAGCCCGTCCGGCCGAACCTCAGTTCAGCGCGTCCTTGAGGGTCTTGCCGGCCTTGAACTTCGGCTGCTTGGACGCCGGAATGTCGATCTTCTCACCCGTGCGCGGGTTGCGGCCTTCCGTCGCGGCGCGCTCGGCCACCGCGAAGGTGCCGAAGCCGACCAGACGGACCTCATCGCCATTCTTCAAGGATTCGGCGATGCTGTCGAACACGGCGTCGACGGCCTTCGTGGCGTCGGTCTTGGACAAACCGGACGCTTCGGCAACATGCGCCACGAGATCGTTCTTGTTCACGCAATCCCCCTTCCAAATTCAGCAAATACTGAAAGACAAAAGCCGCCCCAGGACTTTTTGTCCACGACTTATTGGAAGCAAAGGATAAGCACAGCGTTTGCCGCCCGTCAATTCCCGACGGGCGGCATAACTCATCATGTTCCAAAAGCCGCGCGCCCGGTGGCGGCCACGATCGGATCGTAACCGCGGGCCCCGGTTCAGTGACGCAGGATCTCTCCGTCGGCGCCCTTTTCCTGCGCCTTCGTCGCCGCCGGATCGACCTCCGGCTCGGTCCACTCGATGGGCTCCAGCGGGCGCACCAGCGCGTTGCGCAGCACCTCGTCCACCGTGCTGACGGGCATGATCTCCAGGCCGCGCTTCACGTTGTCCGGGATATCCGCCAGGTCCTTTTCGTTGTCCTTCGGGATCAGCACATGCTTGATGCCGCCGCGCAGTGCGGCCAGCAGCTTCTCCTTCAGGCCGCCGATCGGCAGCACCCGGCCGCGCAGCGTGATCTCGCCGGTCATCGCCACGTCCTTGCGCACCGGAATGCCGGTCAGCACCGAGACGATGGAGGTGGCCATCGCGACACCGGCCGACGGGCCGTCCTTCGGCGTGGCGCCTTCGGGAACGTGGACGTGGATGTCCTTCTTCTCGAACAGCGTCGGCTTGATGCCGAAGGCGGCGGCGCGCGACTTGACGTAGCTCTCGGCCGCCTGGACCGATTCCTTCATCACGTCGCCCAGCTTGCCGGTGGTGGTGACGCGGCCCTTGCCGGGCAGGCCGACGGCCTCGATCGACAGCAGCTCGCCGCCGACCTCGGTCCAGGCCAGACCGGTGGTGACGCCGACCAGATCCTCCAGCTCCGCCTCGCCATAGTGGAAGCGGCGGACGCCGGCATACTTGTCGAGGTTGCGGCGGGTCACCGCGACCTTGGCGTTGCCGCCCTTCAGCAGGATCTCCTTGACCGCCTTGCGGCAGAGGTTGGCGATCTCGCGCTCCAGGCTGCGGACACCGGCTTCCCGCGTGTAGTAGCGGACCAGATCGCGCAGCGCGTCGTCGGAGATGGTGAACTCGCCCTTCTTCAGGCCGTTCGCCTCGACCTGCTTCTCGATCAGGTGACGCTTGGAGATCTCGACCTTCTCGTCCTCGGTGTAGCCGGCGACGCGGATGATCTCCATGCGGTCCAGCAGCGGCTGCGGCATGCGCATCGTGTTGGCCGTGCAGACGAACATCACGTCGGACAGGTCGTAGTCGACCTCCAGGTAATGGTCGTTGAAGGTGCCGTTCTGCTCCGGATCCAGGACCTCCAGCAGAGCGGACGACGGATCACCACGCCAGTCGGCGCCGAGCTTGTCGATCTCGTCCAGCAGGAAGAGCGGGTTGGAGGACTTGGCCTTCTTCATGCCCTGGATGACCTTGCCGGGCATCGAGCCGATATAGGTGCGGCGATGGCCGCGGACCTCGGCCTCGTCACGGACGCCGCCCAGCGACATGCGGACGAAGTTGCGGCCGGTGGACTTGGCGATCGACTTGCCGAGCGAGGTCTTGCCGACGCCGGGCGGGCCGACGAGGCAGAGGATCGGACCCTTGACCTTGTTCATCCGGTTCTGGACGGCAAGATACTCGAGGATGCGCTCCTTGACCTTCTCCAGACCGTAATGGTCGGCGTCCAGCACCTTCTGGGCCAGCTTCAGGTCGCGCTTCACCTTGGTGCGCTTCTTCCACGGAATGGACAGCATCCAGTCCAGGTAGTTGCGCACAACGGTGGCTTCCGCGGACATCGGGCTCATCGACCGCAGCTTCTTCAGCTCGGCCAGGGCCTTTTCGCGGGCTTCCTTGGAGAAGCGGGTCTTGTTGATCTTCTCTTCCAGTTCCGCCGATTCGTCGCGGCCGTCCTCGGTCTCGCCGAGTTCCTTCTGGATCGCCTTCAGCTGCTCGTTCAGATAGTACTCGCGCTGGGTCTTCTCCATCTGCCGCTTGACGCGGTTGCGGATGCGCTTTTCCACCTGAAGAACGCCGATCTCGCCTTCCATGAAGGCATAGACCCGCTCCAGCCGCTCCGACACGGTGGCGCATTCCAGAAGCTGCTGCTTTTCCGGAATCTTCAGCGCCAGATGCGAGGCGACGGTGTCGGCCAGCTTGCCGGCTTCCTCGATCTGGTTGATCGAGACCAGCACCTCCGGCGGGATCTTCTTGTTCAGCTTGATGTACTGCTCGAACTGGGAGACGACGGCGCGGCTCAGGGCTTCGAGCTCCTGGTTCTCGCCGGTCTTTTCCTCGACCAGTTCGGCCTGGGCCTGGAAGAACTCCTCATTGTCGGCGAACTTGGTGATTGCGGCGCGCTGGCCGCCTTCCACCAGCACCTTGACGGTCCCGTCCGGCAGCTTGAGCAGCTGCAACACGGTGCCGACGGTGCCGACGCTGTAGATGTCGGCCGGAGTCGGATCATCCTGCGCAGCGTTCTTCTGGGTGACGAGCAGGATCTGCTTGTCATCCTTCATCACGTCTTCCAAAGCGCGCACGGACTTCTCGCGCCCGACGAACAGCGGCACGATCATGTGGGGGAAAACCACGATGTCGCGCAGCGGCAGGACCGGGTAGAGGGCACCACGGGAGAGTTCGATCATGGGCAGGGCCTCAATGAATGGATCGCCGCCAGCCCGGAATGGGCCTGACACAGCCCCCGCCTCTGGTTGAGCGCGGGAATCGCCTACGGCACCCGACTAACGTGGCACACGCCCATGCACCCTTCAAGTGGCTGCGGCTTCCTTCATGCCATTTCCACGGGGTGAAAAGGCCGTTGCAGCGGCCAACACCGCCTTTCCTCCCCTTTCGGAGGGCTTGAACGGCGCTTCGGGCCGGTTTGGCGCCCTTTCAGCCGCCTGATGGGGAGCATCACGGCCCCGTTCGCGCCCGAACCGTGGACAGGACCGCCGTGACGGCTCCGAAAAGGCGGCGATTCGGACCGGAGACCGGCAAAGCAACGGCACCGGCAGCACCGGAACCGCGCCGGCAAAAGAAAAGGGGCGCCGAAGCGCCCCTCATTCCACTTGTCGCGGCCGACCGCGACCGAGTGCCGCCGGGACGTCAGGCGCCCGGTGCCTCGCTGCGCCGTTCGGCATGGACGTAGAGCGGCTTGGCGCGCCCTTCGACCACTTCCTTGTTGACCAGGATGCTCTCGATGCCGGTCAGGCCCGGCAGGTCGAACATCGGGTCGAGCAGGATGGCCTCCATGATCGAGCGCAGGCCGCGGGCGCCGGTCTTGCGCTGGATCGCCTTGTGGGCGATGGCGCGCATGGCGTCCTCGGAGAACTCCAGATGGACGTCCTCCATCTCGAACAGGCGCTGGTACTGCTTGACCAGGGCGTTCTTCGGCTTGCTGAGGATCTCGACCAGCGCGGCCTCGTCCAGGTCGGACAGGGTGGCCAGCACCGGCAGACGGCCGATGAACTCGGGGATCAGGCCGAACTTCAGCAGATCCTCGGGTTCGACCTCGTGCAGGATCTCACCGGTCGCCCGCTCGTCGGCGGAGCGCACATCGGCGCCGAAGCCGATGCTGGTGCCCTTGCCGCGCTGGGCGATGATCTTGTCCAGGCCGGCGAAGGCGCCGCCGCAGATGAACAGGATGTTGCTGGTGTCGACCTGCAGGAATTCCTGCTGCGGATGCTTGCGCCCGCCCTGCGGAGGCACGGAGGCGACGGTGCCCTCCATGATCTTCAGCAGGGCCTGCTGCACACCCTCGCCCGACACGTCGCGGGTGATCGACGGGTTGTCGGACTTGCGGCTGATCTTGTCGACCTCGTCGATGTAGACGATGCCGCGCTGCGCCCGCTCGACATTGTAGTCGGCGGCCTGCAGCAGCTTGAGGATGATGTTCTCGACGTCCTCGCCGACATAACCGGCTTCGGTCAGCGTCGTGGCGTCGGCCATGGTGAAGGGAACGTCGATGATGCGGGCCAGGGTCTGGGCCAGCAGCGTCTTGCCGCAGCCGGTCGGGCCGATCAGCAGGATGTTCGACTTCGCCAGTTCGACGTCGTTGTGCTTCGTCCCGTGGGCGAGGCGCTTGTAGTGATTGTGGACCGCCACCGACAGCACGCGCTTGGCGTAGGACTGTCCGATGACGTAATCGTCGAGCACCGCATGGATGTCGCGCGGAGTCGGAACCCCGTCGCGGGACTTCACGAGGGTCGTCTTGTTCTCCTCGCGAATGATGTCCATGCACAGTTCGACGCATTCATCGCAGATGAACACCGTCGGACCGGCAATCAGCTTGCGGACCTCGTGCTGGCTCTTGCCGCAGAAGGAGCAGTAGAGCGTATTCTTCGAATCGCCGCTGCTGGACTTGCTCATCGGTACTCCGTCATCTCGCGGGAAGCGTGGCCACAAGGACCATGCCCGTTCGCGGCGCCCCCCGACGCCGGTCCTACTCAGGTTATCGCGGACGACGCCCGCGACAAGGTCATGCGCCGTTTTGGCGACGCATCACGATCCGCATATCCGGGTTTCCCTGCGGGATTCCCTTCATGACCGGATCGTGTCACTGCCATTCAACAACAGCGTCACGACCCGATCAACCCTTTGTTGGGTGCGCCCGGGTACGCCGGATCAGGAATGGTGATCCACGCCCGGACGCTTCTCCACCACCTCGTCGATCAGACCGAAGGCCTTGGCCTCTTCCGGCGACATGAACTTGTCGCGCTCCATGGCGGACTCGATGGTGTCGAGATCCTGCCCGGTGTGCTTGACGTAGATGTCGTTCAGGCGCGAACGCAGCTTCAGGATCTCCTGGGCCTGGATCTCGATGTCCGAGGCCTGGCCCTGGGCGCCGCCCGACGGCTGGTGGATCATGATGCGGCTGTTGGGCAGCGAGAAGCGCTTGCCCGGCGCGCCGGCGGCCAGCAGCAGCGAGCCCATCGAAGCGGCCTGGCCCATGCAGACCGTCGACACCTGCGGACGGATGTACTGCATGGTGTCGTAGATGGCGAGGCCGGCCGAGACGTAGCCGCCCGGCGAATTGATGTAGAGCGCGATGTCCTTGTTCGGGTTCTCCGACTCAAGGAACAGCAGCTGCGAGCAGATCAGGCTGGCGACGGCGTCGTTCACTCCGCCGATCAGGAAGATGATCCGCTCCTTCAGCAGGCGCGAATAAATGTCGTACGCGCGCTCGCCCCGGTTGGTCTGTTCGATGACCATCGGGACCAGAGCATTCATCTTCGGCTCGAAGTCGTACATGTGTTCTTCCCTGCCCCCGCAGTTGGCTGAACCGGTGATCGTTGCCGGCACGGAACCACATATAGGAACCTTTGGGGGCGGATGGTAGTCCGCCCCCACTCCTTTTGGGGAGTTAGGCGGCGGCGGACTCGTTGCCGGCCTCGTCCTCGTCCTTCGTCAGCTCTTCGACGCTGACGGTCTTCTCGGTCACCTTGGCCTGATCCAGGATGTGGTCGACGACCTTGTCCTCGAAGATCGGAGCGCGGAGGTTCTCGAGCGCCTGCTGGTTCTGCTTGAAGAACTCGAACACCTGACGCTCCTGACCGGGGAAGCGGCGGGCTTCGTTGATCAGGGCGCGGTTCACCTCGTCCTGTGTGACCTGGATGTTGTTGCGGCGGCCGACTTCCGACAGCAGCAGACCCAGGCGGACGCGGCGCTCGGCGATCGAACGGTACTCGGCCTTCAGCTCGTCCTCGGACTTGTTGGCGTCCTCGCCGGCCGTGCCGTTCTTCAGCTCTTCCTGCAGGCGGGCCCAGATGCCCTCGAACTCGATGTCGACCATGCCGGCCGGCACCTCGAACGAATGGGCCTCGGCCAGCTTGTCGAGCAGCTGGCGCTTCACGCGCAGGCGCGACAGGCCGTCATACTCGCCCTTGATGCGGTCGCGGATCGCTTCGCGCATCTTCTCCAGGCTCTCCATGCCGAACTCCTTGGCGAGTTCGTCATTGACCTCGGCCGGGACGTTCTTGCGCAGCTCCTTGACGTCGACCTCGAAGACGGTCGCGGCACCCTTCAGGCGCTCGTGCGGGTAGTCTTCCGGGAAGGTGACGTTGACGGTGCGGTGCTCGCCGGCCTTGGCGCCGACCAGCTGCTCCTCGAAGCCCGGCACGAAGCGGCCGGCACCGAGTTCCAGCGGATAGTCCTTGCCGTCCATGCCCGGCAGAGCCTCGCCGTCGACCGAACCGGCGAAGTCGATCACGGCGATGTCGCCGTTCTCGGCAGCGCGGTCCTCGGTGATCGGGGCCTGGGTCGAGTGGGCGGAGGCCAGACGGTTCAGCGCCTCTTCCACCGACTCCTCGGTGACCTCGGCGACCGGCTTCTCCAGCTCGATCCCGGTGAAGTCGCCCGGCTCGACGTCCGGCAGCAGCTCGACCGCCATCTTGTAGGTGAGGTCGCCGCCGTCCTCGTACTTCTCGACTTCGATCTTCGGCTGCAGGGCGACGCGCAGGCCGCGTTCGCTCAGTGCCTGGCGCGAGCTGTCGGAGATGGCGTCCTCCAGCACCTCGGACAGCACGCCGCCGAAATAGCGCTGCTTGATCACGGTGACCGGCACCTTGCCCGGACGGAAGCCCGGCAGCTGGACCGTGCGGCGCAGCTCTTCCAGCTTGCCGTTCACCTTCTCTTCGATGTCCTTGGCGGAAATGACGACCTGAAATTCGCGCTTGAGGCCGTCGGTGCTGGTCTCGGTGATGTTCATCGGAACGAAAGCCTATCTCGTTGTTCCGGCCCGGCGGCGCCCGTCCGGGCGGCCCGAATCCGTGTTGTCCATGCGGTCCAAGGTGTTGCCATGGTGCGGGCGAAGGGACTTGAACCCATACGACCGAAGTCACTGGAACCTAAATCCAGCGCGTCTACCAATTCCGCCACGCCCGCGTTCATGGCAAAGGCAGCCGCGGCGGGTGCGCAAACACCCGCCGGACCGCCGGCGAAGTTCGGTCTATAGCACAGCGCGCCGGAAGCAAACAGGCAAAATGGCCCCGCCCAATGGAGTGATGCCCGGTCTTTTCGCGTCAGCCGCCGGCCTTCGCCAGCGACCTCACCGCGGACGACGTGATGATGCGTCCCTCCCCGCTATAGGCCTCGTGGTTCGCGTCGATCTCGCCCAGCCGGTAGCGGTAGTTGATCATCATCCCCAGCGACTGCTTCAGCCCCTTGGCCGACCGGTCCGCCAGCCAGTTCAGCCGCTCCATGCGCGCGCCGTTGGTCAGGTGGAAATGCGCCACCGGATCCTGCGCGCGGGCGCGGCCGTCACCCTTCGCCTCCTGCACCGAGGTCAGATAATGGGTGCACATCCGCATCAGGGGACCGCGCAGGCGCTTCTGCAGCTCCTCGTCCTCCACCCAGCCGGGGCGGGACAGCACGCGGGCGAGCAGCGGCGATTCGTCGGTGCCGACGCCGCCCTCGGTCGGCGCCTCGGTATCGTCGCCCTGTTCCAGCACGGCCAGCCGCTCGGCGATGCGCTCGGCCTCCGTGCCGGTCAGCAGGGCGTCGCCGTCGCGGTCGAGCCTGCGGTCCAACCAGCGGCGGAAGCCGGGAATCGGCGACAGGGTGGCATAGCACTTGATGTTGGGGAATTCGGTCGCCAGCCCGTCGACCACCCGCTTGATCAGGAAATTGCCGAAGCTGATTCCGGCAAGCCCGCTCTGGGCGTTGGAGATCGAATAGAAGATGGCGCTGTCGGCGCTCTTGGGATCGCAGACCGGGGCCGTGGGGTCGAGCAGCGCCTGCACATTGTCGGACATGCCCTGGACCAGCGCCACCTCGACGAAGATCAGCGGCTCGTGCGGCATGCGCGGGTGGAAGAAGGCGAAGCAGCGCCGGTCGGAGTCGAGACGGTCCTTCAGATCCTGCCAGCCGCTGATCTCGTGCACCGCCTCGTACTTGATCAGCTTCTCCAGCAGCGAGGCCGGGCTGTCCCAGGTGATGCGGTGCATTTCCAGGAAACCGACGTCGAACCAGGCGCGCAGCAGGTTCTTCAGATCGTCCTCCAGCGCCTGCAGCAGCGGTTCGCCGCGCGCCATCTCCATCAGCTCGGCCCGCAGGTCGACCAGGAACTTGACGCCTTCCGGCAGGGCGTTGAACTGGGTCAGTAACTGCAGGCGCGGCGGTTCCAACGCACGGCGCAGCGCCCGCTCGGCGTGGCCGCGGGCGACCGGGTCCGCCGCCGCCTGGAAGGTCGCCATCGCCTCCATCACCGCATCGCGATCGACGTCGAAGTCGCGCGCGAGCATCAGAAGGAAGTTGCGGCGCCCCTGGGGATCGAGCGCCAGATAGGTGCGGCCGAGCTGTGCGGCGCGGGCGCGGGCCGAAACCTCGCCGCCGCGCGATTCCAGGCAGGCCTCGATCTGCTCCTTCAGCCGTTCCGCGTCCTCCCGCGGCAGATGGGTGCGTGGCGGCGCGCCGACGGCGCCGCGGGCCGATGCGGCGATCTCGCGCCAGCGGGTGCGCAGGTTGTCCAGCGCGCGGTCGAAGAAATTGGGCTGCGCGGCCTGGGATGGCGGCACAGGCTCCAGCGTGGTCATGTCGGGTGCGTCGCTCATGCGCCGGAGTCTGACCTGCCCAGGCCGGCGCCGCAAGGGGGCGGGTGGACGTTGCCGTCGGGAGTACCGCCAACGCCGCACCCTTGCTGCCCCTTCTGCCCCTGCCGCCCTCTGGCAGGTGTCAGTCCTGCGCCTTCAAAGCCTTCAGCACGCCGGGAAGCGCGCCCGCCAGATCGTCGGAGATCAGGCCGGGACCGAGCGCGCGCCCGGCCTCGCCATGCAGCCAGACGGCGGTGCAGGCGGCCTCGAATCCGTCCATCCCCTGCGCCAGCAGACCAAGCACGATGCCGGCCAGCACGTCGCCGGTGCCGGCGGTCGCCAGATCGGGCGGCGCGTTGATGTTGACCACGGCGCGGCCGTCGGGGGCGGCAACCGCAGTGTCGGCTCCCTTCAGCACCACCACGGCGCCGGATCGGGCGGCGGCGGCGCGCACCCGCGACAGCTTGTCGCCGTCCATGCCGACGGAATCGCCGAACAGACGGGCGAACTCCCCCTCATGAGGGGTCAGGACGCAGCGCTTGTCGAGCCGGTCGAGAAGCTCGTCGGCCGAATCGGCGAAGCTCGTCAGTGCATCGGCGTCCAGCACACAGGCCTTGCGGGCGTCCAGCGCGGCCATCACCGCGGCGCGGGTCTGCGCGCCCCTGCCCGCTCCCGGCCCGATCAGCACCGCGTTCTTCCGCTGGTCCTGAAGCAGGCGGGCGAAGGCGCCGTCCTCCTCCAGCGGATCGACGATCACGCTGGCGCATCCGGCGGCATAGACCGGGAAGGCCGCCGGCGGACAGGCGATGGTGACCAGCCCGGCCCCGGCCCGCAGCGCCGCGACCGAGGCAAGACGCGCCGCCCCGGTCATCCGCGCGCCGCCGAGAACCACGGCATGGCCGCGCGCATATTTGTGGCCGTCCAGCGCCGGCCAGGGAAAGCGGTGGCGCCACAGCGACGGCTCGTTGACGGCGGTCTGCGGGGCGATGCCGTCCAGCACCCGCTCGGGAATGCCGATGTCGGCGACCACCACCTCGCCGCACAGGGTGCGGCCGGGCAACAGCACATGGCCGGGCTTGCGGCGGAAGAAGGTAACGGTCAGCGCCGCCTGGGGCGCGGCGCCCAGCACCCGGCCGCTGTCGCCGTGCAGGCCGCTCGGCACGTCGACCGCCACGACGGTGCGCCCCTCCATCGCCTCGACGATGGCGCGGGCGTGGCCTTCGAGCGGCCGGGACAGGCCGGCGCCGAACAGCGCGTCGATGACCAGGGGATTGCCCTTGAGGATGTAGGGATCGGCCGCCTCGATCGGGCCGGGCCAGCGGTCGGCGGCAACCGCGGCGTCGCCGGTGAGCGCCGAGCGCGTGCCGAGCAGCGCCAGCCGCACCGGCCAGCCGGCCTCCAGCAGAAGCCGGGCGATGACGAAGCCGTCACCGCCATTGTTGCCGGGACCGCAGAGCACGGCGGTCGGGTGCGGCGCCCAGCGTTCGCAGACCGCACGGACCACCGCGGCGCCCGCGGCCTCCATCAGGGCCGGACCGGGCACCCCGGCGGCGATGGCCAGTTGATCGGCCCGATACATCTCCGCGACGGACAGAAGCTCATCCATCCCTCACTCCCCGGCGCTGCGTTCCGTGACGGGCGAACTCGCACGCCCCCACTCTACTCCTGGGCTGCGTCTTCGCCCGCAACGCAGGATGCAGACAAGCATAAACGCCCGCGTAACGGCCAGTAAGCCGTGCGGACGATAAGAAGAGCGGATTTTAAGAGGAAAGGAAAGGGAAGATGGGGCGATGGATGGGACTCGAACCCACGACCACTCGGACCACAACCGAGGGCTCTACCAACTGAGCTACCACCGCCGCCGTCAGCGTTTCCGCCGTCGGGAGCCGCGTTATCCTCCACCGCGGCTTTCCGGTCAAGCGCCTTTTTCACGAAATGCGAAAAAATTTCTTTCGGGCATGTCGGACACCCCTTTCGCCGCCGACTGCCGCCTTTGATGGCGCACGGTCAGCGGGGCGCTTGCGCTAATTGCACAAATATTATTCAATCCGCTGAATCCTTCGGCAGCGCCCTGCCCCATTGGACGGCAATCGACCGTCTTATGACCAGCGTCGACGCCGCCGGACCGGATCGGCCGAATGTGGCACGCTCCATGCTTACCATCGTCGCTGTCGGCAGTGCCGTGGACGGTGCCTGCCGGCGTTGGCACCTCGTACACGAGAGACCCATGAAGAAGATCGAAGCCATCATCAAGCCGTTCAAACTCGACGAGGTGAAGGAAGCCCTTCACGAGGTCGGGATCAAGGGGATCACCGTCACCGAAGCCAAGGGCTTCGGCCGCCAGAAGGGCCACACCGAGCTTTACCGCGGCGCGGAGTATGTCGTGGACTTCCTGCCGAAGGTGAAGATCGAGGTGGTGATGGAAGACTCCCTGGTGGAACGGGCGATCGAGGCGATCCAGCAGGCCGCGCATACCGGCCGCATCGGCGACGGCAAGATCTTCGTCACGCCCGTGGAGGAAGTGGTCCGCATCCGCACCGGCGAAAAGGGTGCCGACGCGATCTGATCGCGCGCCGCCCCCTTTCCGCCCTTCCAACCGGCTCCCTTCCGACCAGCACCCGCCAACATGCGCCGAATTCCCCACCCTCTCGTGCCGCCCCCTGCCGCACCCCTCGCCCGACGGTCTACGGCCGCCCAAGGCGAAGCTGCGACTTTTTGGGTTGGCGCGTTGTACGGGGAAGAAAGGCGTGAGATAACGTCCGCCGCGAGCGCCGCCCTCCGCCGCCGATGCCCCGAACGGGCTGGGGCGGCGGCTTGACGCAGCGGGATCCAACCCTCTTAAAGCGTGGAAAAAGAGACATGTCCGACATCAGCAAGGTCTTCGACCTGATCAAGGAACACGACGTCAAGTACGTGGACCTGCGCTTCAGCGACCCGCGCGGCAAGCTGCACCACACGGCCCAGCACGTCTCGACCATCGACGAGGATGTGTTCGAGGACGGCATCATGTTCGACGGTTCCTCGATCGCCGGCTGGAAGGGCATCGAAGAGTCGGACATGATCCTGAAGCTGGACCCGACGACGGCCGTCATGGATCCGTTCGCCGCCCAGCCGACGCTGAACATCCTCTGCGACGTGTATGATCCCGCCACCGGCGGCGCCTACGACCGCTGCCCGCGCGGCATCGCCAAGGCCGCCGAGCGCTACACCGCGTCGGCCGGCATCGGCGACACCGTCTTCTTCGGTCCGGAAGCAGAATTCTTCGTCTTCGACAACGTGAAGTACACGGTCGAGATGAACAAGGTTTCCTACCAGTTCGATTCGGACGAGGGCGCCTATTCGTCCGACAAGGACTATGAGGACGGCAACCTGGGCCACCGCCCGGGCACCAAGGGCGGCTACTTCCCGGTCGCCCCGATCGACAGCTGCAACGACCTGCGCGCCGAGATGCTGAGCGTCCTGGCCGAGATGGGCGTTCCGGTCGAGAAGCACCACCACGAGGTGGCCGCCGCCCAGCACGAACTGGGCATCAAGTTCGACACGCTGGTCCGCACCGCGGACAACATGCAGTACTACAAGTACGTGGTGCACAACGTCGCCCACGCCTACGGCAAGACGGCCACCTTCATGCCGAAGCCGGTGTTCGGCGACAACGGTTCGGGCATGCACTGCCACCAGTCGATCTGGAAGGACGGCCAGCCGCTGTTCGCGGGCAACCAGTACGCCGACCTGTCGGAGCTGGCGCTGTACTACATCGGCGGCATCATCAAGCACGCCAAGGCGCTGAACGCCTTCACCAACCCGTCGACCAACAGCTACAAGCGTCTGGTCCCGGGCTATGAGGCCCCGGTTCTGCTGGCCTACTCGGCCCGCAACCGTTCGGCGTCCTGCCGCATCCCGTACGTCGCCTCGCCGAAGGGCAAGCGCGTCGAGGTCCGCTTCCCGGATCCGTCGGCCAACCCGTACCTGGCCTTCGCCGCCATGCTGATGGCCGGCCTGGACGGCATCCAGAACAAGATCCATCCGGGCGACGCGATGGACAAGAACCTGTACGACCTGCCGCCGGAAGAGCTGGCCAAGGTCCCGACCGTCTGCGGCTCGCTGCGCGAAGCCCTGAACTCTCTGCGCGAGGACAACGAGTTCCTGCGCAAGGGCGACGTCTTCACGCAGGACATGATCGACGGCTACATCGACCTCCGCACGGAAGAGATGATGGCCTTCGAGACCATGCCGCACCCGATTGAGTACAAAATGTACTACTCGGTTTGATTTGGTCCTTGGAAACACTGGGCCTTTCATCACTTCGGAAACGGAGGGTGTACCGGCCCGGTGTACCCAGTCAAGAGGCTCCCTGGGAAACCGGGGGGCCTTTTTTCTTTGCGGCTACTGGCGCTTCGTTCCATGACCCTGGAATGCCTTCGGAGGGGTGCCCTGGCGCGGGTTGCCCTGACCGCTACCGACACAGCCAAACACCAGCCCGAACGACTCAGCGGGCGTTGCTGCGGCTCCCGGTGGGCCATGGATCAGCGGGAGGGAGGTGTGGGACTCCAGATGGAACCAACAGCCCCGCCCCCTCTTGGAAAAGGCAGTTCGCAAATTGGGAGCTAAAGGTTGGAGTGGTTGGTGTTGGTTCCCTCGCTGCAACGGACCCACCATTAGCCCGGCACCCACGTAGCCACGCCAGCACCAAGGGCCTTCAGTGCGTCGCCTACGGGCTTCCCGAAGGACACCCGCGACCATGAACGACCTGATTTGCGTTACCACCGTTGAAGGTGAACCCCGTGTTCTGGACACGGAGCTTGCGGCGGCCCTTGGTATGGCCGTCCCTGCGAACATTCGCAAAGATATCATCTGGCCGAACCGTGCCGAATTGGAGAGCTTCGGGGTTTTGGGGAGTCGCCCCATAACCCCCGGTCCCCACGGTGGTCGCCCCGGAACCGCCTACTATCTGAACGAGGAACAGGCCCTTCTAGTCGCCATGTTCTCCCGGACGGAAAAGGCGAAGGAGGTTCGGGCTAACCCTGGTGCGGGTGTTCGCCGCGTATCGCCGCGGTGATCTGGTGCAGGCCGCCCCGGCGTTTCGGGTTCCCCAGACCTTCGCGGAAGCCCTGCGGCTTGCTGCGGACAATGCGGCCTTGGTGGCGCTGGCGTGACTGAGGGAGCCTAAGGTCCGAAGCCTCTTCTTTAGCCTTAGAGTGCAACATATAGCGTCCAATAATCTTTCTGACTACCATTAGTCGGCATACTCCTAGCCGTTTCGGCCACCGACCAAATTAATCCCCCCACCCTTAGAGAACCACGCACTCTGAGGGACCAAAACATGCTGCCGACCATCACCGTAGACCTGCCTTTCCTGGCCCGCGAAGTGAACGATGCCCACACCCAGACCCACAACCACGCCAAGGGAATGCTCTTGGAGGCAAAGCGGGCCGGTGAGGCATTGTTGAAGGCCAAGGGCCTGTGCCCGCACGGGACATTCAAGGATTGGGTACAGGCACACTGCCGCCTCAGCTACCGACAAGCCACCGCCTATATGCGTGTCGCCAAGCTGTCCAAAGATGTAAAGGCCGAATGAAGTTTCCTCAGAACGGTCGGTTGAAAAATCCCCAGATGGTTTGAAGGGCTATGGATTGGCTTCGGTGTCGGCGCTCCTCGCTTTCGGTGGCCGGCCTCGGCGTCGTGGTGCCGGCGGTGGGGCGGTGATCGGCCTGCTGCGGTTGTTGTCCGGCATCAGTTCGGCGTGGCGGCGCAGGCGGTAGCTGGCGCCTTCGATTTGCACCACCACGGCATGGTGCAGCAGGCGGTCCAGCAGGGCGGAAGCGACGACGGTGCCGCCGAAGACATCGCCCCATTCGGAAAAGCCGCGGTTGGAGGTCAGGATCATGGCGCCGCGTTCATAGCGGGCGTTGACGAGCTGGAAGAACAGGTTGCCGCCGCCGGGGATCACCGGCAGGTAGCCGATCTCGTCGACGATCAGCAGCTGTGGCCGACACAAGAAGCGCAGGCGTTCCCGCAAGGTCCCCTCGCGCTCGGCCTTGGCCAGCGAGCTCACGATGTCGGCCAGGGTGGCGAAGTAGACCGAGCGGCCGGCCTTGACGGCCTCCACTCCCAGAGCGAGCGCCAGGTGCGTCTTGCCGCAGCCGGGCTGGCCGAGGAAATGGACCACCTCGTGCCGGTCGACGAAGTCGAGCTGCGCCAAGGTCATGATCCTGTCGCGGTCGAGCGAAGGCTGGAAGGAGAAGTCGAAGCCGGTGAGCGTCTTGATGGAGAGAAGCCGGCCCATCTTCAGGGCCGCCTTGATGCGACGTCCCTCGCGCAGCGTCAGTTCCTCGCCCAGCAGGGCGTCGATGGCCTCCAGGGCGGAGAGTTCGCCGCGTTCCAGCCGGCGCAGGATGTGCTCCAGCGCTTCCAAGGCGCGCGGCATCTTCAGCCCAACCAGATATTGGCGAATACGGTCGAGGGTGGCGGGGCCGGCTTCCAACGGTGTGGTGCTCATCACGGGCTCCCCGGCTGGCCGGCCAAGTGGCGGCCGATGGTGTCGTAGATGGCCAGCGAGCGGGGCGTGACGGTGCCGCCCTGCAGCGGAGGTGCCGGGGGCGTTGCGACCTCCCTGGGCGTCTGGCTGTTGGGCGGTGGAGGCTGGGTCCGGTGTCCGGTGGCAATGCGCCGCTGGCCTCGTCCTTCCAGCGCCGGGTGGGATGCGACGGCTATGCCGTCCTCCAGGATGGTAACGGTGCCGGCGGTGACCTGCACCTCCACCGTCCGCCGGCGGGTGCAATCCGGCACGGAGTAGAGGTTGCCGCCGACCGACACCATGCCGTCGCGGGTGACACGGCGCTCCAGGGCCAGGACGCTGTTGAAGGGGCCGGCCGGCAGCGGCTTGAGGTGGGGGCGCTCCTCGGCGAAATGCTCGGCGACGACCCGCTGGGTGGTGGCGTGCCGACGGCGGTTGGCGAGCTGATCCAGCCACTGGGTGAACTGGATGTTCAGGTCCTCGAGATTGCGGAAGCTGCGGGCCAGGAAGAAGTCCTCGCGCACATAGCGGAAGGGCCGTTCGACTTTGCCTTTGGTTTTGGCGCGGTACGGCTTGCAGGCTTTCGGCAGGAAACCGTAGTGGCTGGCCAGGGAGAGGAGCTTGGGATTGTAGGCGATGCCTTGGGTCGGCTGATCGGGGTCTTCGATCTCGCCCAGCACGGCAGTTTTCATGCGGTCGTAGAGGATTTGTTCCGGCACGCCGCCGAAGCTGTCGAAGGCGGCGATGTGGCAGCGGAGCACGGTTTGCAGGTCCTGGCGGGCGACGAAACGGGCCCACATCATGCGGCTGTGACCGAGCACCATGGAGAACAGCCAGACGATCCGCTCCACCTCGGGCTCGTCGGTGAAGGTCGTCTTGAAGAAGGCGAAATCGACCTGGGCCTGCTTGCCGGGCGGCGTCTCGAAGCGACGCTCGAAGGACGGTGACGGGGTGGGACGGATGGCACGAACCACCGCTTTCAGGATGGTATAGCCGCCGGTGTAACCGCGCTCCTTGAGTTCCCGCAGCAGGCGGCGGGCGCTGAGATCAGGAAAGGCCCGCAGGCGCTCCCGCAGATAGGGCTCGAAGGGTGTGAGCAGCGTCGGCCGAGCCGGCCGAGGGGTGTAGGCGGGCGCCTCCAATCCGCGGGCGATGTATTTGCGGATGGTCTTGCGATCCAGGCCGGTGCGGCGTGCGATCGCCGACACCGACAGGCCCTCGCGGGCGAGATCGAGAATCATGACGAGTTCCCCAAGTCTGACCACCGGCCCTCTCCCTCCGCCTCGGAGGGTGATCATGGGCGACGGGCGGTCGCAGGGCTCCGGGGCGTACGCCCCGGAGCCCTGCCGTTGCGTTAGCCTGGGGAATTTTCAGCCGCCCTTTCCGGGGAGTATCCAATCGGCACTGACAAAAGATGCGGACCTCCGCACTTTTGACGGTGGCATTGACGCCTTCCTTCAGACGTTCGCAACCAAGCGTACCAAGGACCCTGCCCCAGAGTTCACTCATCGTGACGCTGAATACGTCCTGCGCATCCATGCTCTTGCCGAGCGGGGGGCGGAGCATGAACGCGATGTAGCGGCGGACAAGCTGACCCAGACAGCCGAGCGGTTCGGAATGACGGCTGAAGCCATTGTCAATCAGGCACACAAGCTGCGTCCGAACAACGATCTTACCGACGTTGAAAAGAAAGAGCGAGCGTTTGAAGAATGCCTGAAGGCACAGGCTTCGGCGTTTCAGGAGAGAGAAGCCATTTTCCGGGAATTGGAAGAACAGTTTTCCAACACGCCGAAAGAGGACCTTCTTCGTATCCTGACTGATCTTCGGCTCAAAGGTGTTTGGTAAGCGCTGGAAGTGGCAGGTAAATTTTACTTGAAGCGCTGAAGCAAAAACAAGGGGGACGCCTCTATTAAATAAAAACAGAAGCTTCCCCTCTAATTTCAATCACAATCCCAAACAGGAAAACGATGAAACCTATCGCTCTCCCAGCTAATACGGCTGCGGACAATGCACTGCTGCACCCTACGGACCATGAATGTGGTTCGCTCTCCACTATCACGATTGATTGTTTGAAGGAGTATTTCACTTCGGTGGGCCATAGCCCCAGCCCCTCAATGTGGGAAGCTCTGTCCGATCAGGCCAAGGCTATGGAGGCAATGGCGGACGGTACGGCCCTTCCGACCCTCTACCTGTCGTCCCTGGACCCAGGGGTAGGCAAGACCCAAGCCCTCTACGCCTTTGTCCGCAACCTTGTCCGCTCCCCCACCCATGCCGGTGTTGGGGTGCTGATCTGCCTTGGTCGGCTGGAAGAGGTCCGCAGTTTCCTACAGGGCATGAACACTTTCGGGGTTCTGCCACCTACCGCCGTCGCCGTCATGACCAGTGACGCCGCCTTGAACGCCCTTGGTCATCCGGTGCCCCAAGAGGCCCAGGTGCTGGTAACGACCCACCAACGTTTGGAGCGGATGCGGGGGCGTCGGTTGTCCGATGCGTCCGCCTTCTTCTACCAGGGCAAGCCAAGGGCCGTTCGGGTGTGGGATGAGTCGTTCCTCCCCGCCCGTGCCGTGGTGCTGAACACCAACGTCATCGGCGGTCTACTAGAAACCCTATCCACCATCAACCCGGACCTACGCGCCCGGATCAAGGCGATGATGGATGAGGTCGAGGGGCTACCCGACAACAGCGCCTACACCGTTCCCGACTTCGGAGCGGAGTTCGGCGTCGGTCTTCCGAAGGTGAACCGGGCAATGGGGCGGAGGGTGCCCACAAGGCTGAAGGATGCGGCAGCCGATCTGTGGCACCTGTCGGGGCGAACAGCCAACGTCCGATGCGGTGACAGGGATGGTTGGAGCTTGGTGGATTACCGGGACAGCCTTCCGCCCGATATGGTCCCCATGCTCATTCTGGATGCGTCGGGGCGTGTCCGGGCCACCTATGACGACATGGAAGCCCGTGGCTTGCTGGTGAGGCTCCAATCGGCTGTGAAGCGGTACGACAACCTCACCGTCCATCTATGGGACAAGGGTGGCGGCAAATCCTCCTTCGCCCTGCATGGGGACGAACTGTGCAAAGAGGTCGCCCGCACGGTCCTGACCAAGCCGCAGGAACCTTGGTTGATTATCGTCCACAAGCCCCATCCAACCGGCGGAGATTACGAGCGACTGATTCGCCAGCACCTACAGGGAGCCGACGTGGACGTAGCCTTCCTGACGTGGGGCAACCACATTGCAACCAACGCCTACGTGGATCGGCCGAACGTGATCCTTGCCGGGACGCTGTTCTATGGCACCGCACAGTATGAAGCCCTGAAGCGATCCGTTGCCGATCAGCGGGCATCCGACGCTTGTGTGAGCGCTGAGGCGCTTGCGAAGGTGAAGGCGGGGGAGACGATGCACCATCTCCTACAGGCCCTCTGCCGGGCTTCCGTGCGTCGCTGTGTGGGTGACGGTTGCCCGCCCACCAACGCCTACGTCATCGGCAACAATCGCCATGGCTTCCAAGGGGCGCTTGCGGAAGCGTTCCCAGGTGCGACGGTGAGGCCGTGGCGACCTGAGGGGCTGAAGTTGACCGGGTATGTCGCAAAGGCGATTGCCTACCTGTCGGAAATGGCGAAAGCCGTCGAGGCAGGCACTAAGGTGCGGTTCAAGGAGGTTGCGCAGGCAATTGGCATGAAGCCCGAGAATTTCAACAGGGATGTGCGGGAACATCCGATCTTCAGTGAGGCTCTTGACGAACTCGGCATTGTTGAGGTTGGGGGCGTATCGCGAAAGACCTCTTTCCAATTCTAGTAATGTATTTAGGAGAAAACGGCTAATAGCAGGCACCCTAGAGTTTCTTAAGTGGACACCCGAAGACCTGAAGGCGTGGCGTGGGCGCCTTGGCATGACCCAGGCAGCCGCAGCCGACGCTTTGGGCATTAGCCGCCGCTCGTACATCGACCGCGAGAAGCCTGAAGCCCGGATCAGCCGGGAAACGGTCCTGGCGTGTTTGTACCTTGAACAGCAAGTGGGCACAGGGTGACATAGGGAGGGCCTTCGGGTTCCTCCCCTTTCTTTTTGCACTCACCGCCCCCTGTCCCTGCGCTTCTCGGCTCGACTGTGGAGTATGTGAAGTGGGTTTGCCACTATTGCCGCGATTTTCCGTACTCAAAAACAAAAGCCCTCTCCCCATTGATTTGAGAAGAGGGCGCTTTTTTACTTGCTTGGCTTCTTCACACCACTCCCGCCGCTTGGGGGATTAGGCTTAGCTTCGCTTTTCGTGGGCTGGAAGCTCCCTTTGACGGATTCATGCGGGCTGTAACTCTTCTTTATCAACTCCGGCTGCCGTGAGGGCTGCTGCTGGGTTGGCGGCTTCTTTTCGATCATCTGCGCTAGCTCCGTTTACAGGGATGAACTCTACACACCGGATTTCACTGTGAAGGATGAGGATTCCTTTGCCGGAAGGGCCCTCGGTCCACTCTCCTTTATCTGAAACGTCGTACATCTGTTCGATGTAAATATCTCTCTCAGTAGGCTCTGATGAGGAGAATGAATTTACTCCATAATACCCGAAAATTTCGCTGTCATTCTTTAAAGTTACTATAACAAAACATCCTTCTGTTTGATGGCAGAACTTGCGATCCCACGATGTTGGGAATACATTTACAGGATTGAGGCCGAACTTACGCGCCACCTTGGTAAACCAGTGATGCTTTATGCTATAGGCCGATATAATTGCCAGGGTAAATGGTCCGATGAACATGACAAAAAACCAGGAAAACAGCGAAACTATTTGATGAGATTTAAACCAGTCGAGATAAAGGACAGCGTATATGAGGGGAGAGAATAAGCCATAGTTAAGGCCGCTTAGTGCAAGGTAAGTGAATGCTTGCTCGCTTGGCTTAGAGCGCCTAACAGAACCATCTCTGGACGAAGCGCCAGCAGATGAGGCTGGCCGCGATATGGTGAAAGGCAGTGAAGATGTCGGCGCGCCGTTCGTAGCGGACGGCGATGCGGCGGAAGCGGGCAAACCAAGCGAGCGTACGCTCGACCACCCATCGGTGTCGGCCAAGACGCTCGCTGCTCTCGACGCCACGCCGGGCGATCCGCGGAATGATCGCTCGTTGGCGCAGCGCCTGCCGGCAGTGTGCAAAGTCGTAGCCCTTGTCGGCGTGCAGCTTGGCCGGGCGGCGCCGGGGCCGGCCCGCACACTGGCGGATCGCCGGCACGGCATCGACCAGCGCCTCCAGCAGCTTGCTGTCGTGCCGGTTGGCTGGCGAGATCCTCAGGGCGAGCGGGATGCCGTTAGCATCGACGAGGATGTGGCGCTTGGAGCCCGGCTTGCCGCGATCCGTCGGGTTCGGGCCGGTCTCCTCACCCCCCTTTTTGCCGGGACGCTGGCGCTGTCCACCGCTGCACGATCCCAGTTGATGGCGTTGGCATAGCCGAGCCGGTCGAGCAGCACACGATGCAGCCGTTCCCACACGCCAGCCCGATGCCACTCGTGCAGACGCCGCCAGCAGGTCATCCCCGAGCCGCAGCCCATCTCCACCGGCAGAAGCTCCCAAGGAATACCCGTGCGCAGCACGAATAGGATGCCGGTCAGCGCCGCACGATCGTCCAACCGGGGCCGTCCGCCTTTTGGCTTGGGCGGCTCCGGCGGGATCAGCGGTTCGATGATCGCCCACAAGGCGTCGGAAACAAGAGGGGCTGCCATGCCCCTACCAACCGTTCCTGGCCGGTTTTGTTACGCACTCTTAGGTATCCTGCCTGTCACGAACTGAGAGCGAACGTAGATGATTATCAGCCCAGGCGTGAGGAATGCCAGCGTCAGAAATACCATATCAACGGATGCGAAGCCCATAATCGCCCCATACGCTGGATTTGCGTGAAATTTACAACGAATGGAGGTGTTTGACAACAGTCAGGATTTTCCCAATAGACCGTGCCCAAGCGAGCCGTCTCACGCCCACGCCCAAGCCGTCCCAATGAAATCCCCCTTGCCTTTTTGGGACGGCGGGGCGATAACGTCTAAGGGTTCATTGAGACACTTGGGACAGAACAGGCCATGTTGATCGGCTACGCTCGTACAAGCACCCTCGACCAGAAGGCGGGCATTGAGGCACAGGTCCGCGACCTTCAGGCCGTAGGGTGCGAAAGGCTGTTTCAGGAACAGGTGTCCTCTGTGGACGTGGCGAACCGGGAACAGCTTGCCATTGCCCTCGACTTCATCCGGGAAGGGGATGCCCTGGTGGTGACGAAGCTCGACCGCTTGGCCCGCTCCGTCGCCCACCTGATGACCATTCTCGACGCCCTGAAGGCCAAGGGCGCTTCCCTGCGCATCCTGAACATGGGCATCGACACCAGCACCCCCACAGGCAAGCTGATGCTGACCGTCCTTAGCGGCGTGGCAGAGTTTGAGCGGGACATCATGCTTGAACGCCAGCGGGAGGGCATCGCCAAGGCCAAGGCGGAAGGGAAATACAAGGGCAGGAAGCCCACGGCACAGGCCAAGGCCGAAGACGTAATGGCCCTGAAGGCGCAGGGCGTAGGCGCCAGTGAGATAGCCAAGAGACTCGGGATCGGCAGGGCCAGCGTCTACCGCATCCTTGGGGCCGATGCGTGATCCAGGGACGGCAGGGTGGTGGGAGTCCCAAGGGACCGGAAGACACTCCCGCCCTCCCCCGCCCCCTCTGGAAATCACACTTCGCAGAATGGGGTTAAAGCACCGTTGTTTGGTTGTTGTTCCCTCCTTCCTTCACGCGGAGCCGCTGTAGATTTTCCCCTGCCCTTGTCACCCGGCGGGTTCCAGATGCGAGAGGTCAACGCCGAAATCCAACCTCTCGATCAACGCCAAGCGTTCGGGTGCCGAGAGTAGCTTTCCGCCATAGACGCCGTAGGTGATGCCGACATTGACCACATGGCCGGCAAGCTGGCCGCTGAGTGTTTCCGGCACCCCGGCAACCTGCAAACTGGAAATGAAGGTGTGGCGGAAGCTGTGGAACTTCAGACCGGAGCGGCCAAGCCCGACCAAGTGCCTGAAGTGCGACCACCACGCACAGAACTTCTCGCTATAGCGCCCATCGGCACTCGGCTTTATCTCCGGCCACAGGGGACCGGCGTCCTTCTTGGACACCTGTTCGTGGTAGGACAGTAGGCCAAGCCGGATCAGCCGCGGATGCACCGGGACGATGCGCGTTCCTGCCGCCGTCTTGGTGTCTTCCACTGAGAAGCACCAGATGCCCTCGATCTGCCGCAGGTCCGTCACCTTCAGCTTCGCCGCCTCTTCAGCCCGCAAGCCCGAATGCAGGGCAATCAGGGGCAGCCAGAACTTATGGTCCTTCACCAGAACGCCGCCGGGCCTCTCCCGCCGATCCGCCCGCCAATGGCCGGTGTAGAGCGGACAGTGAAACAGCACCTTCAGGTCTGCGGGGGTGTAGGCGTCACGATCCGCGTCATCCGCCTTGGGCGCCAGTCCCTTCAACGGGCTGTCGATGGTGCATTTCCCCTCGATCTTCGCCCAGTTGAGCATCGCGTTCACGTACTTGAAGTTCTGGATAATGGTGTTGTTCGACAACTCCATATCGGCCAGCGCATCGCGCCAGTCACGGACATCATCCCGAGTGAGGTCATCAACCGCCTTGTTGTTCAGGATTTCGGCAAAGCGGGTCAGCTTCGGCTTGGTGTTGGTGAGGGTCCGCCCCTTCCATTCCCCATCCCTTACCTTCGCTTCGGCGTAGACTTCCACCAACTCCGCCAGCGCCATGGATTGGGGTGTGCGATCAACCGGCGGGGCTGCGGCAGTCGCCGCAGGCGGCAGGGCGAACAGCGGATCACGGGCGGGGTGCCCATAGTCGCCCACCCGCCGGGCCTTGGTCTGGTTCAGCAACTCCACCTGTGCCCGAAGGAGGGTGCGGCAGAACCGCCCATAGGCATCGCTTGCCCGATCCACCAACAGCCCGCCTGCGGCCAAGAGTTCATCGGCCACAACCTCAATCTGCCTATAGTTGTTGACGGCCAGTGCCTCCCGGCTGTCCCCGATCAAGTCGGACAGGAGCGTCAAGTCGGCCTGGATCGGCTCAATCTCGGGATCGGGGGCGGCATAGAGGGTTTCCCCTGCCCTGACCTTCTCCAAATCGCGTTCCGCCGCGTCGAGTTCCTTCGCCAGCCAATCGCGGGCAATGGCATTGATCCTGTCGGTGGTGAGGGCGGTATCGGTCATGGCGCTGGCGAACAACCTGTCGGCAACCGCGGTCAGCCTCCGTCCCTTGACGATGGCCGTAGCGCGATCATTGGTCCGCAGGGACACCACCAGTTCCCGCTTAACAAACCGCGAACGCAGGCACTCAGGCACCTTGCGCCGCCACCTGAACCCATCGCCCCGACGTTGGACATGAAGCACCGGGTGCCCTCACTCACGGGCGCCGACAGGCCGTTCCGGTGTACCTCCCCGGTGTACCTGCGGGCGCGGATTACGCCGTGAAGTGGGAAAAATCCAATAATTTCGAGACCATGCCGCACCCGATCGAGTACAAGATGTACTACTCGGTCTGATGTTGCCTCGCGGCGTCCGGCAACGGGCGCCGCGACTGGTCACGCATCATTCGAAAGCCGCTCCCGGTTCGCGCCGCGGGCGGTTTTCTTTTTTGGCCTGTTCGATCCAGACGCCGACATCGGGCGGCGTGCAGCCCTTGCGCTCGGCACAGTCGGCCTTCGCGCAGGTGCAGGCGGGGAACAGGCAACCGTCGCCGTTCAGATCAGTCGCCCGTACCGCAAGGTCATAGCGGACGCCGCGCATGATGGCGGGGCCGGCGGTGCTGTGGCGTTCGTAATGCTCCACCACATGGCGCACGCGGGTGAGCAGTTCCCGCCGATGATCCTGTCCCGGGTCCATGCAGTCGTCCCCCAGTCGCCGGTGATTGCAGCCATCAATAAGGACGGCCGGGAGACGCGTCCTGTTCCGGCACCCATGCGCAGTACGGCGCAAGGGGAACTCGACGCATGGCAATGATGTGGCGGTCCGGCTGTTGCCACGCCAGTAATCGAGACGAATGCTCTGGACAGGAGACGGCATGATGGATCGCGATCGGCTGCACCGCGTCGCCAAGGCGCTGGGCGACGTCCGCCTTTACGAGAAGCACCACACCGGTGAATTCATCACCATGCGCCTGCGCGACTCCCTGGCCGACACCCCCGGCTATGACGAGGAGGAGGTGGACAAGAAGCTGCTGGAACTGGCGCGGGTTGCGCTGGAGGCGGCGGAATAGCGCGGAGGAAGGTAAGGCGGGGAGTGACAATGGGGCCTCCGGCCTGTTGGTGGGGGATGAAGCCTCTACCGGAAGGAGAATGCCGCCATGGCCGAAGAGACGAGGTCCGACCTGCCGCAAGGCGACCACCCGGCAACCAAGCCGATCCCGGTGAAGCCGGCGGTCGAGCCGATGGGCGACAAGGATGAAGCGCCGCCAGGCACACCGGGGACGGGCGAGAACATCGATCCGAAGACCGGCGAGACCTATGTGCAGGGGATCGGCGGGGCGTGATGCGGGACGGGTGTAACGGATAGGCGCCGGCCGGCCGATGCCCCCTCACAAACACCCAAGCGCAAACGACCACGCGCAAATGAAAAGGGCCGGCTCCCGCGGGGGCCGGCCCTTTTCGCTGTCACGTCGCCCGCATCACGCCACGAAGGGCGGAACGGCGGTGAAGTTGGCGGCCTTCTCGACGGCCTGGCCGACGCGCAGCAGCGTCTCCTCGTCGAAGGGGCGGCCGATCAGCTGCAGGCCGAGCGGCAGGCCGTCGGCGCCGAGACCGGCGGGGACCGACATGGCCGGCAGGCCGGCGAGGTTGATCGGAACCGTGAAGACGTCGTTCAGGTACATCTGCACCGGATCGTCCATCTTCTCGCCGATGGCGAAGGGGGTGCTGGGGGCGGTCGGCGTCAGGATGACGTCGCAGCTCTTGAACGCCTCGTCGAAGTCCCACTTGATGCGCGTGCGCACCTGACGGGCCTTGTTGTAATAGGCGTCGTAATAGCCGGCCGACAGCACATAGGTGCCGATCAGGATGCGGCGCTGCACTTCCTTGCCGAAGCCGGCGCCGCGGGTGTTCTCGTACATCTCCTTGAGGTTGCCGCCCTCGACCCGCAGGCCGTAGCGCACGCCGTCATAGCGCGCGAGGTTGGACGACGCCTCGGCCGGGGCGATGATGTAATAGGCGGCCAGAGCGTATTTGGTGTGCGGCAGGCTGACCTCGACCGGCTCGGCGCCGGCCTCCTTCAGCCAGGCGATGCCCTGGTCCCACAGCGCGGCGATCTCCGCCGACAGGCCCTCCACCCGGTATTCCTTCGGAATGCCGACGCGCAGGCCGCGGATGTCCCCGGTCAGCGCGGCGCGGAAATCCGGCACCGGCATGTCGACGGAGGTGGAGTCCTTCGGGTCGAAACCGCACATGGAACGCAGCATGATCGCCGCATCCTCGACCGTGCGGGTCATCGGCCCGGCCTGGTCCAGCGAGGAGGCGTAGGCGACGATGCCCCAGCGCGAGCAGCGGCCGTAGGTCGGCTTGATGCCGACGGTGCCGGTGTAGCCGGCCGGCTGGCGGATCGAGCCGCCGGTATCGGTGCCGGTGGCGCCCAGCGCGGCGCGCGCGGCGATGACCGCGGCCGAACCGCCCGACGAACCGCCGGAGACGATCTTCTTCTCCCAGGCGCCGGGCGCGCCGGGGCTCCACGGGCTGACCGTCTCGCCCTGATGGGCGGTGATGGTGGCGGAGCCCATGGCGAACTCGTCCAGGTTCACCTTGCCCAGCATGACGGCGCCGTCGCGCCACAGCTGGGAGGTGACCGTGGATTCATATTCCGGCTTGAAGCCGTCCAGGATGTGGCTGCCGGCCGTGGTGGCGACACCCTTGGTGCAGAACAAATCCTTCACCGCGATGGGCAGGCCGTCCATCGGCCCGGCCTCCCCCTTCGCGCGGCGCTCGTCGCTGGCCTTGGCCATCGACAGGGCGGCGTCGGGAGTCTCGGTGATGAAGATGTTGAAGGGACGCACGGCCTCGACCGCGCGCACATGCGCCTCGGTCAGCTCGACCGCGGTGAACTCCTTCTTGGCGAGGCCGTCCAGGGCCTCGGCCATCGTCAGATGCGTGAGCGCCGTCATCACTCGACCACCTTGGGCACGACGTAGAAGCCTTCGGCCGTTTCCGGACCGTTCGACAGGACCTGCGCGGCGTAACCGCCGTCGGTGACCTCGTCCTTGCGGCGGCGCAGCTTCTGCGCGGCCACGCTGGTCATCGGCGGCACGTCCTTCGTGTCGACCTCGTTGAGCTGTTCCACGAAGGTCAGAATCTGGCTCAGTTCCCCGGCCAGGGATTCCAGTTCCTCGTCCGGCACCTTGATGCGGGCCAGATGCGCGATCTTGGCCACCGTGGCCTTGTCGAGCGACATGCCTCTACTCTCTTCCAAAACATTGGAAATCGGCCGCGAAGCTATCACCCGCGCACGCACACCGCAACGATTCCGGCCATCGCCCCGGCAAGAGGGTCCGTTCAGGCGGCAATCGGGGCGGCGGAGCGCCAGCCGGCAGGGTCCAGGCGCAGCTTTAACAGGGCGATCGGGTCGCCCCAGGGCGTCACCCGCGTCTCCAGCGAAATCGGCGTCAGGCCGAGCTTGGCATAGAGCAGCAGGGCCGGCGTGTTGGTGTTGAAGCAGTAGAGGGTCAGTTCGGGCAGGCGGTAGTGATCGAAGGCGCGCGCGATCATCGTCCGCACCAGAAATTCGGCGATGCCGCGGCGGCGCAGGGTGGTGTCGACGCTGACATTGCCGATGCTGGCGGTCCGGCCATCCTCGAAGGTCGCGTAGTTGGCATAGCCGACCACCCTCTCCCGCCCGTTTTCGCACAGGGTCACGACGGTCGGGTCGCGGCGGGTGGCGAGCGTGGCGCGGACCTGATCCGGGGTCAGCGGCCAGACCGCGCGCGGGAACAGGAAATACAGTTCTTCGGCGCTGCGGGGAAATCCGCAGATGGTCGGGATGTCGCCGTCGGCGAGCGGCCGGTGCGACAGGTTGGGCGGGGGCGGTGCGCTGCTCATATTTAGAAGAATAAGTATCCAGAACAACAACTCAAGCGATCTTGCGGTGACAAGGCTGCGGCCCTATGGTCGGGGCATGATCCACACCCTCTCCGAACTCGCCGCCCGCCTGGGCAAAAACCAGCGCCTGCTTGGCCTTGACGTCGGCACCAAGACCGTCGGGCTGGCGGTTGCCGATCCGGGACTGATCGTCGCATCCCCGATCGGTACGCTGAAGCGGACCAAATTCACCCAGGACGCGCGCGAGCTTGGCAAGACCATCCGCGACTACGGCATCGGCGGCCTGGTGGTCGGGCTGCCGCTGAACATGGACGGGACGGAAGGGCCGCGGGCCGAATCGGTGCGCGCCTTCGCCAAGAATCTGCTGGAACGCCCCGACCTGCTGGGCTGGGAGGCGGAGATCGCCTTCTGGGACGAACGGCTGTCCACCTCCGCCGTCGAACGCTTCATGATCGGCGAGGCCGACATGACCCGCAAGCGCCGCGACGAGGTGGTGGACAAGATGGCCGCCGCCTACATCCTGCAGGGTGCGCTCGACATGCTGGCGAACCAGCGCCGCCTCGCCGCCGAAGCGGAGGAAGAGGACGACCGGGACGACGATTACGACGGCCGGGACTGAAACCGGTCCCGCCCCCCGTTCAATCGGGCCCCGCGTTCAGTTAAAGCGAATTTGCATTCGCTTTCGATCCATATGGCCTCATTCGCCGGTCGGGCTTCGGCCGCATGAGCGGCCGGGACCAGCGTCGCGCTCCAAAGCGGATTGCAATCCGCTTTAGGCTTGGCTGTCCGGCTGAAGCAGCGCGGCGCGGTGAAGCAGTTTCGACGGGTCGAGCCCCTGCACCAACAGCAGGGCGCTGGCCTTGACCAGGGCGGCCGGCGTGTCGGGGGTGAGCGCCAGCGCGCGGCAGTAGCACCCCTCCGCCAGATCGGCGCGGCCGGCAAGGGCCAGCTTCTCCGCCGCCGCCAGCAGGCCGTCCATCGCCATGGCAAGATCGCCGTCGAGGTTCAGCGCCCCGGCGAAGGCCTGCACCGCGCCGGGCAGATCGCCCTGGCTTTCCAGCACCAGCCCGTAGGTGGCCCACCAGACGGGAACGCCCGGCCGGGCCGTGATGGCTTGGGCGATCAGTTCCTGCGCCTCGGCCCAGCGCCCGGCCTGGGCGGCGATCAGGCCTTGGCGGTAGATGCTTTCGGCCTGATCCGGCGTCATAGGCTCAAGTCCGCTGCTGTGGGGTCCATTCCTCAAATCGCGCCTTACGACTCGCTGCGGCCGAGCTGGTCCATCAGCTCGCGCCATTCGCGCTTGGACAGGCCGCTGGCCTCCTGCGTCACCGGTTCGCCGGCCAGCAGGCGCTTCACCACGTCCAGGCCGGTGCGCGACAGGTGGGCGCCGCCCATGCGGTATTCGGTGAAGGATTCATAGACCGCCGGAACCCAGCGCTTCACCACGTCGAGCATCGCCTCGGCATAGACGCGGATTTCATATTGGGCGTGGCTGTCGGCGCGCAGCGACAGAAAATGCAGGAGGTTGTGGAGATCGACCTTCCAGTACCATTGCGTGTAATAGTTCAGCGACAGGTTCATCCGCGCCAGTTCGCGCGCCAGCCCCTGGCGGGACGGGTCGATGACGCTGCCGTCCTCGCGGTGGTTCAGCATCTCTTCATAATGGCTGTAGGCGCGCTCCGAGTCCTCGCGCAGCAGCCGCATGACGTCGGCGGCCTCCTCGCCCTCCAGCACGTCGCCACGGCCCTGGCGGTTGACCACGGCCTGGGCGCCCAGCTGTTCCGGCGCCGGCACGTAGAACTCGCGGTCGAGGATGGAATAGCGGGCCGAATATTCGTTCACGTTCGCGGTGCGGTGGCGGATCCACTGGCGGGCGACGAAGATCGGCAGCTTCACATGGAACTTGATCTCGCACATCTCGAACGGGGTCGAGTGGCGGTGGCGCATCAGGTACTTGATGAGCCCGGAATCCTCGCTGACCTTCTTGGTGCCCTTGCCATAGGACACGCGCGCCGCCTGCACGACCGCCGCGTCGTCGCCCATATAGTCGATGACGCGGACGAAGCCGTGGTCCAGCACCTCCAGCGGCTGATAGAGGATCTCCTCCAGGGCCGGGACGGTGGCGCGGCGGGTGGTGGCGGTGACGGCGCGCAGGCGATCGATTTCGTCGCGCTGCTCGGGCGTGATCGGCATGGTGACTCCGGGGTTACGGTGCCGGCTGTCTTATCAGACCATGCGGCTGTCGGGAAAGGTGAACGAACGGTCCGGCCCGCGTCATCGCAACGCATTCGGCGATGATGTCACAGAGCCCCTTCCCTTGCCGGATCGGAGTGCCTATATTCGCGTCGTCGGTTCGCCGACTATGGCGATAAACGCCTTGTGGAATAAGCGTTGTGGACCCGGGGGCGGTACCCGGCGCCTCCACCAACCATACACCGGACTCGTTGACCGGGGTCGTTGGGGGCGAAATAGGATCGACACGCGTGGTAAAGGCATGGTTTTCGCTCGGCATGGTTCCGCCGTTATCGGGCCGTTGCAATAGTTGCCAACGACAACGTTGCTCAGGCTCGCCTCGCTGCCTAACGGCGGCTGGTAGCCTAAACCTAATCCCCGCGGGTTAGCGCCCAAGGGTGGGGCCGTGGGCCGCCTAGCAACAGAAGGCCCACACCTCTTTCCAAGCGTCCGCAACCGGCCTTTCCGCCGACGGAACGCCAGACCGATCGCGTTATCAGGGACCAGCCCAAGCATGCCGAAAGAGCAGCTCCGCTATGACCGCATGGTCGAGACCGCGTTGCGCGGCGTTGTCCGCGACGCGCTGACCGAGGTTGCCGAGAGCGGCCTGCCGGGCAATCACCATTTCTACCTGACCTTCCGCACCGGTTTTCCCGGCGTCGACATCCCGGACTACCTGGCGTCCCAGTATCCCAACGAGATGACCATCGTCCTGCAGTTCCAGTACTACGGTCTGGACGTCACGGACGATCATTTCGAGGTGACGCTGAGCTTCAACAATGTGCATGAGCGGCTGGTGATCCCCTTCGCGGCCATCACCACCTTCGCCGACCCGTCGGTGAATTTCGCGCTGCAGTTCCAGCCGCTGGCCGCCGCCGAGTCGGCGGAGGTCTCCTCCATGCCGACCCGCGCCGCCGCCGAGCGGGTCGAGGAAAAGGAGGAGGAGGAGGAAGCCGCCCCGGCCGAGGAGCCGAAGCGCGGCGAGGTCGTCGCTCTGGACGCCTTCCGCAAGAAGTAACCTCTCCCACGGATGCCCGCCCGGCCGCCCAGCGAGTATGTCGCCACGCTCTGCGAGATGATGGCGCCGCTGGGTGACTTGCGGGCGCGCCGCATGTTCGGCGGCTATGGCCTGTCCATTGACGGGCTGACCTTCGCGCTGGTCGCGGACGAGACGCTGTATGTCAAGGCGGACGACGTTAACCGCCTGTCGTTTGCGCAGTTGGGCCTGGAGCCCTTCCGGCCGATGCCGGACAAGCCGACCACCCTGTCCTACTATCCCCCGCCCGACTCGGCCCTGGACGACCGCGACGAACTGCTGCCCTGGGCACGGTCGGGGTTCGAGGCGGCTTTGCGGGCCGCCGCGAAGAAGGCGGCGAAGTCGAAGCGGAAGTAGAATACCCTCTCCCATTCCGGGAGAGGGCGAATCACGCCTCCCCCTCAGATGTTCTCCGCCATATGCACCGTCGCGTTGCTGGCCTGGGCGCCGTTGGTGCGCTGGCGCATCTGGCGGGCGAAGCGCAGGGGGTTGGGGAAGAGGTTCAGCATCGAGCCGATCCTGCCGACCGACGAGGTCGCCTTGCCCACCGCCATCACGTCGGCCAGACGGCGGTCGATGAAGGCGCGGGTCTCCACATGCCCTTCCGACTTGTCGTCCAGCCAGTAGAAGGTGGAGGAGCTGACCACCGCCGACAGCAGCGCCCGCTTTGTATAGTGGTTGTAGTCGGTGGAGGTGTCGCCGGCGGCGAACCACATGGCGTCCACCGTGCGGTAGAGCAGCCGCAGGCCGAGCGCCACATTCTGCGGCATGGCCAGATAGGAGAGCTGGCGGCGCTTCGCCTCGCGGTAGGGCTCCAGCACGTCGAAATAGGTGCGGACGGCGAGAGAGATGCGCTCGCGCACCTTCATCTCGGCCAGCGGCTGGGCTTCCAGCCGGTCGAGCATCTGACGGTCGGTCCAGTCGGCGAAATGCTCCACCGCGTCGGTCACGCCGCCGGGGAAGGCCCGCAGCAAGGCGAAAGGCTCGTGGCCGGCCATCTGGGTGCCGTCGCGCAGGGCCTGCAGGCTCCAGCCGTCGAACACCACATTGGGCAGGCTCGCCACCAGAATCTCGTCGCGAAGCGTGTCGATGCTCATAGCCGACTCTCCCTGCGTCCGCCCTCAGATCCGGGACGGCGCTTCCTTGGCCGCTGCAAGCGCGGCGTTGATATGATGCATCTCCTCGGTGCAGACGAGGAGCCGCAGATCGTCCATGCGATCAAGATAGAGCACGCCATCCAGGTGGTCGACCTCGTGCTGGACCACACGGGCATGGAAACCGCCCGCTTCGCGTTCGATCCGGCTGCCGTCCAGGCCATATCCGCGATAGCGGATGCGCGCGTGGCGCGGAACCAGGCCGCGCAGCCCCGGAATCGACAGGCAGCCCTCCCAGCCCAGGACCATGTCTTCGGACAACGGCTCGATCTCCGGGTTGACCAGGACGGTGCTCGCCACCTCCTCCCCCTCGCCGCGGTCGGCGGGAACCCGGAAGACGATGATCCGGCGCGACACCGATACCTGGGGCGCGGCCAGACCGACTCCGGGGACATCCAGCATGGTGGCGATCATGTCCGCCGCCAGCCGGGCGACGGCAGGGTCGGTGGGATCGGCGATGGGCTCCGCGATCTTGCGGAGCACGGGATTGCCCATCCGGGCGATTGGAAGCACTGGCATGGCGCTATATCTGGAGTGCGGATGCGGCCGGAGCAACCGATTCCTATGGCTCCGGCCCCGCTTATGCTTGCAGGCCGAAGACTCCCCTTCACAAAGGCGATAGGGCGTGCTACACACTGCGCCCACACAAGGGGTGCGCCTGCCGCGCATACCTATTTGTTGCCTTTGCGCAACACGGCACACTTGGAAGGGTGACGGTAAACGTGCAAGTTCTGGTCCGAGATAACAACGTCGATCAGGCCCTCCGCGCGCTCAAGAAGAAGATGCAGCGCGAGGGCATTTTCCGTGAAATGAAGCTGCGCCGCAACTACGAGAAGCCCTCGGAGAAGCGCGCGCGTGAGAAGGCTGAAGCGGTGCGTCGCACCCGCAAGCTGCTCCGCAAGCGGATGGAACGCGAGGGCTACTAATCGTCGGTCGCTCTTAGCGACTGCGAAGGGCGCGTGTGATGCGCGCCCAAGACCCCTTGTGTCTTGCACCCGACCGTCCCGCGATCTTCGCGTGGGCGGTTTTGGTGTATCTGCGCCATTTCGCTTCGCCCGCATTGTACGTCGGGCAAGCGTATTGAACGGTCAGCGAGCCAACCCGCCGGCCGTCGTGGAAAGGCCCGATCATGAGTGCTTCCAACCTCACCGCCCGCCAGTCGGTCCCGGCGCTGCGCGCCCGCAAGGGAGGCGAGCCCATCGTCTGCCTGACCGCCTACACCGCGCCGGTGGCCCGGCTGCTCGACCCGCATGTCGATCTGCTGCTGGTCGGCGACTCGCTGGGCATGGTGGTCTACGGGCTGGACAGCACGCTGCCGGTGACGCTGGACATGATGATCGCCCATGGCGCCGCCGTGGTCCGCGGGTCGGAGCGCGCCTGCGTCGTGGTCGACCTGCCCTTCGGCAGCTATCAGGAAAGCAAGGAGGCGGCCTTCCGCGCCTCCGCGCGCGTGATGGCGGAGACCGGCGCCCAGGCGGTCAAGCTGGAAGGCGGGCTGGAGATGGCGGAGACGGTGGCCTTCCTGACCGCCCGCGGCATCCCGGTGATGGGCCATGTCGGGCTGACGCCGCAATCCGTGAACACGCTGGGCGGCTACAAGGCCGTCGGCCGCGACGCCGAGGCGGCGGAGCGGATCGCCGCCGATGCCCGCGCCATCGCCGACGCCGGCGCCTTCACCCTGGTGATCGAAGGCACGATGGAGGCGCTGGCCCGCCGCATCACCGAAGAGGTGGCGATCCCGACCATCGGCATCGGCGGCTCGCCGGCCTGCGACGGGCAGGTTCTGGTCACCGACGACATGCTCGGCCTGTTCGGCGCCTTCCAGCCGAAATTCGTCAAGCGCTACGCCAATCTCGGCGAGTCGGTGAGCGATGCCGCCGCGGCCTATGCCGCCGAGGTGCGCAGCCGCGCCTTCCCGGGACCGGAGCATTGCTTCGGGATGAAGAAGGCGGCGACGGCGTAACGCCTCCGCCCATATATCGTTCTTCCTCCGTTCCTGGCGATCCGGTAAAGTCCGGCGGCCATGGATGTCCCCTCCCCCGCCCCGATCCCGCCCAACGTCGCCGCCTGGTTCCGGTCGCGCGGCTGGGCACCGCACCCGCATCAGGTCGCGATGGTGGAGGCGGCGGAGCGGAGGGAGAGCGCGCTGCTGATCGCCCCCACCGGCGGCGGCAAGACGCTGGCCGGTTTCCTGCCCTCGCTGATCGAGCTGGCGGAACGGCCGCGCGACGGGCTGCACACCCTCTACATCTCGCCGCTGAAGGCACTGGCGGTCGATATCCAGCGCAATCTGGAACAGCCGATCGCCGAGATGCGGCTGCCGATCCGGGCGGAGACGCGCACCGGCGACACGCCGGAGGCCAAGCGCAAGCGCCAGCGCACCCATCCGCCGCACATGCTGATGACGACGCCGGAAAGCCTGGCGCTGCTGCTGTCCTACACCGACGCCGACCGGCTGTTCCGCAACCTGCGCTGCGTCATCATCGACGAGCTTCATGCGCTGACCGGCACCAAGCGCGGCGACCTGCTGGCGCTGGGGCTGGCGCGGCTGTCGCGGCTCGCCCCTGCCGCCCGGCGGGTCGGGCTGTCGGCCACGGTGGCGGAGCCGGAACGGCTGCTGGCCTGGCTGTCGCGCCACGGCCGGCATGACGGGACCGAGAACGACGACGTGCGCCTCGTGCTGGGCCGCAGCGGCGCCCAGGCGGAGGTGGAGATCCTGACCTCGCAGGAGCGGGTGCCCTGGGCCGGCCACATGGCGATGCACGCCATGAAGGAGATCTACGAACGCATCCGCCGCCAGCGCACCACCCTGCTGTTCGTCAACACCCGCGCCCAGGCGGAGCTGGTGTTCCAGGCGCTGTGGCGGGTCAATGACGACAACCTGCCCATCGCGCTGCACCACGGCTCATTGGCGGTGGAACAGCGCCGCAAGGTCGAGGGCGCCATGGCGCGCGGGGAGTTGCGGGCGGTGGTGGCCACCTCCTCG
Source organism: Azospirillum ramasamyi (assembly GCF_003233655.1). Taxonomy (NCBI): domain Bacteria; kingdom Pseudomonadati; phylum Pseudomonadota; class Alphaproteobacteria; order Rhodospirillales; family Azospirillaceae; genus Azospirillum; species Azospirillum ramasamyi. The sequence continues at coordinate 1,561,691 of NZ_CP029829.1, forward strand.
CTCGATCTCGGCATCGACTGGGCGGCGGTCGACCTCGTGGTGCAGATCGGCGCGCCGAAGGGGTCGAGCCGGCTGGTCCAGCGCATCGGCCGCGCCAACCACCGGCTGGACGAGCCCAGCCGCGCCCTGCTGGTCCCCGCCAACCGGTTCGAGGTGCTGGAATGCCGCGCCGCGCTGGAGGCGGTCCACGATCACACGCTGGACGGCGAGGCGCCGCGGCCGGGCGGGTTGGACGTGCTGGCACAGCATCTGCTCGGCATGGCCTGCGCCGCCCCCTTCCTGCCGGACGAGTTGTATGAGGAGGTGGTGTCCGCCGCCCCCTATGCCGCGATGACGCGCGACGAATTCGACGACGTGCTGGATTTCGTCGCCACCGGCGGCTATGCGCTCGGCGCCTATGAACGCTTCCAGCGCCTGAAGCCGCGCGAGGACGGGCGGATGGCGGCGGCCGGCCCGGCGGTGGCGCGCCAGTACCGGATGAATGTCGGCACCATCACCCAGGAGGCGCTTCTGCGCGTCCGCCTGAACCGCGGCCCGATTCTGGGCGAGGTGGAGGAGTATTTCATCCAGGGCCTGACCCCCGGCGACACCTTCCTGTTCGCCGGCCAGCTGCTGAAATTCCTCGGCGTGCGCGAGATGGAGGCGCAGGTCGCCAAGGGCGGCACCGGCGACCCGAAGGTGCCAGCCTATGCCGGCGGGCGGCTGCCGCTGACCACCCATCTGGCCGAGCGGGTGCGCGCCATGCTGGCCGATCCGCGCCGTTGGGACGGCTTGCCGGAGGATGTGCGGGAATGGCTGCGCCTTCAGCGCTACCGCTCCGTCCTGCCCGACCGCGACGGGCTGCTGGTGGAGACCTTCCCCAAGGCGGGCAAGCGCTTCCTCGTCGCCTATGCCTTCGAGGGGCGGAACGCGCACCAGACCTTGGGCATGCTGCTGACCCGCCGGATGGAGCGCTTCGGCCTGGGGCCGCTGGGCTTCGTCGCCACCGATTATGTGCTGGCGGTGTGGTCGCTGCGCTCGCCGACGGACATGGACGCGCTGTTCGACCAGGACATGCTGGGCGACGACCTGGAAGCCTGGATGGACGAATCGTCGATGCTGCGGCGGACCTTCCGCAACGTGGCGCTGATCGCCGGGGTGATCGACCGCCGCCATCCGGGACAGGAGAAGACCGGGCGGCAGGTCACCTTCTCCTCCGACCTGATCTATGACGTGCTGCGCAAGCACGACCCCGGCCATGTGCTGCTGCGGGCGACGCGGGCCGATGCGGCCGGCGGGCTGACCGACATCCGCCGCCTGTCCGATTTCCTGGCGCGGGTGCGCGGGCGCATCACCCACAAGGATCTCGACCGCATCTCCCCGCTGGCGGTGCCGGTGATCCTGGAGATCGGGCGCGAGCGGGTGGACGGCAGCGCCACCGACGAACTGCTCGCCGCCGCCGAAGCCGAACTGCTGGCGGAGGCGATGCCGGAACTCGCTCCGCCACGGCCGGCGAAATCGGAAACGGGGCGCCCGCAGCAGGGACGGTTGTCGCTGTGACACCGTCCCATGCCGGTCGTAGGTTACTTGCGCAGTTCCGGCTCCACGCCCGGCTCGCCGCTGAACTCGACGAGAATGGTCTCGTCACGGACGATGAACTGGCAGGCCAGGCGGTAGGGCGGCGGGAGGTGGGCGTTCTCGGCCGCCTCCAACAGGCTCCTGTTCAGCTTGCCGTTGACGGACAGGGTGACTTTCTCCTTTTCGGTCAGGTCGATGGCCATCGGGGTCTTGCCGTCCAGATAGGTCACCTTGACGAGGCAGGATCCGCACTCGCCGTCCTGGCACTGGAACGGGATCGGAATGTCGTGCTTCTTCGCCAGCGCCAGCAGAGTGCCGGTATCGCCGGCGACCGCGTAAACGGTCAGGTCCTTGGGCATGTTCAGGCCGGTGAACGTCACTGTGGCCATGGGTATCCTCCGGGTATGGTTATGATCCGCCATGCCTCCACGGCGGCGGCACGTACGGCTGCAAACATCATGCCCATAGAAATTTCATGGATATTGGCCCTTTCCGATGATCGCCGGTAAACGAACGTTGTCAGCTTCCTCCCAAGCTCACGGTTCCGCCTGTCAGGGCGATGACAGCCGCGCCGCCCTGACCTTCCGCGGCGCCGATCTGTTGGCCGACGCGTCGGGCGCGCTGCTGTGGCCGGGCGAGTCCATCCTCGCCGTCGCCGACCTGCATCTGGAGAAGGGCTCGGCCTTCGCCGCGCGCGGCCGGATGCTGCCGCCCTACGACACGCGGGCGACGCTGGACCGGCTGGCGGAGCTGATCGCGCGCGACCGGCCGGCCCGCGTGCTGTGCCTGGGCGACAGCTTCCACGACCGCCGCGCGGCGGAGCGGATGGACCCGGCCGATGTGGAACGGCTGCGCGGCCTGACCGCCGCCGTGTCCGATTGGGTATGGATCACCGGCAACCACGATCCCGAGCCGCCGCAGGGCCTTGGCGGCCGGGCGGCGGCGGAGTTGTCCCTCGGCCCCCTCACCTTCCGCCACGAGGCGCGGCCTGGTGCGGTCGGCGAATTGTCGGGCCACCTGCACCCGGCCGCCGCGCTGGCGCTGGCCGGACGGCGGGTGCGCGAGCGCTGCTTCGCCCATGACGGCGCCAAACTGATCCTGCCCGCCTTCGGCAGCTTCACCGGCGGGCTGAACGTGCTGGATGCCGCCTTCGACGGGCTGCTGGCGCGGCGGTTCGAGGTGCTGATGACGGTGCGCGGCCGGATCTACCGTTTCCCCTGCGCCCGTTTGTCGCCGGACCGTGCGCGCTGACGCTCTGGCCGAAGCGTGAGCGCGGCCTATATCGGGTGCTCCGAAGCAGTCCAACCGAGCACCGTGCATGTCCGCCTCCCCCATCGTCGTCTGGTTCCGCAACGACCTGCGCCTTGCCGACAACCCGGCGCTGACCGCCGCCGCCCAGGCCTCGGCCGAACGCGGCGCCCCGGTCATCCCGCTCTATATCCTGGAGGAGGAGACCGGCGATCCGGCTGGTGATCCTTGGGCGCTCGGCGGGGCGCAGCGCTGGTGGCTGCACGGCAGCCTGGAGCGGCTCGCCACCTGCTGCGCCCGCCACGGCTCGCCGCTGCTGCTGCGCCGGGGCGAACCGGGCGCGGTTCTGGAAGCGCTGGTGGAGGAGACCGGGGCGGAGTGCGTGCTGTGGAACCGCCGCTACATCCCCGCCCGGACCGCGCGGGACGCCGCGATCAAGGAGCGGCTGAAGGCGCGCGGCGTCGATGCCCGCAGCTTCAACGCCGCCCTGCTGGCCGAGCCCTGGACCGTCCGCAACAAGAGCGGCGGCCCCTTCAAGGTCTTCACCCCCTTCTGGCGTCACCTGTCGGCCACGCTGACCCCGCCGCTGCCCACCCGGGCGCCATCGGAACTGAAGGCGCCGGACAAGGCACCGGCCGGCGATCCGCTCGACTCCTGGGGCCTGCTGCCGGCGAAGCCCGACTGGGCGCCGGGATTGCGCAAGCGCTGGGTTCCGGGCGAGGCGGCGGCGCTGTCCCATCTGGCCGATTTCCTCGACGGGCCGGTCGGCGCCTATGCCACCGAACGCGACCGGCCCGACAGCGACGGCACCTCCGCCCTGTCGCCCTATCTGGCCTTCGGGGAGATCGGGCCGCGGCAGGTCTGGCACGCCGCCCGCCACGCCGCCGACGCCCGGCCGGAACTGGCGTCCGGCATCGATTCCTTCCTGCGCGAACTCGGCTGGCGCGAGTTCCAGTACCATCTGCTGCACCACGCGCCGGAACTGCCCGACAGCCCGCTCGATCCCCGCTTCGCCGATTTCCCCTGGCGCGAGGATGCCGCGGGCCTGCAGGCGTGGCAGCGCGGGCGCACCGGCTATCCCATCGTCGATGCCGGCATGCGCCAGCTGTGGGAGACCGGCTGGATGCACAACCGGGTGCGGATGATCGTGGCGTCCTTCCTGGTCAAGGATCTGCTGCTGCCCTGGCAGGAGGGGGAGCGCTGGTTCTGGGACACGCTGGTCGATGCCGACCTCGCCCAGAATGCCGGCAACTGGCAATGGGTGGCGGGATGCGGCGCCGACGCCTCCCCCTTCTTCCGCGTCTTCAACCCGGTCCTGCAGGGCGAGAAGTTCGATCCCCAGGGCGATTACGTCCGCCGTTTCGTGCCCGAACTGGACCGGCTGCCGCCGCGCTGGATCCACCGGCCCTGGGCCGCACCGACCGAGGTGCTGCGGCAGGCCGGCATCCGGCTGGGCGAGGATTACCCGCGGCCGATCCTCGACCATGGCGCCGCCCGCGACCGTGCGCTGGCGCTCTACAACGAGCGCAAGGGGCGGATCGACAAGGCGTCCTGACCTGATCCTCACCGAAGGGTCATCGGCTTGCCCGCAAACGGGCGCGCCCTGTTGCCACCTTCCCCCAAGCGGCCCGGGGCGGCCTTTTCCATGCGCGTTGCGTCGCGGGCAGGAGCGTTATAAAGTAACACCATGTCCGCACTTCACGACCATGCCCACTGCATCGCCGACGCCCTGACCCGTGCCGACGCGCTGTGCGCCGAGCGGGGCGCGCGGCTGACCGCGTTGCGCCGCCGTGTGCTGGAGCTGGTGTGGTCCAGCCACCGGCCGCGCGGCGCCTACGCGATCCTGGAGGATCTCAGCCAGCAGGACGGCAAGGCGGCGGCGCCGCTGACCGTCTACCGCGCGCTGGAATTCCTGGTCGAACAGGGGCTGGTCCACCGCATCGAATCGCTGAACGCCTATGTCGGCTGCGCCGCGCCGGGAGACGTCCATTCCGGGCAGTTCCTGGTGTGCGACGGTTGCGGCGATGCGGCCGAGATCGACGATCCGGGCGTCGGCTCGGCGATCGTCACCGCGGCGGCCGAGCGCGGCTTCCGTGTCCAGCGCCCCACCGTCGAGGTGCACGGCCTGTGCAAATCCTGTCAGGAGAACCCCCGTTGAGCGCTCCCGCCGCAAGTCCCGCCCGCCTTCCCGTCTCGGTGCTGACCGGCTTCCTCGGCAGCGGCAAGACCACGCTGCTGCAGGCGCTGCTGCGCAATCCGGCCATGGCGCGCACCGCCATCGTCATCAACGAGTTCGGCGAGGTCGGGCTCGACCATCTGCTGGTCGCCAAGGCGTCGGAGAACATGGTGCTGATGGACAGCGGCTGCCTGTGCTGCACCATCCGCGGCGATCTGGTTGACACCCTGCGCGACCTGTTCCTGAAGCGGGTGAAGGGCGAGATCCCCGATTTCGACCGGGTGGTGGTGGAGACGACCGGGCTGGCCGATCCCGCGCCCATCATCCACACCCTGATGTCCGACCCGCTGCTGGCCGCCCGTTTCCGCCTGGACGGCGTGATCGCCACGGTGGACGCGGCGCACGGCTCGCTCCAGCTCGACCGCCAGCCGGAAAGCGTGAAGCAGGCCGCCGTCGCCGACCGCATCGTCCTGACCAAGACCGACGTCGCCACCCCGGCGGCGACGGCCGCCCTGATGCAGCGCCTCGCCGCCATCAACCCGGCCGCCCCGGTCCTTCCCGCCGCCCATGGCGAGATCGACCCGAAGCGGCTGTTCGACGCCGGCCTCTACAATCCCGAGACCAAGAGCCCCGACGTCGCCCGCTGGCTGCGCGAGGAGGCCTATCGCGACGAACATGCCAAAGGTCACGGGCATGGGCACCATGGTCATGGTCATGGTCATGGTCATGACCACGGGCACGATCATCACGATCACGACCATGGCGACCATTGCGGCGCCGACTGCGGCCACGACCACCATCACCACGACGCCAACCGTCATGACGACCATATCCGCGCCTTCTGCATGGTGATCGACCGGCCGATTCCGTGGAACGGTTTCGTCGACTTCATGGAGGCGCTGATCGCCCAGGCCGGCGAGAATCTGCTGCGGGTGAAGGGCTTGCTGAACGTCAAGGAAAGCGAGCTGCCCGTGGTCGTCCACGGCGTCCAGCACATGTTCCACCCGCCCGTCCGCCTGGAGGACTGGCCCAGCGACGACCACCGCACCAAGCTGGTCTTCATCACCCGCGACATCGGGCAGCCGGTGATCGAGCCGCTGTTCAACGGGCTGGTCTGGGGCGAGGGGAACGAGGCGGAGTAAAGGGCTGACGATGCCCCACCTGACCTCCCCCCTTAGGCGGGGGAGGGACTGCCGCTACTTTTTTCCTAAAAGCACTTACTCCCTCTCCCGCGAAGCGGGGGAGGGTTGGGGTGGGGGCATCGTCAGCCGACATCACCCCACCCTCACCGCGCCACCACCCGCCGCAGCGGACTGTCGCCGACCGCCCAAACCCCGCGATCCGTCGCCTTCGCCCCGTCGAACACCAGCCAGCTCTGCCGTCCGTAATGCGGCAGCGGCCGGAGCAGCGCCTGCAGCGCGGCGGCATCGGCGCCCGACACCACCAGCGCCGTCCGCCCATCCGTCGCGCGCGATACCCAAACCCGCGCGCTGCCCCGTCCGGCCAACTCCGCCGGGACCGGCGGCAACCCGCGCCGCTCCAGTTCCCGCGCCACCGCCGCGTCGGTCCCAATCACCAGCACCGGCACACTTCCGCCCCCGCCCTGCCGGCCCCTGCCCTCCCGGCCGGCACCGTCCATCAGCCGCCCGGCCAGCGCCCGCGCCGCCTCCGCCGCTTCTCCTTCGGCGGCGATCACCCGCTCGGCGCCGGGGCGCAGGGTGACGTCACGCAGGATCGGCGGCGCCTCGCCCGGAGCCAGCCGGCGGAACAGATCGAAATCGGGATCGACGGACACCGCCCGCACCGCCGCGCCGGCCGGAATGCGCAGCGTCGCCTCCTTCACGTCGAAACGGACGCTGTGATTCTCCACTCCCGCCCCTGCCCCCGCCGCCGTCTCCAGCCGCACCGGCACGGTCAGGGCATAGGGCCGGTCGGCCTCCTGCCGCAGGGTCAGCAGCACGCCCTCGCCATCCGCCCCAATGTCGGCGCGTGCATCGACGAGCGTCAGCAACGGCGCTCCCCGTCGCTCCAGCCATTGCGCGAACAGCCCGCCGAGGTCGCGGCCGGACGCCGCCTCGAAGGCGCGGCGCAGGTCGGACCAGCCGGCATCGCGGAAGGCGTGCTCGCTCCAGAACCGCCTTATGCCGGCGTCGAAGGCGTCGCGGCCGATCTCCGCCTCCAGCATGTGGAAGAGCATCGCCGCCTTGCCGTAGCCGACGATCTGCGAGGCATCATGCGTCTTTGAAAGGAACTCCGTCAGCGGACGGTCGCGCTCGGCCGGCAGGGCGGCATAGTCGCGCAGCCAGTCCAGCCGCATCGCCCGCGCCGCGTCGGCGCCGCGGTCGCGCGCGGCGGCATAATCGGCCATGTAGGTGGTCAGCCCCTCCGCCCAGTTGCCGCCGGTCCCCACGCGCACGCCGTTGCCCCACCAGTTGTGCATGATCTCGTGGGTCAGCGATTGGCTGCGGATGAAGGGCAGCGGCAGGACGGAACGGCCGATGGCGGTCAGCCCCGGAAAACCCAGGCCCACTGGCGGCGGAACCGACACGATGCTGAAACCGTCGAAGGGATAGGCGCCGATGCGGGCGGCACCGGCGGCGATGGCCTGCTCCGACAGGGCGAGATAGCCGTCGGCCAGCCCGGTCTGCTCGGAATGGCGGTAGAGCCGCAGGCGCAAGGCCCCGGCCATCCGCTCCTCGACCGTCCACGGGCCGGCGAAGACGGAAGGCTCCTCGACGCTGCGGGTTTCCTCGAACACGGCGCGGTAGCCGGCGGCGTCGCGCCCCTCCTCCACCAGCCGCCCGGTGGCGACGGCGACATAGGGCGCCGGAACCCGCAGCGTCAGCCGCCAGCTGGGCGGCCCGTCCCCATCGCCGGCCGGATCGGCCCCGGGTTCGGGCAGCCAGCCGCCCTGACCCGGCAGGAAGGCGCCCTCCCCGTCCAAGGCAACTGCGGTCCCGGCGGTGAAGCCCGGCAGACGCCCGCCATAGCGGATGGTCACCGGTCCGCCTCCCTCCGGCACCACCAGCCGCACTTGGTCGCCGCGCCGGTCGAGCGGAACCGCGCGGTCGCCTACCCGCAGCTCGTGCAGGGTCAAAGCGGGATCGAGCCGCAGCGACTGCGCGCCCCCCGCCAGGGTCAGCCGGTCCACCACCTCCAGCCGGCCGGCGGCGGGGTCGAGCGTGAGGTCGATGTCGTGGTGAAGCGGGGCGGCGCCGGCCGGGGCGATCACGCCCAGGACCAGCGCCGCCCCCGCCAGGGCCAGGGCCCGGATGCGCAGGGTCGTCATGCCCCTCAAGATGGGCCGCGGACGAGCGCTGCGCCAGCGCCTCCTCATTCCGGCAGGCCGAGGAATTGACCTGCCGTATTGCGTTCAAACGCCACGCAGGCTTTGCCGCGCCAAGGGGCGCGCCGCCGCCGTCACGGCGTCCGGCGAACGCTTGAAAGGTCAGTTCAAGCGTTCACCGGTATTACGCGGCGCGGATGCTCGCCAGGAAGCCGTCGACCTCACCGCGCAGACGGTCGGCGACACCGGTCAGATGACTGGATTCGTCCAGCATCTCGTTGGCCTTGGCGCCGGCATCGGTGGTCGCCTCGCTGGCGCCGGCGACGTTGACGGAAACCACCTGCGCGCCCTGGGCCGCCTGATGGACGTTGGCGGAGATGTCGCGCGTGGCCGCACCCTGCTGTTCCACCGCGGCGGCGATGGCGCTGGAGATGCTGGTCATCTCACCGATCACCTCGCCGATGTCGTGGATCGCCCCCACCGCCACGTTGGTGGCCTGCTGGATTTCCGCGATCTTCCGCTGGATGTCCTCGGTGGCGCGGGCGGTCTGGTTGGCCAGCCCCTTCACCTCGCTGGCCACGACGGCGAAGCCCTTGCCGTGTTCACCGGCGCGGGCGGCCTCGATGGTGGCGTTCAGCGCCAGCAGGTTGGTCTGCCCGGCGATGGAGTTGATGAGGTTCACCACCTCGCCGACCTCGTTGGCCGCCCGGACGAGTCCGTTCATCACCTCGTTGGTTTTGTTGGCCTCGGCGACCGCCTGGTTCGCCACGTCGTTGGAGGCGCCGACCTGCCGCCCGATCTCGCCGATGGAGCTGGACAGTTCCTCGGTCGCCCCGGCGACTGTGTTGACGCTGACCGCCGCTTCCTCGGCGGCCTGGGCGGCGGCGGTGCTGCGGGTCGCCGCGCTGTCGGTGCTGGCGGTCAGCGACTGGGCGGTCTGGCGCATGGTGCCGGCCGAGGCCGCCACCTGCCGCACCACCTCGCCGATCGACCGTTCGAACCCGTCGGCCAGCCTGGACAGCAGGGCGACCCGTTCCGCCTCAGCCTTCGCCCGCAGTTCCTCCTGCTCGGCGCGCAGCCGGCGGTTCTCCAGGCCGTGCTCCTTGAAGACGCCGACCGTCACGGCGATCTGCCCGATCTCGTCGCGCCGGCCGCCGTCGGTGACCTCCACATCCAGATCGTCGTCGGCGAGCCGGCGCATCGCCACGGTCAGACGCGACAGCGGCTGGGTGATCGAGCGCGCGATCCACAGCGACAGCAGCAGCGCACCGACACCCAGCACGCCGCCGAGCAGAGCGGCCTGGATCGCGTGGCGCCGGAAATCCGCCTCGATGTCGTCGACATAGACCCCGGTGCCGACCACCCACTTCCAACCCGGCGTCATCTGCGCATAGGCGATCTTGGGGCTGGGCACCGTCTGCCCCGCCTTGGGCCAGGAATAGGACACGTAACCGCCGCCCTTGCGCGCCGCCTCCACCAGAAGCTGCGCGAAGGGAACACCGTTCGGATCCTTGAAACTTCCGAGGTTCTGGCCTTCGATCCGCGGATTTCCGCCGTGAACTTCGATGCGCGAGTCCATGTCTGTGACGAACAGATATTCGTCTCCATCATACCGCATCGCACGGACCGCGTTCCGCGCCGCCAGACGGGCGGCGTCCAGCGTCATTTCCCCATTGGCGGCGCGCGCCTCAAAATCTTTGATCGCGCCGATTGCCACCTCAACGATGGACTGAACGCGTTCCCGGCTGCTTTCCTCTTGGGTATCGCGAAGAGATGACAGAAGGATCGTTGCGAGGCCAATTATCGCGCAGAGCATGACTGCGGAAATGGTGAGAAATTTTTTTCTTATGCTGATGTTTTGCATTCAAACGACCTCCCGGAAAGACAGTTCGGAGTCTATTGAACCGGTTGGCCAGTGTCAAAACTGTACAATTCAGACATGATCCGCAGGCGGATTTCGGAGCCGCGTCACAAGTCGAAAAAAGTCTGAAGCAAATGATCACTTTTTCTGCAACGGCTCTGCGCGCACTTGCCCAGGCATAGGTCAACTCGGATAATGACGCACCAAATCATACAGCCTTGACAACTTTTCGTCGCGAATCCCCAGCTCATCCAGATGTCGGACTGTGTTCGCCAAGTAATCGATGTTGGGTCCGCGCTGGCCGCGGCAGCCGGCGATGCGACAAACGACCGCAGCCTCGTCCATGCCCCGGCAATATTGGGGATGGTTGCGGTCGACGACGAAACAGCAGGCCCGCACCGTCTCCAGCCCCTCGGCCGACCGGCCGCCGCGCAGGCGCACCTGAAGCAGCTTCGGCAGATAGACGCGGTTGTCCATCTCCCGCTCCCACAGGTAGTCGAGCGCCACGGGCACGTCCGCCGCCGCCACCCGAAAGACGATGCCGCGGCATGAGCCGCCGCGGTCGAGCCCCAGGACCAGTCCCGGCCGCTCGGGCGTGCCGCGGTAGCGGTGGGAGGCGACGCAGAAGCTGCGGTGATAGCCCGGCAGCGTCGCCGCATGCCGCTCGGCGAAGGGAAAGCCGGGATTCCACATCAGGGAGCCATAGCCGAACACCCAAAGGTCGCTGCCGGGGTCGACCGCGATGTCGGCGGACCAGGCGGGACGCGGAAGCTGCTGATCGGGAGCCATGGAGAATGAAGGATGTCCAGAGGCGAATCGGCGACGCCCAAACCTAGCATGCGACTTCCGGGGCCGCTATAAGGGTACGGAGATGGAACGGACATGCCACCGATGCGCCCCACCCCCACCACTTCCGCCCCCCGCCGCCTGCTGACCGGGCGCAGGATCGCCACGATTCTCGTGCTGATGATCCTGCTGCTGCCGGCCGTCGCCTATACCTTGTGGTGGCAGCAGGCTGCCCATGCCGTGCGCAACGGCCTGGAGGACTGGGTGTCCGCACAGCGCGACAACGGGGCGGTGGTGGAACATGGCGGCCTGACCGTCGGCGGTTTCCCCTTCGCCCTGCGGGCGGAGCTGGAGAAGCCGCATCTGGCCACCCGCGGCGCCGAATGGCAGGGCACGCGACTGGTGGCGGAGGCGGCTCCCTGGAACCCCACCCGTATCGCATTGACCCTGCCCGGCGAACAGCGGCTTTCGGTGGTGCAGCCCGGTCAGCCGCCGATCGACATCCTGGCCCCGCAGGGCGGCAGCGGCGACGTGACCATGCGGATGTCGGGCACGCTGGAGCGGCTGGCCCTGCGCTTCACCGGCCTGACCGCGCAGGTCGCCGGACAGGCGGTGCCGGTCGCCGCCCTGGACGTCGCCGCCGCCCAACCGGACCAGCCGCCGGCCGAACACACCACCGCCGGCCTGACCCTGACGCTCTCCGCCGACGGATTGACCCTGCCCGACGGCATGGTGCCGACGCTGGGCCGCGAGGTGAAGCGGACCGAGGTGACGCTGCGCGTGATGGGAGCCCCGCCCCGCCCCGAACCGGCCAGCCTGTCGGCCTGGAGCCGCGACGGCGGCACGGTCGAGGTCGATCGGCTGGCGCTGGACTGGGGGCCGCTGGGGGCGGTGCTGTCGGGCACGCTGGCGCTGGACGCGCAGTTGCAGCCCCAGGCGGCGCTGACCGCCGAGATCCGCGGCGCTCCCGCCATTCTGGACGCGGTGAGGCCGATGATGCGCCCGAACGAGGCCGCCATCGCCCGCACCGTCCTGACCATGCTGGCCCGCCCGACCGGTCCGAACGGCGAGCCGGTGGTCACCGCCCCCGTCACCGTGCAGGATCGCTTCCTGTTCGTCGGCCCGCTGCGCGTCGCGGCCCTGCCCATGCTCGTGTGGTGACGAAGGCGGGTCACGCCTGCGCCGGACCGGCGGAAATGCCACACCAGCGGGGCGGCGTGACGGATCCGTGACCCCGCCCCCTTGTTTCACCCCCGGCATCGGGTCAGATTGACGCAGCTCCTGTCGCGGCTGCCATGGTGCGTCGGTCGATGTGTCGGTTCCTAGCCTATTGCGGCGAACCTGTGTTCCTGGAAACGCTGGTCTGCACGCCCTGCCATTCCCTGATCGAACAGTCGATGCACGCCACGGAGGCGAAGACCGGAACCAACGGTGACGGTTTCGGCGTCGGCTGGTACAGCGAGCGGACCGAGCCCGGCCGTTACTGCGAGATCCGCCCGGCCTGGTCGGACGAGAACCTGCAGTCGATCTGCAGCCATGTCCGCTCCCGCCTGTTCTTCGCCCATGTGCGGGCGGCCACCGGCACCGCGGTCAGCCGGGCCAACTGCCATCCCTTCAAGGCCGGGCGCTTCCTGTTCATGCACAATGGGCAGGTCGGCGACTGGCCCCGCCTGCGCCGCAAGGTGGAGGCGATGATCCCGGACGAGCTGTACAGCGCCCGTACCGGCACCACCGACAGCGAGGCGATCTTCCTCGCCGCCCTGGGCCAGGGGTTGGAGCGGGATTCGGTCGGCGCCTTCCAACGCGTCCTGCACGCCATCCGCGACGAGATGCGGGCGCTGGACATCACCTCTCCCCTGCGTTTCACCGCGACCTGGACCGACGGCGACCGGATCTGGGCCGTGCGCTGGGCGTCGGACGACAAGCCGCCCAGCCTCTACTGGAGGCGCGGCGACAACGGCCTGATCGTGGTGTCGGAACCGGTCGATTCCCAACGCGACCAATGGCGCCCGGTCCCACCCGGCGGCGGGCTGGTCGCGCGCGTCGGCGCGGCACCGGAGATGTTCAGGTTCCATTGAAGGGGGGTCAACTGTCCCCCAGAAGCCGCTCCTTCGGCAGCAGGATCGTCACCGCCGTCCCCCGGCCCGGCACGCTGTCCACCTCGACGCCGCCGCCATGCAGTTCGGCGAAGCGCCGGACGATGGGCAGGCCCAGCCCGACGCCCTCATGCTGGCGGACCAGCGAGCGCTCGGCCTGGGTGAAGGGGTTGAAGAGGCGGCCCATCAGCTCGGCCGGGATGCCGGGGCCGTCGTCGCGCACGGTCAGCCCGACGAAATTGTCGCGGTCCTCCACCACCAGCGCCACCTGGCCGCCGGGCTGGGTGAACTTCACCGCGTTGTCCAGCAGGTTCAGCACCATCTCGCGCAGCCGGCGGCGGTCGATCCGCATGCGGAAGGCCGTGCAGGGATGCACCGCAACCGCCAGCTGCTTGACCGAAGCCTTCTGCGCCAGCAGTTCGGCGCAGCCGTTCAGCAGTTGGGGGATGTTGACGTCGCTCTCCTGGAGTTCGATCGAGCCGGTCGAGCCGCGCGTGTAGTCCAGGATGTTGTTGACCATGGTCAGCAGCGACCGGCCGCTCTCCTCGATCAGCTTCACATATTCCAGATAGTCGGGGTGGCCCAGCTTGCCCATCCCCTCCCCCGCCAGCACGTCGGCGAAGCCGATGATGGAGTTCAGCGGCGTGCGCAGCTCGTGGCTCATCACCGCCAGGAAATCCAGCTTGGCGCGGTCCGCCTTGCGCGCCGCCTCCAGCGCGTCCGACAGTTCGGCCGTGCGCTCCGACACCCGGTGTTCCAGTTCGCGGTTCTGCTCGGCGGCGCGGCGGTAGAGCTTGCGGATCTCCACCATGTTGCGGACCCGGTGCAGCAACTCCCAGGCGATGAACGGCTTGGTCAGGAAGTCGTTGGCGCCCAGTTCCAGCGACTTGCGCCGGGTGTCCTGGTCGGTCTGGGCGGTCAGCACCAGGACCGGCACGTAGTCGTCGCCGAAGACCGGCTTCAGCCGCTCCATCAGTTCGAAGCCGCTCATGTGCGGCATGCGGATGTCGATCAGCAGCAGGTCGAACGCCTCGGCGGCGCAGAGAGCCGGCACCTTGCGCGGATCGGTCTCGCCGACGACGCGGGTGTATCCGTCATGGCTCAGGATTTCGCGCAGCAGGTCGACGTTGGACTGGTTGTCGTCCACGATCAGGATGCTGGCGTCCCTGACCTGCTGCGCGAGCGCCGGGTCGAACTGGCTCCTGTTCATAGGGGAGCTTGCACCTTTGACCATCCACACGGGCATTCAGATTTGCCCTTGAACGGATCAAATGCAATCGAAATGATCAGGAAACGCGGTCCGCGGCACCGCCGCGGTCAGGCGCGCTTTTCCCAGCCGCCGCGCTCGTTCTGCTGCCAATAGGTCAGGGCGTGGCCGGCGGCCTTGCAGGCCTTCCAGCGCTGGCGGGCGGCAAGCACCGCCTCGTCGTCGTTGCCGTCGAACAGGTCGCAGACGAGGTCGAAGCCGTCCATCCGGTCGCTGACACAGCCGTCCACCGTGACCAGCACGGTGGCGCCGTTGGGGTTCTCGTCGGTGTCGGTCAGCCACACCGGCTGCTTGTCGGCGAAGCCGTCGCGCGCCGCTCCGTGCGGCAGGAAGGAGCCGGGATCGTAGGTCCACAGATGCTGGTTCAGCATGTCCACCCGCTCCGCCGAGCCGGCGAGCACGACGGCGCGCCAGTTCCGCTCAAGAACCTTCTCCAGGATCTTGGGCAGCGCCTGCTCCATCGTGCGCCGTTGCAGGTGGTAGAAGCGGACTTCGGTCATGGCTCCTTCACGCGCTCAAACATGATCCCCCGATCACTCCTCGTGGAAGTCCGCCACGAAGCGGTCGAGCAGGCGCACGCCGAAGGCGGTGGCGCCCTTCGGCACCGTGGCGCTGTCCTTCTTCGCCCAGGCGACACCGGCGATGTCGATGTGGGCCCACGGCACGTCGTTGACGAAGCGCTTCAGGAACTGCGCGCCGACGATGCTGCCGGCGCCGCCGCCCGACCCGGTGTTCTTCATGTCGGCGGCCGGCGATTCGATCTCCTTGTCGTAGCCGTCGCCCAGCGGCATGCGCCATACCGGCTGGCCCACCTTCAGGCCGGCGGCCGTCAGCTTCGTGGCGAGGTCGTCGTCGTTGGCGAACAGGCCGGCATGCTCATGGCCCAGCGCGACGATGACGGCGCCGGTCAGGGTGGCGAGGTCGATCATCAGCTTGGGCTTGTAGACGTCCTGCGCGTACCACAGGCAGTCGGCCAGCACCAGGCGCCCTTCGGCGTCGGTGTTGATGACCTCGATGGTCTGGCCCGACAGCGAGGTGACGATGTCGCCGGGACGCTGCGCCGTGCCGGACGGCATGTTCTCCACCAGACCGACGATGCCGATGGCATTGACCTTCGCCTTGCGGGCGGCGAGCGCGTACATGGTGCCGATCACGGTGGCCGAGCCGCCCATGTCCCACTTCATGTCCTCCATGCCGGCCGCACCCTTGATCGAGATGCCGCCGCTGTCGAAGGTCACGCCCTTGCCGATGAAGGCGACCGGGCGCTTGTCGTCGGCCTCCGGGTTGCCGTTCCAGCGCATGACGACCACGCGCGGCTCGAAGGCGCTGCCCTGCGCCACGCCCAGCAGGGCGCCCATGCCGATCTTCTTCAGCTTCTTCTGGTCGAGGATCTCGACCTCGAGGCCGAACTGCTCCAGCTCCTTCGTCTTCTCGGCGAGGCTTTCCGGATAGATGACGTTGGCCGGCTCCGACACCAGATCGCGGGTGAAACGGATGGCGTCGGCCAGCGTGTCCAGCTTCTTGAAGGCGGCCTTGGCGGCGCCGTCGTCCTCCACCAGCAGCGTCAGCTTGCGCAGGCTCGGCTTCGGCTCCTTCTTGTCGGCCTTCCGGTCGTTGGTCCGGTACTTGTCGAACTTGTAGCTGCGCAGCTGCGCGCCGAAGGCGATCTCGGCCGCGGCGGCGGCGGCCGACTGCGTGGCGCCTTCCGGCAGCTCGACCAGCAGCGCCGCCTCTTCCGTGGCCTTGTCCAGGGCCACGGCGATGGCGCCGCCGGCGGACTGCAGGATCAGGTCGGTCAGATCGGCCCCCTTGCCGATGCCGACCAGCAGGATGCGGTCGAGATCGGTCCCGGCCGGGGCGAGGAGCGTCAGCGTCTCGTCCTTCTTGCCGTTGAAGCGGGCGGCGGCCATGGCGCGGGCCAGCGCCCCGCCGGTCTTCTGATCGAGCTCGCGCCCGACCGGGCCGAGGCTGCGGTCGGCGGCGACGGTCACGGCGAGCACGCCGGACGCAGGCAGGGACGGCTTGGCGAAGGAGAACTTCATCTGGTCCTCTTGGGAGGTGGGGCGGATATGCCCGGGCGAATTCGGCAGCGGAAAGCCTACCCCACCGATAAGGAGCGCGCCACCCCGGCTGTCAAGAGCGGGTGAGTTGGCGCTTCGCTGCGTCGGCCCTACCCCATCCCTCCCCCGCTGGGCGGGGGAGGGATGGGGTAGGGGTCTAACTCAGCCCCCCTCACTCACGCATCGATCGCCTTGCCCAGCTCGACCGGATCGACCTCCCCCTGCTCCAGAGCGACCTCGGATACGCTCTCTTCCGCGCGGCGTTCCAGCACGGCGGCGAAGAAGCCGTCGGTGTCGTGACGGGCCGGAGTCAGGCGCAGGTACGGGCCTTCGACCGGCGGCGGCGTGCCGGCTTCCTCCTCCGCCCACACCTCGGCGACCGGCTTCACGATGAAGTCGTGGTGGGTTTGCAGGAAGGCTTCGACCTGCGCCTCGTTCTCGTCATGCAGCATGGAGCAGGTGGCGTAGATCAGCCGGCCGCCCGGCTTCACCAGACGCGCGGCGCTGTCCAGGATGTTGGCCTGAAGCGGCAGCAGCTGCTCCAGCCCCGGCCCCAGCTGGCGCCAGCGGGCATCCGGGTTGCGGCGCCAGGTGCCGGTGCCGGAGCAGGGAGCATCGACCAGCACGCGGTCGAATTTGCGCTTGTGGCGCTTCACCCAGGGGTCGCGCTCGCTGGTCAGCGGATGGGCCTCGATGTTGTGCAGGCCGGCGCGGCGGAACCGCTCGGCCGCGCGCTTCAGGCGCTTGTCCAGCACGTCGCAGGCCACGACGCGGCCCTTGTTCTTCATCAGCGCCGCGACGGCCAGCGTCTTGCCGCCGGCCCCGGCGCAGAAATCGACCACCTGATGGCCGGGCTTCGGCGCGACGGCCAACGCCACCAGCTGCGAGCCCTCGTCCTGGATCTCCACCAGGCCGTCCTTGAAGGCGTCGACGCTGCCCAACGGCGGCCGGCCCTTCACCCGCAGGCCCAGCGGCGACCAGCGCGTGGTCTCCGCCGTGATCTGCGCCTTGGCCAGCGCCTTGATGGCGCTCTGCTGGTTCGCCTTCAGCGGGTTGATGCGCAGGTCGAGCGGCGCCGCCTCCAGCAGCTTTTCCATCTCCACCCCGAAACGGTCGCCGAGCGAGGCGCGCATCGGCCCCTCCGCCCACTCGGGACACTCCACCCGCACCGTCTCCGGCATGTCGGGGTGGTCCATGGTGTGGCTTTCCAGCTTGCCGACCATCGCCAGTTCGCCTTCGGTCAGGCGGGCGGGGGCGAACTTGCCGCCGCTGAACATCTCCAGCACCACGCCGGCGTTGCGGTTCTCTTCCAGCAGCAGATAGGCCAGCACACGGGCGCGCGGCGTGGGACGTTCGTAGCCGGCCCATTCGATCCACCAGCCGAGCCGCGCGTGGCGGCGCAGGATCGCGTAGGCCATCTGGGCGACGGCGGTGCGGTCCTTCGACCCGATGTAACGGCGGTTGCGGAAATAGGCGCTCATCACCGCGTCGGCGGGGCGAGGGGTCTCGTCGATCTCGGTCAGCAGATCGATGACCGCCTGGAGGCGGGCGGCGGGTGTCATGGCGTCTGGTCCCTTGGGGTGTCACATGGCGGCGAACAGGACCGGGGCCGGCATGTTCCGGGTCGATGATCCGGGCTTCGGGCGGTCCTTCGCGTATGGGCTGTCGATACCGCGTTTGCCGCGCGCTGTCACGTGTCCCCGCCGCGCGGCTGCCCATACCGCGACTCGGGCGGCGCCGCTCCGCTCCCGCCCCCCGTGACAACCGGCCGCGACCTAGCCGAAAGTGCGGGTTGGGGATTGACGGTTCGAGGTAACCACCGGCACAAACGATCGGGTGGTGTGACCTTGCCGTGACCGGGCCGGCCCAATGGCCGGCGGGCGGCGGGGCCTCTGTGCGACATGACGGAATTTTTTGCGGCGGGGTGCGCGATGGCGGCTGCGGTTGGGATGGCGTGTGCGCGTATCTTGAAGCGGGCCGGCAGGCTGTCGCTGGCCGCCGGCCTGCTGGCGACGCTGGCGGCCTGCGCCGGAACCACCCCGGCGGTCGAGGGGCAGCGCCGGGTCTCGCAGCGGCCGTCTCTCGATCAGGTGGCGCCGGACTTCCGCCATCTCGCCGGCTGGGTCGACGACGACCATGCCCTGGCGGTTCCCGCCGTGCAGCGCACCTGCGGCTGGGTCAGGAACCAGCCGCCAGGCAAGCCGCTGGGGCCGTTGCACGCCGCCGGCACCACCGACGACTGGCGCGCCATCTGCGCCGCCGCCCGTGACCTCGCCCCCGGAGACAGCGAGGCGGCGCGCCGCTTCTTCGAGGCCTTCTTCGCCCCCCGCGACGTCAGCAACGGCGAGGACGGCCTGTTCACCGGCTATTACGAGATCGAGCTGCGCGGCAGCTGGACGCGCACCGAGCGCTACAACGTCCCGCTCTACCGCATGCCGCCGCGCGGCAAGCACCGGCTGCCCAGCCGCGCCCGGATCGAAGCCGGCGCGCTGAAAGGCAAGGGGCTGGAACTGATGTGGGTGGACGACCCCATCGATGCCTTCTTCCTGGAAATCCAGGGCTCCGGCCGGGCGGTCATGGCCGACGGGTCGGTGGTCGGCATCCATTACGGCGGCCAGAACGGCCATGGCTATTACCCCATCGGCCGCCATATCATCGACCGTGGCGACGCCACGCCGGAGCAGATGTCCTTGCAGCTGATCCGCCGCTGGCTGAAGGACAATCCGGCCGAGGCCCAGCGGGTGATGAACCTCAACCCCTCCTACGTCTTCTTCAAGGTGAAACCCGAGGTCGGCGCCCGCGGCGCCCGCAACATGGAGCTGACGCCCGGCCGCAGCCTTGCGGTGGATGCGGCGCATATCCCGCTGGGCGTGCCGCTGTGGCTGGAGGTGCGCGACGCCCCGGTGCCGGGCGGCGCCATCAACCGGCTGGTGGTGGCGCAGGACACCGGCGGCGCCATCAAGGGTCCGGTGCGCGGCGACCTGTTCTGGGGCCACGGCCCGCAGGCGGAGGAAGGGGCCGGCGTGATGAAGGCGCGCGGCCGCTACACCATGCTGGCTCCGCGCAACCTGTCGGTCGAGACCGCACAGCGGCGATGACCGCGGAGGCGATGACCGCAGGCGGGGATATCCGGCTGGAGCGCCTGACCGCCCTGCCCGGCCGGGACGCGGCGCTGGCGGCGTTGGTGGAGATCTTCTTCGCTTCCACCACCCGGACGGAGTTCGCCTCCCCGGCCGAACGCGCCGCCTTCCTCGACACCTGGACCGGCTGGTATGTGGCGGAAGCGCCGCGCGACATCTGGATGGCGTTGGCGGGCGAGGGTCTGGTCGTCGGCTATCTCACCGGCTGCAAGGACAGCGCGGGCTCGGTCGAACTGGCGCGGCGCATCCCGAAATACGAGGTCTTCGCCGATCATTTCACCGCCTACCCCGCCCATTTCCATGTGAATGTCCGGCCGGGCTGGCGGGACCATGGGCTGGGCCGCCGTCTGGTCGACCGCTTCGCCGAGGATTGCCGGTCCGACGGCCTGCCCGGCGTGCATCTGGTCACCGCCGTCTTCGCCCGCAATGTCGGATTCTACCAGCGTGCCGGCTTCACCGACGCCTGCCAGCGCGGGCCGCTGCTGTTCCTGGGCCGGCGCCTGGATACCTGACTTCACCGGCATGGCTGTGCTAGGCAGAGGCATCTCCCTGCCGGAAAGCCCGTTGCCATGACCCGCCCGCCCCTGCTGATCGAAAGCCCGCAGAATCCGCAGTTCAAGCGTTGGGAGTCGGCGCTGGAAAGCCGTGGGCTGAAGAAGAACGGCAAGTTCCTGCTGGCCGGGCTGAAGACGGTGCCGGAGGCGCTGCGCCAGCATCCCGGCCGCTTCGAGCGCATCCTGTTCACCGACCCGGCGCAGATCGCCGGCTGGCGCCTGCCGCCGGGGGTGGAGCCGGTGCAACTCGCCCCCGCCCTGTTCCGGGCGCTGGACGTGTCGGGCACCGGCTTCCCGCTGCTGGTCGGCGCGGTGCCGAAGATGCCGGCAATCGACCTGTCGCAGCCGCCGCGGGGGCTGGAGCTTCTCTGCGCGCTGGGCGATCCCAGCAACCTCGGCGCCCTGCTGCGCAGTGCGGCATCCTTCGGCGTGTCGCGGATCGTGCTGCTGGAGGGGGCGGCGCATCCCTTCCACCCCAAATGCCTGCGCGCGGCGTCCAACGCGCAGTTCGCGCTGACCCTGCTGCGCGGCCCGCGCTGGAGCGCGGTGAACGAGGCGGCGGGGCCGCTCTATGCGCTGGACGGCGGCGGCGAGGATCTGACCCGCTTCGACTGGCCGGCGGACATGCGGCTGATCCTGGGCGAGGAAGGCCAGGGCGTGCCGGCGGACTGCCCGGCGACGCGGCTGTCGGTGCCGACGACGGGCGCGGTGGAGTCGCTGAACGCCACCGTGGCGGTCAGCGTGGCGCTGTTCGCGCGGTATGCGGCGGTGAGGGGTTAGGCTTCGATTGCCCCGCCCTGACCCGGCGAGAATCCCGTACCCCCTTACCCCATCACCGAAGCCAGCACCTGCACCACCTGGTCCGACCCGTAGGGCTTCTTCAGCACCGGCACGTCCGCGAAGCGTTCCGGCACCGCGGCGGCCTCGCCATAGCCGGTCGCGAACACGAAGGGGATGCCCAGTTCCCGCAGCCGGTCGGCGACGGCGACCGAGGTCTCGTTGCCGAGGTTGATGTCCAGCACGCCGACCACCGGCGGATCGTCGGTCAGCAGGCGCAAGGCGTGGCGGACGCCGGCGGCGGTGTTGACGCGGCTGGCGCCGAAGCTCAGCAGCACGTCCTCCGTCGCCATGGCGATGATCATGTTGTCTTCCAGAAGCAGCACCGGGCCGCCAATGGAGAAGTCGGCCGCCGGCACGGGCAGGCTGCGCCGTCCGGCATCGGGCAGGCTGTCGGCCACGGTCACAAATTGCGCCGGGATCATGAAGCGCGCCCGCAGGCCGGACAGTGCATAGCTTACTTCCGCCTCGCCCTTCAGGTCGTGCGGGACGGAACGCTCGATCACCGTGGTGCCGAATCCGGTGCGGGACGGCGGGCGCACCGGCGGGCCGCCATGCTCCTGCCACTCGATCAGCAGCCGCCCGCCCTCGTCGAGCGACCAGTCGGCCTCGACCCACCCGCCGCCGTCGCTGAGCGCGCCGTACTTGGCCGAATTGGTCGTCAGTTCATGCACCACCAAGGCGAAGACGGAAAAAGCCTGGGGCGCCAGCAGAACGTCGGGGCCGGTCAGCCGCACCCGTTCGCTGCTGGCCGACAGGTAGGCGCCGACCTCCGCCGCGATCAGGGCGCGCAGCGCGGCCGGTCCCCAGTTGTCGGCGGTGATCTGGTCATGGGCGCGGGCCAGCGCCTCGATGCGGGCGGCGACGATGGCGGCGAAGTGCTGCACCGTTTCCGCTCCGCTCTCGCTCTGGCGCACCAGCGCGCGGACGAGGCTGAGGATGTTGCGGACCCGGTGGTTCAATTCGGCGATCAGCAACTCCTGCCGCTCGGTCGCCTCCTTGCGGGTGCGGCCGGCGACGTCGGCCAGCCGCAGAACCACCTCCAGCAGCGTCACCCGCAAGGATTCGGCGCTGCGCTGGTCAAGCTCGCTCCAGGGCTGCGACCGGCCGCGCACGGTCTCCTTCCAGGCCTCGAAGCTCTTGCGCGGGGTCAGGCGCGGGCCGTTGGGGCCGTACTGCGCCGGCTTCGACGGATCGCCGGCCCAAGTGACGGTGCGGACCAGTTCCTTGCGGAAGAAGACCAGATAATCGCGCGGCGAGCGCGACACCGGTATGGCGAGCAGGCCGCAGGCGCGTTCGGTGAAGTCGCGGGCCGGCGGATGGACGGATCCCAGCCGGTCGGTGAGATAGACCTTGCTGGGCGGCGTCCGGTGCAGGAAACGCATGACGCCCAGCGTCTCCTCCCGCGTCGGCGTCTCGCCCTCCATCTGCAGCTGACCGTCGATGCAACAGGCGAAGCCGTCGCAGTGGATCAGAGCGCGCAGTTCGCTGGCGAAGGTGACCAGACTGTCCAGCGGCGATTCGCTGTCGGCCAGCATCGACATGATGCGGACATGGGCGCGGCGCACCTGCGCCTCGCTCTGGTCCTCCTGCTCGCGCTCCCGCCCTTCCAGAAGCAGCGAGACCATCTGCCCGAACAGTTCGGCGGTGGTGCGCAGTTCGAAGGACAGCGAGCGCGCCTGCCGGTGGTGGCAGGCGAACAGGCCCCACAGCTTGCCGTGCCGCAGGATCGACACGGACAGCGAGGCGCCGACCCCCATGTTGCGCAGATACTCGACATGGATCTGCGAGACGCTGCGCAACAGGCAGAGCGACAGGTCCAGCGGCTGGCCGGTGGGGTCGAGCGCCGGCACCACCGGCACCGGCACCGCGTCGACGTCGGCGATGCCGCGCAGACAGTTGCGCTCGTACAGGCGCCGGGCCTGCTGCGGGATGTCGGAGGCCGGATAGCGCTGGCCGAGGAAGCTGCCGATGCCGTGCACCGCCGATTCGGCGATCACCTCCCCCGCGCCGTCGGCGTCGAAGCGGTAGACCATCACCCGGTCGAAGCCGGTCAGCGCCCGCATCTGGCGCGCCGCCTCGCGGCAGAAGGCGTCGAAGCCGCGGGTATTCTGGACCCGCCCGAGCATGGAGCGAAGCAGCGACCCGGAATCCTGCGGCCCCTCGCCTTCGCTGGGTTCAGCCTCGATCACGATGGTCGAGCCGGAGAGATGGACGGCGACGTCGCAGACCGGGACGGTTGCCGACAGGGTGACGCCGAAGGCGCGTTCGACGCTGCCGTTGATGTGGGCCACCTGCAGCCTGCCGCGGATGGTGTGCAGCGCGTCCATGGCGATGACGCGCGACAGCGGCATGCCGAGCAAATCCTCGGGCTCCACCCCCAGCCATTGGCCGATATTGGCGGAGGCGTGCAGGACGATCCAATCGGCCGTGACGGCGATCAGGAAGCCGGTGGGCTGGATCAGACCCAACTGATGAATGGGCTCCCGGTCGCAATCGGTGAGGTCGACAGACCCCGAAGGAACAGGGCTGCTCATCGAGCAAAGATTTCGGACAAAAGCGACCTCAAGCGGTAGCTAGACCAGTGGCGCTTGTCACGCCCTGCCAAGGGATTTGATAAACAATTTAGGCAGGACAATGGTGCGCCGCAACGCTCCAAATTGGCTATTCCTATGTTCTAATTAATCCGCGTTAACTTAACATAGGATAAGCAGGGAAGTGCTTGGCGCATGATTTCGCGCATGATTTCGTTATGCCTGGCTTTTATTACCAACAATTCCTAGGGCTATTCCGATGACCCTCGCAACCGCGAATCGCCGCCTGCGCAGTGCCGTCCGGCGCCGGCAAGGGCGGGGACGGCACACGGGCATGGCGGGCCGGCGGCCCTGCCCCGACGGCAGGCTGCAGGTTCGAAAATCGTCGGGCCGGATGGAGGAGGATCAGCCGCGGCCGGCGATCAGGCTGTCGGCCGCGGCGCGGGCTTCGGCGGTAACCGTGGCGCCCGACAGCATGCGGGCGATCTCCTCCCGCCGCTCGTCGCCGTCGAGTTCGGCGACGCCGGTGGTGACCTGCTCGCCCTTCTGCGACTTCTGCACCTTCAGGTGAACGGCGCCGCGCGCAGCGACCTGCGGGCTATGGGTGACGACCAGCACCTGCAGGCCATGGCCCAGCGTTTCCAGCCGCTCGCCCACCGCGGCGGCGACGGCGCCGCCGATGCCGGTGTCCACCTCGTCGAACACCAGCGTGCCGACGGTGGAGGTCTGGGCCAGCACCACCTTCAGCGCCAGCATGAAGCGCGCCAGCTCGCCGCCCGACGCGATCTTGTTCAGCGCACCCGGCGGGGAGCCGGGGTTGGTCGCGACCTGGAAGGCGACGCGGTCGATGCCGGACGCGTTCCATTCCGCCTCGTCGAGCGGCTCGACCAGCGTGCGGAACTTCGCCTTTTCCATCTTCAACGGCGCCAGTTCGCCGGCGACCGCGACGTCCAGGCGGCCGGCGGCCTCGCGGCGGGCGGCGCTCAGCGTCTCGGCGGCCTTGTGGAAGGTGGCGCGGGCCTGCTCGGCCTCCTTCGCCAGCTTGGCCAGCAGGTCGCCCTGATCCTCGATCAACAGCAGGCGGCCGGCCATCTCTTCGCGCAGAGCCGCCAAGGCGTCCACGTCCACGCCATGCTTGCGGGCGGCGGCGCGCAGCGCGAACAGCCGCTCCTCCAGCTTTTCCAGCGCGCGGGGGTCCATGTCGACGCTGCTGGAGGCGGTCTGCAGGGCGGCGATGGCCTCCCCCGCCTCGGTCGCGGCACGGTCGAGCGCGGCGATCACCGGGTCCAGCGTGCCGCCGGCCCGGTCGGCGATGCGGCTCAGCGTGCGGATGGCCGAGGCCAGCGCCCGTTCGACGCCGCGGTCGCCCGACAGTTCCGCATAGGCGGCGTTCATGCCGTCGACCAGCTTTTCCCGGTGCATCAGCACCGCGCGGGTCTCCGACAACTCCTCCTCCTCGCCGGGTTTGGGGGCGAGCGCGTCCAATTCGGCCACGGCGTGGCGGAGATATTCCTCCTCGGAACGGGCACGGGCGATGTCGGCGGCGGCGGAATGGCGCGCGTCCTCGACCTGCCTCCAGGCGCGGTGCGCTGCGGCGACCTGCGCCGCCTGGGCGGACAGCCCGGCATAGGCGTCGAGCACCCCGCGATGGGTCTGCGGGTTCAGCAGGCCGTGGGTGTCGAACTGCCCATGCACCTCGACCAGCTCGGCGCCCAGCGTCTTCAGCAGGCCGACGCCGACCGGCTGGTCGTTCACCCAGGCGCGGCTGCGGCCGTCGGTGTTGACGGTGCGGCGGATCACCAGCGCGCCGTCGCCGGAATCGGCGTCCAGACCCTGCTCCTTGAGGATGGCGAAGGCCGGGTGGTCGCCCGACAGCTCGAATTCCGCGGTGACGGAGGCCTGATCGGCGCCATGGCGCACCAGACCGGAATCCGCCCGAGCGCCCAGCGCCAGCCCCAGCGCGTCGAGCAGGATCGACTTGCCGGCGCCGGTCTCGCCGGTCAGGGCGCACAGGCCCTTGCGGAAGGACAGGCTCAGCCGCTCGATCAGGACGACGTCCCGGATCGTCAGCGACACGAGCATGGAGCGTCCTAGAACAGGGAGTTCCAGGCTTTGCTGATCCACGACTTCTCGTTTCGCTCGGGACGCAGATTGGCGTCCACCAGCAGTGCGTAGCTGTCCGTGTACCATTCGCTGCCGGGGAAGTTGTGGCCGAGCACGGCCGCGGCGGCTTTCGCCTCGTCGGTCACGCCCAGCGCCAGATAGCACTCCACCAGCCGGTGCAGCGCCTCCGCCACATGGGACGTGGTCTGGTAATTTTCAACGACGACGCGGAAGCGGTTGATCGCGGCGGTATACTGATGCTGACGCAGGTAGAAGCGACCGACCTCCATTTCCTTGCCGGCAAGGTGGTCGTTGGTCAGGTCGATCTTCAGCCGCGCGTCGCGGGCGTATTGGCTGTCCGGGAAACGGCGCGCCACCTCCGACAGGGCGTCGAGCGCCTGCCGGGTCATCCGCTGGTCGCGGCGGACGTCGGTGATCTGCTCGTAATAGCACAGCGCCCGCATGTAATAGGCGTAATCGACGTCCGGGCTGCCCGGATGAAGCTGGATGAAGCGGTCGAGCGCCAGGATGGCGTCGTCGTATTTCAGATCCTGGTAATGGGCGTAGGCGGCAAGAAGCTGCGCCTTGCTGGCCGAATCCGAATAGGGATGCTGCCGCTCCACCTCGTCGTAGAGCTTCGCGGCCTTCTTGAAGGCCTCCTCGCGCATCGCCGCGTCGGCTTCCGACAGAAGCTGGTCGGCCGGACGTTCGACATACACGTCCTCCTTGGTGGAGGAGCAGGCGGTCAGGGCGGCGGACAGGAGGATGGCCGTCAGCGGCAGGCGGTACGGGCGAGGAAGCATCGTCGTCTTGGGCGCTTTCGAAGTTGCCCCTGTATAGCACGCCGGGGTGAGGGCGCCGCAAGCGGTAACGCTGGGGTGGCCCGGGCAATCGGATTTGAGGAGCGGAGGAATTCCCTCCTCCCACCGGCGGGAGAGGGATTCGACGAGGCGGATGAGCGGGTGGGCGCCCCCGCCCCTACCCGAACAGCGCGTCGATGTCGGCCTGGCTGATGTTGCCGCTGTCCGGGGTGGCTTCGGCCGGGCCGTGCAGATCCAGATCATCGTCCTTCTTGGTGACCGACGGCGGCAGCGGCATCGCCTCGAACTCGCGCTTGTTCCACAGGCCCATCATGGCGTCGACGCGCTCCTCGATGAAGGACATGGCGCGGACGACCTTGGTGATGCGCTGGCCTGTCAGATCCTGGAAGTTGCAGGCCTCGTAGATGCGGACGATGACGTCGACCATGTCGTTGACGCGGTCGTTGTGATAGCCCTCCGGCAGGGACGACTTCAGTTCCGACACCACCTCTTCCAGCTCTTCGGCGCAGGCCATGATGGTGTTGGTCGCGGCCTCCGTCGCGGCGACGACGGCGCTCAACTCCTGGCTGGCCTGCTGGAACTTGTCGTCGCCGGCCAGCGGGTGGCGGATGGCCGCCATTTCCACCTTGGTCGCCTTGATGCGGCCGGAGATGTCGGCGATCTCCACCTGGATCTGGTCGATCTGCGCCGCGTCCATGGTCAGGAAGCGGTCCAGCTTGGCGCCCAGGTCGCCGATGGCACGCAGAACCTCGGTGTTGTCGGCCTGGACCACCTGGGCCGGCAGCGGCAGCGCCGCGGCGGCGGCACCGTCTTCCATGAGGGCCTGGAACGGGTGCCCGGATTTGCGGGCCTTCTGAAGCTCGGCCATGAAGGGCTTGGTCATCTGCTTCATCCTCGGTCCCGCCTCTCGGAAATGGCCACCGGTGGCCTGGGTGGTGAATATGTGGGTGTGATTTAATGTATGGTTGCGTACCGGGTCTGCGTTCTGAAACCGTCGACCGCGCCGCATGGGGCCATCGGCCTGCCGGGCGGGTCAATCAGGGGAAACCTAGGGGGAGAGGCCGGACGGACGGGCCGGCGCGGCTTCCCCGCCTAAAGCGAATGTGCATTCGCTTTGGATTCTTATGACCTCATTCGCCGGTCGGGCCTCGGCCGCATGAGCGGCCGGGGTCGCCGTCGCGGTCCAAAGCGGATGGCAATCCGCTTTAACCGAAGAGCGCGTCGATGGCCGCCTGGTCGAGCGGCGTCGGCGGCTCCGCCGCCGCGGGCGGCGGGGGCGGTGCGGCAGGCTTGGGAGCGGCCTTGGCCTTCGGCGTCGCGCCGGGCGGCTTCGGCACCGGCTTCTTCGCCGGAGCGGGCGCCGGAGCCGGGCTGTCGAACATGCTGTCGATATCGGCCTGACTGGCCTGTACCGGCGCGGCGGCGGGCGCCGGGGCGTCGAACAGGCTGTCGATATCGGCCTGACTGGCCTTCACCGGCGCGGCGGGCGCCGGGCTGTCGAACAGGCTGTCGATGTCGGCCTGGCTCGCCTTCGCCGGGGCGGCGGCGGGTGCCGGGGCGTCGAACATGCTGTCGATGTCGGCCTGGCTGGCCTTCGCCGGGGCGGGCGGCGGAGGCGGAGGCGCGGCGGCGGGCGCCGAAGCGGCAACCGGGCTGTCGAACATGCTGTCGACATCGGCCTGGCTGACGCCGTGGCCGTCCAACTGCGGACCGTTCAGCAGATGCGCGTCCGGCCGGCTGTCGGTCTGTTCTTCCTTGACGATGATGCCGGCCAGCCCATCCTCGCCCCAGATGCTGATCATGGCCATGACGCGCTGCTCGATATAGCGGAGCGCGTTGACCACCTTGCTGGTGCGCTGGCCGGTCAGATCCTGGAAGGAACAGGCGGTGAAGATATCGTTCACCTGCGTGTCGATCTCGCCGCACATCGCGGGATCGGCCCCGCTCGCGCGCAGCTTTCCCGCCAGATCCATCAGCCTTTCGGCCGCGTTCAGGATTTCGAAGGACGCGCGTTCGGTCGAGATGACGATGGCGTCGAGTTCGTTCGTGGCAGAGAGGATCTTGTCGCCGGAGCCGTCGGGGGGCCGCAGTGCCGCAACCTCCCGCCGCGCCTGCTCGATCGACGCCGCCATTTCCATCAGCTCGCGGCGCAGGACGCCGACATGCTTGCCGGCCTCCACCGCATCGTTCTGGCGGTTCCAGGAGTCGCGGAACTCCTGGAGCATGGCGCGCACTTCCTCCGTCGCGGCCCCGAGGGACCGCCGGTGGAGCCGCCGCAGGAACGCCCTGCCCTTCGCCGATCGGGCGATGGCGTCCTCGATCTGCTCGAACTCCTCATCGGACAGCTGCGGAAGCTGCTCCAAACCGGTCCACTCCCTAAACTGGATTCGCCAGCTGCCCCAAGGACCGGGCGCCGGGCGGCATGTGCCGCCGCCCACCCGGACCGGTCACGATTAAGCTCAGATCATCCCATAAGGGATCGTCCCCTACGGGATCAGCCGCCGATGACGGCCTGGATCTTCTGCTTCAGCGTGTCGGCGTTGAAAGGCTTGACGATGTAGTTGTTCACGCCGGCCTGCTTGGCGGCGATCACGTTCTCGGTCTTGCTCTCGGCGGTGACCATGATGAAGGGCGTCCCCGCCAGCTTCGCGTCGGCGCGGATTTCCTTCAGCAGCTGGAGGCCGGTCATCGGCTCCATGTTCCAGTCGGAAATGATGAGGCCGAACTTGCTCTCACGCAGCTTCGCCAGCGCCGACACACCGTCGCCGGCCTCGTCGATGTCGGTGTAGCCGATCTGGGTCAACAGGTTCCGCACGATGCGCCGCATTGTGGCGTAATCATCGACGACGAGGATCTTCATCTAGACGTCTCCGCAATATTCCGTTGCCGGTTTCTGTCCGGCTGTTACGCCCACCCGGCGCGGGGGCTGCGCCGTAATCCGGGAAATGATGCCGACTGTAGTGCCCTAACCGCCGCCAAAAGTCATCCCCTCGGGACACACTGCATCAGGCTGGTAAAGAACGTGTTACCACGCGGGTCATCAACTTGCCGAATCAGGGCTGTCCCCAAATTCTTTCATGGTCGATTACCTCTGCGACACGCCCGAGAGGGCGGCCGCACCCGATCCGATGCGGTCTCCCCCCGCTCACAGCGGCGCCGTCGCCCCGGCGAGCCAGCGGCGGGCCGCCTCGTCCAGCAGGGGGGACAGCGACTCGCGTACCCGCGCATGATAGGCGTCGACCCAGGCGGCCTCCGCATCGGTCAGCAGTTCGCGCTCGATCAGCGCGCGGTCGATCGGCACCAGGGTCAGCGGTTCGAACTCCAGCATCTGGCGCTCCGCGCCGAACTCCAATGTCGGACGCTCCGCGCCGGCAAGCGCCCCCTGCGGTTCCGCCGGCTGGACGACGATCAGGTTCTCGATGCGGATGCCGTAGGCGCCGGTCTTGTAATAGCCGGGCTCGTTGGACAGGATCATGCCCGGCTGCAGCGCCACCGGGTTGCCGACCTTGGAGATGCGCTGCGGCCCCTCATGCACCGACAGGAAGCTGCCGACGCCGTGGCCGGTGCCATGGTCGTAGTCCAGCCCCGCCTGCCACAGCGGCATCCGCGCCAGCGCGTCCAGCTGCGAACCGGTGGTGCCGCGCGGAAAGCGCGCGGTGGACAGCGCGATGTGGCCCTTCAGCACGCGGGTGAAGCGGTCGCGCATCTCCGCGGCCATTGCCGGATCGGGCACGCCGACCGCCAGCGTGCGGGTGACGTCGGTGGTGCCGTCCAGATACTGGGCGCCGCTGTCCAGCAGGAACAGGCTGCCCGGTTCCAGCCGTCGGTCGGTTTCCGGCGTGACGCGGTAATGGACGATGGCGCCGTTCGGCCCCGCTCCGGCGATGGTGTCGAAGCTGACGCCGCGGAACCGCTCGTTCTCCCGCCGGAAGGCCAGCAGCCGCTCCACCACCGCAAGCTCGGTCAGCCCGCCCTGCGGCGCCTCCTCCGAGAACCAGTGCAGGAAACGGACGATGGCGGCGCCGTCGCGGGTGTGGGCGGCACGGGTGCCGGCCAGCTCCGCCGCGTTCTTGCAGGCCTTGGGCAGGGCGCAGGGATCGCCGTCGCGCTCCACCTTCGCGCCGGCCAGATGCAGCCGGTCGACGATCCAGGCCGAGGTGCAGGTCGGGTCAGCCAGCACGCGGGCGGAGCCGCGGGCGACGGCGTCCAGCGCCGGCCCGAACTCCTCCACCGGCCGCACCCGCACCTGGTTGCCCAGATGGGCGCGGGTCTGCGGCGCCAGCTTGCGCGGGTCGAGGAACAGCTCCACCGACGCATCGGCCGACAGGATGGCGAAGGACAGCGGCAGCGGCGTGCAGGGCACGTCGGCGCCGCGGATGTTCAGCAGCCAGGCGATGCTGTCCGGCTGGGTCAGCACCGCGGCGGCGATGCCCGACCGTCCCAGTTCCTCGGCCAGTCGGGCGCGCTTGTCGGCGGAGCTTTCGCCGGCGAAGGCCTCGTCCTGCGGCACCACGGGGGCGAGAGGGGCCGGCAGCTGGCCCTGCCACACCGAATCGAGCGGATTGTCCTCGCAGGGGATCAGCAGGATGCCGGCGCGTTCCAGGGCGGCGCGGGTCTTCTCCACCCAGCCGATGGTGTGCAGCCAGGGATCGAAGCCGAAGCGCCCGCCTTCCGGCAATGCCGCGACGATCCAGTCGGTCAGCGGATCCTCGACCAGATGCTTGTACTCGTACAGGTCGGACGGCACCTCGCCGCGGACCTGCAGGGTATAGCGGCCGTCGACGAAGATCGCGGCGCGGTCGGACGTCACCGCCGCGTTGCCGGCGGAGCCGGTGAAGCCGGTCAGCCAGCCCAGCCGCTGGGCGCGCTGCGGCACATACTCGCCCTGATGCTCGTCGCCGCGCGGAACAACGAAGCCGTCGAGTTCCCGGCGCTTCAGCGCGGCGCGCAGGTCGGCCAGCCGTTGCGCCGGATCCGGCCGGGCCGCCGGGGCCTCCGCCGCGAGGACCGCCTTCAGCGCCTGGAGCTGCTCGGCCAATGCCGGCGGCAGGGGGTCGCCCACCAGCACCAGCCAGGCAGCCGGGTCCTCCCCCTCCGGCGCCGCCAGCACGCCGGCCAGCAGCGCGCGGACATCCGCGGGGGAGCGGCCGGTCCCGGCCTCGGTCAACAGGGTCGCAAGGGCGTCGTCGCCACGGTAAGCGCCGGAGGGAATCGCGCTGGACACGGAACGTGTTCCTCGGAAGGGTGAAGCCTGTGACCCCAGGCTAGGCACCCGGCCGGTCCCGCGCAAGCGGCGGGGTGACGGCTATGCCGGTTGAGGTGGGGGGTTCCCCTGAACCGGCAGCCCCGCGTCGTCCGGCAGCCCCAGCCGCTCCAGCACGCGCTTGCGCGCCTCGCCGCGCTCGATGTCGGACACGTGCAGCAGGCCGCCGATGCGGCGCAGCAGGCTGGCCTCCAGGTCGTTCAGCTCGCCGTCGGCGTAAACGACCTCCCACAGCATCTCGATGATCCACAGGCGCCGGTCGGGCGGGCAGCGGTCCATGATGATGCTGACGTAGCGGTGGTAGGGCGACACGTCCTCGGTGTCGAAGACGGCGGCGGACAGCAGGTCCTGCGCCTCCTCCTCGTTCAGGTGGAAGTGGCGCTGCGTGACGGCGAGGATGCGGTCGCGCTCCGCCTGGGTGATGGTGTCGTCGGAGCGCGCGGCCTCGACCATCAGGGCGGCGGCGGCGGCCTGCAGGGCGTCCTCGCCCGGCTCGGCGCCGCCGTCGCCGCCTGCGAACAAGGACCGGATGCGGTTCAGCATGGTGGTTCCCCAGGTGAATGTCGGGACATCGTCCCTAGGGAAGTCGCGACCCGGCCCTCCGGTTTCAACAGCCCCTGGCTTAGCGCTTGACCACAAGAGTGGTCCATTCCCCGACCGGGATGCGCGCGACGAGTCGAAGGCCCTGGTTGCGGTGGGCCTGGATGACGTGGCGTTCCTGCCGGTTCAGCAGGCCGGCCAGCACGGCATAGCCGCCCTTCTTCAGGTGGCGGCGCAGCTGCGGCGCCATGCGCGACAGCGGGCGGGCCAGGATGTTGGCGGTGATCAGCGTGTAGGGCTTGTGCCGCGACACGATGCGGGTGTGGTAGCCGTCGCCGCCCTGGGCGCGGATCATGCCCTTCTGCCCGTTCAGCGCCGCGTTGATGCGGGTGACGCGCACGGCCTCCGGGTCGATGTCGACGGCGGTCACCGGCACGCGCCAGCGCTTGGCAACCGCCAGCGCCAGGATGCCGGAGCCGCAGCCCATGTCGAGCGCGCCGCGCCGGCCGCCGCGCGGCAGCTTCAGATGGCGCGACAGCCGGTCGAGCGCCTGCAGGCAGCCGTTGGTCGACCCATGCTCGCCCGTGCCGAAGGCGGTGGCGGCATCCACCAGCAGCGGGATGCTGCCGGCCGGCACGACGCCCTCATGGTGGGAGCCGTGGACGAAGAAACGGCCGGCGCGAATCGGCGGGAATCCCTGGTAGCTGTGCGACACCCAGTCGATGGGCGGCAGGTTCTCGACCGCCAGCCGCGGCTCCTCGATCCCCAGCGCCTTGGCCAGCACGGCGACGCGCGACTGCAGACGCGCCTCGTCCGGGGCGCCGTACAGCGTCGCCTCGACCAGCCATTCGCCGCCCTCCTCCAGTTCGAAGGTCGACACCGCATCGGCATGGTCCCCCACCGCCTCGGCGAAGGCGGGCGCATGGGCTTCGGGAACGACCAGCGCGATGCGCCAGAGCGGGGTTTGCGACATGACAGGGACTTTCCGACGACGACGCGATGAGAAGCGGCGTTTTTAGCATCAAGCCGGAAAGACACCAAGGATTCCGGATGCCTCCCGGCTTCGATGGAAACCCCTACCGTCCCGACAGCCGGTCGGCGATGTCGTGCATGCCCTGGGCGCGCAGGACCGACTGGCGATGGCGCAGCAGACGCCGCTCCAGCGCCTTCTCCATCGCCGCCCCGCCCAACGGCGCGCCGTCCGCCCCCTTCAGCCGCTCGGCGAGATCGCGGGTGAGCACGCCTTCCGCCTTCGCGTCGCGGCGGTCGAGCGGCTGGTCGCCGGCGACGCTCCGGCGCAGCCGTTCCAGCAGGACGTCCCGGCTTTGCGGCGCGCGGCCCTGCAGGGCGAGGCGGCAGACCCGGCGCAGCGACCCGGCCATCGGCGCCAGCGCCGGGTCGGGATCGCGATCGAACAGCGCGTCGGCCAGCG
This sequence comes from Azospirillum ramasamyi, assembly GCF_003233655.1. NCBI lineage: Bacteria > Pseudomonadati > Pseudomonadota > Alphaproteobacteria > Rhodospirillales > Azospirillaceae > Azospirillum > Azospirillum ramasamyi. The sequence continues at coordinate 1,595,252 of NZ_CP029829.1, forward strand.
CGCAGAGCCCGGCATGCAGGCTGGGCTGCGCGCCCAGCAGTTCCTTCATCGTGTCGGCGGAGCCCATGACGTCGGCGACCACCCCGTCCAGCAGGGCCATATGCCTCGGCCACACTTCCTCGTCGATCATCGCCAGCAGCAGGTCCAGCTTGCCGGCCAGCGTCCCGCCGCCTTCCAGATGCCGGCACAGCAGGATCAGGAACAGCGCGTCATGGCCCGCCTCCCCCACCGCCTCCTCGATCCTGTTGCTGGTGCCCGGCAGGTCGGCGGCGTCGAAGCGCGGCAGCCGGCGCCGTTCGGCCAGGGTGTCGCGGGCGGTCCCGGCGACCGCCTCCACGAGCTGCCGCAATTCGCGGGCGCGGGCGGCGTGCGGCATGCCGTGAAGTTCGGCATGGTGGCGGGCCACCGCATGGATGGCGGCCCCCAGCAGCCCGCCCTGTTCGTCCAGACGGCGGAACAGCGGCCAGGAATGCAGCAGTTCGGTCGGCGTGATGCGCTGCGCGTCCAGATAGGGGCGCAGAAGCCGGCCGATGACGACCCGGCTTTCGAACCCGCGCAGGTCGTCCGGCTTGCGGCAGACCGGCGCCCCCTCCGCCGTGCCGCCCAGGGTCAGGCCCTTGCGCGCGGTCTGGGGAACGGTCTTGTGCAGGATCACCGTTTCCAGCGACAGGCCGGCGATGGTGCGGAACTTCACCACCTTCGCCTCCTCCACCCCGGACGCTGCCAGCTGGGAGCGGGCGGCCGACAGGGCCGCCTCCTGGTCCGTGTAGGCGCCCTCGATGAGCCAGCGCCCTTCACGGCGGCTCTGCACCTCGTAACTGACGCTGCCCGTTCCGAACACGGCGGACGATCTCCGGCTCCATTGCAATGCTGCAATATTGACCGGCGGCGGGGGGCGCGGCTGTGACGGCCGTCACAGCGCGGCAAACCGTCAGCCGGCCTTTTCGGCGGGCACGACGAAGCTGTCCATCACCTTCTTGCTGCCGGAATGGTCGAATTCGATCTCCAGCTTGTCCTCCGCCACCGCGGTGACCGTGCCGTAACCGAATTTCTGGTGGAACACGCGCGCCCCCTTGGCGAAGGGAGCATCGGGCCGCGCCCGCGGCGCCACGGCATAGGCGCCCTGGTCCAGCGTGATCGTCTTGGGCGCCGGCGCCTGCCGGGTGGAGCCGCGGAACTGGAAACCGCCCGAGCCGCCCGAGCCGCCTCCGCCCCCTCCATAGCTGCCGAAACCTCCGCCAAAGCTGCCGCGCCCGCCGCTGCCGGCGAACAGGCCGTTGGCGGCCTCGGCCTCCACATTGTCCTGGGGGATTTCCTCGACGAAGCGGGACGGCACGGCGCTGACCCAGTTGCCGTAGAGCCGGCGGTTGGCGGCATGGCTGACATAGGCGCGGCGGCGCGCGCGGGTCAGGCCGACATAGGCCAGCCGCCGCTCCTCCTCCAGCCCGGCGATTCCGGTCTCGTCCAGCGCGCGCTGGTTGGGGAACACACCCTCCTCCCAGCCCGGCAGGAAGACATGGTCGAACTCCAGCCCCTTGGCGCCGTGCAGGGTCATCACCGTGACCTGCTCGATCCCGGCGGCCTCGGCATTCTCCATCACCAGCGCGACATGCTCCAGGAAGCCCGGCAGGTTCTCGAACTCCGCCATGGCGGTGATGAGTTCCTTCAGGTTCTCCAGCCGGCCGGGAGCCTCGGGCGTCTTGTCCTCCTGCCACATGCGGGTGTAGCCGGACTCGTCGAGGATGGTGCGGGCAAGCTCGGTGTGCGGCACCGTCGCCATCAGGGTCCGCCAGCGGAAGAAGTCCTGCAGAAGCCCGCGCAGGGTGGCGCGCAGCTTCGGCTTCAGCTCGTCCGTCTCGGTCAGCGCCCAGCCGGCCTCGGTCAGCGACAGCCCCTGCGCCCGCGCCGCGGTGTAGAGGGTCTGCATGGCGGCCGGGCCGACGCCGCGCTTGGGCAGATTGACGATGCGTTCGAAGGCGAGGTCGTCGTCGCCGGAATTGACGACGCGGAAATAGGCCAGAGCGTCGCGGATTTCCTGCCGCTCGTAGAAGCGCGGACCGCCCAGCACCTTGTAAGGCAGGCCGAGCGTGATGAAGCGTTCTTCGAACTCGCGGGTCTGGAAGCCGGCGCGGACCAGCACCGCGATCTGCGCCAGCGACGTGCCCTTGCGCTGCAGCGCCTCGATCTCCTCGCCGACCCAGCGCGCCTCCTCCTCGCCGTCCCACACCGCCTTGACCTTGACCGGCTCGCCGCCGTCGGCCTCGGTCCACAGCGTCTTGCCGAGACGCCCCTGGTTGTTGGCGATCAGGCCCGATGCCGCCGCCAGGATATGGCCGGTGGAGCGGTAGTTCTGCTCCAGCTTGATGATGGTGGCGCCGGGGAAGTCGGTCTCGAAGCGCAGGATGTTGCCGATCTCGGCGCCACGCCAGGCGTAGATCGACTGATCCTCGTCACCGACGCAGCAGATATTCTTGTGGGCCTGGGACAGTATCCTGAGCCACAGATACTGCGCGACGTTGGTGTCCTGATACTCGTCGACCAGCAGATACTTGAACTTGCGGTGATACTCCGCCAGCACGTCCGGATGGTTCTGGAAGATGGCGAGGTTGTGCAGCAGCAGGTCGCCGAAATCGCAGGCGTTCAGGGTGCGCAGCCGCTCCTGATAGGCGCGGTAGATCGCCACCACGCGGCCGCCGGCCACATCGCCGCCGTCGGCGTCGCCGAGACGGTCGGGGGGCAGGCCGCGGTCCTTCCACCGTTCGATGGCGCCCAGCACCTGCCTGGGCGGCCATTTCTTGGAATCGATGTTCTCCGCTGCCAGAAGCTGCTTGATCAGCCGCACCTGATCGTCGGTGTCGAGGATGGTGAAGTTCGACTTCAGCCCGACCAGTTCGGCATGGCGGCGCAGGATGCGGGCGGCCAGCGCGTGGAAGGTGCCGAGCCACCAGCCCTCCGGCTCGATCCCCACCAGATGGGCGACACGCTCGCGCATTTCGCGGGCGGCCTTGTTGGTGAAGGTCACCGCCAGGATCTGGAAGGCGGCGGCGCGGCGCGTCATCAGCAGATGAGCCAGCCGGGTGGTCAGCACCCGCGTCTTGCCGGTGCCGGCGCCCGCCAGGACCAGAACCGGCCCGTCCAGCGCCTCCACCGCCGCCCGCTGGGTCGGGTTCAGCCCGTCCAGATAGGCGAAGCGCTGCGCCGCGCTTGGAATGCCCGTGGCCGAAGCGGCGGCGGGGGGAGCGGCATGGCTCAACGGATCGTCGTCGTACGCGTCTGACATGGGTGGCCCGGCTTGGGGGAAAGATGAAAAATCGGCTCAAGCATGGGAATGCTGTCTTGCGGTTGGAACGTATATAGCACGGCGCGTCCGGGCACGAACCCCGCGACGGACCGCGCCCCCCATTCGGAATTGCGCGTTCGCGCATCCGAACCTAGGCCGAAGGGCGGACGCTCAGGACATACCACCCCAACCTTCGGGCGGGGCACAATGCTCGCGCGGTCTATGCCAGCGGGCATGAAAGTCCCGCCATATTGCAGGCGAGAAACATGACCAAGTCAGAGACCAGTGGTTAACGATTTCCCCTTTTCTGTCACAGTCCATTATTCCACCCACCCATCAAAGTTCGATTTATGTCCGCATCTTGTCTTATCCGGGCTTACGGCATATGCCCATTGCTCGACGCGAAATTTACCTAAGCGAAATTTTGCGCCGCGCAAATCGGGGGTATCTATGGATCACAACGAGGCACCCCCGAACCCTGAGGGGGGAGCGGGCCGGAAGCGGGAGCGGACGGTCGGGGATGCCCCGGAAGCGCCATTCGGCGCCACTTTGATCGGAACGGAACAAAAGGCGGGCTGAGACCATGGATGCCATCAACGTTTTCCTCATCGATGCCAACAAGCTTTTCCGTGAAGGCATGAAGCGCCTGTTCGAGGGTACGTCCTTCAACGTGGTCGGCGAGGCCGGCAGCCTGCGCGAAGGCCTGACGGCGCTCGGCACCGGCAGCACCCCCGACCTGATCCTGATCGATCTGCCGAGCGGCGCCGACGAGGAAGTCGAAGCGATGCGCACGCTGCGCGAAGGCCATCCGTCGATCCGGATCGTCATTCTGACCAACGATCTCGAAACCCGCCGCCTGTCGGCCGCGCTGGGCGCCGGCGCCGGCGGCTACCTGCTGAAGGACATCGCCTGCGAGGCGCTGATGCAGTCGCTGAAGCTGGTGATGATGGGCGAGAAGGTGTTCCCGACCCATCTGGCCGAACTGCTGGTCAGCGGCCGCACCGAGGACATGGGCGCCGAACTGCCGACCCGCCGCAAGGGCCTGTCGCAGCGCGAGGTGCAGATCCTGCGCTGCCTGCTGAACGGCAACAGCAACAAGATGATCGCCAACCACCTGAACATCACGGAAGCCACCGTGAAGGTTCACCTGAAGAGCCTGCTGCGCAAGATCAACGCGTCCAACCGCACCCAGGCCGCCATCTGGGCGCTGAACAACGGCATCGGCGACCAGGGCGCCGAGGCGGGCGTCGCCGCCGCCACGGTCTGACAGCCACCATCTGACAGACGCAATCCGACGACAGCCGTCCGATCCTCATCCGACAGCGTTTCGCCAAAGGTCTCGCCCGCCATCCGTTCCGGCCGCCCGCCCCTTCCATCCGGGGCGGACGGCCGGCGGGGCGGCGCGGCGCCGTTCCCGATTCCGGCGTCAAGGCGATTGACGTTCCGTTTCGGATGCCCCCGTTTCGGACGCTTATGGGCGCGGGCATAGAGGAAGCGGTCTAAGACCAAAAGCGAACTACAGCGTCAGGGTGGCCGTGCCTATGTGAACCCCCGGGCCGATGACGCCATCCCGGTGACCCATCGCCGCAACCTTCCTGGAAATGCCCGCGATGAACGTGCTGATCGCCGACGATCACCTGCTGTTCCGAGACGGTCTGCGCCGCCTGCTGGCGCAATTCGACGCCGACATGACCTTTTTCGAGGCAAGCACCTATGACGAGGTGCGGTCCCTCTGCGACGGGACGAGACCCTTCGACCTGATCCTGCTCGATCTCGGGATGCCGGGCTGGAACGGCTTCTCGGCGCTGGGCGACATCCATGTCAACCTGCCCAAGGCGCTGCTGGTGGTGGTGTCGGGATCGGAGAAGCGTTCCGACCTTCTGGCCGCGCTGGAGAACGGCGCCGCCGGTTACATCCCGAAATCCTCCAGCGCCAAGGTGCTGCTGGGCGCGCTGCAACTGGTGCTCGCCGGCGGCATCTATCTTCCCGAACAGGCGATCCGCGGCGGCGACCGCGTCGACCAGATGCAGGGCGGCTATGGCGGCGGCGCTGCGGGCGACCAGATGGACGACACCGCTGCGATCGGCAACGGCAGCGGCGGCGGTGACCAGCTGACACCGCGCCAGCGCGACGTTCTGGCCCGTCTGCGCGACGGCAAGTCCAACAAGCAGATCGCCCATGAACTGGGGCTGACGGAGGGCACGGTGAAGGTCCATGTCACCGCCATCCTGCGGCATCTGGGCGTGCGCAACCGCACCCAGGCCGCGCTGACGGCGCAGAGCCTGTGAGCCGCGAAGCGGCACTTCCCCCACGGTAAATCCCTGGAATCGAAAGAACGCTGCGCCATCCCCGCGAAAGCGGGGATCCAGCAAGCTTCGCGATACCGGCGGCGCCTAAAGCTGCGCCCGCTCCACCGCGGAAACCAGGGCCAGCAAAGCGCCACGCAATTCGGCGGCATGGGTGCGCGGGCGGACGGCGGCGGCATCGGGCACCGCGACGACGGTCAGCGTCCGGCAGCCGGTCAGCCGGCTCTCCAGCCGGGAGAACAGCTCCGCCGGTTCGCTTCCCTGCATCAGGGTCACCGGCAGCCGCACCGCCGGCAGTTCCGCCTCCAGCTCGCTGATGCGGCTGGTCAGGTCCACGGGCCGCGGCCGGCCGAAATGCGCGGACAGCGCGTTCCAGCGCCGCCGCAGCGGCGATTCGGCCCCGACATCGTCGACGATCATCACGCCGCCGACCTGATCCGGAAAATCCAGCGCCGCGACGATGGCGAGCGGCGCCGTCATCGCGCTCGCCACCAGCACCGGCCGCCGCCCTCCCCGCTCCACCAGCATCGACGACAGCCGCGCCGCGCCGGAGGCGGGCAAGGTCAGCCATTCCTGGCCCGACGGGACATGGTCGAGCAGGCGCCACCAGGCGCCCTTGCCGGGATGGAGGAAGATCACCCGCCGGCCCGACGGGTCGCCCGCCCGGTCGGCCGTGCGTTCGCCGGTTGCGCCTACACCGATGCCGGCATCCATCCGGTCCGACGCCGTGCCGTTCACCACGAAACGGATGGACTCTGCCCGCCCGGCGCGGACGGTGGAGGGCTGGGTGTGAAAGAACACGATCGGGTTCCCCGGTGCTGGCATTCCGCGATGGGACGTTCCCACCGCCGACGCCAAACCTAACGAAGCCGAACGCAAGTCGTCCCGTACGATAAATCGGGCAAAACCCTTAACACGGCCCGAAAGCCGTTCTGTCCGCAAAAGGTTTCAGCCGCCGCCGAAACGGCTCAAAAGCAAACCAAATTCCAATACTTGCGGGTCCAATACTTACCGGCGCCGTCTTGTGGCCGCTACGGTCGAGCGTCGTTCAATGCAGCGTCACCTCGATCTCCTCACCGTCCGGCGCCACCGCCATCGGGCGGCGCAGTTCCCCCGCCAGGCTTCGCCATTCCGGTGCCCCGCCCAGCTGTTGCAGCAACTGCGCGGTGAAGGCGAAGACCGCATGCTCCAGAGGCCCGTTGTCCTCGGCATGGGCATTGACGGTCAGGCAGGATTCGGCAGCGCTCTCGAAGATGGCGGCGGCGGCGCTGGCGCCCGGCCCGGGATCGGGCAGCGGGATCGCCTTCGGCTTTTCCCCGCTCACGCGCAGGCGCGACAGGTTGTCGGCCAGCAGGCGGGTGCGGATGGCGTTGTCGACCGCGGCGGCCATGGTGTAGCCGGCCTCTTCCTCGACGGTGGCGCGCAGAACGCGCAGGCCGGCGATCAGCCCGCGGGCGACGTCGTCGCCGCTGCCGCGCTTGGCTGCGGCCGCGACGGCGGTGCCGAGGATGGCGGCGACCACCGGCGACAGCGATTCGCCTTCGTGCGGCATGTTCGGCGCATCGGCGCCGGCATCGGTGTTCAAAGCCTCGTTCATGCGGCCTCCGATCCGTATGGTCCGGAAATGAGCGGCCCGCCGGCGGTGCTGCCGCCGGTAGACCCGTCCGGACGCGTCGTCATGATGCCTCTACCGGATCTGTGGACCCTGCGGATCCGGTTCAAGGCATGGATGGCATGAACCTCCCCCTCTTTCGCGCCGCCGGACGGGGTGCCCCTTCATTGCAGCCATTCCCGCAATCGGATGCCGGCCCTCTGGTCCGCGGGTTGGGCCATCCCCACATCTGCGGCGAAAGGGAGGGTTCGAGTCATGCCTCTGCTTAGTTTTCTCCTCAACGTGCTGTGGTTGCTCACGGGCGGTATCTGGATGGCGCTCGGCTGGCTCCTGGCCGCGGTCCTGATGGCTCTGTCCATCATCGGCCTGCCCTGGGCCCGGTCCGCCCTGACGATCGCCCATTACACCTTGCTTCCCTTTGGACAAACCGCCGTACGCCGGGATGAGTTCCGCGGGCGCGAGGACTTGGGTACCGGCGCCCTGGGCTTCATCGGCAACGTGGTGTGGTTCGTGCTGGCCGGCTGGTGGCTGGCCATCGGCCATCTGATCACCGCGGTCGGCCTCGCCATCACCATCATCGGCCTGCCCTTCGCCTGGGCGCATCTGAAGCTGGCCCTGCTGGCGCTCTGGCCCGTCGGCACCGAAATCGTGCCGGCCGACCACGCCGACCGCCGCCGCATGCCGGGCCGGATCTGACGCTTCGCCGAAGGGTCGGGGCAGCCGTCGCGGCGGGGCTGCCCCCCGGACCGTCACCGCGCGTCGGTTCCGCGCGAACATCGTCGCAGGCGCGAAAGTTACGGCGCCGTAACAGATGCCCAGCCCATTAACCGTTACTAAAGGATATTCGCCCGAAACTGTCGGCATATATCGGTGTGGTTTCAGCTTTTCGGAACGAGAGGACGTCGCGTCTCATGTCTTGGCTGTCTATCTTTTCCGGGGGCAACAAGGGGTCCGGCGACGCGAAACCCAGCGCCGGGCCGCAGCGGGAGCGCCCATCCGCTCCGCCGACCATCGTCATCGACCACCACGAGTATGTGCCGGAGGAATTCGTCCTCGGCTCCTTCCGCATCCGCCCCTATGACGGCGACCTGATCGCCAAGCAGAAGTTCGATTTCCGCCTGCAGTTCGACCTTGGCGGCGACCCCGTCGACGTCTCCTGCATCGGCATGGTGGTGAAGCTGACCGAGGAGGCCGGCCTCGTCGCCCGCTACCAGTCGCCCCAGCCCTTCTACGAACGCAAGCTGATCGAGTACATGAAGGCGCTGAAGGGCCTGTAAGCGCCCGATCCCGCCCGAAGTTGGTGGTGACGGACGCCGGCCGCCACTATATCTATGGGCATGCCGATCCGTCTGCTCCCCGAAACACTGGTCAACCGCATCGCCGCCGGCGAGGTGGTCGAACGTCCCGCCGCCGCCGTCAAGGAGTTGGTGGAGAACGCCATCGATGCCGGCGCCACCCGCATCGACGTGGTTGCGCGCGACGGCGGCAAATCGCTGATCGCCGTCACCGACGACGGCTGCGGCATGACCGCGGACGAGCTGGTCCTGGCGGTCGAACGCCACGCCACCTCCAAGCTGCCGGGCGACGACCTGCTCGACATCCGCTCCCTCGGCTTCCGGGGAGAGGCGCTGCCGTCCATCGGCGCCGTCAGTTGCCTGACCATCACCAGCCGCGCCCGCGGCGCCGACAGTGCCTGGAGCCTGACGGTGGATGCCGGCGCCAAGGGCCAGCCGCAGCCGGCGGCGCTCGCCCAGGGCACGCGGATCGAGGTGCGCGACCTGTTCGCCGCCGTGCCGGCCCGGCTGAAGTTCCTCAAGGCCTCGCGCACCGAATACGACCACATCGCCGATTGCCTGGAACGTCTGGCGATGGCCCATCCCGGAGTGGCCTTCACGCTCAGCGACGGCGGGCGCGGCGGCCTGCGGCTGAGCGCGGCGCAGGGCGAGTTGCTGGATGCCCGGCTGACCCGGCTGGGCGCGCTGATGGGCCGCGATTTCCAGGAGAACGCCGTGCCGGTGACGGCGGAGCGCGAAGGCGTGACGCTGGCCGGCTGGATCGGCCTGCCCACCCTGCACCGCCCGACCGCCAAGCACCAGCACCTGTTCGTCAACGGCCGTCCGGTGCGCGACAAGCTGATGGTCGGCGCCGTGCGCGCCGCCTATGCCGATTTCCTGCCGCGCGACCGACACCCGATGCTGGCCCTGTTCCTCGACATCGACCCGCAGGAGGTCGACGTGAACGTCCATCCGGCCAAGGCCGAGGTGCGTTTCCGCGACCAGGGTTTGGTGCGCGGCCTGATCGTCGGGTCGCTGAAGCACGCGCTGGCCGAGGCCGGCCACCGCGCCTCCACCACCGTCGGCCTCGCCACGCTGGGCGCCCTGCGGCCGGAATCGACGGGAGAGGCCGATGGCGGCTTCACCCCCTCCCCCCTCCCCTACGGCCGCTCCGGCGGCGGATCGGGGAGCAGCCCGGGGAGCGGTTGGGGCGGTTCCTACACGCCGGCCGCCGTGCCGCGCGGGCTGGCGGAGCGCTCCGCCGCCTTCCAGGCGCCGGCCCAGACGGGGTTGCCGCCGCTGCAGGGCCGCCTCAGCGGTTTCGGCAACGGTTTCGCCCCCTCGGCCCGGCCGCCGGAATACCGCACCCCCGACCCGTCCGCGCAGAAGCCCGAGCCGCCGCCCGACAGCCACCCGCTGGGCGCGGCGCGGGCGCAGGTCCACACCACCTACATCGTGGCCCAGACCCGCGAGGGCATCGTCATCGTCGACCAGCACGCCGCCCATGAACGGCTGGTCTATGAACGGATGAAGGCCGCCCTGCTGGAAGGCGGCGTGAAGCGCCAGGCCCTTCTAATCCCCGAACTGATCGAACTGGACGAGCCCTCCGCCAACCGCCTGCTGGCCCGCAGCGCCGAACTGGCCGAGCTTGGCCTGGTGATCGAGGGCTTCGGCCACGGCTGCGTCATGGTGCGCGAGGTTCCGGCCCTGCTCGGCCAGTCCGACGTGAAGAACCTGATCCGCGACCTTGCCGAGGAACTGTCCGAACTGGGCGACGCGCTCTCCCTGAAGGAGCGCCTGGAAGAGGTCTGTGCGACCATGGCCTGCCACGGCAGCGTCCGCGCCGGCCGCGCGCTGAGCGTCGACGAGATGAACGCCCTGCTGCGGCAGATGGAGGCGACCCCGCACAGCGGCCAATGCAACCACGGGCGGCCGACCTATGTGGAGTTGAAGCTGGCGGATATCGAGAGGCTGTTCGGGCGGCGGTAGGTTTGTCGCTCCGCCTCTGACCGGGACGAGAGCGCCGCCCCGGCCCAACTTGATGTCGCCTGAACCCCGGTCGCCTGAAATCCTGTCACCCGGCTCCCGTCACTTTTTGGGCTTCTCCTCCGCCTCCGTCCGGCGCAGCAGGTAATCCAGCCCGCCGACCCGGAACCAGCGATAGCCGTAGGCCTCCATCACCAGATGGTGGCGGCCCTCGTCGTCGGGCTCGCTGTGGTCGTCCGACAGCAGGTTGACCAGACGGCAGGTCTCGCCGTGGCCCTCCACGTCCAGCACGATCTCGCAGGGCTTGTCCGACAGGTTGTGCAGGACGACCAGCCCGTTGTTGCGCCAGTCATAGCGCAGCGCCAGAACCTCCGGCCGGCCGGTCGTCAGGATCCGGAAGTCGCCCCATCCGATCTCGGGGCATTCCTTGCGCATGCGGATGATGCGTTCGGTCCAGTTCAGCATCGATTCGGGGTCGCGGCGCTGCACCGCGGCATTCACCCGCTCATATCCGAAGACGCCGCCGCTGATCACCGGGATTTCCGGCTTGTCCGACTTGGTGAAGCCGCCATGCGGTTCGTCCGACCATTGCATCGGCGTGCGGGCGCAGTTGCGCTCCGGCAGCGACAGGTCGTCGCCCATGCCGATCTCGTCGCCATAGCGGATGACCGGCGTCCCCGGCAGGGTGAACATCAGGCTGTAGGCCAGCTCGATCCACCGCCGGTCGTCGTGCAGCATCGGCGCCAGCCGCCGCCGGATGCCTCGCTCGTAGAGCTGCATGTTCTTGTCCGGGCCGAAGGCGGCGAAGACGGCCTGACGCTGCTCCTCGCTCAGGCGGCCGAGATCCAGCTCGTCGTGGTTGCGCAGGAAACAGCCCCATTGGGCGGTGGCCGGGCGCGGCTTCGTCACCTTCAGCGCCTTCGCCAGCGGCCCGGTGTCGGCGGTGGCCAGCGCATAGAACAGGTTCTGGTTGACCTGGAAATTGAACATCATGTGGCAGCGGTCGCCGTCGGACCCGAAATAGTGCAGGTCGTCCTCCGGCAGGATGTTGGCCTCCGCCAGCAACACGGCGTCGCCGCGGCGCCACTGCACGTATTCGCGGAAGCTGCGCAGCATGCCGAACTGCTCCCGCGGCTTGGTCACCTCCGCCCCCTTCTCCGCGATGACGAAGGGAACGGCGTCCATGCGGAACCCGGCGACGCCCAGCTGGATCCAAAAGCCCATGATCTTCAGCAGTTCGGCATGGACCTCCGGGTGGGCGGTGTTCAGGTCGGGCTGGAACTTGTAGAAGCGGTGGAAGTACCAGGCCTTCGCCTCGCGGTCATAGGTCCAGGTGGATTTCTGCACGCCGGGAAAGACCATGCCGGTGTCGGCATTGTCCGGCTTCCTGTCCGACCAGACATACCAGTCGCGATACTTGCTGTTAGGATCGCTGCGCGCCGACTTGAACCAGGGATGCTGGTCGGAGGTGTGGTTGATCACCAGATCGATGATCACCCGGATGCCGCGCTGTTCGCAGGCATGGGTGAACTCCACGAAGTCGCCCAGCGTGCCGTAGCGCGGATCGACCGTGTAATAGTCGGCGACGTCATAGCCGTCGTCCTTCATCGGCGAGGTCTGGAACGGTCCCAGCCACAGGCAGGTCACCCCCAGCCCGTGCAGATAGTCCAGCCGGCGCAGCAGCCCCTGGAAATCGCCGATGCCGTCGCCGTTGGCGTCCATGAAGGTGGCCAGCGACAGATTGTAGATCACCGCATTCTTGTACCAGAGGTCCCCGATCATGGCCGTTCCATCCCGCGTGGTGCCGATGGCGATCGCCGTCCGAATGCGGGATCGACAGGCGGGCAACAGCGGCAACGCCACTTTGGTTACGGACAATCTTGCTGAATGGGCTGACCATTCGGAGCAGTAGCACTGCGGCAAAGTTGCAGGTCTGCCACACGGTATCTGGCATGCAAAACTTTTTGCTAAGGTATGCCAGTTTGCTTATGTTGCAGCACAGCATGACCTTGGCTTGACTGTCGGACCGCACCGTCCGCGGCGGATGCCTTTTGGCGTCATGCTCTGTTGTCCCTAGTCGGTACCCGTCCCTTGCCCCCTCCACGATAAGGATATCCCGCCATGATCGAGACCCAGGCCCTTCTGTTCCTCGCGTTGACCGGCATGATCGGCCACGCCGTCTACATGGCCGCCAGCGGCCGGGGCGGTTTCACCGTGATCGAGCCGGAGAAGGAAGAGACGGAGGAGGAAACCATCCTGTTCACCTCCGACCGCTTCCAGCAGACGCCCCAGAAGAAGCCGGGGACCGAAAAGGGCGAGGATCGTCCCTTCTGGCTTGAATGACGGACGGACCGGGACCGCTTTCGCGTCCCCGGCCCGTCGTCTGTCTTTTCCGCTAGGCCGATCTTTCAGACCGATCCTTTACGTTTGTGCTTTCGACCATCGGCCCATCAGCCGTTGGCGGTACCCGCTGCTGCCCCGACCGGAACCGCACGGGCGGCAGCATCCTGCTCCTCACGGCGTGCCAGTTCTTCGTTACGGGCATGGTGGCGGGCCAACATCGGCTTGAGAACCAGCAGCGCACAGGCCGCGGCGGTGAGGTCCATGGTGGCCGTGACGTACAGCACGGTGGTCCAGGTGCCGGTGGCTTCCATCAGCAGGTTGCCCAGCGGGACCAGCAGGGCGGCGACACCCTTGGCGCAGTAGAGGACGCCGTAGATCTTGCCGGCATGCTTGGTGCCGAAGGTGTCGGCCGAGGTGGCGCTGAAGAGGCTGTACACTTCACCCCAGGCCAGGAAGACCATGCCGCTGAGGATCAGGAACATCATCGGGTCGTGGCCGAACTTGCCCAACATGATGATGCCCAGGCCTTCCAGGGTGAAGGCGACGAACATGGTCGCTTCACGGCCGATGTGGTCGGAGATGAAGCCGAACAGCGGACGGGAGATACCGTTCATCACGCGGTCGAGCATCAGGGCGAAGGGCAGAGCCGCCATCGTGATGCCGAGGATGCTGACCGGTGTCTCCTTCACACCCAGATCGTGGGCGATGACGCCCAGCTGGGCCACAGCCATCAGGCCGCCGGTGACGGTGCCGATGAACATCGCCCACATGACCCAGAACACCGGGGTGCGGAGGGCTTCGCCCAGCGTGTAGTCGCGGCGGCTCTGGGCGACCTTGGTGGAGTGCTTGACCTGCTCCTTCTGCGGCATGCGCAGGAACAGCGAGGCGGCGATGATCATGGCGCCCTGCAGCAGGCCGAACCAGAAGAAGGTCGCCTGATAGCCGCTGCTGGCGATCATCGCGGAGATCGGCAGGATGGTGAGGGCAGAGCCGGCGCCGTAGCCGCCCGCCGTCAGGCCGACCGCCAGACCGCGCTTCTCGGGGAACCACTTCAGCGCGTTGTTGACGCAGGTGGCATACACGCAGCCGACGCCGATACCGCCGATGGCCGAGCCGACATACAGCATGCCGAGCGAGCCCGCATAGCTGTCGATGATCCAGGACAGACCGGTGAAGAAGCCGCCGGCGGCGACGATCACACGGGGGCCGTACTTGTCGATGAAATAACCCTCGATCGGCGTCAACCAGGTTTGCACGACGACGAAGATGGTGAAGGCGGTCTGGATCGAAGCGCGCGTCCAGCCGTGGGTTGCCTGGATTTCCGGGACGAACAGTGTCCAGGCGTACTGGATGTTGGCCGCAGCCACCATGCAGACGATGCCGACGACGATCTGCGTCCAGCGGACCGCGTCTGAAACCGGCGCCTGAGCCGCGCCCGGTTGTGAATTCGTATGAGCCATCGTGCCTCCCAAAAAACTTGCCTGAGCCGGCGACGCGGTCCCTCTCCCGGGGACCGGCACGCCAATCACGATTGCGGAATGACCCGGACGGACCGCTCTTGCTGACGGTTCCTTTCCGGAACTCGGCGCGGATGCCGACAATCGCTCGGAGTTCGATTGTCCCGATTTAGGAATGCCAGATATATAATCTGGTATACCAAAACCGGGGACAAAAAGACCCGGACGGACGGTCCGACGCCGTATGCACACATACTCACAAAGTAAAACTTACTCTCTCCGCCGCTCAGACTGCTCGGTCCACACCCCTTTTTGTGTCCGATCACTCTTTGCGACGCACATCCGGTAAAAAGAAGCCGTGCCGGTACCTGCACGGCCCCCCCAGACGAGGGTGTGCAGTCTTAGGAGATAGATAGATGCCGCCGTTTCCTTAGAGGAACCGCATCGGCGACACATAATCTTTTACTCGGATTGTTTTGGAACTCAACAGTCCATTTCGGCTTTCCGTATGATGGAAAAACGCCGGGAAACGCCTTGGAATTCACGGCCAGCAGCCAGCCCGGCCATCGGCCGCGGCTGCGAAAAATGAAACTCATGCCGCCGGGCATAGGGTCTGACTGACGCCCGGCGGTAAGGCCCGTGCCGGCGCAGGCAAGCGGCGGGACCGCCGCGCCCTCCGTTTCGGGGCGAACGTAGCGCCTGAGGTATCGGGCTTCACACTTGATGGTATAGGGGAGAGGCCGGCAATGCCGGCGGCCGGAACGGCTGGAAGCCGCGCGCCTCGACCGGTTCAGGCCGGGCGGCGGACCGTCAGGAAAGCGACGCGGGTATCGCCATAGCGGCGTTCATCGACGGCGGTGAAGCCGTCGGGCAGAGGCAGCGGGTCGCGCTCGGCGACCTCGACGACGGCGAGCGCGCCGTCGGCCAGCCAGCCGGCCTTCAGCAGCCCGTCCAGCGCACGCGGCGCCAGATCCTGGCCATAGGGAGGATCGAGGAAGGCGAGGCCGCAGGCGCGCGGAGCCGGCGGCGGTTTGGTCGCATCGGCGCGCAGGATCAGCGCGTTGCCGGATTCGCCCAGCGCCTCGACATTGGCGCGCACGGCGTCCAGCGCCGGCCGGCCCATGTCGAGGAAGCCGCACCAGGCGGCCCCGCGCGACAGGGCTTCCAGCCCCAGCGCGCCGGTGCCGCAAAAGGCGTCGACGACCGCGGCGCCCTCGAATTCGGGCGCCCAGTCGGCATGGGCCAGGATGTTGAAGATGGCTTGCCTCGTGCGGTCGGTGGTCGGGCGGGTGTCGCGCCCGCCCGGCGCCGCCAGACTGCGGCCGCGGTGCTTACCGCCGACGATCCGCACGCGGGCGCTCCGTCCGTCCGCCGGCACCGCCGGTCTTCGGCCCACCCTTCGGGCCCGACCCGGCGCTCTTCGGCCCAGTACTCTTTGGCCCGGTACTCTTTGGCCCAGTGCCCTTCGGCCCGGCACCCTTCGGCCCGGCGGGCTTGGAGTCACGCGACCTCACACCCTCGGACCGGGGAGCATCCGGCTTCGCGGCTCCGGCCTTGAACCCGCCGGGCTTCGACCCGCGCGGACCGGCGGGCTTGGCGCCGTCGCGGCCTTCGGGCTTACCCGGCCGGCCGGGCTTGGCCGCACCCGGCACCGGCTTGCCGAGCGACAGCGTGCCGCGCCGGGCGGGCTTGGCCTCTTCCGCACGGGCGGCTTCCGCCTCGTGCCGCTTGGTGGCCGATCGCGGCGCACGCTTCGGCGCGGCCTTGGAATCCGTCCTGGCATCCGACTTCGCGTCGGCCTTGCCGGCCGGCCGGCCGCCGGAAGCCGCCTTCGCCGGAGCGGCATTCACCGCCGCGCCGGCTCTCGCCTTGGCGCGCTGCTTGGTGCCGGACTCGGCGGGCTCCGCCCCTTCGGGCGTGCCGAAGAAGGGGGCGATCTGTTCGCGGACGACGCGCTTCGGCACCTCCTCGACGGCGCCCTCCTCCAGCTTGCCGAGCTGGAAGGGACCATAGGCGACACGGATCAGCCGGTTGACCTGAAGCCCCAGCGACTCCATCACCTTGCGGATCTCGCGGTTCTTGCCTTCCTTCAGGCTGACCGTCAGCCAGGCGTTGCGGCCCTGGACGCGGTCCAGCACGGCCTCGATCGGGCCGTACTTCACGCCCTCGATGGTCGGGCCCTTCTCCAGCGTTGCCAGATGCTTCTCGTCCACCTCGCCGAACACGCGCACGCGGTAGCGGCGGGTCCAGCCGGTGGCCGGCAGTTCCAGGAAGCGGGCGAGTTCGCCGTCATTGGTCAGCAGAAGCAGCCCTTCGGTCGTCAGGTCGAGACGGCCGATGGAGACCACGCGCGGCAGATCGGCCGGCAGCCGGTCGAAGACGGTTTCGCGGCCCTTCTCGTCGCGGGCGGTGGTGACCAGCCCGGACGGCTTGTGGTAGCGCCACAGGCGGGCGGGTTCCGGCTCCGGGACGACCTTGCCGTCGACCTGGACGACATCGCCGGGGCGCACCACGCAGGCGGGGCTGTCGAGCACGCGGCTGTTGACCGCGACGCGGCCCTCGGCGATCCAGCGTTCGGCGTCGCGGCGCGAGCAGAGGCCGGCGCGCGCCAGTCGCTTGGCGATGCGTTCACCGCCGTTATTGGCGGAATCGGATTTCTTGGCAGTATCGGAGCGGTCCATGGCCGGACCATAGGGCCTGGACGCGCCGCCCGCAACACGAGTCCCGCGCCCGGACGCCGGAATCCGGTTGACGCGCTCGCGGCGCGGTTGGCACCCTGCCCGGCCATGCCGTCTCCCCGCTATATGGACCTCGCCTTCGCCGCCGCCGAGGCCGCCGCCGCGCGCGGCGAGGTGCCGGTCGGCGCCGTCGTCGTCGATCCCGCGACGGGCGCCGTCCTCGCCACCGCCGGCAACCGGACCGAGGAGTTGTGCGACCCGTCGGCCCATGCCGAACTGCTGGCGATCCGCGAAGCCTGCGCCCGGCGCGGCCAGCCCCGCCTGCCCGGCTGCGACCTGTATGTGACGCTGGAACCCTGCGCGCTGTGCGCCGCCGCGATCAGCTTCGCCCGAATCCGGCGGGTCTATTACGGCGCCTATGATCCGAAGGGCGGCGCGGTGGACCATGGCCCGCGCTTCTTCGGCCAGCCGACCTGCCACCATGCGCCCGAGGTCTACAGCGGCATCGGCGAGACGCGGGCGGGGGCCTTGCTGCGGGACTTCTTCAGGAAACGGCGGTGACGCGCCGGCAGTCCGGGACCCGCCCGCTGGCGCTCGGTCTTGCGGAGCAATATTGTTCCGCATTCCGGAAATATAAGTTCTAAAATCATTCCGTATGCGCAGCAAATTCTCAGCCGAAAATCCGGAGAGAACATCTTACGCCTCCAAAAAAGCCCATCTGCCATTCGTGTAAAACCGGTATATACTTTTAAGTGTTTGCTTAATGAATATATGCCAGTGATGTGCTGACCGTTTCCAGCCATCAGGAGTTACGAATGTTGTCGTTCCGCAAGCCGCAGGACAATCAGGCGGCCGAAGAGTTGGCCCTGCTGGGCCGCCATGCGGGCGTCGGACTCTGGGACGCGGTGATCCACAACGGCGATCCGATGCACCCGCAAAGCCAGTGGCATTGGTCGCCGGAGTTCCGCCGCCTCGCCGGCTTCGACCACGACGACAAGGCCGGCTTCCCCGACAAGGTCGGTTCCTGGGCCGACCGGCTGCATCCGGTTGATGCCAAGCCGACCTTCGACGCCTTCATGGCCTGCCTGAACGACCGCAGCGGCCGTACCGGCTATGACGTGAACTACCGGCTGAAGGTGAAGGACGGCAGCTATCGCTGGTTCCGCGCCATCGGCGGCGTCGCCCGCGACGGCAGCGGTCTGGCACTGCGCGCCTGCGGCTCCCTGATCGACATCGACGCGGAGCGCAGGGAACTGGAGCGTGCCAAGCTGCTCGACCGCCACGCCGGCGTCGGCCTGTGGGACGCGGTCTTCCACAACGGCGACCCGATGCATGCGCAGAGCCACTGGCACTGGTCGCCGGAGTTCCGCCGCCTCGCCGGCTTCGACCGTGACGACACCATCGGCTTCCCCGACGGCGTCGGTTCCTGGGGCGACCGGCTGCACCCGGATGATGCCAAGCCGACCTTCGACGCCTTCATGGCCTGCCTGAACGACCGCAGCGGCCGCACCGGCTACGACGTCGATTACCGCCTGAGGTTGAAGGACGGCAGCTATCGCTGGTTCCGCGCCATCGGCGGCGTCGCCCGCGACGGCAACGGTCTGGCCTTGCGCGCCTGCGGCTCCCTGATCGACATCGACGGGCAGAAGAAGGCCGAGTTGCGGCAGGCGGAGATGGACGGCGAGCGCCGCCGCAGCGTCACCACCCTTGCCGAATCGCTGGATCGCGAGGTCGGCACCGCCGCCGACCGCGCCACCGCCAACGCCCAGACCGTCGCCGCCGCGACGGAGGAGCTGTCGGCCTCGATCTCCGACATCAGCACCCGCGCCAACGAGGCGTCCGGCGCCTCGCTGAAGGCATCGGAGGAGGCCAGCCGCACCAACGCGGCGGTTGAGGCGCTCGTCACCTCGGCCGAGCGCATCGGCGCCATCACCAAGCTGATCAACAGCATCGCCTCGCAGACCAACCTGCTGGCGCTCAACGCCACCATCGAGGCCGCCCGCGCCGGCGAGGCGGGCCGCGGATTCGCCGTCGTGGCGAACGAGGTGAAGTCGCTGGCCCAGCAGAGCGGCAGCGCCGCCGACGACATCGCGGCGCAGATCGCCTCGGTCCAGCAGGAGGCGCTGCACGCGGTCGACGCGATCCGCCGCATCGGCGCCATCGTCTCCGACGTCCAGCAGATCTCCACCACCATCGCCGCCGCCGTGTCGCAGCAGGAGGCGGCGACCAAGGAGATCGCCCACAGCGTCACCCACGTCGTCCGCGACATCGAGGTGGTGTCGCAGAACATCGCCACCACGTCGGAACGTCTGCGGGCGTGACGACGGAACGGAAAAGGGTACACCGCAACGGAAAAGGGGCGCATCGCTGCGCCCCTTTTTCTTTGTCGGAACCGATGATGGCTTACCGCCCCACCGCCCGCCAGCCGATATCGCGGCGGCAGAAGCCGTCCGGCCAGTCCAGCGCGTCGACCGCCTTGTAGGCCGCCGCCTGCGCCTGCGCCACCGTGGGCGCCAGCGCGGTGACGCCCAGCACCCGGCCGCCGACCGACAGCACCCGGCCATCCTCGGACCGCCTGGTGCCGGCGTGGAAGACCGTCACCTTGTCCACGGCCCCGGCCTTGTCCAGCCCGCGGATCTCGGTGTTCTTGGCGTAGTCCCCCGGATAGCCGTTGGCCGCCATCACCACGCACAGCGCGGTCTGGTCGTGCCAGCGCAGGTCGATGCTGTCCAGCCCCCCGTCCGCCGCCGCAACCAGCGCCGCCAGCGCGTCGGACTTCAGCCGCATCATCAGCGTCTGGCATTCCGGGTCGCCGAAGCGGACGTTGAACTCCAGCGTCTTCGGCACCGGGCCGTCCGGCGTCCGCATGATCATCAGGCCGGCGAACAGCACGCCCTTGAACGGCTTGCCTTCCGCCGCCATGCCCTTGACCGTCGGCAGGATGATCTCGCGCATCACGCGGTCCTGCAGGTCGGGGGTCAGCACCGGGGCCGGGGAATAAGCGCCCATGCCGCCGGTGTTGGGGCCGGTGTCGCCGTCGCCGACCGCCTTGTGGTCCTGGGCCGAGGCCATCGGCAGCGCGTTCTCGCCGTCGCACAGCGCGAAGAAGCTGACCTCCTCGCCGTCCAGGAACTCCTCCACCACCACCTCGGCCCCGGCGGCGCCGAAGCGTCCGCCGACCAGCGCGTCGTCGATGGCATCACACGCTTCCTGCTCGGTGCGGGCAACGGTCACGCCCTTGCCGGCGGCCAGGCCGTCGGCCTTCACCACGATGGGGGCGCCATGCTTGCGGACATAGGCCTTGGCGGCTTCGGGATCCTTGAAGCGCTCGTAGAAGGCGGTGGGCACCCCGTACTTGGCCAGGATGTCCTTCATGAAACCCTTGGAGCCCTCCAGCTCCGCCGCCGCCGCACTCGGCCCGAAGGCCTTGACGCCCAGCGCGGTCAGCTTGTCGACCAGCCCCAGCACCAGCGGGCCTTCCGGGCCGACGACGACGAAGTCGATGGCGTTGTCCTGGACGAAGCGCACCAGCGCGTCGACATCCTCCGACCCGATGGGAACCAGCGTGGCGACATCGGCGATGCCGGCATTGCCCGGCGCGCAGTAGAGCGCGTCGCACAGCGGCGAGTTCGAAATGGCCCAGCAGAGCGCGTGCTCACGACCGCCCGATCCGACGACGAGGACTTTCATGGGGTGGCGCTCCTTCCGCCTTGTTGCGATCTGCGCGCCTTGTATCATGGCGGCGCCCCAACTCAAGAGCGCCATGACCTACGAATCAGACTCCTCCCCGCTCATCGCCCCGGAACCGCGCCCCGGCTCCAACCTGCCGGAATTCACCGTCGGCGATCTCGCCCGCCGGCTGAAGCGCAGCATCGAGGAGGAATTCGGCTTCGTCCGCGTCCGCGGCGAGATCAGCCAGCCGAAGAAGCACAGCTCCGGCCATTGCTACATGCGCCTGAAGGACGACACCGCGGTGATCGAGGCGGTGTGCTGGCGCGGCACCATGGCCAAGCTGGCGGTGCGGCCGGAGGAAGGGCTTGAGGTCATCGTCACCGGGCGGATGACGACCTATCCCGGCCGCTCGCAATACCAGCTGATCGTCGAGTCGATGGAGCTGGCCGGCGAGGGCGCGCTGCTGAAGATGCTGGAGGAGCGCAAGCGCCGGCTGACGGCCGAGGGGCTGTTCGACCCCGCCCGCAAGAAGCGCATCCCCTTCCTGCCCGACGTGATCGGCGTCGTCACCTCCCCCACCGGCGCGGTGATCCGCGACATCCTGCACCGGCTGAACGACCGCTTCCCCCGCCATGTCCTGCTGTGGCCGGTCGCCGTCCAGGGCGAGCGCGCGGCGGCCGAGGTGACGGCGGCCATCGAGGGCTTCAACCGCATCCAGCCGGGGGGGCGCGTTCCGCGTCCCGACCTGATCATCGTCGCGCGCGGCGGCGGCTCGCTGGAGGACCTGATGGCCTTCAACGAGGAGAATGTCGTCCGTGCCGCCGCCGCCAGCGCCATCCCGCTGATCTCCGCGGTCGGACACGAGACCGACACCACCCTGATCGACTTCGCGTCCGACCTGCGCGCCCCCACCCCGACCGCCGCCGCCGAAATGGCGGTGCCGGTGCGCGGCGAGCTGCTGGCCCAGATCCTGGACGACGAGCGCCGCCTGCTCGCCTGCGCGTCGCGCGCGGTGGAGGACCGCCGCAACCGGGTGGAGGGGCTGGCCCGCGGCCTGGGCGATCCCCGCGCCCTGCTGGAGGGCCATGCCCAGCGGCTGGACGACCGGGCGGAGCGCCTGAACCTCGCCGCCGCCGCCCTGCTGGAACGCCGCCGCACCCGCGTCGGCGAGCTGGCGGCCAAGCTGCGCCACCCGCGCGAGAAGCTGGCCCAGGCCGGGCAGAAGCTGGCGTCGGAAAGCCGCGCGCTCGATTCGGCGCTGCGCCATTCGGTGACCACCGCCGGCGGGCGCTTCGACCGCATCGCCGGCCGGCTGTCGCTGACCCCGGCGCGGGTCAAGCTGGACGAGGGCAGCCGCCGCGTCGCCGACCTGACGCCGCGCCTCGACCGCAGCTATGCCAAGGGCGTCGCCGACAAGGCGGCGAAGCTGGCGTCGCTCGGGCAATTGCTGGAAAGCTACAGCTACAAGGGCGTGCTGGCCCGCGGCTTCGCCCTGGTCGAGGACCGCGACGGCCGTCCGGTGACCCGCGCCGACCAGGCGACGCCGGGTCTGGCCGTCAACATCGTCTTCGCCGACGACGCCAAAGTTGCGGCAACCATCGACGGCGGCGCGCCCAAGGCGGAGGCCGCGCCCGAAACGCCGGCGGAAGCCAGGCCGGAGAAGAAGCCGGCCCCCCGCAAGCCGCGGGCGGCTCCGGTGCAGGGAAGCCTGTTCTAGAATCCGCCGGATGCCCACCGAGGCATCCGGCGGACCCCAAGCTCTTGGTTTTCCTGTGAAATCGCTACCGCGCCCGGTTCGGACGGGCGCGGCACGCGCAGAGAGATCACACCGTGCCGGCAAAGCTCCAGCGCAGCGTCTCGCCGCTGCGGAAGGGCAGCACGGCGTCGCCCTCGCTGACCAGGATCAGGTCTGGGGCGACCGACGGACGGCGCTCCAGCGCCACCCGCTCCTCGCTGGCCGGCATGTTGTAGAAACGCGGACCGTTCAGGCTGGCGAAGGCCTCCAGCTTGTCGAGCGCCCCGGCCTCGTCGAAGGCCTCGGCATAGAGCTCCAGCGCATTGGCGGCGGTGAAGCAGCCGGCGCAGCCGCAGGCGGATTCCTTGGCGGTGACGGTGTGCGGCGCGGTGTCGGTGCCCAGGAAGAACGGCCCCTCCCCGGAGGTCGCCGCCTCGACCAGCGCCACCCGGTGCGTCTCGCGCTTGGCGATCGGCAGGCAGTAGAGATGCGGGCGGATGCCGCCCTGGAAGATGTGGCTGCGGTTGATCAGCAGATGGTGGGCGGTGATGGTGGCGCCGATCCGGCCGCCAGCGGCATGGGCCCGCACGAACTGCACCGCGTCGGCCGTCGTCACATGCTCCAGCACGACGCGCAGGGTCGGGTAACGCTCCACCAGCGGGGCCAGGATGGTGTCGATGAACACCGCCTCGCGGTCGAAGATGTCGACCGACTGGTCGGTGACCTCGCCATGGATCAGCAGCGGCATGCCGATCTCCGCCATGCGCTCCAGCACCGGGGCGATGCGGGCGATGTCGGTGACGCCATGGGCGCTGTTGGTGGTGGCGTTGGCGGGATAGAGCTTGGCGGCGGCGAAAACCCCGTCCTTGAAGCCCTGCGCCAGATCGTCGGCATCGGTGCCGTCGGTCAGATAGGCGGTCATCAGCGGGGTGAAGACGACGCCGTCGGGCAGCGCCGCCAGGATGCGCCCGCGATACGCCACCGCGTCGGCGGCCGTCGTCACCGGCGGCTTCAGGTTCGGCATCACGATGGCGCGGCCGAACTGGCGGGCGGTGAAGGGCAGCACCGCCTTCAGCATGGCGCCGTCGCGCAGATGGACATGCCAGTCGTCGGGACGGCGGATGACAAGGCGGTCGTTGGGCATGGATCGGGTCCCGGCGCTGGTGTCGATGGGGCGGTGAGCTTCGACGACGTTCTATCGCCATCGCCGCGCCATCTCAACAAAGGCGGCGGAGACGGAAAAATTTCGGGCCGCTTTTCCGCTGCAGGTGACGGGGCCGGCGAAAGGGGCTAGAAAACGCACGCTTTTCCTATCCAAGCGCGGACCTTCTTCGATGAGCCTGATCACCCCCCGCACCCCGCCCGGAACGATGGAGCTGCTGCCGCGCCAGCAGGTGGCCTTCCAGCGCATGCTGGACACCATCCGCCGCGGCTACGAGCGGTTCGGCTTCGTCCCCGTCGAAACCCCGGTGTTCGAGACGGTCGACACGCTGCTGACCAAGTCGGGCGGCGAGACGGAGAAGCAGGTCTATTTCGTCCAGTCCACCGGCGCCATCCAGCAGGGCAACAAGCCGGAGCTGGCTCTGCGCTTCGACCTGACGGTGCCGCTCGCCCGCTATGTGGCGGAGCATGAGCGCGACCTCGCCTTCCCCTTCCGCCGCTACCAGATCCAGCGGGTCTACCGCGGCGAGCGGGCGCAGCGCGGGCGCTTCCGCGAATTCTACCAGTGCGACATCGACGTGATCGGCAAGGACAGCCTGTCCGCCCATTACGACGCCGAGATCCCCGCGGTCATCCACCATGTCTTCACCGAGCTGAATTTCGGCGGCTTCACCATCAACGTGAACAACCGCAAGATCCTGCTCGGCCTGCTCGACGGCCTGGGCGTCGCCGACGCCGACACCCGCGTGCTGGTGCTGCGCGAGATCGACAAGCTGGACAAGATCGGCCGCGACAAGGTGCGCGACAGCCTGCTCGGCCTCGGCGTGACGGAGCATGCCGCCGACACCATCCTGTCGCTGATCGGCATGAAGGGCACCAACGCCGAGACGCTGGCGGCGCTCGGCGCGCTCGGCATCGACAACGCCGTCTTCCGCGAGGGCGTGGGCGAGCTGACCACCGTCATCGAGGGGCTGAACGCCTTCCAGGTGCCGGAGGGCACGGTGCGCATCAACCTCGCCATCGCGCGGGGCCTCGACTACTACACCGGCACCGTCTACGAGACCTTCCTGAACGACCACCCCGGCATCGGCTCGGTCTGCTCGGGCGGCCGCTACGAGAATCTCGCCAGCCACTACACCAAGTCGAAGCTGCCGGGCGTCGGCATCTCCATCGGCGCCACCCGCCTGTTCTACCAGCTGATGGAAGCCGGCCTGATCAAGGACGCCGCCCCCACCGCCCAGGTGCTGGTGACGCAGATGGATCCCGCCCTGTCCGCCGATTATTTCCGCATGGCCAGCGAGCTGCGCGCCGCCGGCATCAACACGGAAATCCAGCTGGACGGCGGCAAGATCGCCAAGCAGATGAAATACGCCGACCGCGCCGGCATCCCCGTCGTCCTGCTGATGGGCTCCGACGAGAAGGCCCGCGGCACCGCGACCCTGAAGCATCTGGTCAAGGGCGAACAGGTCGAGGTTCCGCTGGCCGAACTGGCGGCCCGCGCGAAAGCGCTGCTGGAGGGGTGAGGGCGTCCCGCCCTTAAACCCCCGTTAACCATGACTCCCCTACCGTTCCGGCCTACACCGATCATGTGGGTCGGACGGCAGGGGACACGCATCCGGTATGGCAAAGGGGTGGGTGCAGGCGGGGCGCTGGGCGCGGCGGGCGGTGATCGGGGTCGCGTTGACGACCACCGTGGCCGCCGCCGGCTATGCCGGCTGGCGCGAAATGGAAACGTCGCGGCTCCAGGCGCGGCTGCTGTCCGGCGTGGCCCGGTCGATGACCGTGTCCCTGCGCGAAGGCCCCAACCCGGAAGCGCGCTTCCCCACCCACGGCCCCTATAACGAGCGCCTCGGCTACACCGCCCTGCCCGGCTATCTCGACACGCTGACCCGCGACCTCTATGCGGTGGAGCGGCAGGCGGTGCTGTCCCCCGCGCTCGACCGCTTCATGGCCGGCGGCGGCTTTCCGATCTACCGGGAAAAGACCCAGGCCGGCCTGACCCTGCTCGACCGCAACGGCGTGCCGATCTACGCCGCGCGATTCCCCGAGCGGGTCTTCGATGGCTTCGACGACGTGCCGAAGCTGGTCGCCGACACCCTGCTGTTCATCGAGAACCGCGAGCTTCTGAACGAGGACGAGCCGCGCCGCAATCCGGCGGTGGAATGGGACCGCTTCGGCGCGGCTGTGGCGATGCTGCCCCTGCAGGTGGTGCGGCCGGGCCAGCGCTCCCCCGGCGGCTCGACGCTCGCCACCCAGATCGAGAAGTACCGCCATTCGCCGGACGGCCAGACCGCCGACGGCGTGGAGAAGCTGCGCCAGATGGCGTCGGCCAGCGTCCGCGCCTATCGCGACGGCGAGGACACCACCGAGGCCCGCCGGCGCATCCTGGTCGATTACCTCAACTCCACCCCGCTGACCGCCAGGGCCGGCTTCGGCGAGGTGAACGGGCTGGGCGACGGGCTGTGGGCCTGGTTCGGCACCGACCTGTCGATCGCCAAGCGCGTGCTGTCCGAGCCGGCGGCCGAGCCGCGCGCCATGCAGCTGAAGGCGCTGGCCTACAAGCAGGTGCTGGCGCTGCTGCTGGCCCAGCGGCGGCCGTCCTACTACCTGATCCAGGACCGCGTGGCGCTCGACCGGCTGGCCGACGCCCATCTGCGGGCGATGGCCCAGGCCGGCATCATCGACCCGGCGCTGCGCGACGCCGCGCTCGCCATCCCGCTGGCCTTCCGCGAGGAGGCGCCGTCGCCGCCGGCCACCTCCTTCATCGAGCAGAAGGCGGCCAACGCCCTCCGCGCCCGGCTGCTCGGCATGCTGGGGGTGCCCAGCCTCTACCAGCTCGACCGGCTCGACCTGACGGCGCAATCGACCCTGGATGCGGAAACCCAGGCCCGCGTGGTCGAGGTGCTGGGCAAGCTGAACGACCCCGGCTACGCCCGCTCTCTCGGGCTGACCGGCGAGCGGCTGCTCGACGCCCGCAGCAACGACCTGTCCAAGCTGGTCTATTCGATCACGCTGTACGAGCGGGGGCCCGAGGCCAATTACCTGCGCGTCCAGGCAGACAACCTCGACCAGCCGCTGGACATCAACGAAGGCGCGAAGCTGGATCTCGGCTCCACCGCCAAGCTGCGAACGCTGGTCACCTACCTGCATATCGTGGCGGAACTGCACAGCCGCTACGCCCATCTGCCGAAGGAATTCCTGGCCGAAGTCCAGGACGAGGCGTCGGACAACCTGACGCGCTGGGCTGCCTCCTGGCTGACGGCCGCGCCCGACCGGCGCCTGCCGGCCATGCTGGACGCGGCGATGGAGCGGCGCTATTCCGCCAGCCCGGGCGAGGTGTTCTTCACCGGCGGCGGCCAGCACAGCTTCGTCAACTTCAACAAGGACGACAACGGCCGCATCCTGACCGTGCAGGAAGCGCTGCGCAGCAGCGTCAACCTGCCCTTCATCCGGCTGATGCGCGACATCGTCCAGTTCTACATGGACGAGGGCGCCGACGACGGCGCCGAGATCCTGCGCACGCCCGACCATCCCGCCCGCCAGGCCTATCTGGCCCGCTTCGCCGACCGCGAGGGCTCGGACTTCCTCAATCGCTTCTACAACGACTACCGCAGGCGCACGCCGGACGAGGCGCTGGCCCGGCTGGCGACGCGGTCCCGCCCGGTGCCCCACCGGCTGGCGGTGGTCTTCCGCACCGTGCGGCCCAAGGCCGGGCTCGCCGAGTTTTCCGCCTTCCTGCGCGCCCGGCTGCCGGACAAGGCGCTGTCCGACGGCGAGCTGTCGGCGCTCTACGCCAAATACGGGCCGGACCGCTTCCCGCTGAACGACCTCGGCTATCTCGCCCGCGTCCATCCGCTGGAGCTGTGGCTGGTCGCCCATCTCCAGAACAATCCGAACGCGACGCGGGCCGAAATCCTGGCCGCCAGCGCCGACCAGCGCCAGGAAAGCTACCGCTGGCTGTTCAAGAAGGGCATGGCCGCCCAGAACACCCGCATCCGCATCGGGCTGGAGGAGGAGGCGTTCAAGCGCATCACCGCCCAGTGGCGCAGCGTCGGCTATCCCTTCGAAACGCTGGTGCCGTCGCTGGCGACCTCCATCGGCAGCTCGGCCGACCGCCCGGCGGCGCTGGCCGAGCTGATGGGGCTGATCCTGAACGACGGGGTGCGCCAGCCCAGCGTGCGGCTCCGCTCGCTGCATTTCGCCGCCGGCACGCCCTACGAGACGAAGCTCGGCCTGGGTCCGCTGAAGGGCGAGCGCGTGCTGCACCCGGAGGTCTGCGCCACCCTGCGCCGCGCCCTGATGGACGTGGCGCAGAACGGCACCGCCAAGCGGGTCTGGGGCTCCTTCCAGGACGAGTCCGGCATGGCGATCCCGATGGGCGGCAAGACCGGCACCGGCGACCACCGGCTGGAGCGCCGGGGTCCGGGCGGCGTGCTGCTGGAATCGAAGGCGGTGGCCCGCACCGCAACCTTCGTCTTCTACATCGGCGACCGCTTCTTCGGCACCATGACCGCCTTCGTCCAGGGGCCGGAGGCCGACGACTACCGCTTCACCAGCGCCCTGCCCGCCCAGCTGCTGAAAAGCCTCGCCCCCGCGCTGCAGCCCCTGATCGACCGGAACACCACCCACACCGCCGACACCCGCCCGGCGCCGGCCGGCCTGTAGGGACCGCGACAACCGCCCTCCCCTCCTGTTGAGGCTGTCGATACAGCGCAAGCCGGAGGGGAGAGGAATGCAGGATTTGCAAGGCGCCGTCGTCGTGGTGGCCGGGGCATCGAGCGGGATCGGGCGGGCCACCGCGCTGGCCTTCGCCCGCGAGGGCGCCCGGCTGGCGCTGGCCGCCCGCCGGGAGGATCTGCTGGAGGAGGTGGCGGAGGAGTGCCGCGGCCTGGGCGCCGGCGCCGTCGTCATTCCCACCGACGTCACCGATGCCGATGCGGTGAAGCGACTAGCCGAGCGGACGGTGGAGGAATTCGGCTCCATCGACGTCTGGATCGCCAATGCCGGCGTCGGCGCGGTCGGCCGCTTCGAGGACACCCCGGTCGAGGCGCACCGCCGGGTGATCGAGACCAATCTGCTGGGACCGCTGCACGGCGCCCATGCGGTGCTTCCCATCTTCCGCCGCCAGGGCCACGGCACCTTCATCGCCACCGTTTCGGTCGGGGCCTTCGCGCCGGCGCCTTATGCCGCCGCCTATGCCGCCAGCAAATACGGCCTGGACGGCATGCTGGAGAGCCTGCGGGCGGAACTGGTCGACAGCCCGGACCTGCATGTCTGCGGCGTCTATCCCGCCTTCACCGACACGCCCGGCATGATGCACGGCGCCAACTACACCGGGCACGAACTGTCGCCGGAGGGGCCGATCTACGACGATCCCGAGGACGTGGCGGCGACGATGGTGGCGGTCGCCCGCCGGCCGCGCGCCAAGGCGATGGTCGGGGCGCTGACGCCGCTGGCCCGGCTCGGCCACGCCGTCGCGCCGCGGCTGGTGGAGGCGGTGGCGGGCTATGGCGCCCACCGCCATTTCGACCGCCAGCCCCAGGCGCCCCACAGCGACGGCAACCTGTTCCAGCCGGTGGCAAGGGGCCGCGACGTCACCGGCGGCTTCTACACCCCGCCGCCCGCCTGGGTCTCTCCCGTGCTGATGGCAGGCGCCGCGGTGGCCGCCTTCGCCGCCTACCGCAGCCTGCGGCGGCACTGAACGCCGCTTTTCCATCGGATGCTTATGCCGCCCCGCCGTCCGTGGCAGAATGGACCGGCCAAGGGCGGAGCCGTCACGGCGATACGGAGGGGGCGGCGGCGTGAACGCTGAAAGTGAACGCCCAAGGTGAACGCTGAACAGGGGCGCGGAACCTGTTTCATACCGTTCCAAACGTTCCATCCGTCGCCGGTGCATACAGATTTCATACCGCCGAGCGTAAGTTCTGACTTATGTTCGGCGGTAAGGGCCGCGACTGCGGCCCCGCAGGCCCATGCCTGCGAAGGCAAGCGGCCGGACGGCCGCGCCCGCCGTTTGAGGGTGAGCGTAAAGTCTGATGTGTCAGACTTTACGCTCGATGATTTCACATGGCATTTGGCGCCGATTGCCCTCTCCCGAGGCGGGAGAGGGTGTGATCTTCGATTTCCCGCGGAATCCCGCCACGCCCCTTGACGCGCCGGCCCGATTGCCGTAAGCACGCCGCGCACGCGTCGGCACCCCTGGAGGCCGGCGCCCTTTTCGTTTTGGAGCATCGTCATGACCAAGATCATTCCGCTCGGCGCTGAGACGCGCGAACGGGCCGGCAAGGGGACCGCCCGCCAGACCCGCCGTGACGGCCGCATTCCGGCCGTCATCTACGGTGGCAAGCAGGCTCCCCTGACCATTTCGCTCGAGAAGTTCGAGTTCAACCGCGTCCTGCATCAGCCGGGCTTCTTCACGCACCTGTTCGACGTCACCGTCGACGGCACCGCCCATCGCGTCCTGCCGCGCGACGTGCAGTTCCACCCGGTGACCGATGTCCCGCTGCATGTCGACTTCCTGCGCGTTTCGGCCGACACCCGCACCAACGTGCAGGTTCCGGTCGAGTTCGTCGACCAGGACAAGTCGGTCGGCCTGAAGCGCGGCGGCGTGCTGAACATCGTCCGTCACGAGCTGGAGCTGAGCTGCCCGGCCGACAGCATCCCCGAGAGCATCACGATCTCGTGCGAGGGCTTCGACGTCGGCGACTCGATCCACATCTCCGCGGTCAAGCTGCCGGAGGGGGTGACCTCGACGATCACCGACCGCGATTTCACCATCGCGACCATCGTTGCTCCGTCGGGCCTGAAGTCGGAGGAAGCCGCTTCCTAATCGGACGCGCTCATCCGCCAGGGATGGTTCTCATGGGGGGCTTCGGCCCCCCATGCCGTTTGTGGAGAAGCCTTATCAAAGGGTGACGGACATGCTGCTTCTGGTCGGACTGGGCAACCCCGGCAACGAGTATGCCCGCAACCGCCACAACATCGGTTTCATGGCGGTGGAGACCATCGCCCAGCGACACCGCTTCACCCCGTGGAAGAAGCGCTTCCAGGGCCAGACCGCCGAGGGCACCGTCGCCGGCGACAAGATCCTGGCGCTGGAGCCCGCGACCTTCATGAACCTGTCCGGCCAGTCGGTGGTGGCGGCCCTTCAGTTCTACAAGCTGAAGCCCGAGAACGTCGTCGTCATCCATGACGAGCTGGACCTGCCCCCCGGCAGGATCCGGGTGAAGAAGGGCGGCGGCCATGGCGGCCACAACGGCCTGCGCTCCATCGACGCGCATATCGGCAAGGAATACTGGCGCATCCGGCTGGGCATCGGCCATCCCGGCAACAAGGATCTGGTCAGCGGCTATGTGCTGCACGACTTCGCCAAGGCCGACCAGACCTGGATCGCCCCGCTGCTCGACGCCGTCTCCGACAACCTCCCCCTGATGGTGGAAGGCCAGCCCGAGCTGTTCATGAACAAGGTGACGGTGGCGACGCAGGCGCGATAAGCCGCGGCCTGCCCCTCCCCTCCCCCACTTCGCGTTTGCGCTTTGGTCCCCATCGTAGGATAAAGCGCGTCAATTCCAGCATTTCCGACGGCGAGCACCCACCCATGGGCTTCAATTGCGGCATCGTCGGCCTGCCGAACGTCGGCAAGTCGACCCTGTTCAACGCGCTGACCGCCACCCAGGCGGCCGAGGCGGCGAATTTCCCCTTCTGCACCAAGGAGCCGAACGTCGGCCGCGTCGGCGTGCCCGATCCGCGGCTGGAGAAGCTGGCGGAGATCGCCAAGTCGCAGAAGATCATCCCGACCCAGCTGGAGTTCGTGGACATCGCCGGCCTGATCCGCGGCGCGTCGAAGGGTGAAGGGCTGGGCAACCAGTTCCTCGCCAACATCCGCGAGGTGGACGCCATCGTCCATGTGCTGCGCTGCTTCGAGGACGACGACATCACCCATGTCGAGGGCAACGTCGATCCGTTGCGCGACGCCGAGGTGGTCGAGACCGAGCTGATGCTCGCCGACATGGAAAGCCTGGAACGCCAGCTGACCAGCCTGCAGAAGAAGGCCAAGGGCGGCGACAAGGACAGCAAGATCAAGGCCGACCTGATGGAGCGCTCCCTCAAGGTGCTCCAGGACGGCAAGCCGGCCCGCGTGGTCGAGGTGTCGGACGAGGAGTGGCCGGTGTTCAAGCAGTTCATGCTGCTGACCGCCAAGCCCGTCCTCTACGTCTGCAACGTCGAAGAGGCGTCGGCCGCCACCGGCAACAGCTTCTCGGCCAAGGTCGCGGAGAAGGCCAAGGCCGAGAACGCCGAGGTCGTCGTCATCTCCGCCGCCATCGAATCCGAGGTCGCCCAGCTCTCCGACCCCGCCGAAAAGGCGGAGTTCCTGGAGTCGATGGGGCTGGAGGAGACCGGCCTGAACAAGCTGATCCGCGCCGGATTCAAGCTCTTGGACCTGATCACCTTCTTCACCGTCGGCCCGAAGGAGGCGCGCGCCTGGACCGTGCGCCGCAACGCCAAGGCCCCGGAGGCCGCCGGCGTCATCCACACCGACTTCGAACGCGGCTTCATCCGCGCCGAAACCATCGACTTCAACAGCTACGTCACCCTGGGCGGCGAGCAGGGGGCGAAGGACGCCGGCAAGATGCGCCAGGAAGGCAAGGAATACGTCGTCCAGGACGGCGACATCTTCCACTTCCGCTTCAACGTCTGACCTTGCAAACCCTTTTCCCCATCGCGGGGCGGGACCGGCCAAACGCCAACGGCGTTTTGCCGACCCGCGGGTTGGGATGAGGGGGTGGCCGCAGGCCGGTCGGAAATTCCGGATTTGCGGCGCCCGCTCCCCATTCCACCTCCGCTGCCACCCAACTGTCATATTGCCGTAACAATCAGGACTCCCCACCCTTCAGTTTGGGGTGCGGCCTGATCGCCTCCGATCCGACAGAGGGGGTGCGATGCAGGCGACGCGGGTGCTGCTGGAACTGGCCGGGAACGTCGTGCTGCTCCTGTGGGGGCTGCACATGGTGCAGAGCGGGCTGACCCGCGCGTTGGGCGGCGACCTGCGCCGCATCCTGGGGGCCGGGCTGCGCAACCGCTGGACCGCCTTCCTGTCCGGCATGGGCATCACCATGCTGCTGCAGAGCAGCACCGCCACCGGCCTGATGGCCACCGGCTTCACCGCCAACGGGCTGGTGTCGCTGATGCCGGCGCTGGCGGTGATGCTGGGGGCCAATGTCGGCTCCACCCTGATCGTCCAGGTTCTCGCCTTCGACGTCGCCCATGTGGCGCCGGTGCTGCTGCTGGGCGGTTTCCTCGCCTTCCGCCGCGGCAGCCGGACGCGCAGCCGCGACCTCGGCCGGGTCGCCATCGGGCTGGGATTGATGCTGCTGTCGCTGCACCTGCTGCTGGCGACCATCGCCCCGGCGGAGAACGCGCCGATGCTGCAGCGGATGCTGGGCATGCTCACCGCCGATCCGGTGGTGGCGGTGCTGCTGGCCGCCATCCTGTCCTGGACCGCCCATTCCAGCGTCGCCGCGATCCTGCTGATCGCCTCGCTGGCCGGCGGCGGGGTGATCGGGCCGGAGGCCGCCGTCGCCATGGTCGCCGGCGCCAACCTGGGCAGCGCCGTCAATCCGATCATCGAGGGGCCGGGCGGCGACGGCCACAACCCGGCCGCCCGGCGGCTGCCGGTGGGCAATCTGGTCAACCGCGTCGTCGGATGCCTGATCGTCGTGCCGCTGCTGGAGCCGATCACCGCCGGCCTGCAGGCAATCTCGCCGGACGCCACGCGGCTGGCCGCCAACTTCCATCTCGCCTTCAACCTGGCGATGGCCGCTCTGTTCATCGGCCCGCTGCCGTGGTTCGCGCGGGTGCTGACCCGGCTGTTCCCGGAACGTGTGGCGGTCGCCGACCCGGCGATGCCGCTCTATCTCGACCGCAGCGCGCTCCGCGTTCCCCATCTCGCCATCGCCAACGCGGCGCGCGAGGCGTTGCGGATGGCCGACACGGTGGACGGCATGCTGCGCGGCGCACTGGACGTGATCCAGACCGACGACCGCAAGCGGGTTCAGGAGATCCGCCGGATGGACGATGTGCTGGACCGGCTGCATGACGCGATCAAGCGCTATCTCACCCAGATCAACGTCGAGGATCTGGACGAACGCGACGCCCGCCGGGTGTCGGACGTGCTGACCTTCACCATCAACCTCGAACATGTCGGCGACATCGTCGACCGCAACCTGATGGAGGCGGCCTCGAAAAAGATCCGGCGCAAGCTGCGCTTCTCCACCGAGGGCGCGGCCGAGATCGCCGTCATGCTGGAGCGCCTGAGCGAGACCCAGCGACTCGCCGCCGCCGTCTTCGTGTCCGGCGACATCCGCTCCGCCCGCGCGCTGATGCACGAGAAGGAGGTGATCCGAGATCTGGAGACCAGCGCCACGGAGGCGCATTTCGCCCGCCTGCGCGCCGGCCGGACCGAAAGCGTCGAAACCAGCGCCCTGCATCTGGACATCCTGCGCGATCTGCGCCGCATCAACGCCCATCTGGTCGCCGCCGCCTACCCGGTGCTCGATCAATCGGGTGAGCTGCTGCCAAGCCGCCTCAAACATGTGGCAGCCCAAGGGTGACTTCCCGGCCCAAGGATGGGGTGCGATGGCGACTCCGCTTCGCCTCTTTCTTGTCACCACCCCAGTGACGTTAATCCTTTCGTAACCATATAAAATTCGTCAAGCTCTTTCGCGACATGGTTAACAAACCACAGCTGTGGTTGTTATGCCAGGGAGCGCCGGGTAATGGCCGGCCATGGTTGCGGAATGGAGCGGATGGTGGCGAACACGCACGCGATGTCGAACGGACCCGGCAAGCCGGGGACATCCGACGCCGGATTCGTCGAGCGGATCCGCGACGCCATCGACCGGCAGGAGCTGTCGATGGTCTACCAGCCGCAGGCCGACGTCTTCACCAACCGCCTGACCGGGTTCGAGGCGCTGTCGCGCTGGCGCCTGTCCGACGGCACCATGCTGCCCCCCGACGTCTTCGTGCCGATGGCCGAGCAGGGGGATGCGATCCACCTGCTGGGCGAATGGACGCTGCGCGCCGCCTGCACGGCGGCGGCCGGCTGGCTGCGCGCCGGCATCCTCGACGTTCCGGTCTCGGTGAACCTGTCGGCCCGTCAGCTCGACGATCCGGGGCTGGTGCTGAAGGTGCTGGGGGTCCTGGCGGAAACCGGCCTGCCCGCCGCCAACCTGAAGCTGGAGCTGACCGAAACCGCGATGTTCAGCCAGGGCGCCGACGCGCGGGAAGCCCTGATGCAGTTGCGCGGCGCCGGGATCCGGATGGTGCTCGACGATTTCGGCACCGGCTGGTCGTCGCTTGCCACCCTCCGCCGTGTGCCGGTGGAAGCCCTGAAGATCGACAAGCAGTTCGTCCAGGCGATGGTGGAGGACCGCGACGCCGCCGCCATCGTCCAGGCCGTGATCGCGCTGGCTCACGCCCTCGACCTCACCGTGGTGGCGGAGGGGGTGGAGACGGCCGAACAGCGCCTGTACCTCCAGGCCTACCGCTGCG
The DNA here is from genome assembly GCF_003233655.1 of Azospirillum ramasamyi. Lineage (NCBI taxonomy): Bacteria > Pseudomonadati > Pseudomonadota > Alphaproteobacteria > Rhodospirillales > Azospirillaceae > Azospirillum > Azospirillum ramasamyi. The sequence continues at coordinate 1,630,306 of NZ_CP029829.1, forward strand.
ACACGCTGCAGGGCTATTGGCTGTCCCGCCCGCTGAGCGCGGACGGCGTGGCGGAGTTCCTGGCCGAACGCAGGGTCGTCATCGGCCGGAAGCCGGGCGGGCCTTCCGTTGTTCCGCCGACATCAGGATGACCCGCCGGGTCTCGTCCCACTCCGTCAGCTCGCCGGCCTCGTCGGCGGTGGCCCAGCAGGCCTCCAGCGCATCGTCGGCGCAGATCGGATCGCCCTCCGCACTGTCCGCCGCCACCTCCACCAGCGTGTAGTGGTAATGGACCCGGCCCTCGGCGTCGGGGGTGATGGCGTCCACCACGGTGACGATGCCGGTCGGCACCACCTCCAGTCCGGTTTCCTCCCGGACCTCGCGGATCGCCGTCTCGAAAACGGTCTCGCCCACGGACTGCGCCCCGCCGGGCAGGCTCCATTGTCCCAGCCGCGGCGCCTTGCCCCGCCGGATCAGCAGAACCCTGTCCCCACGCCAGACGACGACCCCCACCCCCACCCAGGGACGGTCGGGATACTCGCGGCTGGAACGGTCGGGCGGGGTGGCGGACATGCGTGGCTCCCTATCGATGGCTTGACCCGACGTTAACGCGATTCGACACTGGTACACCAGACGCGAAGACGCATCGCCGCCTTCTGCCGGCTCACCCCACTGCCCCATGGCCGCCCCATGAAGCTCAACGAAATCCGCACCTTCATCGCCGTGGCCGATGCGCAGTCGGTGCAGGAGGCCGGCAACCGCCTGGGGCTGACGCAATCGGCGGTGTCGCGGCTGATCCAGCGGCTGGAGGCGGAACTGGGCGTGGTGCTGTTCGACCGGCAGACCAAGCCGCTGGCGCTGACCCGTGACGGGGAACTGGCGCTTGCCCATGCGCGACGCATCCTGGCGGCGACCTGCGACTTCGCCGATGCCTTCGCCGGATCGGTGGAACCGCGCGGGCTGCTGCGGCTCGGCGTCGCGCATGTGCTGACCGCACTGGCCGCCGGGCGGCCGCTGGACGACCTGCGCGCCGGCTTTCCGGGCCTGGCGCTGCGCCTGCATTCCGACTGGAGCAACCCGCTGATCGAACAGGTCCGCGCCGGCATGCTCGACGGCGGGCTGATCCTGATGTGCGAGGAGCAGACGCCGCCCGACGACCTGCCGGCCCGCCGGATCGCAGCCCAGGCCGTCAGCATCGTCGCCTCCCCCGACCACTCGGACGGCGCCGATCTGGCATCGATGAACGAGCGCGGCTGGGTGCTGCAGCCCAACGGCTGCCGCTACCGCGAGGCGCTTCAGCAGGCGCTGGCGCCGCTCGGACTGCAGCCGAACGTGACTGTTGAGGCCTACGACCAGAGCCTGCTGGTGTCGCTGGTGGCGCGCGGCGTCGGGTTCGGGCTGGCCCCCATGGGCCTTATCGCGCCGATCCCCGGCGCCGCCCTGTTGCGGCCGGTCGACCTGCCCGATTTCCGGATGTCGGTGACGATCTGGCTGATCCAATCGCGCACGACCGGGCGCATCGCCCCGGTGTTCGACCGGCTGGAGGAAGCGTTGCGGCGCGAGTTGGCCGCCGGCCGGACGGTGAGTCCGGCAGCGGAACAATTCGCGATTCTGCATTCCGCGGCGGAATGACCCGGTTGCCGATTATGAATTTGCCGAACTGTTGATGCCCACCTATCGTCGGTGACAACTCGACACCACGATGCGCAATCCCGCGGCACGCGGTTCCGCAACACCGGCGCGCGACGCCGGCCCCTTCCGGGAGGACGCCTTGACCACCGCCACCCCCGCACCGGCGCCCTCCTGGAGGACGCCTGCACTCGTCGTCGTCTGCGGTTGCCTGATCTCGATGCTGGCCTTCGGACCGCGGTCGAGCATGGGCCTGTTCATCGAACCGCTTTCGGAAACCCGCGGCTGGGGCCGCGACGTCTTCGCGCTGGCGATGGCGATCCAGAACATCCTGTGGGGGGCCGGCGGTCCCTTCGCCGGGGCGCTGACCGACCGCTACGGCCCGGCTCCCGTGCTGGCCGGCGGCGGGTTGCTCTATGCCGCCGGGCTGGCGCTGATGCCTTATGCGACGACCAGCGTCGAGCTGTACCTGACGGCCGGCGTGCTGATCGGGCTGGGGCTGTCGGGCGCGTCCTTCGGCATCATCATCGCCGGCTTCACCCGGCTGCTGCCGCCTGAACAGCGCAGCTGGTCGGTCGGCATCGCCACCGCCGCCGGCTCGATGGGCCAGTTCCTGTTCGCGCCGATGGGTCAGGCCTTCATCGCCGGATTCGGCTGGCAGACCGCACTGCTGCTGCTGGCGGCGTCGATGATCGCGGTGCCGCTGCTGGCCGGCGTCTTCCCCGGCCCGAAGGGCATGGCCTCGGCAAACGCCCCGGCGGTGACCGGGGCCAACATCGGCTTCATCGCCGCGGTGCGCCAGGCCTTCCAGCACCGCAGCTATGTGCTGCTGGTCGCCGGCTTCTTCGTCTGCGGCTTCCAGCTGGCCTTCATCACCACCCACCTGCCGCCCTACCTGACCGCCGCCGGCATCAGCCCGACGCTGGCCGCCTGGGCGCTGGCACTGATCGGCCTGTTCAACGTCATCGGCTCCTATGCGTCCGGCGTGCTGTCGGGCAAGGTCAGCAAGCGCTACCTGCTGTGCGCCAACTACTTCTCGCGCGGCATAGCGACCGCCATCTTCATCCTGGTGCCGATCTCGCCGGTGACGGTGATCGTCTACGCCGCGGTGATGGGCCTGCTGTGGCTGTCCACCGTGCCGCCGACCTCCGGCCTCGTCGCGCTGATGTTCGGCACCCGCTACATGGGCACGCTGTACGGCTTCGCCTTCTTCAGCCATCAGGTCGGCGGCTTCCTGGGCGTCTGGCTGGGCGGCGTCCTTTACGAGCGCACGGGATCCTACGACGTGGTCTGGTGGCTGGGCGTGGCGCTGGCCATGTTCGCGACCATCATCCATTGGCCGATCGCCGAGAAGCCCGCCCCGTCGCTGGCGGCGGCCGAGGCGAAGGCGTAAGGTGGCAGACATGAGCGACCGCCCCGCCCCTTCCTCACCCGGGCTCCCCATCGGCCACGGCCTTGCCGCGGCGCTGTTCGGCGGCGTTCTGGCGGTGTGGGCGGGGTTGATGGGGCTGTCGCTGCAACGCGCCGCCCTGCCGGATGCGACCGACGGAATGATGCTGGCGGTCTTCTCCCCCGGCACCAGCGATGCCGAGGCCATGGCGGCGATGGTGCGGGCGGGAGGCGAGCCGGTGCGCTCCACTTGGCTCGGATTCGCCTGGGTCGCCCGCGGGACGGAGCCCGGATTCGTCGGCCGGCTGAAGGCGGAGGGAGCCATTGCGGCCTTCGGCGAGCTTCCGGTCGGGCCGACGCTGGGCGGCTGCACCGCCACCCCGGTCGACACCGCCAAGATCGCCGCGACCCGCCTGCAGTAGGCGCCTCTTTCCACCCTGTGGACAGCTTGGGCCTCACCAACGGTGGACGCGGGTCCCTTGCGGTGTCATAGTGCGGCCCGCATTCGACCAGCCCCGTGTCCGCGGGGCCAGACTCCGGAATTCGTGAGCGACGATGAGCGAGCCGATCTCCCTGTTCACCAAACTGGCGAACATTCACATCCGTTACGTCACGTGGCGTCGGGGCGCCAAGGTCGGCAGCGACCGCTTCGGCAACGTCTATTACCGCAGCAAGGACACCAAGGCCGGCACGCGCGAGCGCCGCTGGGTCCTGTATGCCGGTGAGCCCGACGCCTCCAAGATTCCGCCGGAATGGCATGGGTGGCTGCACCACACCACCAAGGAGCCGCTGCCCGAGGGGTCGAGCGCCTTCCACAAGCCGTGGCAGAAGGAACATCTGCCCAACATGTCGGGCTCGGTCCAGGCCTATCGTCCGCCCGGCCATGCGCTGGCCGGCGGGAAGCGGGTGCCGGCCACCGGCGACTACGAGCCCTGGACTCCGAGCTGATCCCTGCCAAGGACTGACCCTCACGTCAGAGCGGAAAGCCCGGCCCCTTTCGGGCCGGGTTTCGTTTCTGGAACTCGCAGCAGGATAGTTCTATGCGCCGGAATGTGATCGAAACCGTGCTGGGCGGCGTCGTGCTCGCCGTGGCCGCCGTCTTCCTTGCCTTCGCCTACAAAAGCGCCGATCTGGGCAAGGTGCAGGGCTATGACATCACCGCCAATTTCACCAGCATCACCGGCCTGCAGAGCGGCGCCGACGTCCGCATCAGCGGCGTGAAGGTCGGCACGGTCACCGGGCTGTCTCTCGACCCCGTCAGCTACCAGGCGGTGGTTCACCTGTCGGTCGACAATTCGGTCAAGCTGCCGAAGGACACCGCGGCGGTCATCGCGTCTGAAAGCCTGCTGGGCGGCAAGTTCCTGTCGCTGGAGCCGGGCGGCGATCCCGACATGATCAAGCCGAACGGCAAGATCGAATTCACCCAGAGCACGCCGGGCCTGGAGCAGTTGCTGGGTCAGGTCATCTTCTCGCTGCAGAGCATGAGCAAGCCGGGCGAGTCGTCCGACGGCCAGTCCTCCCAGGCGCCGGCCCAGCCGCCGAAGCTCTGATACCAGTCTGATACGAAGCAGGGACGTGGCCGGAACCAGCGGCCACGCTCAAGCGTTCCTCCCCGTATTCGGAAGGCGGCCATCAGACGGACGCCGCCGGATCACGAAGCAGGAGGAAATGCGATGCGTCTCTCCCACTTGGCCGTGTTCGGCCTGGCCCTGGCGACCGCCGCCTGCGGCGCCAACATGGAAGAGAAATCCGCCAGCGGCGGGCTTGGCGGCGCTGCCGCGGGGGCGGTGGTCGGCGGGCCGGTGGGTGCGGTCGTCGGCGCCGCGGCCGGCGCGGGAGCCGGGGCGGCGACCCAGAAGATCGAAGACCGAAACGAAGCGCAGAGCGGTAACGGCTCCACCTACAGCGCCCCCGCGTCGCGCAGCAGCGTCGCACGCTGAACCACAGCTTCCGCACAAGGCACCTCGGCGTCCCCGCCACTGGACGCTGACCCGCTTCCGGGCTAGAAGGCGGAGCGCCCCCGGCACAGCCCATACCGACAGGCGGGTCCGGCCGCAAGGGTGCCGTCCGCAATAACGGAAGCGATCCGACGTGACGCGACTCTCAAGATGTTTCCGGCCAGCCGCCCGGCTGATGGGTGCCGCGGCGGTGCTGGTCCCGCTGGCCGTCCAGGCCGCCCCGGTCCCGAACCAGATGATGGAGCGGCCGGCGGCAAAGCTGCAATGGCTGGACAAGGTGACCGCCCGCACCTCCACCTTCACCATGAAGGTTGGAGAGACGAAGGCGATGAGCAGCCTGCGCATCACCCTGCGCGCCTGCCGCGAGAACCCGCCGATCGAAACGCCGGAATCCGCCGCCTTCCTGGAGGTGACGGAGATCAAGCCCGGCGAGCAGGAGGAACAGGTCTTCAGCGGCTGGATGTTCGCCTCCAGCCCCGCCCTGTCTGCGATGGAGAGCCCGATCTACGACGTGTGGGTTCTGGGCTGCGAGGAGTGAGGTTATAGACCCCCACTTAACCTCCCCCACTGGGTTGGGGGAGGGACTTCCGCTGAACGCCGGCAAAGGTCCATTTCCCTCCCCCGCCCAGCTCTCGCACAAAGCTGCGCTTTGTGCTGACGCGACAGGCGGACCGCAGGTCCGCTGAGAGCGGGGAAGGGTCAGGGTGGAAGCCTAACTTACTCGGCAACCGCCGCGATGGGATTGCCCAGCGCCTTGTCCAGATAATCGTCGACCTGCGTCGCCAGATCGTCGGTGCGGTTGACGAAGAAATGGCTGGCGCCGGGGACGACGCGGTGGTCGATGCGGATGTCCTTCTGGTGCGACAGCTTGGTCACCAGCTTGGTCACCGCGGCCTGGGGCACCACCTCGTCCTTGTCGCCGTGGATGATCAGGCCGGAGGACGGGCACGGCGCCAGGAAGGAAAAGTCGAACAGGTTGGCCGGCGGCGAGACCGAAACGAAGCCGTCGATCTCCGGACGGCGCATCAGCAGCTGCATGCCGATCCAGGCGCCGAACGACACGCCGCCGATCCAGCAGAGCGGCGCATTCGGGTTGTAGGTCTGCAGCCAGTCCAGCGCCGCCGCCGCGTCGGCCAGTTCCCCCTCCCCCTTGTCGTAGGTGCCCTGGCTGCGTCCGACGCCCCGGAAGTTGAAGCGGAGCGCCGAATAGCCGCGCTTGGTGAAGGACTGGAACAGGGTGAAGACCACCTTGTTGTTCATCGTCCCATTGTGCTGCGGGTGCGGGTGCAACAGCAGCGCAACCGGGGCGTTCGGCTGCTTGCCGTGGGTGTAACGGCCTTCCAGGCGACCGGCGGGACCGTTGAAGAGCACTTCAGGCATGGGAACGACGTTCCTGACGCGGACAAAGGGTTGTTGGAACCGCCACGGCGACCAACCGGAGATGATCCGGCCTGCCGCCCCGACGCACGGGGTCTTCCGAGCCCGTCACGGATTTTCCCGCATTGGAGTGGGGTTTTTCGCACACAATTCTTGACCGTTTTGCTTGGTCATCATATATGCGTCGTAACGTCCTCCGGGGCAACCCGCCTGACCCGCCCGATCGGCCCGGCGCTGGCGGGACCGGCCGAAAGACCTGGTCCAAGCCGGCCGGATCCGCAAGGTTCCGAACCGGAAGGTCCTGAACCGCAAGGTTCCGACAGGCCGATAGCCGGGCGCGGGCGGCCGATGAGAGCGGCGGACTATACCACGGCGGGTGATGGCGTGTTCAAGCATCTTCGCGAAGAGATCGACGGGATCATGGCGCGCGACCCGGCGGCGCGGTCCCGGCTGGAGGTGGCAATCTGCTACCCTGGGTTTCACGCGATCGTGCTTCACCGCATTGCCCGGCGCGCCCGCGACGCCGGCTGGCACCTGGCCGCCCGCCTCGTCTCGCAGATCGCCCGCTCGCTGACCGGCATCGAAATCCATCCCGGCGCCACCATCGGCCGCCGCTTCTTCATCGACCACGGCATGGGCGTCGTGATCGGTGAGACGGCGGAGATCGGCGACGACGTCATGCTCTATCATGGGGTGACGCTGGGCGGCACCTCGCTCAATCCCGGCAAGCGCCATCCGACGCTGGGCGACGGCGTGATCGTCGGCGCCGGCGCCAAGATCCTGGGAGCCATCACCATCGGGCGAGGGGCGCGGATCGGCGCCAACGCCGTCGTGGTGGCCGATGTGCCGGCCGAAACCGCGGTCGTCGGCATCCCGGCCAAGCCGGTCGCCCCGCGCGACCGGGCGGAAACGCGAAAATTCATGCCCTACGGCACCCCCAGCGGCGAGATTCCCGATCCGGTGGCCCGCGCGCTGTCCGGCCTGCTCGATCAGGTGACGGCGCTGCAGGCGCGGGTCGGCGAGCTGGAGGCGGCGAACCCGCCACCGGCCGCACCCATACTTCCCCGTTCAACACCCACGCCGCTGGAAGCGGTGGCATCCCACCCCGTCGGGATGCAAGAAGCCCAAGGAGATCCGCGATGAGACTCAGCACCAAGGGACGCTATGCCGTGATGGCGATGGTCGATCTGGCCGCCACCAGCCAAGGCAGCCCCGTCGCATTGGCGGACATCGCGGAACGGCAGGAGATTTCGCTGTCCTACCTGGAGCAGCTGTTCGCCAAGCTGCGCAAGGGCGGGCTGGTCAAGAGCGTGCGCGGTCCCGGCGGCGGCTATCTGCTCGCCCACCCGGCCGACGCCACCCGGGTGTCCGACATCATCCTGGCGGTGGACGAGCCGATCCGCACCACCCGCTGCGCCAACGGCACGCCGCAGGGTTGCCGCACCAACCGCTCGCGCTGCCTGACCCACGACCTGTGGGAGGAGCTGGGCAACCAGATCCACATGTATCTCAGCTCGGTCACCGTGGCCGACGTGGTGGAGCGCCGGATCATCGGCACCAGCGGCCTGAACCTGCTGCGCCCGACCCTGGCCGCCGACAGCGCCGCGGTCGCCGCCGCCGAGTGAAGAAGACCCTTTCCGCACGCGAGCACGCCTGAAAAGTGACCATTCCACCCGTCAGTCCGTTCCGGCGGACCGGAGTCTATCTCGACCACAACGCCACCTCCCCGCTGAAGCCGGAGGTGAAGGCGGCAATGGGTCAGGCGATGGATCTGGTCGGCAACCCGTCCTCCGTGCATGCCTTCGGCCGCAACGCCCGGCGCGCGGTGGAGGAGGCGCGCACCGCCGTTGCCGCGCTCGTCGGGGTCAAGCCGGCACAGGTGCTGTTCACCGGCAGCGGGACGGAGGCCAACAACTTCGCGCTGCGCGGCTTCGCCGGCCGCCGGGTGGTGACCTCGGCCATCGAGCATGAATCGGTGCTGGCCGCCCGGCCCGACGCGGAACGCTTCGGCGTGACCCGCGACGGCGTCGCCGACCTGGAGGATTTGGAACGCCGGCTGGCCCATGGGAACGAACCGGCGCTGGTTTCGCTGATGCTCGTCAACAACGAGACCGGGGTGGTCCAGCCGGTGGCGGAGGCTTCCGGGATCGCGCACGCCCATGGCGCGCTGATCCATTGCGATGCGGTGCAGGCGGCGGGCCGGCTGCCCCTGTCGCTTTCCGGGCTTGGCGCCGACCTGATGACGCTGTCGGCCCACAAGCTTGGCGGCCCGACCGGCATCGGCGCCCTGATCCTGGCCGAGGGGTTGGAACCCGATGCGCTGATCCGCGGCGGCGGACAGGAGCGGCGCAAGCGCGCCGGCACCGAGAACCTGCTGGGCATCGTCGGCTTCGGCGCCGCGGCGCGCTTGGCGCTGGACGGGCTGGCGGAGGCCGCCGACCTCGCGGCCCTGCGCAACCGGCTGGAACGCGAGGCGCTGTCCGCCATGCCGCACGCCCGCGTGATGGGCGCCGGTGCGGCGCGCGTCGCCAACACCAGCTGCCTGATGCTGCCCGGCCTGCCCGGCGAGACCCAGGTGATGACGCTCGACCTCGCCGGGGTCGCGGTCAGCGCCGGGTCGGCCTGTTCCAGCGGCAAGGTGAAGCCGTCCCATGTGCTGGCGGCCATGGGCGAGGACGACCGCTCCGCCGCCAGCGCCATCCGCGTCAGCCTGGGCTGGACCAGCGACGACGAGGCGGTGGACCGCTTCCTGACGGCATGGACCGCGATGGCGCGGCGAAGCGCGCCCGCGGATGGCTGAGGTTTCCCCGCCGACCGGCCCCAGCCGCCGGCATGACTGCGCGACCATCCGCCTTCCATCCGGAATGCCTGCATTCGCGCATTGCGCCGGATGCGGCTTCTGGGTATGACGCGGCGGAAGGCCTCTCCGATGTCGGGCCTGATGGCGGCGAAGGCATAATGTCGGGTAAACCATCCTATCGGCCGAGCCTTTCGGCGTTTTGACGGACTGCGCGCATGACCCGTTCCAAATCCGGCCCGCCCGGCAACAACAGCGGCGGTATTTCCGGCGCCATCGCCGGCGATCTGGAGCCTTGCGGCACCTGCGGCCGTTCGGTCGCGCCGCGCGCCCTGTTCTGCCACGCCTGCGGTGCGGCGCAGCCGCCGCGCCCTCTCGACCCCTTCACCCGGCTGGGGCTGGAGCGGCGCTTCGACATCGATCTCGAGCAGTTGTCGAAGCAGCATGCCGGCTTCACCCGCGCCATGGACCCGGAGCGTTTCGCCGCCCGCGGCCCCCGCCAGAAGGCCAACGCCAAGGCCCAGGTCGACGCCCTGCGCGAGGCCTATGAGGTGCTGCGCGATCCCATCCGCCGCGCCCGGGCGCTGCTGTCCCTGCTGGGCGGCACGCCGGCCGTGGGAGATGGCGCCGGGAATGGGGCAGAAGATGGATCCGGGAACGGGGATGAGGAGATCGCCGACCTCGCCGCCCGGCTGACCCGCGCCGAGGACGCGCTGGAACTGGACCGCATCGGCCTGGACCTCGGCCAGCGGATCGAGGCCTGCATCAAGTATCTCACCCCCGCCTTCCGCAAGGCGCAGACGGCATCCGGCCCGGACAGCCCGCCGGCCTTCGACGGCGCCGCCCGCATCCTCGCCCGGCTGGAACGGCTGGAGGAGCTGGCCGCCGACGTCCGTGCCCGCCGCGCCGCCCGGACGCCGCCGGTGCGGGGCTGATCCGGTTTTCCCTTTCAATCGCTAGGCAACCTTAGAAGAACGAGGACCCCATGCCCAAGATGACCTTCATCGAGCCCGATGGCAGCCGCCGCGAGGTGGACGCCCCGCTCGGTCTGTCCGTGCTGGAAATCGCGCACAAGAACAGCCTGGACCTGGAAGGCGCCTGCGAGGGCTCGCTGGCCTGCTCCACCTGCCATGTCGTGATCGAGCCGGAATGGTTCGACGTCCTGCCGGAAGCGCAGGAGGACGAGGAGGACATGCTGGACCTCGCCTTCGGCCTGACCAAGACCTCGCGCCTCGGCTGCCAGATCATCATGACCGAGGAACTGGACGGTCTGGTCGTCCGCCTGCCGGGCGGCAGCAACAACGCGATGAAGTAACGGCGCGGGGGAGCCCTGTTCCGGCCGCCGGGCCGGCGTCACGCGGCGCAAGACCCGGCGGCTTCTTTCCCCTGCCCTTCCTCCGTTTCGATTTCCTACTTTCCCGGGCGCCTGCCCGTACCATATAGGGCGCCATGAACTCCCTCGGTCTACCGAAGCGCCCCCAGGACACCCGCGTCGTCGTCGCGATGTCCGGCGGGGTGGATTCCTCCGTCACCGCCGCCGTGCTGCGGGAGGAGGGCTATGACGTCGTCGGCATCACGCTGCAGCTTTACGACCACGGCCTCGCCTTGCAGAAGCCGGGCGCCTGCTGCGCCGGCCAGGACATCTACGACGCCCGTCAGGTCGCCGACCGCATCGGCATTCCGCATTACGTGCTGGATTACGAAGGCCGCTTCAGCCAGGACGTGATGGACGATTTCGCCGACAGCTATCTGCGCGGCGAGACGCCCATCCCCTGCGTGCGCTGCAACCAGCGCGTCAAGTTCCGCGACCTGCTGAACACCGCCCGCGATTTGGGCGCCGACGCGCTCGCCACCGGCCATTACGTCCGCCGCATCGCCGGCCCGCAGGGCGCCGAACTGCACCGAGCCGTCGATCCCGCCAAGGACCAGAGCTATTTCCTGTTCGCCACCACGCGCGAGCAGCTTGAGTTCCTGCGCTTTCCCCTGGGCGGCCTGACCAAGCCGGAAACCCGCGCGCTGGCCGAGCGCCACGGGCTGGAGGTGGCGGCCAAGCCCGACAGCCAGGACATCTGTTTCGTCCCCAACGGCAATTATGCCGAGGTGGTGGCGAAGCTGCGCCCCGGCTCGGTCGAGCCCGGCGACATCGTCCATGTCGACGGCCGCGTGCTGGGCCGCCACAAGGGCGTCGTCCACTACACGGTCGGCCAGCGCAAGGGGCTCGGCATCGGCGGCATCCGCGGCCAGGAGGAGGAGGCGCTCTACGTCGTCCGCCTGGAGCCCGCCCGCCGCCGCGTCGTCGTCGGCCCGCGCCGCGACCTCGCCCGCTCGCTGGTGATGGTGCGCGACGTGAACTGGCTCGGTCCCGATCTGGCTGACGGCACGGGGATCGAGGTGTCGGTGAAGCTCCGTTCCGCCCAGCCCGCCGCCTCCGCGATCTGGCGCGCCGGACCGGACGGCAGCGCGCGGGTGGAGTTGCAGGAGCCCCAGCACGGCATCGCCCCCGGCCAGGCCTGCGTCGTCTATCAGGGCGACCGCGTTCTGGGCGGCGGCTGGATTTCCGGCACTGCCGGCGGTGTGGCCGCCAGCGCGGAGGCAAGTGAAACGGTGGCCTGAATCAGGGGCTTATGCGGATTTCCGCCGGCCGGCCGAAAAAAATCGCACCCCCTGAAAATTCCGCGTTGACAGGCCAAGTCGCCCTATCCTATATAGCGGCTCCCGGCGGCAACGACGGGACACGATGGTAGCCAACGGCGGCGGAAACGCCAACAACGGCGCTCACGATGGCAGCGTAGCTCAGTGGTAGAGCAGGGGAATCATAATCCCTTGGTCGGGGGTTCAAATCCCTCCGCTGCTACCATCATAGAGAACCCCCTGGTTTCCGGAAGGACGCCAGGGGGTTTTTCTTTGCCCATCATCGACGTGATGGAGCACCGGCCGCAGCGCATCCAATCGGGCGGCGCATCCAATCGAAATGTCGCTGGCGCCTCCCCTACCCCGCCAGCGACTTCGGCAGCGCGATCCGCGGCTCCACCTCCACGCGATTGCGGCCGGCGTGCTTGGCACGGTAGAGGGCGGCGTCGGCGCGGGCCAGCAGCGGTTCGATGCCGGTGTCGGTCGCGTTGAGCCAGCTCAGGCCCAGGCTGACGGTCACGGTCATCTCGCCGCCGGTCTCCAGCCGGACCGGCATGGCGGCGACGGCCTGGCGCAGGCGCTGGGCGACGGCATAGGCGTTGACCGGCGGGGTTTCGGGCATCACCACGGCGAATTCCTCGCCGCCCAGGCGGCCGATGATGTCGCTGGTGCGCAAGCTCTCCTTACAGGCGCGCACGGTGCTGCGGATCGCCTCGTCGCCGGTGGCATGGCCATAGGTGTCGTTGACCCGCTTGAAATGGTCGATGTCCAGCATCACCACCGACAGCGGACGCCCGTAGCGTCGCGAGCGGTTGAACTCCTCATCCCCCCGTTCCAGGAAGCGGCGGCGGTTCATTGAGCCGGTCAGGGCGTCGGTGGTCGCCAGCCGCTCCAGGTCGCGCTGCATCGCCACGACGCGCGAGGCCGCCAGCAGGCGCGCCGCCGTCCATTTCCAGTCCAAGGGCTTGCGCAGGAATTCGTCGGCGCCGGCCTCCACCAGTTCGTGGAACTGGTCGGTCATGCTGCCGGGGATCATCAGGATCAGGTAGAGGTGGCGCAGCCCCTGGGCGGTGCGCAGGTGCCAGCACAGCTCGATCCCCGTCATGTCGGTCAGGCGGATGTCGGCCATCACCACGTCGAAACGCTCGTCCGCCACCGCCTCGATGGCGGCGGCCCCGGTCTCGACCACGCTGGTCGCATAGCCCAACTTGGTCAGCTCATACACCATCATGGTCAGATGATGCGGTGAATCGTCGACGATCAGAATCCGCAAATCGAAAACTCCCGGCGATCCCTGCCCGTTTATGGAACATGCGGCCGGACTTGTGCAAATGTCCTTAACGTCATGTCGCAGTACGATAACGAAATGCGGATGTCATACCCAGGTATGGCGGAAGACCTGTCCGCGGCCGGCCGGCAGGCCTGCCTGATGCTTTTGCACATGTTGCCTGCCGGGTCGCCAGGTTGATACTGTTCCATGCAAATTTGTTCGCTGGACAAGCGGACGATATTGCGGGAGGCACGACCATGGACAGCGCGCGCGCGGCCCACATCGATGAACTCGTGCGTGTCTCCGCCGGTGTGCCGTCAGCCCGCGATCCGATCATCGAAAGCTCCTGGCGCCGTTGCGTCGCCGATTACAAGCTGGATCCCACCATCGGGCGCGAGGCCCACATCCTGCCGCAGGAACGGCTGCGCGAGCACCGCGACGCGATGGACGAATTCCTGCGCATGGCCCGCTTCGGGCTGGAGGCGCTCTACCGGCAGGTCGCCGGCATGGGCTATGTGCTGCTGCTGACCGACAGCAACGGCGTCACCGTGGACTTCATCGGCGATCCGACCTTCGACAACCATCTGCGCCGGGCCGGGCTGTATCTGGGCTCAGACTGGAACGAGGGGCATGCCGGCACCTGCGCGGTCGGCACCTGCATCGCCACCACCCAGGCCCTGACGGTCCATCAGACCGACCATTTCGACGCCACCCACATTCCGCTGACCTGCACCGCCGCCCCGGTCTTCGACAGCGGGGGAGAACTGGCGGCGGTCCTCGACATCTCCGCCCTGCATTCGCCGGAACCGAAGATCAGCCAGTATCTGGCGCTGCAGATGGTGAAGGCCTATGTCCACAAGATCGAAACCGCCAATCTCTACAACAATTTCCGCCGCGACTGGGTGGTGAAGCTGTCGGCGTCGCAGGAATTCGCCGAGGTCGATCCGGATTTCGTCCTGGCGCTGGACTGCGGCGGCCGGGTGATCGGCTTCAACCACAAGGCCCATGACCTGCTGGCGGAAGACGGGGTGTCGCCGCTCGGCCGCTCCTTCGCCGAACTGTTCGACTGCGAGGTGGACGAGCTGGTCCGCTTCGTCCGCGCGCTGCCGAGCGAACAGCGCACGCTGCGCCTGCGCCGCACCGGCCTGCCGCTGTTCGCCCAGGCGATGCCGCCGCCGGCGGTGTCCCTGCCCCGCAACCACGCCCACGACCAGGGGAACGACCCGCTGCCGGAGCCGCTGCGCGTGGTGTCCGGCGGCGACCCGGCGCTGAAGGCGGTGCTGACGCGGGCGGCGAAGCTGGTCAACACCCGCATGAGCCTGCTGATCCATGGCGAGACCGGTACCGGCAAGGAACATCTGGCCAAGGCGCTGCACAAGTCCAGCATCCGCCGCAACAAGCCCTTCGTCGCCGTCAACTGCGCGGCATTGCCGGAAAACCTGATCGAGAGCGAGCTGTTCGGCTACGAGCCCGGCTCCTTCACCGGGGCGACGGCGCGCGGCAAGAAGGGGCTGATCCTGGAGGCCGACGGCGGCACCCTGTTCCTGGACGAGATCGGCGACATGCCCCTGTCGTCGCAGACCCGCCTGTTGCGCGTGCTTGCCGAGCGGGAGGTGACGCCGATCGGCCGGACCAAGGCGGTGTCGGTGGATGTCCGCGTCATCGGCGCCACCCACCGCGATCTGGTGGAACTGGTCAAGGCCGGCCGCTTCCGCGACGACTTGTACTTTCGTCTCAACGGCGCGGTGTTCACCCTGCCGCCGCTGCGCCAGCGCGGCGACCTGGAGTGGCTGATCGAACGGCTCCTGGTCGAACGGGCGGAACGCGACGGCGTCGGCTACCGCCTGACCCCGGCGGCGCTGGCGGCGCTGCGCGGCCATGGCTGGCCTGGCAATGTGCGGGAACTGGTGAATGCGCTGGACTATGCCTGCGCGGTCTGCGACGGCGGGCTGATCGACCTCTGCGACATTCCGGAGCCGGTGCAGCACAGCGGCCTGTTCCAGGCCTGGCCGGCGGCGGAGGCGGCGAAGCCCGAAGCGGAGGGTGTGGACCCCGCCGCCCGCTTGCGGGGAACCCTGCGGCGGCACCATTGGAACGTGTCGGCGACAGCGCGGGCGCTGGGGGTCGACCGCTCCACCATCCATCGGCAGATGCACCGCTTCGGCATCGTGGCGCCGCATCGGGCGGAGTGAGGGGGCATACTGCCCCCTCGAACACCCACCTTACCCCACTGCACCGTACCCGCCGCCGCCCGGCGTCTCGACCACCAGGGCGTCGCCCGGCCCCATCGCGGTGCTGTCCTGCGAAGCCAGCTCCTGCACGCTGCCGTCGGTACGCTGGACCCAGGTGCGGCCGAGGGCGCCGTCGGCGCCGCCCTTCAGGCCGAAGGGAGCGATCTTGCGGTGGTTGGCGAGGATGGCGGCGGTCATCGGCTCAAGGAAGCGCAGGCGGCGGATCACGCCGTCGCCGCCGCGCCAGCGCCCCGCCCCGCCGGAGCCGCGACGGATGCGGAAGCCCTCCACCAGCACCGGGAAGCGCCATTCCAGCACCTCCGGGTCGGTCAGGCGGGAGTTGGTCATGTGGGTCTGCACCGCATCGGTGCCGTCGAAGCCGTTGCCGGCCCCGGACCCGCCGCAGACCGTCTCGTAATACTGGTGCCGCTCGTTGCCGAAGGTGGTGTTGTTCATCGTGCCCTGGGCAGACGCCATCACCCCCAGCGCGCCGAACAGCGCGTCGACGATGCACTGGCTGGTCTCCACATTGCCGGCGACCACCGCGGCCGGCGGGTTGGGCGACAGCATGGAGCCGGGCGGGATGATGATCTCGATGGGACGCAGGCAGCCCTCGTTCATCGGAATCTCGTCATCCACCAGGCAGCGGAAGACATAGAGCACCGCCGCCCGGCAGACCGCCGAGGGGGCGTTGAAGTTGTTGGCCAGCTGCGTGCTGGTCCCGGAGAAGTCGACGATCGCCGAGCGCGCGGCATGGTCGATCGACACCCGCAGCTTGATGACCGCGCCATTGTCCAGCGTCACCGCGAAATCGCCGTCGCTCAGCACGCCGATGGCGCGGCGGACCTGCTCCTCGGCATTGTCCTGGACGTGGCGCATATAGGCGATGACGGTGGACAGGCCGTGCAGGCGGACGACGCGGTGCAGTTCGCGGGTGCCCTGCTCGTTGGCGGCGACCTGCGCCTTGAGGTCGCCGATGTTCTGCGCCGGGTTGCGCGCGGGATGCGGGCCGGAGCGCAGCAGCTCCACCATCGCCTCCTCGCGGAACTGGCCGTTCTCCACCAGCGGCACGCAATCCAGCAGCACGCCCTCGTCGCCGATGGTCTTGCTGTCGGGCGGCATGGAGCCGGGGGTGATGCCGCCGACATCGGCATGATGGCCGCGCGAGGCGACGAAGAACAGCAGCTCCTTGCCCGCCTCGTCGAACACCGGCGAGACGACGGTGATGTCCGGCAGGTGGGTGCCGCCATGATAGGGGTCGTTCAGCGCGAAGCTCTCGCCCGCGGCGAAGGCGCCGCCGCGCCGCTCGATGACCGCGCGCACGCTCTCGCCCATCGATCCCAGATGGACCGGCATATGCGGGGCGTTGGCGATCAGCCCGCCGTCGCGGTCGAACAGGGCGCAGGAGAAGTCCAGACGCTCCTTGATGTTCACCGAGCGGGCGGTCTTCTCCAGCGTCACGCCCATCCGTTCGGCGATGGACATGAACAGGTTGTTGAAGACCTCCAGCATCACCGGGTCGACCTTGGCCCCGCCCTTGATGCCGGCGGCCTGACGCTGGGTCGCCGGCTCCAGCCGGGTCAGCACCAGATGGTTCTTGCGGGTGACCTCCGCCATCCAGCCGGGTTCGACCACGGTGGTGGAGACCGCTTCCGCCAGGATCGCCGGGCCGACCACGCGGTTGCCGGGCTGAAGCTGCCGGCGGTCGTAGAGCGGAGCCTCGCGGCGCTGGCCGCCGATATGGACGGCGACGGTGGCCAGCCGGCGCGGCAGGACCGCGGTGGCGGCGGGAAGCTCCGGATCCTCCAGCACGTCGGTCAGCCCGACCGCTTCCAGCGTCACCGATTCGACCTCGAGTTCGGTGCCGGGGGTGAGGAAGCCGTAGCGGCGGCGGTGCGCCTCCTCGAAGGCCTTGGTCATCGCGATCTTGGAGCCGAAGGCCACCGTCAGGGTGGTGTCGGACCCGGCGGCCTTCAGGTGGACGCGGCGGTTGATCGCCTGCCGGCCGGCGGCGACACCCTGGCGGGCCAACTCCGCCCGCCCCTCGGTTTCCAGGTCGGTGAACAGCATGGTCAGCCGGTCGACCACGGGGTCGCTCAACGGGCCTTCGACGGCGCGCTCGCGGATGGCGACGGTGTCGGCCAGCCCGATGCCGTAGGCGGACAGAACGCCGGCCTGCGGGTGCAGGAACACCCGCGTCATGCCCAGCGCGTCGGCGACGGCGCAGACATGCTGGCCCGCCGCGCCGCCGAAACCGTTCAGCGTGTAGCCGGTGACGTCATAGCCGCGCTCGACCGAGATCTTCTTGATGGCGTTGGCCATGTTGTCGACGGCGATGCGCAGGAAGCCTTCGGCGACCTCCTGCGGGGTCATCGTCGTGCCGAGCTTCTCGTTGACGGTGGCGGCCAGTTCGGTGAAGCGGGTCTTCACCACCTCGGCGTCCAGCGGCTGGTCGCCGTTCGGCCCGAAGACATGCGGGAAGAAGCGCGGCTGGATCTTGCCGACCATCACGTTGCAGTCGGTGACGGTCAGCGGCCCGCCGCGGCGGTAGCAGGCCGGCCCCGGATTGGCGCCGGCGCTGTCCGGCCCGACGCGGAAGCGGGTGCCGTCGAAGATGCAGAGCGAACCGCCGCCGGCCGCCACCGTGTGGATGTGCATCATCGGCGCGCGCACCCGGACGCCGGCCACCACCGCGTCGAAGGCGCGTTCATACTCGCCGGCATAATGCGACACGTCGGTGGAGGTGCCGCCCATGTCGAAGCCGATGACCCGGTCGAAGCCCGCCATCCCGGCGGTGCGGACCGCACCCACCACGCCGCCGGCCGGACCCGACAGGATGGCGTCCTTGCCCTGGAAGCGGCGGGCGTCGGTCAGGCCGCCGTTGGACTGCATGAACATCAGCGGCACCGGCGTGCCGTCGACGCTGAGGTCGTTGGCGACCCGGTCGACGTAGCGGCGCAGCACGGGGGAGAGATAGGCGTCGGCCACCGTGGTGTCGCCGCGGCCGACCAGCTTCATCAGCGGGCTGACCAGATGGCTGACCGAGACCTGGGTGAAACCGACCGCGCGGGCCAGCGAGGCGACCTGCCGCTCGTGCTCGGGATAGCGGTAGCCGTGCATCAGAACGATGGCGGCGGCGCGGAAGCCCTTGCGGTAGGCCTCCTCCAAACCGCGGCGGACGGCATGCAGATCGACCGGCTTCAGCACCCGGCCGTCGGCCATCACCCGTTCCGGCACCTCCACCACATGGGAATAGAGCTGGTCGGGCAGATGGATGTGGCGGGCGAAGATCTTCGGCCGCGCCTGGTGGCCGATGCGCAGCTGGTCGCCCAGCCCTTCGGTGATCAGCAGGACGGTCGGCTCGCCCTTGCGTTCCAGCAGGGCGTTGGTGGCGACGGTGGTGCCCATCTTGACCACCTCCACCGTGTCCGGCGGGATCGGCTGGCCGGGCTTCAGGCCCAGCAGCTCGCGAATGCCCTGGACGGCCGCGTCGGCATACCGCTCCGGGTTCTCCGACAGCAGCTTGTGGGTGACGACCGACCCGTCCGGCCGCCGGCCGACGATGTCGGTGAAGGTGCCGCCGCGATCGATCCAGAACTGCCATCGGGCGGGATTGACCTCCGCCGTACCGCCCACCGCCGCGCCTTGAGTCTCAGCCATCGTCGTCGCACCCGCCGAATCCCTGCGCGGCAACCGCACCGCGCGTGGGCCGGAGTTTCGCGATCCGGCGGCGAAATTCAACCGCCTGCGTGCCTCACCCCGGCAGGGCGGCCATCAAGACGGGCCGCCGCGGCGGAAAGAACACAGGATAACCGACGAAGCGGCTCCGCCGTCATGCGTCCAGCCGCCATCGGTTCAAGCGGCGAGCCGCAACCCATTCAAGCGGCGAGCCGCTCGGGCCGGACGCCGGGCAGGCGGGTCAGGATGGCGTTGCCGGACAGGATGCTGTTGAAGGCGCCGCTGCCGTCCTCCAGCGCTTCCAGGGCAAGCGAAAACTGGTTGGGGGGCGGCAATTCGAACAGGACGGCGGCCTCGCCGCCATCCAGCGCGAGCCGGCCGCCGAAACGGCGGGCCAGGGCACGCATGCGGACATTGCCGCTCAGGCACATCATGTGGACATGGCGGATGCCGCGGTTGCGGGCGACCGTCAGGATGCGGCGGACCAGCGTGCTGCCGACCCCCTTGCCCTGAAGCCCCGATTCGACGCTGATGCCGAATTCGGCCTGATCGGGCCAGAGCATGCGCTCCCCGCACAGCTCCACCGCGCCGCGCAGCACGCCGTCCTCGAAGGCCCCCAACAGCACCGTCCGGCCCCAGTCGATGGCGGCGCAATGCCGCTCCACCGCCTCGTCCGACAGCGCGCCGGCGAAGCGGGCATAGCGGTCGGCCTTGTCCAGGCGGAGGAGATGCGCCCGGTACTGGGAAAGTTCGGTCGGAATGATCTTGCGGATGACAGGCATGGCTCTGCTCACGGTTCTCGAAATTCGAAAACGCATTCACGCAGAACGTTTTCCCCAGAACCCGGCGCCGCAGGCTCGTGACAAGCGCATGGCGGCCGCCGTTGTTATAGAAACCGGCGCTCTCTGCGGCGCCCTTTGTTGCACTGCAACATGATCTCCCGGGCGGAATTCGCAAGCGCTCATTAGAAATTCGCGATGCGAACAATGCTGGCCTGTTGCGGCTGCGCCACAGTTGGCCGGTAACCGTCCGGCGGCTATGCTGCCGGCCAGCAGGATGACGGCGAGCGGAACACGGAAGGCGGAGCATGAGCATTTGGGGCAGGATCCTCGGCAGCGCGGCAAGCCTGTTCAGCGGAGGGCCGCTGGGCAGCCTTCTGCGCGGGCTTGCCGGGCAGGCGGTGGACCCGTGGTCGCCCGGCGGCCCCGGCGACCAGCGCAAGCCCATGAGCGATGCGGAGGCCGAGGAGGCCAAGCAAACCGTCGCCTTCACCATCGGCGTCATCGCCCTTGCGGCGAAGATGGCGCGGGCCGACGGCGTGGTGAAACGGGTGGAGGTCGATACCTTCAAGCGGCTGTTCCGCGTTCCGTCCGACGAGCTGGCGAATGTCGGCCGCGTCTTCGACCTTGCCCGCCGCGACACCCATGGCTTCGAAGAGTATGCCCGCCAGATCGCCAACCTGTTCGAGGACAGGCATGCGGTCCTGGAGGAACTGCTCGACAGCCTGCTGATGATCGCCGAGGCCGACGACGAGTTGCACGAGACGGAGGTGGAGTATCTGCGCGCCGTCGCCGTGATCTTCGGATTCGACGAGGCGGAGTTCCGCCGCATCGTCGCCGGGCACCATATCGCCGGCGGCCCGACCGATTCGGACCCCTATGCGGTGCTGGGCGTGGCGCGCACCGACGACGACGGCGCGATCAAGGCCGCCCACCGTGCGCTGGTGCGCGAGCATCATCCCGACCGGCTGATCGCCCAGGGCATGCCGCAGGAATTCGTGGATCTGGCGACGCAGAAGCTCGCGCTCGTCAACGCCGCCTATGACCGGATTCGCCGGGAACGGGAAGGCCGCGCCGCACTGCTCTAACATGCCGGGATTCGTCACGATGGGGCAGGATTTTAAATTGCTTTGTCGTGGGATTTATCCCTTTTTCTGACGTATCGTTCCTTCCGGGGCGGACGACCGGCCGCCCGCAGGATGGGAATGGTACGACATGCAACGCACGATCATCCGGACGATCTTCGCTGCGGCTTTGGGAACGGCGCTGACGGCAGGCACGCTCTGCGCCGCTCAGGCGCAGAGCGCAACCTTCGACGGCCCGGTGATTCTGGGCCAGCCGCTGACGCTGAACCTGGGGGCGCCGCCGTCCGGCACCGACTGCCCGACCCAGGCCGCGGCGCTGAACGCGCAAGGGCTGGTCCTGGTCGCCAACGGCCAGACGATCCCGGGCGCCCGCGCCAGCTTCGGCTGCTCCGCCAAGGGGGAACTGGTCGGCACGGCCTCCACCTCCATCGCCGGCAGCAGCGACGACGCGGCGCAGCGGCGGGCGGCATGGCAAAGCGCCTTCAGCGGCTTCTTCAGCCTTTCCGGCACGACGACCCTGCCGATCGCCTTCGGCCCGGCCACCGGCGGCATGACCACCGCACCGAAGCTGGTCGCCATCCAGGGGGCGAGCGACCGCGACCTCGGGCTGGCCGGGCTGTGGTTCGCGCTCGTGGCGGCGGGGTTCCTGTTCGCCTTCTTCCATCATTTCGGCCGCACCGATTCGATCACCTCCATTCCCGGCGTGCCGATGCCGGCCGGCTACCGGCCGCCCTACAGCCTCGCCCGCTTCCAGCTTCTGTGGTGGAGCGGGATCGTCACCGCCTCCTACGTCGCCATCCTGACCATCACCGGATCGATGGACACCATCACCACCGGCACCATGGCGCTGATGGGGATCGTCGGCGGCACCTCCGTCCTTGCCGCCTTCCAGGACCGCCGTCCGGGCGACGACGAGGTGCGGCGCCAGCAGCATGCCGCCGCCTACCGCGCCGCCGCCGCCGCCAACCCGCCCGATCAGGCGACGATGGCCTTGAGCCTGCACGAGGTCTATCCCCCGACGCAGGGATGGCTGACCGACCTGCTGAGCGATGCCGCCGGCTACAACATCCACCGCCTGCAACTGCTGGCCTGGACCATGGTGCTGGGCATCACCTTCCTCTACGAGGTCACCCGCACGCTGGGCATGCCGGAGCTGTCGGCCAACCTGCTGGCCCTGACCGGCATCAGCAACGGCACCTATTTCGGCTTCAAGATGCAGGAGCAGCAGGTGGCGACGCCGACGGAGCCGGTCCCGGCAACGTAACGGGACTCCACCCAAGGGAGGGTGGCCGACGGAAGCCGGTTCCACGAACGCAACCCGCCCAACCGTTTTTCCCGGTCGCGGCGGATGGGGGCGGCGCGCTATAACCCATCCCATTCCCTCGATTTTCCGGCACACGAACGGTCCATGGCTCCTCCCGCACCCATCACGGCGCTCCAGGGCGTCTCCGTCACCTTCGGCGGCCGTCCGCTGTTCGACGGCATCGACCTGTCCATCGCCCGCGGCGACCGCGCCTGCCTGGTCGGACGCAACGGGTCGGGCAAGTCGACGCTGATGAAGGTGCTGGCCGGGATGATCCACCCCGACGGCGGCACCGTCTTCGTCCAGCCCGGCGCCCGCATCGCCTATCTGCCGCAGGAACCGGACTTCACCGGCTGCGCCACCGTCCACGATTATGTCGTGCAGGGCCTGCCCGCCGACGAGCAGGACGAGGCCCACCGGGTCGACGCCGTGCTGGACAAGCTGCAGGTGGACGGCAGCCTCGACCCCCGCACCCTGTCGGGCGGCGAGTCGCGCCGCGCCGCGCTGGCCCGCACGCTGGTCGGCAACCCCGACGTCATGCTGCTGGACGAGCCGACCAACCATCTCGACCTCCCCACCATCGAGTGGCTGGAGGAGGAACTGCTGTCCTTCCGCGGCGGGCTGCTGCTGATCAGCCATGACCGCGCCTTCCTGAACCGGCTGGCCAAGCGCACGCTGTGGCTCGACCGCGGCACGGTGCGCGCCACCGACCGCGGCTTCGCCGAGTTCGAGACCTGGCAGGCCGAGGTGTTCGAAGCGGAGGAGGCCGCGGCCCACAAGCTGGACCGCAAGATCGAAAGCGAGATGAAGTGGCTGCGCGAGGGCATCTCCGCCCGGCGCACCCGCAACATGGGGCGCGTGCGCAACCTTCTCGACCTGCGCGCCGGGCGCGCGGAGCAGATCAAGGGCGGACAGCAGGCCAAGCTCGCCATCGCCGAGGCGGAGCGCGGCGGCCGGCTGGTGATCGAGGCGACCGGCATCTCCAAGGGCTTCGACACCCCCGAGGGCCGCAAGACCATCGTGAAGAACTTCTCCACCCGCATCCTGCGCGGCGACCGGGTGGGGCTGATCGGGCCGAACGGCGCCGGCAAATCCACCCTGCTGAAGATGCTGACCGGCCAGCTGGCGCCCGACGAGGGCACGGTGAAGCTGGGGACCAACCTGGACACCGCCTATTTCGACCAGCGGCGCGAGGGGCTGGATCCTGAGGACACCATCCGCAAGGTGCTGTGCCCCTTCGGCGGCGACGCGGTGATGGTCAACGGCGTGTCGCGCCATGTCGCCGGCTACATCAAGGATTTCCTGTTCGATACCCGGCAGCTGGACAGCCCGGTGAAGGCGCTGTCGGGCGGCGAGCGCAACCGGCTTCTGCTGGCCCGGCTGTTCGCCAAGCCCAGCAACATGATGATCCTCGACGAGCCGACCAACGACCTCGACATGGATACGCTGGACCTGCTGGAGGACGTGCTGGGCGACTATCAGGGCACGCTGCTGCTGGTCAGCCACGACCGCGACTTCCTCGACCGGCTGGTGACCGCCACCATCGCGCTGGAGGGTGACGGCACCGCCACCGAATATGCCGGCGGCTATTCCGACTACCTGCTGCAGCGCCCGGCCAAGGCGGCCCCCGCCCCCGCCGCCGCCAAGCCGAAGGCGGCCGCCGCGACGCCGGCCGCCGCGCCCAAGCCGCGCGGCAAGCTGAGCTACAAGGACCAGCGCGAACTGGACGAACTGCCGGCCCGCATGGACGGGCTGGGGACGGAAATCGCCAAGCTGGAGAAGGCGCTGGCCGATCCCGACCTGTTCACCCGCGATCCCGCCAAGTTCCAGAAGTCCAGCGAGCAGCTGCACGCCAAGCAGGCCGACCTCGCCGCGGCGGAGGAACGCTGGCTGGAACTGGAAGCGATGCGGGAAGAGTTGGAAGGCGGGCGGGCATGAGCTTGGCCCATACGCTCCAGGCGCTGGTGGTGATGGCGCTGTGGGGGCTGAACTTCGTCGTGGCGAAATGGGCGCTGGCCGAATTCCCGCCGCTCTTCGTGATGTTCGTGCGCTTCGCCCTGGTGGCGGTGCTGATCATCCCCTTCTTCCGCGTGCCGCGGGACAAGCTGTGGAAGATCGCGCTGCTGTCGGTGACGCTCGGCAGCATCCATTTCCCGATGATGTTCACAGGGCTTCAGGGCATCGACGCCGCCACCGCCTCGCTGGCGGCGCAGGCGCAGGTGCCGTTTTCCTCCCTGCTGGCGGCGGTGGTGTTCAAGGACAAGCTGGGCTGGCGCCGCGGCATCGGCATGGCCGCCGCCTTCGCCGGTGTGGCGGTGATCGCGGGCGAGCCGCGGCTGGGCGATTCGCTCTATTCGCTGCTGCTGATCCTGGCGGCGAGCTTCGCCTTTGCCGTGGCGAGCGTGCAGATGAAGCTGATCGGCGCGGTGAACGGCTTCGCCGTCAACGGCTGGATGGCGCTGTTCGCCATGCCGCAGCTGCTGGTCCTGTCGCTGTTGCTGGAGCAAGGACAGATGGAGGCGCTCGCCAACTCCACCTGGGTGGGCTGGGCGTCGATCGTCTACATGGCGGTCGCCGTCACCATCATCGCCTATGGGCTGTGGTATCCGCTGCTCGGCCGCTACTCCGTCAATCAGACCATGCCCTACCTGCTGACGGTACCGATCTTCGGCGTCGCATCGGGTGCGCTGCTGATGGGCGATCCGCTGACGATCAACCTCGCCTTCGGCGGGCTGCTGACCATCGGCGGAGTCGCGGTGATCGTCCGGCGCGGGCCGAAGGCGGTCAACGAAACGGTCACGAATCCAACATGAACGCCTTCCGCCGGATCGACCTCCCCTCTCCCAACCACGGCCCCCGGGCCGATGGCGCGCGGGTGGAGCTGTTGATCCTGCACTACACCGGCATGCCGACCGCCGCCCATGCGCTGGACCGTCTCCGCGACCCGGCGGCCCAGGTCAGCGCCCATTACACGGTGGACGAGGACGGCACCATCTACGCCCATGTCGACGAGGACCGGCGGGCCTGGCATGCCGGCCGGTCGAGCTGGCGCGGGGCGGAGGACGTGAACAGCCGCTCCATCGGCGTCGAGATCGTCAACCCCGGCCACGAGTTCGGCTACCGCCCCTTCCCGCCGGTGCAGATGGCGGCGGTGGCCGAGCTTTGCCGCGGCATCGTGGAGCGCCATGCCATCGCCCCCGCCGACGTGCTGGGCCACAGCGACGTGGCGCCCGCCCGCAAGGAGGATCCGGGCGAGCTGTTCGACTGGCCGGGCCTTGCCGCCCAGGGCATCGGGCTCTGGCCCACGCCGTCCCAGGCCGACGACGGCCCCTTCACCGATGCGGAGGTCGCCACGCTGCTGGAACGCTATGGCTACGACCCGGCCGAACCGCTGGCGCTGCTGGCCTTCCAGCGCCATTTCCACCCCGACTGCCTGAGCGGCGCCGCGAATGCCGAGACGGTGCGGCGCCTGCGCGCGCTGCTGCGGCTGACCGGCCGGTGATGGCACGCGCGATTTCTTTAGCCGATTGAAGCGCCGCTTGATTTGGGATTTGCCCCCCCGGCCGGTTCCCTATATGAACGACCGCGCCAGATGGCCGGATGGCCGCCTTCGGTTTCGACCGGGGGAGGAAAGTCCGGGCTCCACGGAAACACGGTGCCGGTTAACGACCGGCGGGGGCGACCCTAGGGACAGTGCCACAGAAAGCAAACCGCCGGCGTTTCGACGCAGGTAAGGGTGAAAGGGTGCGGTAAGAGCGCACCGCGGACCCGGCAACGGGGACGGCACGGTAAACCCCACCGGGAGCAAGACCGAATAGGAGCGGCCCGACCACCGTCCCCGCAATGGGACGGGCGTGGGTCAAGCGCGTTTCCGCGCCGCCGCTCGGGTTGGTCGCGCGAGGCGTCCGGGCAACCGGCGTCCCAGACGAATGGCCATCGCCTGCCCTTCGGGGCGGGATACAGAACCCGGCTTACAGGCCATCTGGCGCTTTCCCCAAATCTTTGCCCATTCCATCCCAGTCCGGGCAGCCGGCCGGGGCGCATGATCCCATGCCGCCTGCCGGCGGCGGACCACTCATGGCGCCTCGTGGCGGAAGTAGTCCCATTCCGCCCGCCGGCGGCGATTTTCCCATACCGCCCCATGGTGGCACTCTTTTGCCCCCATGCCGCCCGATCGGATGGTTCGGCATGGGACGGCATGGGCGCTCTCCGTCGTCATCCACAGGGCGGGGCCCGCCCTTGCTCTCCCGCATCCCGCAGTTTGCCGGGCTTTCCCGCAGCCATCCCCAGGATGTGCACGGCTCCATCCACATTTTCCCCAGACTAATCCACAGCCGGTGGATAACTGTGGGGCGATTTCCCATGCCGTCCCATGCCGGACCGGACTTTCCCACCCAAGGTCCTATGCCGTCGGAGGGGGTCGATTCGACGATGCGATAGACCATGGACCAGGCACATTTTATTAAACTTTGGGAACATTTGCGGAACATGTGTGGATAACTTTATCCACATCGGCAGAGTCCAGCGAAATACTGCGATGATTCTGGAAATTCGTGCGCCAACTTGCGCGGATGACACAGCTTGGCCCGAAAGTCTTGACACCCCCGTCTGAATACTCGGGGGGCCGTTGACGCCCATGCCGTCCCATGCTATCCCAAGAACGCCCATTTAAGGGGGGCTTTAACCCATTCTGGTTAACACCGGGGGGCTGGAGCTGAATGGGCCAAGCGGGGCTAGCGCGGAGCACCCGACCGCGCGTGGGGGATAGCAGGGGGGATCGCCGGGCCTATGGCCGTTTTCCTGTCCACATACGTCAACAAAGTTGACAGGAAAGGGCGTGTGTCCATCCCGGCACAGTTCCGGCAGTCGCTTGCCAAGACGTCGGCTCCCACCACCGTCTATCTCTGGCCCTCGCTGAACCACCAGGCGCTGGAAGGCGCCGACCAGGACTATCTCGACGTCCTCTCCGAAAGCCTCGAATCCCCCGACCTCGATGCCGACGAGCGCGACATGATCGAGACCTTCATCTTCGGAAAGCTGATCCCCGTCTCCTCCGACGCCGAAGGCCGCATCGTCCTGCCCAAGGAGCTGGCGGAGTTCGCCGGCATCACCGAGGAAGCCGCCTTCATCGGCCGCCGCAAGACCTTCCAGATCTGGGAACCCGATTCACTGAAGGCCCACGAGGCCGCACTTCGCGAGCA
Organism: Azospirillum ramasamyi; assembly: GCF_003233655.1. NCBI lineage: Bacteria > Pseudomonadati > Pseudomonadota > Alphaproteobacteria > Rhodospirillales > Azospirillaceae > Azospirillum > Azospirillum ramasamyi. The sequence goes on from NZ_CP029829.1 coordinate 1,657,613, forward strand.
GGTCGTGCGCAAGGACATCTCCCTCAGCCAGATCGTCGCCAAGGCCTCCCGCGGTGCCGCCGGCCGGAGCGGGGAGGGCGCCTGATGACCGGAAACACCCCCATCCACATCCCCGTCCTGCTGGACGAAGTGATCGCGGCACTCGCCCCGCGCGACGGCGGCCTCTATGTCGACGGCACCTTCGGCGCCGGCGGCTACAGCCGCGCCCTGCTGCGGTCGGCGTCCTGCCGCGTGATCGGCATCGATCGCGACCCCGCCGCGATCGAGCGCGGCCGCGCGCTGGCCCAGGAGTTCCCGGGCCGGCTGGAGGTGATCGAAGGCCGCTTCGGCGACATGGACAGGCTGCTGGCGGACCATGGCGTCACGACCGTGGACGGCGTGGCGCTCGACGTCGGCGTCTCCTCCCCCCAGATCGACGAGCCGGAACGCGGGTTCTCCTTCCGCTTCGACGGCCCGCTCGACATGCGGATGGGACGGGATGGGCCGACCGCCGCCGATGTGGTCAACACCGCCGACGAGGCGGAACTGGCCGACATCATCTATCACCTCGGCGAGGAGCGGATGGCGCGCCGCGTCGCCCGCGCCATCGTCGCCGCCCGCCGCGAGGCGCCGATCGAACGCACGGCGCGGCTGGCGGAAATCATCCGCTCCGTGGTGCCGAAGGGAAAGGGCGACGGGATCGACCCCGCCACCCGCAGCTTCCAGGCGCTGCGCATCCATGTGAACGACGAGCTGGGCGAACTGCGGCGCGGCCTGTCCGCCGCCGAATCGCTGCTGGCGCCCGGCGGGCGTCTGGCCGTCGTCTCCTTCCATTCCCTGGAGGACCGCGAGGTCAAGGCGTTCCTGCGGGAACGGTCCTCGCCGCCGCCCTCCCCGTCCCGCCATACGCCCGTGACCGCGGTCGCGGCGCATCACCCATCCTTCCGCCTGCTCTCCCGGAAGCCCGTGGACCCGAGCGAGGCAGAAGCCCGCAACAATCCCCGCGCCCGGTCCGCCCGGCTGCGCGCGGCTGAACGTACCGAGGCGCCCGCGTTCCCGGCGCCCGGCAAGGAGGCAGCATGAAAGGCAAGACCTGGCTGTTCTGGGGTGGCCTGATCGCGGTCGCCGGTGGCGTGCTGTTCCAGACCAGCTACGACGTCCAGGATCTGGAGGAGAAGCTTGCCGGGCTGAATCGCAAGATCATCCACGAGCAGGAGTCCATCCAGGTCCTGAAGGCCGAGTGGAGCTACCTGAACGATCCGTCCAAGCTGGAGCAGATGGCCCAGTCCTATCTGGCGCTGCAGCCGACGGAGCCGCGCCAGTATGTGGCGTTGGACCTGATCCCCATGCGCCCGGCCGATGCCGTTCCGCCTTCCGCCCCCGGCCAGCCCGGCGCCGCTCCGCTGCCGCCGATGGTCCGCGCGCCCGGCACCTCCCAGGTCGCTTCCGCCCGCGTCCCTGCCCTTCCCAACACCACGGCCGCCGGAATCGTTCCGGCCAGCGTGCCGGCGGCCGCCAAGCCGCTGCCGATGGACAAGGCGCTGGAACGTGCGGCGGTCGTCGTGCCGGCTTCCCTGCCGTCCGGCGGCGGCCTTGCCAATCCGGCTCCGCGCGTCAAGCCCTCCGCCCTGGTGCCGGGTGCGGCCCGCGCCCCGGCGGAGAAGACCCCTGAAAAGGCCGGGGCCGACCGTGCCGCCGGCAAGCTCGCTCCGAACGCCCCGACCGCGCCCAACCGGACGACCGAGGTGGCGACCCGGCCGATGCCGCCCGCCGCGCCTCCCGCTCCCGCGCCCAAGGCGGCGGCTGCCCAGCAGCCCTACCAGCCCAAGCCGACCGACAGCCTGGGCCTGCTCGTCGCACGGCTGGGGGCCAATCGATGAACGGTTACGACCACGGCGGCCCGGCCGGCTACGGCCAGCCCGGCGGTGGCGGCGTGCCCGGCAGCCCGGGCAGCACCTATGTCCCGCCACCGGCGCCCTCGCCCTATCAGCAGCAGCCCCAGCAGCCCTACGCCAAGCCGCAGACGTCGCTGGCGGTCGCTCTGGAGCAGAGCCGTTACCGCCTGCTGGTGACGGCTGCCGTGGTCACGACGGTCTTCACCGCGATCAGCGTCAAGCTGGCGATGGCGACCCTGTTCGGCGGCGGCGGCGAGCCGCGCCAGCATGTGGCGCTGGCGGTGGACAACACCACCACCAACCGGGCCGACATCATCGACCGCCACGGCAACCTGCTGGCGACCTCGCTGGTCACCCAGTCTCTGTTCGCCGATCCCAAGCTGATCTCACACCCGGAAGAGGCCGCGCGGAAGCTGGTCAGCGTCCTGCCGGAACTGGACTACAAGGATCTGGTGACCAAGCTGAGCGGTGACCGTCGCTTCGTCTGGCTGAAGCGCAACCTGACGCCGAGGGAGCAGGCCGCCGTCCACCGTCTGGGCATTCCCGGCGTCGCCTTCGAGCGGGAGGAGCGCCGCTTCTACCCGGCCGGCCCGCTGACCTCGCATGTGGTCGGCTTCACCGGGATCGACAACAACGGCCTTGCCGGCATGGAGCAGGGCTTCAACAAGCGCCTGACCGAGGATCCCGGCACGCCGCTGCAGCTGTCACTCGACTTGAGGTTGCAGCACGTCCTGAAGAAGGAGCTGGTGGCGACGGTGCAGGAATTCAGCGCCATCGGCGCCACCGGCATCGTCTTCGACGTGCGCAGCGGCGAAGTCCTGGCCATGGTTTCGCTGCCCGATTTCGACCCGCAGGATCCGACCGGCCGCGATCCCGACACGCTGTTCAACCGGGCGACGCTCGGCGTGTACGAAATGGGTTCGACCTTCAAGATTTTCAACTCGGCGTTGGCGTTCGACACCGGCAGGATCCGTCCGTCGGACGTGTTCGACGCCAAGAATCCGATCAAGGTCGGCCGCTTCACCATCAACGACTACCACGGCAAGAATCGCGCCCTGACGGTGGCGGAAGTGTTCCAGCACTCCTCCAACCTCGGCTCCGTGCGCATGGTCCAGCAGGTGGGCGTCGCGGCGCAGAAGTCCTTCATGACCAAGATGGGCTTCACCAAGCCCACCGGGCTGGAGCTTCCGGAGAACGGCTGGCCGCTGGTGCCCAACCCGTGGCGCGAGGTCAACAGCTTCACCATCTCCTTCGGCCACGGCCTCTCGGTCAGCCCGATGCACACGGTGGCCGCCTCCGCGGCCGTCGTCAACGGCGGCTACTTCCACAAGCCGACGCTGCTGAAGCGCAGTTCGGACGCCGAAATCCCGACCGAGCAGGTCCTGTCGCCCCATACCTCCGACCTGATGCGGCGCATGCTCCGCTTCGTGGTCACCGAGGGAACCGCGAAGTCGGCCGCTGTAAAGGGCTATGTCGTCGGCGGCAAGACCGGAACGGCCGACAAGCAGAAGGGCCGGCATTACCAGAAGAACTCGCGCATGTCGTCGTTCCTGGGGGCCTTCCCGATGAACGACCCGCGCTATGTCGTCTATGTTCTTGTCGACGAGCCCAAGGCGACGGCCAAGACCTTCGGCTACGCCACCGGCGGCTGGGTCGCCGCTCCGGCTGCCGGCCGCATCATCAGGCAGATCGGCCCGCTGCTGAACGTTCCGGTGGTGGACGAGGACTCGCCCGAGATCCTCAACGCCACCTACCTGAACGCCGCCGGCTCCACCAACTGGCAACAGCACCTGCCCCCCGTCTCCGCACCACCCCCGCCGAAGGGAAGCACCGTTGCGTCTTTCCCAACTCAGACCAAGCCCCGCTGACGCCGCTGCCGGTGCGGCCGACCCCGACATCGCCGGGCTGACCGCCGACAGCCGCGCGGTCAGGCCCGGCTTCGTCTTTGCCGCCCTGCCCGGCGTGAAGGCCGATGGCCGCGCCTACATCGCCGACGCGCTCGCCAAGGGCGCGGTCGCGGTGCTGGCGCCCGAGGGCACCGAACTTCCGCCCGGCGCCGCCGCCGTCCTGCTGACCGATTCCCAGCCCCGCCTCGCCTTCGCGCGCATGGCCGCCGCCTTCCACGGCGGGCGCCAGCCGGAGACGGTGGTGGCGGTGACCGGCACCAACGGCAAGACCTCCACCGTGCAGTTCGCCGCCCAGATCTGGACGCGGCTCGGCCTGCCCGCCGCCAGCCTGGGCACGCTTGGGCTGCTCGGCCCCGGCCTGCACGGCTATGGCGGGATGACCACGCCCGACCCGGTGTCGCTCCACCGCGACCTCGCCGCCGCCAAGGACGCCGGCATCGACCATCTGGCGATGGAGGCGTCGAGCCACGGGCTGGAGCAGTTCCGGCTGGACGGCGTGGCGATCAAGGCCGCCGGCTTCACCAACCTGACACTGGACCACCTGGACTATCACGGCACGATGGAGGCGTATCGCGACGCCAAGGCGATGCTGTTCAACCGGATCCTGCCGGCGGGCGGCGTCGCGGTGCTGAACGCCGACTCTCCGGAATTTCAACATATTGCCACCATTTGTGACCACCGCGGCCAGCGCGTCCTGTCCTATGGTGTGGCCGGGTCCGAGCTTCGGGTGACCGGGGTGGAGCCGCTGGCCCATGGCCAACGCCTCGCCCTGTCCGTGCTCGGCCGCGACGTGACGGTGGACCTGCCGCTGGCGGGTCGCTTCCAGGCCTGGAACGTGCTCTGCGCGCTGGGTCTGGTCATCGGCTCGGGCGGCGACGCCGAACGGGCGCTCGCCACCCTTCCCGCGCTGGAAGGCGTGCCGGGCCGGCTGCAGCATGTCGCGACCCACCCCAACGGGGCGACGGTCTACGTCGATTACGCCCACACGCCCGACGCCCTGGAAACGGTGCTGCGGGCGCTGAAGCCGCATGCCGCGCGCCATCTGGTGACGGTGTTCGGCTGCGGCGGCGACCGCGACCGCAGCAAGCGGCCGGTGATGGGGGCTCTGGCGGCCAGGCTGGCCGACCGCGCCATCGTCACCGACGACAACCCCCGCACCGAGGATCCCGCCTTCGTGCGGGGGCAGGTGCTGGCCGCCGCCACCGGGGAACTGGCCGGAAAGCTGGAGGAGATCGGCGACCGGGCCGAGGCGATCCGCACCGCGGTGCGGCAGCTTCAGCCCGGCGACGTCCTGGTCATCGCCGGCAAGGGCCACGAGCAGGGACAAACGATCGGCACCGAGGTGCGTCCGTTCGACGATGCGGACGAGGCCCGGAAGGCCGTAGCGGAGGTTGGAGCATGAGTGACGACAAGACGGTCCTCTGGACTGCCGCGGACGCGGCGGCCGCCACCGGCGGGCGTCTGGCCGGTCCTGCCGCCTGGACCGCCACCGGCGTCACCATCGACAGCCGCAAGGTGGCCCCGGGCGACCTGTTCGTCGCCATTCGCGGGCCGAATTTCGACGGGCATGCCTTCGTCGGCGCCGCTCTGACCGCCGGGGCCGCGGCGGCGCTGGTCGACCATGTCCCGGACGGGCTTCCCGCCGACAGGCCGCTGCTGATCGCATCGGTCGACACGCTGGAGGCGATGGCGGCGCTGGGGGCGGCGGCACGGGCACGCTGCGGCGCGCGTTTCGTCGGCGTCACCGGCTCCGTCGGCAAGACCGGCACCAAGGAGACGCTGCGCCACGTCCTGTTGGCGCAGGGGCCGACCTACGCCACCGAAGGCAGCCTGAACAACCATTGGGGCGTGCCGCTGTCGCTCGCCCGCCTGCCCGAAGCCAGCGCCTATGGCGTGTTCGAGCTGGGGATGAACCATGCCGGCGAGCTCGGCCCGCTGTCGCGGCAGGTGAAGCCCGACGTCGCCATCGTCACCACGGTGGAGGCGGCGCATCTGGAGTTCTTCTCCGGCGTCGAGGCCATCGCCGACGCCAAGGCCGAGATCTTCGAGGGGCTGGGCGCGGACGGCGTCGCCGTGCTGAACCGCGACAACGGGCAATATGCCCGGCTGGCCGCCGCCGCGCGCCGCCAGGACCTGACCCATATCTGGAGCTTCGGCGCCCATGCCGAGGCCGACGCGCGCCTGGTCGACTGCTCGCTGCACGCCACCTGCAGCGCGGTGACCGCGGTCATCCGCGGCGAGCGCCTGCAATATTGCCTGTCGCTGCCCGGCAAGCATTGGGTGATGAACAGCCTCGCAGTGCTGCTGGCGGTCAAGGCGCTGGGCGCCGACGTCGCCGCAGCCGCCCGTTCCATGTCCACCCTGCAGCCGGTCAAGGGCCGCGGCACCCGCAAGCGCATCAAGCTGCCCCAGGGCGCCTTCACCCTGATCGACGAGAGCTACAACGCCAGCCCGGCGGCGATGGCCGCGACGCTGGAGGTTCTGGGCAAGATCGATCCCGGCGCCGGCGGCCGCCGCATCGCGGTGCTGGGCGACATGCGCGAATTGGGCGGCCGCGCCGACGCGCTGCACATCGCGCTTGCCGAGCCCCTGCGCGCCGCGCATGTCGACACCGTCTATGCCTGCGGCCCGCACATGAAGGCGCTGTTCGACCGTCTGCCGGAAGCCATGCGCGGCGCCTGGACCGAGAGCAGCGTCGACCTGGCGCCCATCGTGACCGCGGCCGTGAAAGGCGGCGACGTTATCATGGTCAAGGGGTCTTTGGGCAGCCGCACAGGTCTGGTCGTCGATGCGCTCGCCGCACTCGACAGCGGGCGCGAAAGCGAGGACAAAGCGGCCTCCCGAACCACCAACCAGCCGCAGGCGGCCGCCCAAGGCCAGCAAGGCCCGCGAGGCTGACGGACCCAAATGCTTTATAATCTCCTCTTCGGACTGGCAGACGTCTTCACGCCGTTCAACCTGTTCCGCTATCTGACCTTCCGTACCGGCGGCGCCGTCATCACGTCGCTGGTCATCAGCTTCGTGTTCTTTCCGCGCCTGATCGCCTGGCTGAAGCGCAAGCAGGGCGAAGGACAGCCCATCCGCGCCGACGGCCCGGAGAGCCATTTCAAGAAGAAGGGCACGCCCACCATGGGCGGCCTGATGATCCTGATCGCCATGACGGTCAGCACCCTGCTGTGGGCCGACCTGACCAACCCCTATATCTGGATCGTCCTGCTGGTGACCATCGGCTACGGCCTGATCGGCTTCGGCGACGATTACCTGAAGCTGACCAAGCGCAACACCAAGGGGCTGTCCGGCCGCTTCCGGCTGGGCTGGGAGATCGCCATCGGGCTGGTCGCCTCGGCGCTGATCATGTGGGTGTCGGCCCCGCCGCTGTCGGGCGGCGTCGCGGTGCCCTTCGTCAAGGACTTCCTGATCCAGCTGTCCTGGTTCTTCATTCCCTTCGGCGCCTTCATCATGGTCGGCGCGTCGAACTCGGTGAACCTGACCGACGGCCTGGACGGGCTCGCCATCGTGCCGACGATGATCGCGGCCGGCTGCTTCGGCCTGATCTCCTACCTGTCGGGCAATGCGATCTTCGCCAACTACCTGCAGATCCACCATGTGCCGGGTTCCGGCGAGCTGGCGGTCTTCTGCGGCGCCCTGGTCGGCGCCGGCCTGGGCTTCCTCTGGTACAACGCCCCGCCGGCCATGGTCTTCATGGGCGACACCGGGTCGCTGTCGCTGGGCGGCGCGCTGGGCGCCGTCAGCGTGGTGACGAAGCACGAGATCGTCCTTGCCATCATCGGCGGCCTGTTCGTGCTGGAGACGGTGTCGGTGATCGTGCAGGTCGCGTCCTTCAAGCTGACCGGCAAGCGCGTGTTCCGCATGGCGCCGCTGCACCATCATTTCGAGAAGAAGGGCTGGGCCGAGCCGACGGTGGTGATCCGCTTCTGGATCATCGCCTCGATTCTGGCGCTGATCGGACTGTCCACGCTGAAGCTGCGCTGAGGGGGCACCGGCGATGATCGACCTGTTCTATATGCAGGAAATGCCCGTCGCGGTGATGGGGCTGGGCAAGTCCGGCCTCGCCACCGCCCGCGCGCTGCGCGACAGCGGGGCCGAGGTGCGGGTGTGGGACGACAACCCCGACTCCCGAGCCGCGGCGGAGGCCGAGGGCTTCGCCGTGGTCGATCTCGCCACGGCCGACCTGTCGGACCTGACCACCATCGTCTGGTCGCCCGGCATCCCCCATACCCACCCCAAGCCGCACCCGGTCGCCGAGCGCGCCCGCGCGCTGGGGATCGAGCTGATCTGCGACATCGAACTGCTGGGCCGGGCGGAGCGCGACTGCGCCTTCATCGGCATCACCGGCACCAACGGCAAGTCGACCACCACCACCCTGATCGGCCACATCATGGCCGCCGCCGGGCGCAAGGCCGCCGTGGGCGGCAATCTCGGCACGCCGGTGCTGAGCTTCGACCCGATCGGATCCGGCGGCACCTGCGTGCTGGAGATGTCGAGCTACCAGCTGGAGCTGACCCACTCCATCACCTTCGACATCGCCGTCCTGCTGAACATCACGCCCGACCATCTCGCCCGCCACGGCGGGATGGAGGGCTACATCGCCGCCAAAAAGCTGATCTTCCACCGCCAGACCCGGCCGCGCACAGCAGTGATCGGCGTGGACGACGAGCATTGCCGCAAGATCCACGCCGACCTCGCGGCGGCCGGCGACCAGCGCATCTGGCCGGTCTCCGCCCTGGGGCCGGTCGCGGGCGGCGTCTACGCCGCCGACGGCTGGCTGGTCGACGACACCGACGGCGAGGCCGCCCGCGTGGCGGAGCTGTCCACCCTTCCCACCCTGCTGGGCACCCACAACTGGCAGAACGCCGCCGCCGCCTTCGCCGCCTGCAAGGCCGCCGGCCTGCCGGTGCCGGCCATCCTCGCGGCGATGGCGACCTTCCCCGGCCTCGCCCACCGGCAGCAGCTGGTCGGCGAGGCGGACGGCGTGCGCTTCGTCAACGACAGCAAGGCGACCAACGCCGACGCGACGGAAAAGGCGCTGGCCACCTTCGACCCGATCTACTGGATCCTCGGCGGACAGGCCAAGGACACCGGGCTGAACGGGCTGGAGGGCTATATGGGCCGCGTCCGCCACGCCTTCCTGATCGGCGAGGCGCAGGAACAATTCGCCGCATGGCTTGACGCGCGCGGTGTTGCCTATACACGCTGCGGAACGCTGGATATCGCCACCGCGAAGGCGGCCGGTCTGGCTCTGGCGGAACGGCTGGACGGCGCCTGCGTGCTGTTGTCCCCGGCTTGCGCGTCGTGGGACCAGTTCGCCAATTTCGAAAAGCGCGGGAAGGCCTTCGCGGCCTATGTCGCGGGCATACTCGGCGCGCGCGGTGCGACGAGCGGGGGCGCTGAATGATCACCTTCGACCGTACCGACCAATCGATCTTCGGCCGCTGGTGGTGGACCGTCGACCGCTGGCAGCTGGGCGCCATCGCCGTGCTGATGTTTCTCGGCACGGTCCTGATCACCGCGGCCAGCCCGCCGGTCGCCGAGCGCATCGGCATCCAGGACACCTTCTATTTCGTCGAACGCCACCTGATGATGCTGATCCCGGCGATCGCCATCATGATCGGCGTCTCGCTGCTCAGCCCGCGCGGGGTGCGGCGGGTGGCGCTGGGGGTGTTCCTTGTCTCCGTCCTGCTGGTCTTCGCCACCCTGGTGGTGGGCATGGAGATCAAGGGCGCGCGGCGCTGGTTCCACATCCCCGGCCTGTCGCTTCAACCGTCGGAGTTCGTCAAGCCCGCCTTCGCGGTGGTGGCGGCCTGGCTGTTCTCGCTGTCGCGCACCAACCCCGGCTTTCCCGGCGCGCTGGTGTCGATCGTGCTCTACGGCATCACCGTGGCCGGCCTGATCCTGCAGCCCGACCTGGGCATGACCTTCGTCGTCTCCGCCGTGTGGTTCACCCAGTTCTTCCTGGCCGGTCTGAACATCGTGCTGGTGATGGGTCTCGGCGGGCTGGGCGTGGTCGGGCTGATCGGCGCCTATTACACGCTGCCCCACGTCACCAGCCGCATCGACCGCTTCCTCGATCCCAATGCCGGCGACAACTATCAGGTCAGCCGGTCGCTGGAGGCTTTCGCCAACGGCGGACTGATGGGCACCGGGCCCGGCCAGGGGACGGTGAAGTTCTATCTGCCCGACAGCCACGCCGACTTCATCTTCGCCGTCGCCGGTGAGGAGATGGGGCTGATCTTCTGCCTCGGGCTGGTGATCCTGTTCGCCTTTGTCGTCCTGCGCGGATTCGCGCGGGTCTTCAACGACAACAACTACTTCGTCCTGCTGGCGACCGCCGGCCTCCTGATCCAGTTCGGACTCCAGGCGGCGATCAACATGGGATCATCCTTGCATCTTATGCCGACGAAGGGCATGACCCTGCCGTTCATTTCCTACGGCGGCTCCTCGCTGCTGGCACTCGGGTTCGGCATGGGCATGGTTCTGGCTTTGACACGCAAACGCTTCGGCCCCGCGGAATGAGGAGGCCGACGAATTTGGACCCCGCAGCGCACAAGGTGATCGTGCTGGCCGCCGGCGGCACCGGCGGGCATATGTTCCCGGCCGAGGCGCTGGCGCGCGAGTTGCTGGCCCGCGGCCGTGCCGTGACTTTGGTCACCGACAAGCGCGGCCACGCCTTCGGCGACAATCTGCCGGAGGTGCCGGTCCACCGCATCCGCGCCGCCTCCCCCGGCACCGGGATCGCGGGGAAGCTGAAGGCCGCCCTGCAGATGGGGCTGGGCCTGCTGGAGGCGCGCGCCCTGATGCGGCAGCTCGCCCCCGCGGCGGTGGTCGGCTTCGGCGGCTATCCGTCCGTCCCCACCGTCTATGCGGCCATCCAGACCAAGCTGCCGGCCCTGCTGCACGAACAGAACGCCGTTCTCGGCCGCGCCAACCGGATGCTGATCGCGGGCGCCCGCCGCATCGCCGTCGCCTTCCCCGGCATCGAGAAGCTGGGCGAGGCGCAGCGCGCCAAGATCGTCCACACCGGCAACCCCGTCCGCCCCGCCGTCGCCGCCCGCCGCCTCTCCCCCTACGAGGCGCCGCAGCCCGGCGGTCCGGTCCGCCTGCTGGTGATGGGCGGCAGCCAGGGCGCCCGCGTCTTTTCCGAGGTGATCCCCGCGGCGCTGGCCCTGCTGCCGGAGGATCTGCGCGCCCGCATCCATCTGGCGCAGCAATGCCGCCCCGAGGACCTGGAAGCCGCCCGCGAGGCGCTGGAGCCGCTGGGCCTCGCCCGGCTGGAGCTGCAGACCTTCTTCCGCGACGTGCCGGAACGGCTGGCCGCCTGCCATCTCGCCGTCACCCGTGCCGGCGCCTCCACCATCGCCGAGCTGACCTGCATCGGCCGCCCGGCGATCCTGGTGCCCTACCCCCACGCCACCGACGACCACCAGACCGCCAACGCCCGCCATCTGGCCGGGGCCGGCGCCGCCTGGCTGGTGCCGCAGCCGGACTTCACCGCGGACGGGCTGGCCGGGCGGCTGTCCGCCCTGCTGGCCGACCCGCAGGCGTTGTCCGCCGCGGCGCGGGCCGCCCATGGCTGGGGCACCGCCGACGCCGCCGGTGCCCTGGCCGACGCCGTCCTGGCGATGCTGGACGGCGGCACCGGGGGCAACCGCTCCGCCGCCGCCGGCTCCGGCCAGGCCGGCCCGACGGTCACGAGCGGCCCGACCGCGACCGACCACGACCGATCCCACAACGCCCGGCGGGCCGCCGCCGGCGCCAGCGCCAAGGGGGCCGCGGAATGATCAAAGCCAGGACTCTGACCCGACGGACGCCGCGACCCCTGCAGGACTGGCCTGCGGACATGACGCGGACCGAGGGGGGCTGGTACAACCGTCCGGGCTGTCCGCTGGTGCCGCGCTTCCTCGCCGAAGGCGGGTTCCTGCGGGACCGCCTTTCAATGATCCACGGATCGCAACCCCTTCCCAACGACCTGTCCGACGGGGCGGTCGACGCCACCCTTCGCCTGATGCTTCGCCGCGGAAAGTAAGCCTGACATGCGCGCCCTCCCCCTCTCGATCGGCACCATCCACTTCGTCGGCATCGGCGGCATCGGCATGAGCGGCATCGCCGAGGTTCTGCGGAACCTGGGCTATACCGTCCAGGGCTCCGACCTTGCCGAGAACGCCAACGTCAAGCGCCTGCGCGAGCTGGGCATCAAGGTGTTCGTCGGCCATCGCGGCGAGAACATCGCCGGCGCCGCCGTGGTCGTCGTCTCCTCCGCCGTTAAGCGCGACAACCCGGAAGTGGTCGCCGCCCGCGCAGCGCTGGTGCCGGTGGTGCGCCGCGCCGAGATGCTGGGCGAGTTGATGCGCCTGAAATGGGCGATCGCCATCGGCGGCACCCATGGCAAGACCACGACCACCTCGATGGTCGGCCATATGCTGGAGCATGCCAACCTCGACCCGACCGTCATCAACGGCGGCATCATCAACGCCTACGGCTCCAACACCCGGCTCGGCACCGGCGACTGGATGGTGGTCGAGGCGGACGAGAGCGACGGCACCTTCGTGAAGCTGCCGGCCTGCATCGCCGTCGTCACCAACATGGATCCGGAGCATCTGGACTTCTACGGCACCTTCGACAACGCGCGCGCCGCCTTCGACAGCTTCGTCCAGAACATCCCCTTCTACGGCTTCGCCGCGCTCTGCATCGACCATCCCGAGGTGCAGGCGATGATCCCCCGCGTGTCGGACCGCCGCATCGTCACCTACGGCTTCTCGCCGCAGGCCGACATCCGCGCGGTGAACGTCGAGCTGGGCCCCGAAGGCGCCAAGTACGACGTGCTGATCTACGACCGCCACAGCGGCGAGAGCCGCGCCATCGCCGGCGTGCGCCTGCCGATGTACGGGCCGCACAACGTCCAGAACTCGCTGGCCTGCTTCGCGGTCGGCAACGAGATGGGCCTGCCCGACGTGGTGATGCGCGACAGCATGGCCAAGTTCCAGGGCGTGAAGCGCCGCTTCACCAAGACCGGCGAGGCCAACGGCATCACCGTCATCGACGATTACGGCCACCACCCGGTGGAGATCGCCGCGGTGCTGAAGGCCGCGCGCACCGCCGGCACCGGCCGCACCATCGCCGTGGTCCAGCCGCACCGCTATTCGCGCCTCGCCGGCCTGTTCGAGGAGTTCTGCACCTGCTTCAACGACGCCGACGCCGTGATCGTCGCCGACGTCTATGCCGCCGGTGAGGCTCCCATCGAAGGCGTCAGCCGCGACAGCCTGGTGGAGGGCCTGCGCATGCACGGCCACCGCCATGTCGTCGCCCTGCACAACCAGCAGGAGCTGGCCCAGGTCGTGCGCGAGATGGCCAAGCCCGGCGACTTCGTCGTCTGCCTGGGCGCCGGCAACATCACCCAATGGGCCAATGCCCTGCCGGGCGAGCTGTCCGCCATTTACGGCACCACGCGATGACGGCGGCCCCGCGCATGAGCGCCCCTCCTGACGGCCATCTGATCGGACGCATGCCCGCCGTGCGCGGGCGGCTGAGCGCCGACGCCCCGCTGGCGCCGGTGACATGGTTCCGCGTCGGCGGCCCGGCGGAGGTGATGTTCCGCCCGGCCGATGCCGACGACCTCGCCGATTTCCTGGCGGCCCTGCCGGCCGAGGTGCCGGTGACGGTGATCGGCGTCGCCTCCAACCTGCTGGTTCGGGACGGCGGCGTGCCGGGCGTCACCATCCGGCTTGGCCGCGGCTTCACCGACATCCTGGCGGATGGGACGACGCTGACCGCCGGTGCGGCGGCGCTCGACCTCAACGTCGCCATGGTCGCCCGTGACGCCGGCGTCTCCGGGCTGGAGTTCCTGTCGGGCATTCCCGGCACCATCGGCGGCGCCCTGCGCATGAACGGCGGCGCCTATGGCCGCGAGCTGGCCGATGTGCTGGTTTCCGCCACCGCGGTCGCGCGGGACGGCCGGCGGCTGGAGTTCAGCCATGCCGGCATGGGCTTCACCTACCGCCACAGCGCGGCGCCGGAGGATTGCATCTTCACCGGCGCGGTCCTGCGCGGTGAACCCGGCAATCCGCTGGAGATCGCCCGCCGCATGGCAGAGATCTCCGACAAGCGCGCCGACAGCCAGCCCGTCCGCTCGCGCACCGGCGGCTCGACCTTCAAGAATCCCGACCCCGCGACATCCGGGGGCCGCAAGGCGTGGGAGCTGATCGACGGGGCCGGCTGCCGCGGCCTGTCCATCGGCGACGCGCAGGTTTCCGAAAAGCACTGCAACTTCCTCATCAACAACGGCACGGCCACCGCCGCACAGCTGGAAGCGCTGGGCGAGGAGGTCCGCCGCCGGGTGTTCGAAACCAGCGGCGTGACGCTGGAATGGGAAATCAAGCGCATCGGCATTCCCGCCGATGGAGGCCACGGATGACCGAAGCCCTGCTCCACGCCCACAAGAAGCATGTCGCCGTCCTGATGGGCGGCTGGTCGGCCGAGCGCGAGGTGTCGCTGGTCAGCGGGGCCGGCGTCGCCAAGGCGCTGGAGGAGGAAGGCTACCGCGTCACCGCCATCGACGTGCAGCGCGATCTGGGCGGGCTGATGAACGCCCTGACCAACCCGCGCCCCGACGTGGTGTTCAACGCCCTGCACGGTCGCGGCGGCGAGGACGGGACGATCCAGGGCGTGCTGGAGTTCCTGGGCCTGCCCTACACCCATTCCGGCGTCCAGGCGGCGGCCATCGCCATGGACAAGGCGATGACCAAGCGGGTGCTCGACACCGTGGGTATCCGCTCCCCCAAAGGAATGGTGCTCTCCCGTGGCGAGATCACCGGCGGTACCCACCCCATGCCGGCGCCCTATATCGTCAAGCCTGTGGACGAAGGCTCGACCGTTGGCGTAACCCTGGTCCGCGAGGGGCAGAACAGCCCGGTCGGCGACGCGTGGACCTTCGGTGAGCGTGCGCTGGTCGAGGAGTTCATCCCAGGTCGCGAACTGACCGTGGGCGTCATGGGTGACCGCGCTTTGGCGGTGACCGAGATCGTCTTCCAGGCTCAGCTCTACGACTATACCGCGAAATACAGCGCCGGCCACGCCGTCCACACCATCCCCGCCGCGATCCCCGAGGCCGTGGCGGAGGAGGCGAAGCGGCTGGCGGTGTTGGCGCACCGCACCCTGGGCTGCCGGGGTGTCTCGCGCAGCGACTTCCGCTGGGATGACGGCCGGCCGGGAACCGACGGTCTGTACTTCCTGGAGATCAACAACCAGCCGGGCATGACGCCCCTGTCGCTGGTGCCCGAACAGGCGGCGCATGTGGGAATCTCCTACGGCGCGCTGGTCGGCTGGCTCGTGGAGAATGCCGCATGTCAGCTCGCCTGATGGCCGATCCGGATTTCCGCGCCGCCGCCGGCGCGCGCGCCCGGGACGAGATGCCGACCCCGCCGCGCGCCATGGCCGCGTCGGCGCAGAAAGGCAAGCGCCGCCGCGCCTGGCCGCGCTGGACCCGCTCGGCCGTCAAGGCGGCGCTGATCCTGGTGCCGGTGCTGGGGCTGACCGCCGCCGCCGGCTCCGCCTGGAATCGCGGCACCCTGGCCGACACGCTGGAGGCGGCGCGGGAAAGCGTCATCCGGACCACCGGCGAGCTGGGCTTCAGCCTGTCGGAGATCCTGGTGGTCGGCCGCAGCGAGACGGAGCGCGAGGCCGTGCTCGACGCGCTGGGCGTCCGCCGGGGCGAGCCGATCCTGTCCATCGACCTGGCCGAGGCCAAACAGCGGCTGGAAGAACTTCCCTGGGTGTCGTCGGCCTCCATTGAGCGCCGTCTGCCCGGTTTCCTCTACATCCGCCTGTCGGAACGCCAGCCGATGGCGATCTGGCAGCATGAGCGGCAGTTCACCGTCATCGACCGGGCCGGCCGTCCGCTGGCCGACGCGGCGGAACTGGCCCGCCGCGGCAACCAGCGCATCGAGACGCTGCCCCAGGTGGTCGGCGCCAACGCCCCGCAGCAGGTCCACACCCTGCTCTCGGCGCTGGACAACGCCCCCACGGTCGCCCCGCTGCTGTCCTCGGCCAGCTGGATCAGCGACCGGCGCTGGAACCTGCAGCTCAGCAACGGCGTGACGGTGAAGCTGCCAGAAGGCAACGCGGAGATGCGCCGCGCCCTTCTCCAGCTGGAGCGGATGCATGCGGCCAGCCATGTGCTGGACCGCGACATCGTCGCCATCGACCTGCGGCTGCCGGGCCGCGCCGCGATCCAGACCTCCGCCACCGCCCAGCTTCCCGGCTGGGAGGATGAGTCGAAGAAGAAGAACGGCAAGAAATCGTAAGGACGGACCCGGCGGCGGGCCTTTCCGGGGAAAGCCCGATGCCGGCGGACAGGAGTAGAGGGGACGTTTGGGGGGCATGTTCGGGATGGGATTCAACGGTGCCAAGAAGCCGAAGCGGCCGGCCCGTGGCGGGATCGTCACGGCGCTCGACGTCGGCTCGACGAAGGTGTGCTGCGTCATCGCGCGGATGGAGGAGCCCGGCTCCCTCCGCGTGATCGGCGTCGGACACCAGATCGCCACGGGAATCCGCGCCGGGACCATCATCGACATGGATGCGGCGGAAACCGCGATCGGCGCCGCCGTGCATGCCGCCGAACAGATGGCCGGCGAGACGGTGCACGACGTGGTGGTCAACCTGTCGATGGGGAACCCGCGCTCGCACGGCTTCACCGCCACCGTCCCCGTTTCCGGCCAGGAGGTGACGGAGGGCGACATCCGCCGCGCCATGGCGCATGCCCGCACCCTGCAGGCCGGCCCCGATCAGGCGCTGATCCACACCATACCGCTGGGCTTCAGCCTGGACGGCAGCCGCGGCATCCGCGACCCCAAGGGCATGAGCGGCCATTCGCTGGGCGCCCAGCTGCATGTGGTCACGGCGGCCAAGGGCGCCATCCTGACGCTGGGCGCCTGCATCGGACGCTGCCATCTGCATGTCGAGTCCGTCGTGGTCAGCCCCTTCGCCTCGGGCCTCGCCTGTCTGGTGGAGGACGAGATGGAGATGGGGGCGGCCTGCGTCGACATCGGCGGCGGCACCACCACCATCTCGATCTTCTCCGAAGGCAATCTGGTGTGGACCGGCTTCGTGCCCCTGGGCGGCCGGCATGTCACCAACGACATCGCCCACGGCCTGGCCACGCCGCTGGCACATGCCGAACGGCTGAAGGTGCTCTACGGCAGCGCACGGGTGAACCCGGCCGACGAGCGCGAGATGATCGAGGTCCCGCAGATCGGCGAGGACGAGCGCAGCGGCAGCGGCACCGCCAGCCACCCGCGCTCCTTCCTGGTCAGCATCATCCAGGCGCGGATGGAGGAGATCTTCGAAGAGGTGCGCAGCGCCATCGAGCAGTCGGGCCATTCCCGGCTGGTCGGCCGGCGCGTCGTGCTGACCGGCGGCGCCAGCCAGTTGCCCAACACGCGCGACATGGCCGCCCCGATCCTGGACAAGCAGGTCCGCATCGCCCGTCCCACCCGGATCGCCGGCCTCAACGAGGCGCATGGCGGACCGGCCTTCGCGACGGTCACGGGCCTTCTCCTACACGCCGTCCGCAACCCGACGGAGCTGATGGTGACCGGCCAGGATGTGGTCGCGTCCACCGGGCTCATCGGACGCGTCGGCCTGTGGCTGCGGGAGAATCTGTAGATGATCCTTCCCGCCGCCATCCACCGATTCCCGAACGGACAGACACCGGACACAACCGGGCGCCGTTCGCGGCATATCAAACATCAAACCCAACGAAAACAGGTTGTGGAGGCCTGAACAGCATGATCAACGTGACCATTCCCCAGATCGAGCCCGAGCTGAAGCCGCGCATCACCGTGTTCGGCGTCGGCGGGGCCGGCGGCAACGCCGTCAACAACATGATCAAGTCGAACCTGGAAGGCGTGGACTTCGTCGTCGGCAACACCGACGCGCAGGCGCTGAAGGGTTCGCTGTGCGAAAAGCGCATCCAGCTGGGCACCGGCACCACCCGCGGGCTCGGCGCCGGCTCCAAGCCGGATGTCGGCCGTGCGTCCGCCGAGGAGCAGATCGACGAGATCGTCCAGTATCTCGAAGGCTCCAACATGGTGTTCATCACCGCCGGCATGGGCGGCGGCACCGGCACCGGCGCGGCTCCCGTCATCGCCCGCGCGGCCCGCGAACGCGGCATCCTGACCGTCGGCGTCGTCACCAAGCCCTTCCATTTCGAGGGCGGCCACCGCATGCGGCTGGCCGAGGGCGGCATCGCCGAGCTGCAGCAGTATGTCGACACCCTGATCATCATCCCGAACCAGAACCTGTTCCGCATCGCCAACGAGAAGACGACCTTCGCGGACGCCTTCAAGATGGCCGACGACGTTCTGCATTCGGGCGTGCGCGGCGTCACCGACCTGATGGTGATGCCCGGCCTGATCAACCTGGACTTCGCCGACATCCGGTCCGTCATGACCGAGATGGGCAAGGCGATGATGGGCACCGGCGAGGCCAGCGGCGAGCGCCGCGCCATCGAGGCCGCCGAGGCCGCCATTTCCAACCCGCTGCTGGACGACGTTTCGATGAAGGGTGCCCGCGGCGTCCTCATCAACATCACCGGCGGCTACGACATGACCCTGTTCGAGGTCGACGAAGCCGCCAACCGCGTCCGTGACGAGGTCGATCCCGACGCCAACATCATCTTCGGTTCGACCTTCGACAGCTCGCTGGACGGCGTGATGCGCGTGTCGGTCGTCGCCACCGGCATCGACGCCGCCGCGATGAGCAACCCGCGCACCCTGCATCCGGTCAACCTGTCGCTCGTCCCCGGCGACCGCGCCAAGAAGCCGCTGGCTCCCGGCAACCTGACCGGCGCCCCCACCGCCCCGGCCGGCGCCCCCGGTTCGCCCATCCCCAGCGCCGCCATCGGCCTGCGCACCCCGCAGCCGGTGACCGCCGGCGCCGCGGCGATCCAGCACGACCCGGCCCAGCAGCAGGCCCCCCAACAGCAGGAGGCGCCGAAGCCGACCGGCGGTCCGTTGCACGGCGAGAACCAGGGCGGCCATTTCTTCGCGCCGAAGCCGGCCGATGCCGGCCCGCGCCAGCCGGTGACCGTCGGCGCCGCCCCGCTGTCTGCTCCGCAGCCCCAGCCGCAGCAACACGCGCCGCAGGCTCACCAGCAGCCGCAACCGCCCCAGCAGCAGCCGGCCCCGGCTCCGCAGGCCCACCAGCACCACCACGCCGCCCCGCAGGCCCACCAGCCGCATCCGGGCGGCCTGTCGGTCGGCCCGGCCCCGATGCCGGCCCCCGCGCCGGAACCGGCCCCGGCCCGCAAGGGGAACTTCCTGTTCGGTCTGGTGACCGGCCTCGGCCGCAGCAAGTCGGAACCGGCCCCGCAGCCCGCGCCGCAGGCCTACCCGCAGCAACCGGCCCCGCAGCAGTACCAGCCGCAGCAGGGCTATCCGCAGCAGCAGCCGTCCTACCCGCAGCAGCCGCAGGCGCCCCAGGCCTATCAGCCGGCCCCGTCCTACCCGACCTCTCCGCAGCAGGCCCCGGTCTATCCCCAGCAGCAGTCGGCTCCGCAGCAGGCCCCGCAGGCTTCCAGCTATCCGGCCGCTCCGCAGCAGATGGCCCCGGCCCCGCGCGCCGATGCCAAGCCGGGTGAGCAGGAGGAACTGGACATCCCGGCCTTCCTGCGCCGCCAGGCGAACTGAGCACCCACCGTTCCTGACCGCCGCGGGTTCCACCGCGGCGGTCGGCCGATCCCGGCGAAAGCCGGAGATAACCGTCGCCGCCGCAACATCTCAATCGCGGCGGCGGCGGCTCCACAACCTGACCGAACTTCTCGGACCCCGGAACGCCTTGGTGCGTCTCCGGGGATTTTTTATTGCATCACTATTGTGCGTACTCCCGATTGCTTGCATCGCTCACCTCTTTTGCCCTGCAACAAACGGTAACAATGAGTGATTTGCCGATTTCCAAGCTCGAGTGTTACCTATCAGCATGGTCGAAAGCGAAAGCTGCCGACGCGATGATCTCCCAAGGTCTTGCGGCGCGGCATCGCCGGGAACCTCCCTTTCATGACCAAGATGGAAAAGACATCGTGGCCAACGATCGCAGCAACGCGGACGGCATGTTCCAGCAGACCCTGAAGAAGTCGGTGACGATCGCCGGCGTCGGTCTGCATTCGGGCGTCATCGTCACGTTGACGATTTCCCCGGCCGATGCGAATTGCGGGATCACCTTCCATCGCACCGACATCCGCGGTGCCGCCGGCGTCATTCCGGCGCGCTGGGACACGGTGGTCGATACCCGCCTGTGCACCGTGATCGGTAACGAACATGGCACCACCGTCGGCACGATCGAGCATCTGATGTCCGCGCTGGCCGGCTGCGGCATCGACAATGCCGTCGTTTCGCTGGACGGCATCGAGGTGCCGATCATGGACGGCAGCGCCGCCCCCTTCGTCGCCGCCATCGAGCAGGCCGGCATCGCCGTGCAGAAGGCGCCCCGTCGCGTCATCCGCATCCTGAAGCCGGTCGTCATCGGCGACGGCGTGAAGAGCGCGTCCTTCACCCCCGACGTCGCCACCACCTACAGCTTCGAGATCGACTTCGAAAGCGCCGCCATCTCCCGCCAGGCACGCGCGCTGGAGATCGACACCGACAGCTTCAAGGACGAGATCAGCCGCGCCCGCACCTTCGGCTTCCTGCACGAGGTCGAGGGGCTGCGCAAGATGGGCCTCGCCCGCGGCGGCTCGCTCGACAACGCGGTGGTCATCTCCGGCGACACGGTGATGAACGCCGAGGGCCTGCGCTTCAGCGACGAGTTCGTGCGCCACAAGATCCTGGACGCCGTCGGCGACCTGTATCTGGCCGGTGCGCCCATCGTCGGGCATTTCCATGGCGTGCGCTCCGGCCATGCCCTGAACAACCAGCTGCTGCGTGCCCTGTTCACCGACCGCAGCGCCTGGCGCTACGAGACGGCGGTTGCGCTGACGGTCGCGCGCCGCGGCCTGGAACAGCTGGCGGTCGCCTGACCATCCCAGGTTTTCGATTGGGCCGGTTCTATAATCGGTTTACCCCTGCCCTCCCCCACCGGGGAGGGCATTTTCTTTGCGCGCACTCCCCTCCCCTACCGGCGCCAAGAGTCGCGCAAAAGAAAAAGCGCCCTCCCCTCTCGGGTAGAACGCTCGCCGCATTTTTGTGGTTTCTTGGAATTTTCTGAATTATTTCAGTGTTTTGGATGATTTTCTTTAGATGGCGCTGAAATTGCCGTCTCCAGGACGGGAGAGGGAGCGCCCCCACCCCGCCGCCGTCAACTCCGCTCCGCTGTCGGCATATTCGCCAAAGCGGGTGTCCTCCTTCAGGATGTGCTTGCCGAGCCAGCCGGAGCAGAACAGGAAAACCTCCTCGCCGCTGATCGAGCCGCCGTTGGCGCGGAAGTCGTCGCGGTAGCCTTCGACCTGCCGGGTCAGGTTGTCGTGCAGAGCCTTGTGCGCGGCGAAGGTGGGGTAATTCAGGCGCTGCATCTGCGCCTCCTCCTCCGCGAAATGGTGACGGGTATAGGCGATCAACTCGTCCAGGATCGCTTCGATCAGAGCGGGATCCTGGCGGTTGGCCTCGTCATACAGCTTGTTGACGATGGCGATCAGGACGCGGTGATCCTCGTCCAGCGCATCGTTGCCGACACTCATCCAGCGCGACCACTGAATTGGCTCCATGGCGTTTCCTTCGTCCCCTTCGTTCGCTGCCGGGCCGGTAGGTGCGGGCGTTGACCGCCCGTCGCCCACCATCGACACCGCCCCGATCCGGGTCGGAACGCCTGCCTGGCAACGTTTCGTTTGCGACTATAAGCGTTGCCTGATCTCACTCCCCAGCTCTCCGCCCGTCAATTCCACCGAAGGGAGATGCGACATTTTGGCAATGCAACGGATAGGGCGGCGGGTCAGCCGCCGATCTTCGCCAGCCATTCATCCTCGGTCAGGATCTCGACCCCCAGATCCTTGGCCTTGGCGGCCTTGCTGCCGGCATCCGCCCCGGCGACCAGATAGTCGGTCTTGCCGGAGACCGAGCCCGCGACCTTGGCGCCCAGCGACTCGGCGCGTGCCTTGGCCTCCGACCGGGTCATCCTCTCCAGCGTACCGGTGAAGACCACCGTCTTGCCGGCGATGGGAGAGTTGCTTGCCTTCGGCGCTTCCGCCGCCAGCACGGTCAGCCGCTCCATCAGGCCGCGAACGATGACGAGGTTGCGCTCCTCCGCGAAGAAGCCGGCGAGTTCCTCCGCCGCGACCTCGCCGACATCCGGGGTGGCGACGAGGTCGAGCCAAGCCTGCCCCGGAATCTGCCCGGACGCCCGCTCCATCGCCGCCCGCCAATCGGCCAGCGTACCGTACCGCTCGGCCAGCGCCTGGGCCGCCGGCTTCTTCACGCCCTTGATGCCCAGCGAGGCGATGATGGTCTCCAGCCGCAGCGCGTCGTTGCCGGCATAGAAGTCCAGCTTCGCCCCGCAATCGGGATCGGCGAACCAGCCGAGGATGGCGTCGGCGGTCGCCCGCCCCACCCCCTTCAGTTCATGCAGGTCGCGCCACTCCTGCCCCGGCATTGCCTGTTCCGCCGCCAGCATGCCGTCGACCCAGCCCTCCATCGTCTTGTAATGGCGAGCGAGCGACTTCGCCGTCACCTCGCCGACATGGCGGATGCCGAGCGCGTAGATAACCCGGTGCAGGTCGATGCCGTTGCGGCGCTGGTTGATCGCCTTGAACAGGTTCTCGACCGACTTCTCCTTCCAGCCGGGCCGGCCGATCAGTTCGACGCGGCCTTCCAGAGTGAAGATGTCGACCGGCGACTTGATGAAGCCCTCGTCCCAGAATTCCTCGATGATCTTCTCGCCCAGCCCTTCGATGTCGAAGGCGTCGCGCGAGACGAAGTGGCGCAGCCGCTCCTTGGCCTGGGCGGCGCAGATCAGGCCGCCGGTGCAGCGGCGGACCACCTCGCCCGCCTCGCGGATGGCGAGGCTGCCGCAGACCGGGCAGGTCTCCGGCGCGACATAGGGCACGGAGTCGGCGGGGCGCTGGGACAGCACCACCTCCACCACCTGCGGGATGACATCGCCCGCGCGCTGGACGACCACGAGGTCGCCGACGCGGATGTCCTTGCGGGCGATCTCGTCCTCATTATGCAGGGTGGCGCGGCTGACCACGACGCCGCCGACGGTGATGTCCTCCAGTTCGGCGACGGGGGTCAGCGCGCCGGTGCGGCCGACCTGGATGGTGATCGCCTTCAGCCGGGTCTGCGCCTGCTCCGCCGGGAATTTGTGGGCGATGGCCCAGCGCGGCGCCCGGCTGACGAAGCCCAGCCGTTGCTGAAGCTCCAGGCTGTCGACCTTGTAGACGACGCCGTCGATGTCGAAGGGCAGGCCGGCGCGCCGCCGGCCGATGCCCTCGTAATAGGCCAGCAGCTTGTCCCTGCCGTCACACAGCTCCGCCGGACGGTTCAGCTGGAAGCCCCAGCCCTTCAGCCGCTCGCGGATGCCCCATTGCGTCGCGGCGATCGGCTCCGACACTTCGCCCAGCGCATAGCCGAAGAAGCAGAGCGGCCGGGACGCGGTGATGGAGGGGTCGAGCTGGCGCAGGCTGCCGGCCGCCGCGTTGCGCGGGTTGGCGAACAGCTGCTCCCCCTTCTCGGCGCGGGCGGCGTTCATCGCCAGGAAGTCGTCGCGGTTCATATAGACCTCGCCGCGGACCTCCAGCACATCGGGGAAGGGGGCCGGCAGGCGGTGCGGCACGTCGCGGATGGTGCGGACATTGGCGGTGACGTTCTCGCCCTCCGCCCCGTCGCCGCGGGTGGCGGCCAGCACCAGTTCACCGCGCTCGTAACGCAGCGAGCAGGACAGGCCGTCGATCTTCGGCTCCGCCACGAAGGTCAGAGGCGCGTCGTCGGACAGGCCGAGAAAGCGGCGGACGCGGGCATCGAACTCCGCCACATCCTCGGGCGCGAAGGCGTTGCCGAGCGACAGCATGGGAATGGCGTGGCGCACCTTGCCGAAGCCGGCGGCCGGGGCGGCGCCGACGCGCAGGCTGGGCGAATCGGCGCGGCGCAGATCGGGGAAGCGCGCCTCGATGGCGAGGTTGCGGCGGACCAGCGCGTCATAGTCGGCGTCGGAGATCTCCGGTTGGTCCTGCTGGTGATAGAGCCGGTCATGATGGGCGATCTCGGCGGCCAGCGCCGCCAGTTCCGCCGCCGCCTGATCCGGCGCCAGCGCCTCGACGTCGATGCTGCGGGGATTGGGCGGCGTATCGAACAGGTCCTGCATGGCGCGTCTCGTGACGAATCGGGGGCTTCCCGCGGAGGTTTCCGGGGAGGGCGGCGCAGGATAGCGCCTGGGGAGCGGTTTCGGGAGTCTTCAGGACCGGGTGCCGCGCAGCCGGATTTCCGCATCGGGGCGACGGCCGCCCGGAGTGCCTATATGCCCGGAGTGCCTATATACTGGGGGCACATCTTTTCGGAGTCCGCCTTTCTGATGAGCAACGCCCATCTCCCGGACCTGCGCATCGACGACCGCATGATCGTCGCCGCCGCTCTGGACCGCATCTTCTACGACGACCCCGACCATTTCGCGGCGGAGGACGCGCGCACCGTGCGCCGCCTGATCCCGTACGGCCGCTCCGGCTGGCTGCGGCTGGGGTTCCGCGCCGAGTCCCAAGGCCCTTCGGTGAAGGGCGAGGCCGCCGGGATCGGCGACGTGCGGATGGAGGGCGACAAGAAGGTGGTGGAGGGCAGCGTCGGCCAATCGACGACCTGGCGCTGCGGCCAGTACAAGATCACCAACCATGGCGGCGATCTGGAAGTCTGGCAGGTGATGAGCGACGAATACGCGCCCGAACCGAAAGGCGCACGGCTGGAGTTCGACGCGCATGGCGAACCGGAACGCCTGACCTTCTTCCAGCCGCGGGACATCGAACTGCGGATTCCCTTCACCAGCCTCGCCGTCGGCGTGCGGCTGGGCGGGTGGCAGTTCTGGAAGCAGGTATCGGAGGGGGTTGGCGCGGTGGAGTGAGCTTTTGCGCGGGATGCTCCCTCCCCATCCCTCCCCCACGAAGCGGGGGAGGGATGGGGAGGGGGGCATACGCCGACCGTCAGCCGGCGCTTGCCCCCGAACTCACCCTCAGCCCTGCCGGTAGTTCGGCGACTCGTTGGTGATGGTGATGTCGTGGACGTGGCTTTCACGCAGGCCGGCGTTGGTGATGCGGACGAACTGGCACTTCTCGCGCATCTCGGCGATGGAGGCGCTGCCGGTGTAGCCCATGGCCGCGCGCAGGCCGCCGACCAGCTGGTGGATGACCGCCGACACCGGACCCTTGTAGGGGACGCGGCCTTCGACGCCTTCCGGCACCAGCTTCATGGTCGAAACCTCCTGCTGGAAGTAACGGTCCGCCGAGCCGCGCGCCATGGCGCCGACCGAGCCCATGCCGCGGTAGCTCTTGTAGGAGCGGCCCTGGAACAGGATGACCTCGCCCGGGCTCTCGTCGGTGCCGGCGAACAGGCTGCCCAGCATGGCGACGCTGGCGCCGCCGGCGATGGCCTTGGCCAGATCGCCCGAATACTTGATGCCGCCGTCGGCGATCACCGGAATGCCGTGCTTCTCGCACTCGTCCACCACATCCATGACCGCGGTCAACTGCGGCACGCCGACACCGGCGATGATGCGGGTGGTGCAGATGGAGCCCGGACCGATGCCGACCTTCACGGCGTCCGCACCGGCGTCGATCAGCGCCCTCGCCGCTTCGGCGGTGGCGACGTTGCCGGCGATCACCTGGGTGTAGCTCGACATGGCGCGGGCGGCGCGGACCTGCTCCAGCACCTTGGCGGAGTGACCATGGGCGGTGTCGACCACCAGAACGTCGACGCCGGCGTCGAACAGGGCCTCAGCGCGGGCCAGGCCGTCACTGCCGGTTCCGGTGGCGGCGGCGACGCGCAGGCGGCCCTTGCTGTCCTTGCAGGCGTTCGGATAGGCCTGGGCCTTCTCGATGTCCTTGACGGTGACGAGGCCGATGCAGCGGTAATCCTCGTCGACGACCAGCAGCTTCTCGATCCGGTGCTGGTGGAGCAGGCGCTTGCCTTCCTCCTGGCTGACGCCCTCGCGGACGGTCACCAGCTCCTTGGTCATCAGCTCGCTGACCGGCTGCTTGGGATCGCTGGCGAAACGGACGTCGCGGTTGGTCAGCATGCCGACCAGCTTGCCGCTGCCGAGCTGATCGCGGCTCTCCACCACCGGGATGCCGGAGATGTGGTGGTCGGCCATCAGCTGCAGCGCGTCGGCCAGCGTGGCGTTCGGCGTGATGGTGATCGGGTTGACGACCATGCCCGATTCGAACCGCTTGACCTTGCGGACCTCCTCGGCCTGCTGCTCGATGGTCAGGTTGCGGTGGACGACGCCGATGCCGCCGGCCTGGGCCATGGCGATGGCGAGCCGGCTCTCGGTCACCGTGTCCATCGCCGAGGACATCAGGGGGATGCCCAGCTCGATGGTCTTCGTCAATCTTGTCCGGGTGTCCACGTCGTTCGGCAGGACCGAGCTTTCGGCCGGAACCAGCAGCACGTCGTCGAAGGTCAGGGCTTCGCGGATTTTGGTGTCGCGCGCCATGTGGAATCTCCCGGAAGATAAACGTGGCGCACTTATACACAAGACCATGGGCTTGTGAACCCGTGCGCACACAGCATCTGTTATGCAAGTGCGAAAAGCCGCGCAGAGAACCGCGGGCTATCCGTTTGCGTTGCCGCCGCGGAAGCCGGTGGCGACGACGTAGGTCTCCGACGATTCGGCGCGGCTGGCCGGCGGCTTGGCATGCTTGACCTGGGAGAAGTCGCGCCGCAGCCGGTCGAGCAGCGAGCGCTCCGCCCCGCCCTGGAACAGCTTGGCGACGAAGGCGCCGCCGGGGGCAAGCACCTCCTCGGCGAAATCATAGGCGGCCTCGGCCAGCCCCATGATGCGCAGGTGGTCGGTCTGCTGGTGCCCGGTGGTCGGGGCGGCCATGTCGCTCAGCACCACGTCGGCCGGGCCGCCCAGCGCTTCCTTCAGCGCCTCGGCCGCCCCTTCCTCGAGGAAGTCGGCCTGCATGGTGGTGGCGCCGGGGACCGGATCCATGGGGAGGATGTCGAGCCCGACGACCTTCCAGCCGTCCTTGGCGGTCTGCACCTTCTCCACCGCGATCTGGGTCCAGCCGCCGGGAGCGGCGCCCAGATCGACCACGCGCTTGCCGGGGCCGAGCAGCCGGAACTTCTCGTCCAGCTGCAGTAGCTTGAACGCGGCGCGCGAGCGATAGCCGCGCTTGGTCGCCTCGGCCACATAGGGGTCGTTCAGGTGGCGCTCCAGCCAGCGCTTGGAGGATTCCGTGCGCTTGCCGGCGGTCTTCACACGGACCGTGGCACGGCGCCCGCCCGGGCGCGTCGACGGAGTCTTTTCGGTCATGATCGCTGCAGTTCCTCGGTCATCCGGCACGGGCGGGGAGCCTTACTCCCCGGCCTCCCCTGCCCGGTCATATAGTTCCGCCCGGCCTTGCAAGCCCGGTCACCCGCCGGCGGCCCCCATAAGGTCCACCAGAATTCCTTCGCGCAGGCCGCGGTCGGCGATGCGCAGCCGCTCCACCGGCCAGACGTCGCACAGCGCATCCAGCACGGCGCAGCCGGCGACCACCAGATCGGCGCGGTCCAGCCCGATGCAGGGATGACGGGCGCGGCCGTCGAAATCCTGGGAGACCAGATGGTCGATCACCGTGCGGGCATGGTCCACGCGCAGATAGCTGCCGTCCACCGCCCGCCGGTCGTAGCGGCAGAGCCCCAGATGCACGCCGGCCAGCGTCGTCACCGTGCCGGAGGTGCCCAGCATCTGCACCGTGCCGGCGGCGATGCGGTCGTGGATGCGGTTGCGCGCCTCGAACGGGGCGATGGCGTCGGCCACCGCCTCCACCATCCGGTCATAGTTGACGCGGGTGACGTTCGGGCCGCCATATTCCTCGGTCAGGCCGATCACGCCGCAGCGGATGGAGGTCTGGTCCAGCAGGCGCGGCACCCGCCCCTTCTCCACCGCCAGCCACATCAGTTCGGTGGAACCGCCGCCGATGTCGAACACGATGGCGTAGGGATGCGTCGGTTCCAGCAGGGCGGCGCAGCCGGCGAGCGCCAGACGCCCTTCCTCCTGGCTGGAGATGATCTCCAGCGCAATGCCGGTCTCGCGCTCCACCGCCTCGACGAAGGCGCTGCCGTTGGCGGCGCGGCGGCAGGCTTCGGTCCCCACGGCGCGCACGGAGGTGACCCCGCGGCGCTCGATCTTGGAGCCGCAGACCCGCAGCGCCGCGATGGTGCGCTCCATCGCCGGTTCGGTCAGATAGTCGTTGCGGGTCAATCCCTCGCCCAGCCGGACGATGCGGGAAAAGGCGTCGATGACGCGGAAACCGCCGGGTGCGGATTTGGCGATCAGCAGGCGGCAATTGTTGGTGCCGAGGTCCAGCGCGGCGAAGACCGGGCGCGCCAGCGCCGACGAACGCAACCGTCCGGTGTCGTTCTGCCGTTCGCTTTGCACCTGTAGATCCACGTACCAACCCCGCTGCGCCTAAAGAGCGGAGTGTAACCCGGATCACGGTCCGTCGGGAACCCCTCTCGACCCCGCCCTCCCGGCGACGCCCCGCAGGGCACCCTTGCGCCGCTTGCCGGTCAAAACAAAAGCCCTCGCCTCCATGAGGAGCGAGGGCTTTCGCATCGGGCATCCACGGCCCGGATGAAGTCGCCAATCAGGCGAAGGAATTGAGAACTGAAGTCTCAGTTATGTCGGCCGAGAAATTCGGCATAATCAGGTAAGCGCCGGTGGAGTCATGATCTTACTCACCCTCCCTGGTATCGGTCTCTACTGTTCCACCCAAGCCAAAGGCCTGGATGGTAAGGCGTTTCCGATGCTCGCTCACTTCACCTCGGTGTTGATTACTGTAAGACAGAGCGTGCTCCTCTTTCGGAGGGCTGTCAAGAAAATCGCACATTGCGGCGCAGCATCGTCGGAAGGCCTTCCATCGGCATTCCCCAACCGGGGAAGGGCTGGCCTTTTGCAAGGGGCGCACCCACCTTGTGGACATGCCGGAACACGATGAGAACACATGGGGCGGACGGGTCGCGCGGTATGCGCGGGTCGGCACCGCCGTTGGCGGGCTGGCCGCGCGGCTGGCGGGCGAGCGCGTGCTGGGAATCCGCGTCGAGCGCGACCGCCACGCGGCGGAACTGCGGGCGGCGCTGGGCGGGCTGAAAGGGCCGCTGATGAAGGTGGCGCAGATCCTGTCGACCATCCCCGACGCCCTGCCGAAGGAATACACCCAGGAGCTGGCGCAGCTTCAGGCCGACGCGCCGTCGATGGGCTGGCCCTTCGTCAAGCGGCGGATGGCGAGCGAGCTCGGCCCCAACTGGCAGTCGCGGTTCCGCAGCTTCGAGCACACGGCCGCCGCCGCCGCGTCGCTGGGCCAGGTCCACAAGGCAATCGGCCCCGACGGGCGGGAGCTTGCCTGCAAGCTGCAATATCCCGACATGGCCTCGGCCGTGGAGGCCGACCTGCGGCAGCTCGGCCTGATCTTCGCGATCTTCGAGCGCACCGACAGCGCCATCTCCACCCGCCAGATCCAGAAGGAGATCGGCGCCCGCCTGCGCGAGGAGCTGGATTACGAGCGGGAGGCCAAGCACGCGCGGCTCTACCGGTCGATGCTGGACGGCACGCCCGGCGTCCATGTGCCCGAAGTGGTGCCGGAGCTGTCGACCAAGCGGCTGCTGACCATGGAGTGGGTGCATGGCCGCAAGATCCTGGACTTCGTCGCCGACCATCCGGAGGCGCGCGACGAGCTGGCGATGAACATGTTCCGCGCCTGGTACGTGCCCTTCTACAATTACGGCGTCATCCATGGCGATCCGCATCTGGGCAATTACACGGTCCGGCCCGACCGCTCGATCAACCTGCTCGATTTCGGCTGCATCCGCGTCTTCAAGCCCAGTTTCGTCAAGGGCGTGATCGACCTCTACAACGCGCTGCGCACGGACAACCGCGAGCAGGCGGTGGAGGCCTACCGCACCTGGGGCTTCGTCAACCCGTCGAACGAGCTGGTCGACGTGCTGAACATCTGGGCGCGCTTCGTCTACGCCCCGATCATGGACGACCGCCAGCGCAAGATCGAGGAGACCAACGGCGGGCATTACGGCCGCGAGACGGCGGGCAGGGTCCATGCCGAGCTTCGCCGCGTCGGCGGCGTCGAGATCCCGCGCGAGTTCGTCTTCATGGACCGCGCCGCGGTCGGGCTGGGCTCGGTCTTCCTGCATCTGAAGGCGGAGCTGAACTGGTACCAGCTGTTCCAGGGGCTGATCCGCGACTTCGACGTCGATGCGCTGACGGCACGGCAGAGCGCGGCGCTGGCGGCGCAGGGGCTGCCGCAGGCGGAGTGAGGGGGCAGGAGCTTTGCAAGGGCGCTGCGGCAGTTCCCTCCACCGCTGAAGGCCGGGGAAGGTCAGGGAGGGGGCATGGAGCGGCACCTTCCCAAACCCTTCCCATCCGCCCATCGTTCAGTCTATAGCTTGCCCCTCCCATGAAGACCGCCGATTTCGACTTCGACCTGCCGCCCGACCGGATCGCCGAGCATCCCGTCCGGCCGCGTGACGCCGCCCGCCTGCTGGAGGTGGGCCAGACCTCGTGCGACCGCTCCTTGCGCGACCTGATCGTGCGGGATCTGCCGACGCTGCTGCAGCCGGGCGACCTGATGGTCGTAAACGACACGCGCGTCATCCCCGCGCGGCTCGACGGCCGGCGCGGCGAGGTGGCGGTGGAGATCACGCTGCACAAGCGGCTGGGCGAGCGGGAATGGGCGACCTTCTCCAAGCCCGGCAAGCGGCTGAAGCCCGGCGACACCATCGTCATCGCGGACAACTTCAGCGCCGAAGTGATCGCCAAGGACGGCATGGAGGTGCGCCTGCGCTTCTCCGCCGGCGGGGCGGAGCTGATGGAGGCGCTGCACCGCCACGGCCGGATGCCCCTGCCCCCCTATATCCGCCGCAAGGCGGACGAGGGCGACAACGCCGATTACCAGACCGTCTTCGCCGCGCGCGAGGGCGCCGTCGCCGCCCCCACCGCCGGGCTGCACTTCACCCCGGAGCTGCTGGCGGCGCTGGACGAGCGCGGGGTGCGGCGGGTGCCGGTCACGCTGCATGTCGGCGCCGGCACCTTCCTGCCGGTGAAGGTCGACGACATCGCCGACCACAAGATGCACAGCGAGTGGGGCGAGATTTCTCCCGAAACCGCCGCCGCGGTGAACGAGACGCGCAAGGCCGGCGGCCGGATCGTCTCGGTCGGCACCACGGCGTTGCGCATCCTGGAGACGGCGGGCCGGCCGGACGGGACGCTGGTCCCCTTCAGCGGCGACACCGACATCTTCATCACCCCCGGCTACCGCTTCCGCATCGTCGATCTGCTGTGGACCAACTTCCACCTGCCGAAATCGACCCTGTTCATGCTGGTCTGCGCCTTCGCCGGCTATGACCGCATGCGGGCGGCCTATCAGCACGCCATCGACACCAACTATCGCTTCTTCAGCTACGGCGACGCCTCGCTGCTGCACAGGATGGACCCATCATGACCGGCATCGGCTTTGACCTTCTGGCGACCGACGGACGGGCGCGGCGCGGCCGCGTGACCACCGCCCACGGCACCATCGAGACGCCGGCCTTCATGCCGGTCGGCACCGCGGCGACGGTGAAGGCGATGACCACCGACGCGGTGGCCTCGACCGGCGCCGAAATCCTGCTGGGCAACACCTACCACCTGATGCTGCGTCCGACGGCGGAGCGGGTGGCCCAGCTGGGCGGCCTGCACCGCTTCATGAACTGGGACAAGCCGATCCTGACCGACAGCGGCGGCTTCCAGGTGATGAGCCTGTCCGACCTGCGCACCATGTCGGAGGAAGGCGTCACCTTCAAATCCCACCTGGACGGCAGCCGCCACCACCTGACGCCGGAACGCTCGATCCAGATCCAGCACCTGCTGGACAGCAACATCACCATGTGCCTGGACGAGTGCACCCCCTTCCCCGCCACGGAGGCCCAGGCCGAATCCTCCATGCGCCTGTCGATGCGCTGGGCGCGCCGCAGCAAGGACGCCTTCGTCGAGCGCCCCGGCTACGGCCTGTTCGGCATCGTCCAGGGCGGCATCTATCCCGATCTCAGGGCGGAGAGCGTCGCAGCCCTGACCGACATCGGCTTCGACGGCTACGCCCTCGGCGGTCTGGCGGTCGGCGAGGGTCAGGAGACGATGTTCCACGTGCTGGACTTCACCGAGCCGCTGATGGTCAAGGACCGGCCGCGCTACCTGATGGGCGTCGGCCGGCCGAGCGACCTGATCGGCGCCGTGCGGCGCGGCGTGGACATGTTCGACTGCGTGATGCCGACCCGCTCGGGCCGCACCGGCCAGGCCTTCGTCCGCTGCGGCACCATCAACATCCGCAACGCCCGCCATGCCCATGACGAGCGCCCGCTCGATGCCGAATGCGGCTGTCCCGCTTGCCGCAGCTACAGCCGCGGCTATCTGCATCATCTGTTCAAGGCCGACGAGATGCTGGGGCCGATGCTGCTGACCTGGCACAACCTGCATTACTACCAGGACGTGATGCGGACGATGCGGCAGGCCATCGAGGACGGCAATTTCGAAGAGGTCGCCAGCGCCATGGAAGCCCGCCTGAACGAGGGCGACATCGAGGCGACCGTGGACCCCATCGCCAAGCCCGGCAAGCCGCCGAAACAGGGCCGCCCGCCCAAGAAGGACCGGGTGGCAGAGGAAAAGACCGATGACTGAGAACATCTACGCAGGCCTGACCCAGCTCGGCGGCTCCACCGTCCAGCCCAAGTCCCCGGAAGAGGCGGTGCTGGAGCGGGTGCCGAACCCGAACCCCGGCGCCGCCTATTGCGTGCGCTTCACCGCGCCGGAGTTCACCTCGCTCTGCCCGATCACCGGCCAGCCGGACTTCGCCCATCTGGTCATCGACTACGTGCCGGGCGACTGGCTGGTGGAATCGAAGTCGCTGAAGCTGCTCCTGACCAGCTTCCGCAACCACGGCGCCTTCCACGAGGCCTGCACGGTCGGCATCGGCAAGCGGCTGGCGGACGAGCTGTCGCCGGTGTGGCTGCGCATCGGCGGCTATTGGTATCCGCGCGGCGGCATCCCCATCGACGTCTTCTTCCAGACCGGAGAGCCGCCGAAGGGCGTCTGGATCCCGTCGCAGGACGTCCCGACCTACCGTGGCCGCGGCTAAGCCCGCTCCGCTTGCTTCCGCCGACCCGGCGCGGCTGCGGGACGCCATCCGCGGCCGCGTGCTGGCGGCGGGATTCGACGCGGTGGGATTCGCCCCCGCCGCGCTTGGACCGGAGGCGCGCGAGCGCCTCGCCCGCTTCGTGGCGGAGGGCCGGCACGGCGACATGGGATGGATGGCGGAGCGCAGCGACCAGCGCAGCCATCCGCGATCCCTGTGGGACGAGGCGCGCAGCGTCATCGCGCTGGGCACCAGCTACGCCCCCCACGACGACCCGCGCCGGCTGGCGGAGCATCCCGATCGCGGCATCGTTTCCGTCTATGCCCGCAACCGCGACTATCACGACCTGATCAAGGGCCGGCTGAAGACGCTGGCCCAATGGCTGGCCCACCAGACCGGGGCGGGGGTGAAGGTGTTCGTCGACACCGCGCCAGTGATGGAAAAGCCGCTGGCGGAGCAGGCCGGTCTGGGCTGGCAGGGCAAGCACACCAATCTGGTGTCGCGCGACCATGGCTCCTGGCTGTTCCTCGGCGAGATCTACACGACGCTGGAACTGCCGCCCGATCCGCCGGCGCGCGACCGCTGCGGCTCCTGCGACCGTTGTCAGACCGCCTGCCCGACCGCCGCATTCCCGGCGCCCTACCAGATCGACGCCCGGCGCTGCGTCAGCTACCTGACCATCGAGCACAAGGGTCCGATCCCCGACGAGCTCAAGCCGCTGATGGGCAACCGCATCTATGGCTGCGACGACTGCCTCGCCGCCTGCCCCTGGAACAAATTCGCCCGCGCGAGCCTTGAGCCGGCCTTCCTGCCGCGCGCCGAACTGACGGCGCCCCGGCTGGCCGATCTGGCCCAGCTGGACGATGCCGGCTTCCGGCAGGTCTTCAGCGGCTCCCCGATCAAGCGGATCGGCCGCGACCGCTTCGTCCGCAACGTGCTGGTCGCCATCGGCAACAGCGGCGACCCCTCCCTGCGGCCTGTGGCGGAAGCCTTGCGCCAGGACGCCAGCGACGTGGTGCGCGAGACGGCCGACTGGGCGGCGGCACGGTTGGGCGAGGCGGCACCTCCCACCTCCTGACCAACGGAGACCGGCCATTTCCCTCCCCGCCCCACAACCCGGCTACGGCCCGGCCGATCCGGACGAACTGAGCGCCGTCGCACGGCTGGCCCGCCTCGGATTCGGGCTGTCGCGCGACCTGTTCGACCGCTATGCGGCCCTGTTCGGCCCCGACACCATCCGGGTGCTGAGACGTCCGCAAGGCAGCGGCACCGCCCCGGTCGCCTGTGCCGCGCACTGGATGATGGACCAGTGGTTCGGCGGAAGCCCGGTTCCGGTACAGGCGGTCGCCATGGTCGCGGTCGATCCCGCCCTGCGCGGCGCCGGCCATGGCAAGGCATTGATGCGCGCGCTGCTGATGGAGGCGCATGCCGCCGGAGCGGTCCTGTCCGTCCTCTGGCCCGCCACGCTGCCTTTCTACCGCGGGCTCGGCTTTGGGTGCGGCGGCGTCGCCTGCCAGTGGAGCGCACCGCCCGCCGCCTTCGCCGCGCCGGTTTCCCGCGCCTCTGTCCTCCGTCCGGCGGACCCGCTCGACGCCGACCCGCTGGTCCCGCTCCGTCGTCCTTTGCTGGCCGACGCGAACGGGTTGCCGGAACGGACGGAGGCGCTGTGGTCGCTGGCCCTCTGTCTGGACGGCGATTCGGCCGACCTCTTCCGCGACGAGGACGGATACATCGCCATCATGCCGCCGCGGGATCGGCGACTCGCGGTCGCCGACCACTGCCTGCCCTCGGGCTCCTCGCTGGGCGGGGCCATGAGCCTGCTGGCGGGCTTCCGCGCCCAGGTGGACCGGGTCACATGGTCCGGCGGCCCCGACGACCCGCTGGCGCTCCGGGCCGGTGACGGCTTGCGGCTGGACGGACGGGAAGAATGGCTGGCCCGCCCGTTGGACGTTGCGGCGGCGTTGGAGAAACGCGGCTATCCGGCGGGCCTCACGGAATCGGCCGATTTCGAGATAAGAGATTCTCTAATTTCCGGCAATTGCGGACGGTATCGCGTTGAGGTTGTCAATTCCAGAGGGATTGTCTCCAAAATCGAACAAGTTGTCGAAACGCCTGCCAGGATGGAGATCGGCACCTTCGCCAGTCTGTTCACCGGACACACAAGCGCTCGCGCATTGTGGCGGGCGGGTTTGCTTGATGGTGAGGAAGAGATGATCGGCCGGCTGCAGCGCATATTTTGCGGCGCGGCATCCTGGATGCCCGACCGCTTCTAAATAAGGCCGTTTCCTGACCTGAATCAAACCGCACGTTAACCCACCTGT
Source organism: Azospirillum ramasamyi (assembly GCF_003233655.1). Taxonomy (NCBI): domain Bacteria; kingdom Pseudomonadati; phylum Pseudomonadota; class Alphaproteobacteria; order Rhodospirillales; family Azospirillaceae; genus Azospirillum; species Azospirillum ramasamyi. Next base: position 1,693,020 of record NZ_CP029829.1, read on the forward strand.
GGTTCAATCGGGCAATGATCGGGAGAAAAAGCGTCTCCGAAAGGGCGACGCGAGCGGGGAGTCCACCATTCATGACGATCGGAACGCGGATCGCGCTTGGCTTCGCCACCGTGCTGCTTCTGACGGTTGGCGTGGCGTTCGTCGGCTGGAACAGCCTCGGCACCTATGCCGAGCGTGTCGATCTGGAGGCCCATACCGCCGATCTCGACACGCGGCTGAAGTCGGTGCGGCTGGAAGAGGCGCGCTTCGTGACCGAGCGCGACGCCAAGGCCGCGGCCAATGTTCCGGGCATGCTCGACGCCCTGCAGGCCGAAGCGCAGGATACCCGCGCCGCACTCGCCGACGGCGAAGGCCGGCGCCTGCTGGACGAGGTGCGTTCGGGCATCGACGGCTACCGCGCCGCCTTCTCCAATTTCGTCACCCAGGATGCCGAGGCGCACGCCCGCACCGACAGCATGGAGACGCGCGCCCGCGCCCTGCGCGAGATCGCCGAGAAGATCGGCAAGCAGCAGTCGGAACGCTATGACCTGAACATGGCGAGCAAGGGCGCCGCCGACGCCGAACTGCGCCATGCGATGGACACCGCCGAGCGCGCCAACCGCGTGATCGAACGGGTGCTGGAGGTCCGCCGCCGGCAGAGCGAACTCCGCCGCGCTCCCGAGGAGGCGCTGGCCGCCGAGATCGTGGAGGCGCTGGACGAACTGGTGCAGACCACCGGCACCGTCGCCAAGGATCTTGTCGGCACCAATGACGAGGCGCTGGCCGCCCGGATCGCCGACGACACCCGCGCCTACCACGACACGGTGCTCTCCTTGCGCGGCCGGGGTGCGGCGGCGCTTGCCGATGCCGGGGTGGCCGCCGGGCTGGACGAGGCCGCCCGCGGCGTGCAGGAACGTGCCGTCGAGCTTCAGCAGAACCAGGCCATCGTGACCGAGGCGTTGCGAGAGGCCTCCAATTTCGCCCAGAGCGAGGTGAACGAGGCGGTGATGCTGCGCGGCCTGGCGATGCGTCTGGTCCAGGGCGCCCAGGCCGCGATGCTGGGCCAGCGCGATTTCCTGCTGGCCGAAACCGGGGAATCCGCCACCAGCGCCCAAGCGGCGGCCGTCGCCGCTGTCCGGGAGATCCTCGCCATCGCCGGGCAGGCCGGGGCCGTGCTGGTCGACCAGGAAGGACGCGCGCTGATCGCCGCCATCACCGACGCCGCCCGCGCCTTCGACTCGGAATTCGCCGCGCTGTCGACCGCCGTCGCCAAGCAGCGCGAAGCGTCGGCCGCCATGGCCCAGGCCTCCGCCGCGGTCAGCGGGCAGGTCGGCCGTCTGGTCACCCTCCAGCGCGAAGACCGCGAAGCCGGCCGCGCCAGCGCCGGGATGGTCATCGCCATCGGTGCGGCTGTCGCCCTGCTGCTGGGCGCGCTGATGGCCTGGATCATCGACCGTGCGATCACGCACCCGCTGCACGCCATGACCGGCGCCATGGGCCGGCTGGCCGAAGGCGACCTGACCGTCGAAATCCCCGGCGGCGACCGCAAGGACGAGCTGCGCCACATGGCCGACGCCATGACCATCTTCAAGGAGAATGCACTGGAGATGCAGCGGATGGAGCGCGAACGCGAGGAGATGCGCCTCCAGATCGATGCCGACCGGCGCCGCACCATGAACGAGTTCGCCAACGGCTTCGAGCAGGCGGTGTCCGGCGTGGTTATGTCGCTGACCGAGTCGGCGGGGTCGCTGGGCCGCGACGCGCAGGAGATGTCGTCCGATGCGGCCCTGACGACCGCCAAGTCCACCGCCGTCGCCACCGCCTCGCAGCAGGCGACGGCGAATGTCCAGACCGTCGCCGCGGCGGCGGAGGAGCTGTCCGCCTCCATCGCCGAAATCTCGCGCCAGCTGAACGCCAGCTCCGCCACCGCATCCGGCGCCGCCGACAAGGCGGTGCAGACCAACAGCATCGTCGAGGGCCTGTCGCTCGCCGCCGAACGGATCGGTCAGGTCGTCGGGCTGATCGGCGAGATCGCGGAACAGACCAACCTGCTGGCGCTCAACGCCACCATCGAAGCGGCCCGCGCCGGCGAGGCCGGCAAGGGCTTTGCCGTGGTGGCGACGGAGGTGAAGAACCTCGCCGGCCAGACTGCCAAGGCAACGGAGGAGATCTCCGCCCAGGTCGCGGAAATGCAGAACGCCACCTCCAGCGCCGTGGCGGCCATCCGCACCATCTCCGACGCCGTGACGGCCATCAGCGGCACCGTCACCGACATCGCCTACGAGATGGAACAGCAGGGCAGCGCCACGCGGGAGATCGCCCACAATGTTCAGCAGGCCGCGGAAGGCACCCAGGAGGTGATGCGCAACATCGCCGAGGTGACCACCGCAGCGACCAAGACCGGCGGTGCTGCGGATGCGGTCCTGGATGCCAGCCGCACGCTGACCGCCCAGGCCGACCGCCTGCGCGGCGAGGTTCAGGGCTTTCTCGACAAGGTGCGGACTGCGTAGCTGTTTCCGTGCGATCAGATCGGTTCGGGCCTTTCCGCTCGAACCGATCACGCTTTAAGCGGCCGCAGAGGCCGACCATCGCTGGATGGGGGCGCGGGACAGGGACGAGTTGCCGTAAGCCCGCAGCGTGGTGACCTCCGCACCGATCCAGTCAGGCAGCGGAACGGTCTGGTCGGGGTCTTCCAGTTCGACCTCCGCAATGATCAGACCGGTGTTCTCCCCGTGGAAGACGTCGATTTCCCAGCACAGGCCGTCCCGGCAGTGGCGGTAGCGCGTCTTGTCGATCACCCGCCCGTCGCAGCTATGGAGCAGCAGGCGGCGAGCAAAATCCAGCGACAGGGGATGTTCGATCTCCTCGCGGCAGGCACCCCGCTTCAAGGATTTGATGGTGAGCGTCGCACGGTCGCCGGCGATGCGGACGCGGACCGTGCTGGTGCCGTCTGACGGCAGATATCCCTGGACGATTCGCACGCCGTCCCGGCAGAGGTGCCGGACGTCTTTGCGGACCAGGAATCGCCGCTCGATTTCCAGTGCCATAGCTAGGCCCTTCGGACGAGTTCGCCGCGGACCCTAGCTGAAAGTCACATCAGCCTTCAACCTCGCTGCCCTGTGTGCGGCGCAACCGAGACCGCCTGCAGCCGTGCCATGCCGTGACGATCGGTCGCAAACGCTCCGCCATCGGTGCTATCCTGGAGCGATGAACGCCGATTCCTCCGCCAACGGTCTCTGGGCAGCCATTCCCTGGCTGGTCCTGTTCGCCTTCTATGGGTTGCCGCTGCTCCATGTGGCGCTGTCGCGCCGCGGTGGCGGCTGGCGCCCGCCCGCCGGATCACGCTGCCCCTTCGGCCCGCGCGCCGGCTGGCTGGTGATGGTGTTGATGCTGGGGCCGGTCGGCTGGCTGATGTTCGCCCTTCGCCGGCCCCGCCGTGCATCAAACGGACAGACCGCCCGATAGGCCGCGGATCAGATCCGGCCCATCAGCAGCAGAACGATCAGGACGATCAGCAGCACGCCGAGGATGCCGCTGGGACCGTAGCCCCAGCCGCGGCTGTGCGGCCAGGCCGGGACGGCACCGAGAAGCAACAGAATCAGGATGATGAGCAGAATGGTGCCGAGCATGGCCTTCTCCTTTCTGGTGGATCTTTCGTGACAGGCAGGTGGAAGCGAAACGGGTATTCGCGGCCATTGTTCCTGTCCGGCTCGAACATGCCCATCCACCACCACCAAGGGGTGACTCGGCCCTTGCGACGCCCCTGAACGCGATGCCTGCGGATTTCCGGCCGGCGGCCCCTGTTGACGGCATGGTTGCGGCAGCTTAGGCTGTCGCCATGGTCATGCATCGCTTCGACGGCATTCTGCGAATTAGCGGCCCGGTTCTCCTTTGAGAGCCGGGGATTTCGCTCGTCCATTCCGCAGAACCGTCTGAAGGACCGATCACTCCATGTCCGTCACCGTGAAGACCACCGCTGCATCCGCGTCGGATGCGCGCGCCACCGCGCCCGGTCGCCGGGTCGCCTTTTCCCTGGTCGCCGATGCCGATCCCGGCACCCTGCCCCGCATCCTGGAATTCGTCGCGAAGCGCGGACTGGTCCCGCTGGCCCTGCACAGTCGCCTGACTGACGATACGCTCGCCATCGCCATGGAGGTGGGTGACCTGCCCCAGGCGGAGACCGACCATATCGGCCGTTGCCTGGGACAGATCCCGATGGTGGCGCGGGTGAGCGTCGCGGAGCTTGCCGTCACCGCGTCCGCCGCGGAGCTGGTGGCGGCGGAATAGCGGCGGCCAAAAGCTCGCCGCCCAAGCGGAAGTCCGGTCAGACCGGCTTCCGCGGCTCCTCTTCGGACGCTGCGACTGTGTCCGACGGCTGCGCTTCGGGAGCGGTTTCAGCCCCGGACTCGGCCCCCGGTTCCGTGATCTCCGTACGCATCAGTTCCGCGGCACTCTGCAGCTTGCGGAACTGGAGGACGGAGAAGGGCAGCATCGACAGATAGGCCAGCCCGACGATGGACAGAGTCCACCAGGGCTGGCTGACCAGCATCGCCGCCAGCAGGCCGACGCCGGCCAGCGCCGGCACCACCCATTGGGCCGGCACGCGGGCGCCCTTGAAGGAGAAGGTCGGCAGGGTGCTGACCATCAGTCCGCCGATCAGCAGGGTCCAGGGCACGATCACCGCCGGATGGCCGAGGAATTCGGGCCCGATCTCGAAGCCCAGGATCATCGGCAGCAGCACGAGGCCGGCGCCGGCCGGCGCGGGTACGCCGGTGAAGTAGTTGTAGGCCCAGGGCGGCAGATCGACCACGCCGAGTCGCGAATTGAAGCGCGCGAGACGCAGCGCGCAGCATACCGCATAGGCCATGGCGGCGATCCAGCCCAGGCTGCCGGCCCCGTTCAGCCCCCACAGATACATCATGAAGGCGGGCGCGACGCCGAAGCTGATGGCGTCGGACAGGCTGTCCAACTCCTCGCCGAACTTGCTCTGGCCATTCAGCAGCCGGGCGATCCGGCCGTCCAGCGCGTCCAGGATGGCGGCGATGACGATGGCGATGACCGCCGGTTCCCACCGCTCCTGCATGGCGAATCGGATCGCGGTCAGGCCGGAGCAGAGCGCCAGCACCGTCAGCACGTTCGGCAGCAGGTGGTTGATCGACAGCCCCTTCAGCCGCGGATGCGGCCGGCCGGGGCGGCGCGCCCGGCGGGGACGGAAGATCTGCTGGCGGAAGACGGGCGGTCGTTTCATCAACGCACATCTCCTTGCCGTTGCGCTTCCATCCCGTCCAGGTCGGCCAGGATCGTCTCGCCGCCGATCGCGGTCTGACCGACGCAGACCAGCGGGGCGACGCCGTCCGGCAGATAGATGTCGGTGCGGCTGCCGAATCGGATCAGGCCGAACCGCTCGCCGGCCTTCACCTGCTGCCCGGCCTTGACCCACCACAGGATGCGGCGCGCCACCAGACCGGCGATCTGGACATAGGCGATCTCGCGCCCGTCGGGCAGGCGGTGGCGGAAGGCCATCCGCTCGTTCTCGTCGCTGGCCTTGTCGAGGGCCGCGTTGACGAAGGTGCCCTTGTGGTATTCGGCCGCCACGATGGTGCCGTCGGCCGGCACGCGGTTGACGTGGACGTTGAAGACGTTGAGGAACACGCTGATCCGGGTCATGGGCTTGTCGCCCATGCCCAGTTCCTTCGGCGGCACCGCCTGGACGATCATGGTCACGCGCCCGTCGGCCGGGCTGACCAGCAGGCCGGGCCGGGTCGGCGTCACGCGGTCGGGATCGCGGAAGAAATAGGCGCACCAGAGGGTGAGAATCAGCCCGATCCAGCCGAGCGGCGCCCAGACGGCAAGACCGAGAACCAGGGAGACTACCGCGAAACCGGCGATGAAAGGCCAGCCGGCACGGTGGATGGGGACGACGACGGTATCGATGGCGGACATCGCCTGCTTTCTTCGTTTTTTCAGACCACAGCGAACAGCCATTCTAGACGCGCGTTCCGAGCCTTTACAGATTTTTAGCGGGCAGAGCCCATGCTGTCGTCTCAATCGCCCCAAAAGCCGAGCGTACCGCCTTGTCCGTTCCCGATCTGAAGACCATTCAATCGCTGGCCGAGGTGCCCGACGGCGCCCTGCCGATCAGCCCCGGCTCCATCGAGATGACGCCGGAAGGCGTGCTGGGCATCGCCAAGCCGCCGCGCCCCTGCAAGCTGACCTTCATGGCCGACGGTCTGCCCTTCAACGTCGCCGTCCGTCATGAGAGCGAAGAGGAAGGCGGCGGGTCGATCTGCCAGATCTGGGCCGATGTCGGCCATGTGCCCTACACCGCCCAGGCGCCGGAGCGTCGCCGCGCCCTGCTGGCCGTCCTGCGCGGGATCGAGGGGCTGCCCCATGTCCGCTTCATCGTCCAGGGCGGGCAGAAGATCATCCTGTTCTCGGAAATCAGGCTGGAGCACCACGCCTCGCCCGAGGATCTGTTCCACCAGACGACCCTGGTCCTGCAGGAAGCGCGCCCGTTCCTGCGACTGCTGGGCGAGTATCTGTAAGCGGGACGGCTGTGAGCGGGGGGCTGTAAACGGGAGTGCCGGACGTCTTCAGCCCTCCGGCCAGAACGCCTCGTCCATCATCCCGGCGAAACCCCATGGGCACTCTGCCGGGAAGACCGCTTCGTCGAAGCCTGTTTCGGCGGCGGCATCACGCCGCGCCAAGCGGTATGCGTCGGCAATCGACTCGTCGAGTTTCGATTTGAGGCTTGGATTGTCGCGCAGATGAGTCTCGATCTCGTCGCGACTGTTGGCAACGGACAGACCCCAGGAGTTCCCGCACCGCGCCGGCTGATGCGCCCACTTCAGCAGATGGTGCAAGAGCACGCGCAGCCGGCTGACCAACTCGCGCTTCTCGGTCTTGCCCATGCTCTCGATCTCCTCGGCGATGTGCTCGATATCCGCCGCGTCGAGTTTGCCGGCCCGGAGAAGGGCCGCCTGTTCGTTCGCCCAGGCGTAGAAATCGCGGTCGTAGAGGCTGCTTCCGTCCATGGCCGACCTCCCCACATCACCGCCGCGCGGGGCGCGGGCCGAAGGGATTCTCCCCCGGCCCGCGCCCCGCCGGTATCGCTTACTTCGGAACCTTGCCCTGCACGCCCTCGACGTACCAGTCCATCTTCAGGATCTGCTCGTCGGTGGCGGTCTTGCCTTCCGGGATCACGACCTTGCCGGACTGGTCCTTGACCGGGCCCTGGAAGGAGTGGCGCTTGCCGGAGACGATGTCGGCCTTGAGCTGATCGGCCATCTTCACGACGTCGGCCGGGATGGCCGGGTTGTAGGGGGCCAGCTCGACCATGCCGGTGTTGATGCCGCCCCAGGTGTCGATCGGCTGCCAGGTGCCGTCCAGCACCGCCTTGACGCGCTGGACGTAATAGCCGTTCCAGTCCTCGATGATCGCGGTCAGGTGCGACTTCGGACCGAAGCGGGTCATGTCGGACGACTGGCCGACGGACCACAGCCCACGCTCCTGCGCGGTCTGGATCGGGGCCGGGCTGTCGGTGTGCTGGACGATGATGTCGGCACCCTGGTCGATCAGCGCCTTGGCCGCCTCGGCTTCCTTGCCGGGGTCATACCAGCTGTTGACCCAGACCACGCGGACCTCGGCCTTCGGGTTCTGCTCGCGCAGGGCGATGGTGAAGGCGTTGATGCCGCCGACCACCTCGGGAATCGGATAGGAGGCGACATAGCCGATGATGTTCGACTTGGTCATCTTGCCTGCGATGGCGCCGATCACCGTACGGCCTTCATAGAAGCGGCCGGAATAGGTCGCGACGTTCTCGGCCCGCTTGTAGCCGGTGGCATGCTCGAACTTCACGTCGGGATAGCGCTTGGCCACCTTCAGCGTCGGGTTCATGAAGCCGAAGGAGGTGGTGAAGATCAGCTTGTGGCCGCTGGCGGCCAGCTGCTCGATCACGCGCTCGGCGTCGGCGCCTTCCGGCACATTCTCGACGAAGGTGGTGGTGACCTTGTCGCCCAGCTCCTTCTCCACGGCCAGACGGCCCTGGTCGTGCTGGTAGCTGTAGCCGTGGTCGCTGATCGGGCCGACATAGACGAAGCCGACCTTCAGCTTGTCCTGCGCCAGGGCGGAGCCCATGCCCACGCTCAGCGCGATCGCGGCGCCGGCCAGACCCAGCACCGCCTTGCCCATCGTCCTTCTGTTCACGTCGAAGCTCCTTATGCTTGATATCTCTGTGATATGGGCTTTGTTTCGATTTCAAAACGACGCGTCAAGCATCGGGATGAAACAGTTTCCCCAGACAGGCCGGCGCGTTCAGGCGGATGCGGGCGACGTCCCGCGAAATCAGCACCAGAACGAGGACGGTAGCCAGATAAGGCAGCATGGACAAGAGCTGCGAAGGCACGTCGATGCCCAGCCCCTGAACGTGCAGTTGCAGGATGGTGACGCCGCCGAACAGCCAGGCGCCCAGCATGGCGCGCACCGGCTTCCATGTGGCGAAGACCACCAGCGCCAGCGCGATCCAGCCGCGGCCCGACGTCATGTTCTCCGCCCACATCGGCGTGTAGTCCATCGACAGGAAGGCGCCGCCCAACCCGGCCATCGCACCGCCGAACAGCACGGCGAGGAAGCGGATGCGCAGCACCTTGTAGCCCAGGGCGTGGGCGGCCGTGTGGTTCTCCCCCACCGCGCGCAGAACCAGCCCGGCGCGGGTGCGGTAGAGGAACAGGTGGACCAGCGGCACCGCGGCGATGGCCAGATAGACCATGATGTCCTGGCCGAACAGCGCCTGCCCGACCACCGGCAGCTCGGTCAGGCCGGGGATGTATACCTTGGGCAGACCTTCCAGCGGGATGCCGACGAAGCCCTGCCCGATCAGAGCCGACAGGCCGACGCCGAACAGGGTGAGCGCCAGCCCGGTCGCCACCTGGTTGGCCAGCAGGAACAGGGTCAGCACGGCGAACAGCGAGGCGGTGGCGGCGCCAGCCAGCGCCGCGATCAGGAATCCGGTGACGGCGCTGCCGGTCTGGATCGTCACGGCGAAGCCGCAGACCGCGCCGACCAGCATCATGCCCTCGACACCCAGGTTGAGGACGCCCGACTTCTCCACCACCAGTTCGCCCAATGCCGCGAACAGCAGCGGCGTCGCCGCGGCGAACATGGCGGCCAGGATCGGGCCGATCAGGGCAAGGTCGTTCATGCCTCCGCCCTCCGCGCCCCGAAGCGGACCCGGTAGCGAATCAGCACGTCGCTCGCCAGCAGGAAGAACAGAAGCATGCCCTGGAAAACTCCGGTGATGGCCTTGGGCAGGCCCAAGGCGATCTGCGCCGCCTCGCCGCCGATGAAGGACAGCGCCATCAGCAGCGCCGCCAGCAGGATGCCGACCGGATGCAGGCGGCCCAGGAAGGCGACGATGATGGCGGTATAGCCATAGCCCGGCGAGATGCCGGCCGTGACCTGCCCGATCGGGCCGGCGACCTCGCCCATGCCGGCGATCCCGGCCAGCGCCCCCGACAGCAGCAGGGTCAGCCAGACGATGCGCTTCTGGTCGAAGCCGGCATAGCCGGCGGCGGCCGGGGTCAGGCCGATCACCTTGATCTGGAAGCCGACGAAGGTCCGCGCGATCAGCAGCCAGCCGCCCGCCACCGCCAGCAGGGCGAACAGCGCGCCCAGATGGACGCGGGTGCCCGCCCACAGGATCGGCAGCACGGCATCCGATTCGAACAGGCGCGACTCCGGGAAGGCGAAGCCGTCGGGATCGCGGTAGGGGCCGTGGACCACATAGTTCAGCAGCAGCAGCGCCACGTAGTTCAGCATCAGGCTGGTCAGGATCTCGCTGGCATTGAAGCGCAGCCGCAGGAAGGCGGGAACCGCCGCCCAGGCCGCACCGCCGACCGCACCGCCGACCACCATCAGCGGCAGCAGCCACCAGCCGCCCTCGCCGTAGAAGGCCAGCGCCAGCCCGCCGCCGGTGATGGCGCCCAGCGTCAGCTGACCCTCGGCACCGATGTTCCAGACATTGGCGCGGAAGCCGATGGCGAGGCCGACGGCGCACAGCACCAGCGGGGTCGCCTTCACCACCAGTTCGCCCAGCCCGCGCACCGAGGTCAGCGGCGCGATGAAGAAGGCATGGAGCGCCTTGACCGGATCGAATCCCATCGCCAGGAACAGGATGAAGCCGCTGAGCAGGGTCAGCGCCACCGCCAGCAGCGGCGTGACGTAGACCATGGTCTTCGACGCCTGCCCGCGCGGTTCCAAACGGATGAGGCTCATGCGGCGTCTCCGGCAATCACGAAACCATCAGACCGCACGCGTGATCTCCCCGTCTTCGTCCGGCGGCGTGCCGAACAGGCCGCCCATCAGCAGGCCGATGCGTTCCACCGTCGTCTCGTGCGTCGGACGGCTGTCGGACAGGCGGCCGTGGAACAGCACGGAAATCCGGTCGCTCAGCACGAACAGCTCGTCCAGATCCTGGCTGATGACCAGGACCGCGGCGCCCGAGCGGGCCAGCCCGATCAGCGCCTTGTGGATCGCCGCCGCGGCGCCGGCATCGACGCCCCAGGTCGGCTGGCCGACGACCAGCAGCTTCGGCTTCTGCAGGATCTCGCGGCCGATGATGAATTTCTGCAGGTTGCCGCCCGACAGCGACCGCGCCTCCGCCCGGTATCCATGGGCGACCACGTTGAAGCCGCGGATGATCGATTCGGCATAGGCCCGCGCCCGGCCGAAATGGACCATGCCGCCGCGCACCAGCTTTTCGCGGGCGTAGCCCGACAGCAGCGCGTTCTCCGACAGGCTCAGTTCCGGCACGGCGCCGCGGCCCAGCCGCTCCTCCGGCACGAAGGCGAGGCCGAGCGAACGGCGCGCCCGCGGCCCCAGATGCCCGGCCGGCGTGCCCTCGATCACCACGGCGTCGGCGTCGGCGATCAGCGTCTCGCCGCTCAGCGCGGCCATCAGCTCCGCCTGCCCGTTGCCGGCGACGCCGGCGATCCCCAGGATCTCGCCCGCCCGCACCTCGAAGCTGACGTCCTTCAGATTGGTGGCGAAGGGATTGTCGGAGGTGGTGGAGAGATGGCGCACCGACAGGCGGGCGGCCCCGGCGACACCCTGCGGCGGCCGTTCGGGCGTCGACAGCTCCGCCCCCATCATCATCTCGGCCAGGCTGCGCGCGGTCTCCTGCCGCGGGTCGGTGGCGCCCACCACCCTGCCGGCCCGCAGGACGGTGGCGCGGCTGCACAGGGCGCGGATCTCCTCCAGCTTGTGCGAGATGTAGAGGATCGTGCAGCCCTCCGCCGCGAGGACGCGCAGCGTCTCGAACAGCTTGGCAGCCTCTTGCGGCGTCAGGACCGAGGTCGGCTCGTCCATGATCAGCAGCTTGGGATCCTGCAGCAGGCAGCGCACGATCTCCACCCGCTGCCGCTCGCCCACCGACAGGTGGAAGACATGGCGTTCAGGGTCGAGCGCAAGGCCATAGCGTTCGGACACGCTGCGGATGCGGTCGGCCAGCACGTCCATCCGGCCGGCATCGTCCAGGCCGAGCGCGATGTTCTCCGTCACCGTCAGCGTGTCGAACAGCGAGAAGTGCTGGAACACCATGCCGATGCCCAGCCGCCGGGCGCCGGCGGGATCGGGCACCCTGGTCTCCCGCCCCTGCCACAGCATGGTTCCGGAATCGGGGTGCAGCACCCCGTAGATCATCTTGACCAGGGTGGATTTGCCGGCGCCGTTCTCACCCAGCAGGGCATGGATCTCGCCCGGCTGGAGGACGAGATCGACATGGTCGTTGGCGAGGCATCCGGGGAATCGCTTGGTGATGCCGCGCAACTCCAGGCGGGGCGGCGGAGCGTCCGGGGGAAAGGTCTCGGCGTGCGAAGGCAAGGAGGGAAAATCCGGGAAAAGGTCAAACCTGTATGGCAATGCCAAAGCCGTGCCACCGCTACCAACAGAGTAATCCGGTGGCACCACCGGCCGTCAACACCCGATCCTCTGCCTTAACACAGTGCATTTGCCGCTTTGGTCATCATGCCACAATCCACGGCGGCAACCCAGCCTTTCGGCCAGGGGCTTTTTGCGATGCGGCAAACCCTTGCCAGACGGCCCGATCGGCCCAACACTCCGGACGGTCGGCAGTTCGGCCGACCGGACAGGGTGGAGGCAAGGATGTCGGCGGGTTTTGCGGTTCTAGACCGGCGGAGCGTTGTGGCGGTGACGGGGGAGGACCGCAAGGCCTTCCTGCAGGGGCTGGTGTCCAACGACATGCTGCGCGTCACGCCCGACCATGCCGCCTATGCCCTTTTCCTGACCCCGCAGGGCAAGTTCCTGCATGATTTCACCATCGTCGAATCGGCTGCCGTCGAGTCGGGCACCACCGAGTCGGGTGCGGAGGCGTCTGCGGCGCTTCTGCTCGATCCCGAGACGGACCGGCGCGCCGACCTGATGCGGCGGCTGAAGATGTACAAGCTGCGTTCGAAGATCGCGCTGGAGGATCGGACCGAAGCGCTGCGCGTCGCGGTGGCCTTCGGGGACGGCGCGCTGGCGGCGCTGGGACTGCCGGCGGAGCCGGGCGCGGCACGGCCCTTCGGCGGCGGCATCGCCTTCACCGACCCCCGCCTGCCGGCGCTGGGCGCCCGCCTGTTCCTGCCGGTGGAAGGCGTCGCGGCGCTGGAGGAGGCGGGGCTGCCGCGACGCGATGCCGCGGACTACGACCGCCTGCGCCTGTCGCTCGGCGTACCGGACGGGACCGGCGACCTGGTTCCTGAGAAGTCGATCCCCCTGGAGAACCGGATGGACGCGCTGAACGCCATCTCCTGGGACAAGGGCTGCTACATGGGGCAGGAACTGACCGCCCGCACCAAGTACCGCGCACTCATCAAGAAGAAGCTGTTCCCCGCCGCCATCGACGGCCCGGCCCCGGAGCCCGGCACCCCGGTGACGCTGGACGGCAAGGACGCCGGCGAAATCCGCAGCGTCCGCGACGGCGCGGCACTCGCCCTGCTGCGGCTGGAGGATGTGCAGCGCGCGGCCGAAAAGGGGCTTGCCTTCCAGGCCGGTCCGGCGACGCTGACGCCCAGCGAGCCGGGCTGGGATACTACCACGAAGGGCTAGCCGCACACCGAAAGAGTTCACGGAAGGTGAGATCAAACGGGGCTTCGCGCTGTTGTACCGGTGTCCTTCGACACAACGACAAAGGAGCCACCTATGCGTCGCACCCTGATCGCCACCGCCGCCTCGCTGGCTTTGCTCTCCGGCGCTGCCGTCGCGCAGACCACCTCGCCGACCGTAGGCAATCCGTCCTCCTCGACCTCCAGCATGTCGAACACCGCGTCGCCGGACAGCGCCACCACCGGCAGCACGGCCGGCAGCTCGGCCACTTCCGGCGCCATGGGCGGTCAGCTGGCCAGCGCCGAGGAACTGATCGGCAAGACCGTATACGGCCGCGACAACGAGAAGATCGGCGAGGTCGAAGACATCATCCTCGACACCAATGGGAAGGCCAAGCAGCTGGTGGTCAGCTCGGGCGGCTTCCTCGGCATCGGCGACAAGGAGGTTGCGGTCGACTACACCGCCGCCGAGTGGGATTCGCAGAACAACCGCCTGAACCTCGCCGGCATGAGCCGCGACGACATCAAGGCGCTGCCGGAGTTCAAGTACGACGACACCATGACGTCGCTGAACAAGAGCCGGAAGCCGGCCGATGATGAAAAGATGGCGCCGGGCGCCGCTCCGACCGGTGCCACGACGGGCACCACCGGCACCACCGGCACCACCGGCACCACCGACGGCAGCACGGCGAAGTAAGGGCCGTAGCGGGCTCGTAGCGGGCTTGGGGAGGTCGGACCTCATCCTACCTCCCCTGCCGGGCCTCACCCCCGCAGCAGATCCACGAAGCGCCGGCAGGCCAATATCTCCGCCCGCACATTGGCGCGGCGCTTCGTGGCCTCGGCATCCTCGCCCCACTGCTCGATCTGGTAGGTCTCGTCCAACTGCGAGACCTCGAAGGCCTCTTCCGCACCGAGGCGGCCTTCCAACAGGGCCAGCGCCACGATGATCGAACCGCAGACGCCCGTCGCAGTCTGCAGTGCCGACAGGTACCAGTCGTCGGTCTGCTCCACCACCCGGCGCAGGGCGGCAAGCGCCTCCTCGGGCTGCGGCTTCGGCATCAGCCCGGCGCAGACGTGAAGCGGCGCGTCATAGGTCAGCGCCGCCCAGTCCAGCAGCGGCTGCCACAGCTGGGCCTGACGGTCCACCAGCGGCTGCGGATGCTCGGCGCGGTAGCACAGCAGGTCGGTGCCGGCATAGGCGCTGATGGCCTGGACGATGTCCGGCCGCTTGGCCGGGATCAGATCGACGGCGGTGCTGGACAGCTGCATCAACGGCATGGAATGGGCGTCGATCTGGTCGCCCTGCGCCGCCCATTCGTCCGCCACCCCCTGGGCCAGCGGCCGGCTGGGGAAGACCAGCGGCGCCTTGGCCGGGCTGCGCACCGGGCGGCCGTCCAGCTCGACCCGGAAACCGCCCTCGGTCTCGCCGATCCCCGCCGCCTTGTAGAAACGCTTCATCGCTTACCCTTCCAAAAGCTCCAGCACCGCGGTGGCGACATCCCGCCCGCGGTGGACGATGCGGTCCGCCCCGGCCCGCTCCAGCTCCGGCACCGCATGATACCCCCAGGAGACGCCGACCGACCGCACCCGCGCATTGCGGGCCATCTGAATGTCGTAGGTCGTGTCGCCGATCACAACCGTGCCCGCCTCTTCCGCGCCGGTCTCCGCCAGCGCGCGGTGGACCATGTGCGGATTGGGCTTGCCGGGACCGACATCGGCGGTCTGCAGCGTGACGAAGCGCCCGGTCAGACCATGGACCTTCAGCACCGCATCCAGCCCGCGGCGCGACTTGCCGGTCGCGACGCCCAGCAGCACGCCCGCCTCCTCCAGCGCCGCCAGCGTGTCGACGATGCCGGGAAACAGCGGCTCGTCCACCTCGCCCCGCCCGCGCGCCGCGGAGAAGGCGCGCTTGTAGCTCTCGGCCACCGCGACATGGACCTCGGCGTCGTGCGTCGGCAGCAGCAGCGACACCGCCTCCACCAGCGACAGCCCGACCATGCGGCGGACCTCCATCGGGTCCGGCTCGCCCAGCCCATGGTCGGCCCAGGCCTGGGTCATGGCGTCGATGATGGCGAACTGGCCGTCGACCAGCGTGCCGTCGCAATCGAACAGGGCCAGTCGCAGCGGCGGTCTGCCCGCAGCCGGCATCACTCGAAATCCTCGAACGGATCGTCGCGCAGGTTCGGGCTGAAGCCGAAATACTTCCAGGTCGCCTGCATGTGATCGGGCAGCGGGGCGGTGACGTCGATGGTCTTGCCGCCGCGCGGGTGCGGCAGGATCAGCCGGCGGGCGTGCAGGTGCAGCTTCTTCGCCACCTCCGCCCCGGCCAGGAAGGCGCCCTGCCCGGCATATTTGCCGTCGCCGAGGATCGGCGTGCCCACCGCGGCCATATGGACGCGCAGCTGGTGGGTGCGGCCGGTCAGCGGCCACATGGCGACGAAAGCCGCCTGCTTGCCGACATTCTCCTGCACCGAATAGACGGTGACCGCGCGCTTGCCCTCTTCCTTGTTCTCCGCCACCCGCTCGCCATGGGGACCGCCCTCCTTGGCCAGCGCGAGGTCGATCTTGCCCTGGTAGGGCTTCGGCACGCCGACGGTGGCGGCCCAATAGATCTTGCGCACCGCGCTGCCGCGGAACATCTCCGTCAGCTTGCTGGCGGCGAAGGTGGTGCGGGCCAGCAGCAGGACGCCCGAGGTGTCCTTGTCCAGCCGGTGGACCAGCTTCGGCCGCTCGTTGCCGTCGAAGCGCAGGGCGTCGAGCATGGCGTCGAGATGCTTGGAGGTGCCGGTTCCGCCCTGCACCGCCAGCCCGGCCGGCTTGTTGATGGCGATCACGTCGGCGTCGCGGTAGAGCACCAGCGCCTGCAGTTCGGCGATCTGCTTGTCCGACATGCCCTTGGGCTTGCCCGCCCCCGGGTTCGGACCCTTGGCGGGAGCCGCCCAGGCGGCCAGCGGCGGAATGCGCACGCCCTGCCCCGCCGCCAGCCGCGACGACGTCTCCGCCCGCTTGCCGTCGATGCGGACCTGGCCCGTGCGCAGCAGCTTCTGGAGGTAGCTGTGGTTCACGTCGGGGAAATGCCGCTTGAACCAGCGGTCGAGCCGCATGTCGGCCTCGTCGGCGGTGACGATGCGGGTTTCGACCTTGCTGTCGCCCTTGGCTTCGGCCGGCGTGGTATCGGCGTGGTCGGCGGCGGGATTGGGAGAGTCAGTCATCAGAGGGACACCGAAACAAGAGAACGCGCGGCCCACAGGCCGGCAAAGAAGCCCAGCACGCTGAACAGCGTCGAGGCGAGGAAGTATCCCGCCGCCGCGGTGAACTCGTCACGGGCGACGAGGACGCCGATGTCCAGCGTGAAGGAGGAGAAGGTGGTGAAGCCGCCGAGCACGCCGACCAGCAGCAGCGCGCGCAGCTCCGGCGACGGCGACCAGATCAGCGCCGCCAGTTCCGACAGCACGCCCATCACCGTGCAGCCGATCACGTTGACGACGATCGTCCCCACCGGAAACCGGCTGCCGGCCCACTGCATGATCGCCAGCAGCATCAGATAGCGCGCCACCGATCCGGCGGCGCCACCGATGGCGACGGCAAGCAAGGAGAGGGGGGATGCGAGCACGGCGCCTCCGGTTCAGCGCAGGATGATGGGAATGGGGATCGGGCGCCGGATTAGAGCCAGAAACCGCGCCACTTGTCACGCGATGGACAATGGCGGCAGGATCGTCGGCATGGAAACGCTCCCCCACGACGCCGCCCTGCTGATCGTCGACCTGCAAAAGGCCATCGACGACCCGCGCTGGAGCCACGCCGGCCCGCGCAACAACCCGCAGGCCGAGGCCAATGTCGCCGCCCTGCTGGCCGCATGGCGGCGGGACGGGCGGCCGATCGTCCACATCCGCCACGATTCGACCGATCCGGCCTCCGCCTACCGCCCCGGAAGTCCCGGCCATGCCTTCAAGCAGGAGGCCGTGCCGCTGCCGGGCGAGACGGTGTTCGGCAAGCGGGTGAACAGCGCCTTCATCGGCACGGCTCTCGACGAATGGCTGCGCGGCCGCGGCATCGGCACGCTGGTGGTGGCCGGGGTCATCACCAACAACAGCGTCGAGGCCACCGTGCGGATGGCCGGCAACCTCGGTTACGACGTGCGTCTGGTGGCCGACGCCTGCTTCACGTTCGCCAGGCATGACCGCTCGGGCCGGCTGCGCACGGCGGACGAGGTGCACGACCTGTCGCTCGCCAACATGGACGGCGAGTATGCGGCGGTGGTGGAGACGGCGGAGGTGTTGGGATAACTCCCTCTCCCAGGGTGGGAGAGGGAGGGCTTTACTGCAGCTTCGCCTTCAGGAACTCCACCGTGCGCTTCCAGGCCAGATCGGCGGCCTCCTGGTTGTAGCGCTCGGCCGAGGTGTCGTTGTGGAAGGCGTGGTTGACGCCCTCGTACATGTGGATCTGATGTTCGACGCCGGCCTTCTTCAGCGCCTCGTCATAGGCGGGGATGCCGGCGTTGATGCGCTCGTCGAGCCCGGCATAGTGCAGCATCAGCGGCGCCTTGACGGCGGTGACCAGCGCCGGATCGGGCGCCGGGCCGTAGAAGGCGACGCCGGCCCCCAGGTCGGGCGCCTTCAACGCCAGCCGGTTGACCATGCCGCCGCCCCAGCAGAAGCCGACGGCGCCGATCTTGCCCGAGGAATAGCGGTAGGCCATCAGATGGCTCATGGCCGCGATCAGGTTGTTGACCGCCTTGTCGCCGTCGAGCTGGCCGATCATGTCGCGGGCCTTGTCGGGATCCTGCGGCGTGCCGCCCAGCGGAGACAGCAGGTCGGGCGCCAGAGCCACGAAGCCTTCGGTGGCGAGCCGGCGGGTGACGTCCTCGATATAGGCGTTCAGGCCGCGGTTCTCGTGGATGACGATCACCGCCGGAGCCTTGTCCGCCAGCTTCGGCCGGGCGAGATAGCCGGCAACATCGCCGGTCGCCCCCTGGAAGCTCACCCTTTCCGCCGCCAGACGGGTGTCATCCGCGCCGACGATGGCGGCGCGGGCATAGTTCGGCTCGATCGCCGCCAGGATGGCCGGGATCGCCGCCGCGCCGCCGGCCAGCGCCGTCAGCCGCTCCAGGAAGACGCGGCGCGGCAGCGGCGCATGGGTGTATTCGTCGTAGAGGTCGATGATACGCTGATCCATCCCCGATGTCCCCTGTCTTGCCTATGCCGCGGCTAAGCCGGTGCGGTCGCGCTTGAGAGTGGGGGCACGGCACCGGCTTGGCAACCGGGGGGGATGAGCGCTTTCGGCCTATGACGCCTCGGGCGCCGCCTCGGCCAGCGGGACCAGTTCCGACGGCTGGTATTCGACCAGCCGGCCGTCGCGCATCTCCAGAACCCGATCCATGCGGCGGGCGAGGTCCAGATTATGCGTCGCGACCAGGGCCCCCACCTTGGCCTGACGGACGATGGCCGACAGCATGGTGAAGACATGTTCCGCGGTGTGCGGGTCGAGGTTGCCGGTCGGCTCGTCGGCGATCAGCAGCGACGGGGCGTTGGCGAGCGCGCGGGCGATGGCGACGCGCTGCTGCTCGCCGCCCGACAGGCGGGCCGGACGGTGGGTGCCGCGCTGCTCCAGCCCGACCATGCGCAGAAGCTCGTCCGCGCGCTGCCTGGCGACGGATTTGGAAACGCCGGCGATCATCTGCGGCAGGACGATGTTCTCCCGCGCAGTGAATTCCGGCAGCAGATGGTGGAACTGGTAGACGAAGCCGATGGAGCGCCGCCGCACCTCGGTCCGCTTGCCGTCGTCCAGGTTCGACACGTCGGTGCCGGCGATGCGCACCGTGCCGTCCGTGGGCCGCTCCAGCAGGCCGGCGATGTGCAGCAGCGTCGATTTGCCCGCGCCCGACGGGCCGACCAGCGCCACCAGTTCGCCGGCGCCGACGGTCAGCTCGACCCCGCGCAGCACCTCCAGCGTCTCGCCCGCCTGTTCGAAGCGGCGGACGATGCCCGACAACTCCAGCATCGGCTGCATGATGGCGTCACTCATAGCGCAGGGCCTCCACCGGATCGAGCCGGGCGGCGCGCCAGGACGGGTAGATGGTGGCGGCGAAGGACAGGCCCAACGCCATCAGCGTCACCTGCACCACCTCGCTCCAGTCGATCTTGGCCGGCAGGTGGGAGAGGAAATAGATCTCGGCGTTGAACAGGTTGGTGCCGGTCAGGCTCTGGATGACCTGCCGGATGCCCTCGATGTTGAGCGCGAAGGACACGCCGAGCGCCAGCCCCAGCAGCGTCCCCGTCACGCCCACGCTGGCGCCGGACAGGAAGAAGATGCGCATGATCATGCCGCGCGTCGCCCCCATGGTGCGCAGGATCGCGATGTCGCGCCCCTTGTCCTTCACCAGCATGATCAGGCTGGAGATGATGTTGAAGGCCGCGACCATGATGATCAGCGACAGGATCAGGAACATCACGTTGCGTTCGACCTGAAGGGCGGTGAAGAAGCTGGCGTTCGACTGCTGCCAGTCGACCACCCGCCCTTCCCCGGCCACCGCCGACTGGACGGCGGCACGCGCGGCGGCGATCTGCATCGGATCGTCCACGAAGACCTCCAGCGAGGTCACGGCGTCTCCGGTGCGGAAGAAGGCCTGCGCCTCCTCCAGCGGCAGGAAGATGAAGCTGTTGTCGTATTCGAACATGCCGACGTCGAAGATCGCGCCGATGGGATAGCTGCGCATCCGCGGCACGGTGCCGAAGGCGGTGACGTTGCCCTGCGGCGCGATCAGCGTGATCTGGTCGCCGATGCTCAAGCCCAGCCGCTGGGCCATGCGCGAGCCGATGGCGATGCGGTCGTCCCCGAATTCCTCGGCCGAGCCGCGGATGACGTTGTCGGCGAGCGTCGGCCGCTTCCTGAAGTCTTCCGCCCGCACGCCGCGGATGACCGCGCCCGACGCGACGCCGCGCACCGACACCAGCGCCTGGCCTTCCACGGTCGGGGTGGCGGTGTTGACGCCGGGCGTGTTGCGCAGCTTGCCGGCCAGGATGTCGAAGTCCGGCAGTGGCCCGCCGCGCATGTTGTAGACGTTGAGGTGCCCGTTGAGGCCGAGCACGCGGCCCAGAAGTTCCGCCCGGAAGCCGTTCATCACCGCCATCACGATGATGAGCGTCGCCACGCCGAGCGCGATGCCCAGCAGCGAGAACCCCGCGATGACCGAGATGAACCCTTCCTGGCGGCGCGCCCGGAGGTAACGCATTGCGACCATGCGTTCGAAGGCGTTGAAGATCATGCGGCTGGGGTCCTGTGGGTGGGCTGGAACGATGCCCTACATAAGAACGTGAGCATGGCGGGAAAAGGGCGAAGCCCGGATCGCCGGGCTACGGGGATCCGGGCTTCCTCATCGGGTTAAACCGATCAGCCCAGCAGCTTCGCCAGCGCCGCCTCGACCGGCAGTTCTTCCTTCTCGCCGGTGGCGCGGCGCTTCAGCTCGACGACGCCGTTCTTCAGGCCGCGCGGGCCGACGACCAGCTGCCAGGGAACGCCGATCAGGTCCATGTCGGCGAACTTGGCGCCGGGGCGCTCGTCGCGGTCGTCATAGGCGACCTCCAGCCCGGCGGCCTCCAGCTTCGCGTACAGATCGCCACAGACGCGGTCGGTCTCGGCGTCGCCGGACTTCAGGTTGATCAGGCCGACGTTGAACGGAGCCACCGCGTCCGGCCAGATGATGCCGTTGTCGTCGTGGCTGGCCTCGATGATCGCGCCCATCAGGCGCGACACGCCGATGCCGTAGCTGCCCATCTCCACCGGGATAGACTCGCCGTTCGGGCCGGCGACCACCGCGTTCATCGGCTTGGAGTATTTGGTGCCGAAGTTGAAGATGTGGCCGACCTCGATGCCGCGGGCCGACACCAGTTCCGACTCCGGCACCGGGCTGTTGGCCGGGTCGTGCTTCTCGTCGGTCGCCGCGTAGATGGCGGTGACGCGGTCGAAGAAGGGCTGCAGGTCGTCCTCCATGCCGGGGGCGTCCTTCAGCACGTCCAGGTTCATCCAGTCCTTGTGGCAGAACACGCCGCTCTCGCCGGTCTCGGCCAGGATGATGAATTCGTGGCTCAGGTCGCCGCCGATCGGGCCGGTGTCGGCGCGCATCGGAATCGCCTTCAGACCCATGCGGGCGAAGGTGCGCAGATAGGCCAGGAACATCTTCTGGTAGGAGCGGCGGGCGCCGGCCGCGTCGACGTCGAAGGAATAGGCGTCCTTCATCAGGAACTCGCGGCCGCGCATCACGCCGAAGCGCGGGCGGATCTCGTCACGGAACTTCCACTGGATATGGTAGAGGTTCAGCGGCAGCTGGCGGTAGCTCTTGACGAAGGAGCGGAA
This sequence comes from Azospirillum ramasamyi, assembly GCF_003233655.1. NCBI lineage: Bacteria > Pseudomonadati > Pseudomonadota > Alphaproteobacteria > Rhodospirillales > Azospirillaceae > Azospirillum > Azospirillum ramasamyi. Next base: position 1,714,451 of record NZ_CP029829.1, read on the forward strand.
GATGTCGGTGATCATCTCCTCGTTCGTCGGGCCGAACAGCATCTCGCGGTCGTGACGGTCGGTGATGCGCAGCATCTCCTTGCCGTAATCGTCGTAGCGGCCGCTCTCGCGCCACAGTTCGGCCGACTGGATCGTCGGCATCAGCAGTTCCTGCGCGCCGGCGGCGTCCTGCTCCTCGCGGACGATCTGCTCGATCTTGCGCAGAACCCGATAGCCCAGCGGCAGCCACGCATAGATGCCGGCGCTGGTCTGGCGGATCATCCCGGCCCGCAGCATCAGGCGGTGCGAGACGATCTGCGCCTCGGTCGGGGTCTCCTTGAGGGTCGGCATGAAGAAGCTGGACAGCCGCATGGCTCTGCTCTCGTGTGCGAGGTGTTCGACAAGGCCGCGCGCGCGGCTCTTGCGCACAGGAGCGGACGCGGCGGCGGGTGAGCGACTTTAGGAAGGTCGCCCCCGCTTGTCCACTGTAAGCCCCCGCATCCCTCCCGGCCGCTAGCGGGCGCGGCAATAGGCGTAGAGGCGATCCTCCGCTCCCGGATCGATCGGCTGGCCGTTGAGGTAGAGCCGGTCGCCGACGACGCTGAGCCAGACCGAGGTCACGTCGTCGGGCAGGAACGGCACCGACGGCAGGGCGATGCCCATCTGCCGGGCGAGATCGACCGACAGCGGCAGGTCGATGGGAATGGGCGGTTGCGCGCCGGCGCTGCCCGGCAGGTCGGCCGGCGCCACCGGGCGTCCCCTCACATCCACCCCCGGCCGGTATTCGACGTCGGCGGCCGGCACATGGCGGGTCAGCCGCTGGCACAGCGACAGGTCGATCACCGGCCGCTCGCGGGCGGCATCGGGGGTCAGCGGAATGGGGCCGGACAACTGCGGCGGCGATTGCGCCGATGCGGAGCCGGCCGCCAGAACCAGCATGCAGGCCGCCAGCCCGGCGCGCAGGGCCTTCGGCGCCGTCACAGCGTGTGCCGCTCGGCCTGCATGGCCGGGTTGCGCATGGCTTTCCAGTAGAGCGACAGGTAGGGCATTCCTTTTTCGGCCTCCTCCTGGGTCCGCGCCGACTGGCGGATGTATTTGCCGATGAAGGGCTTGTTCACATGCTCCAGGTCCACCGCGGCCTTCAGCACCAGGAACTCGCCGATCTTGTCCGGCAGATTGTAATGCCATTTCTGCAGACAGTCGGAAGTCACGCCCGGCTTCGCCTGTTCCGGTTCAGGCAGATGGAATTCCTGGTGATGGTACTGCGAGATCTCCTTCCACGCCTGGGCGACCCGGCCGGGCTTCAGCCGCGGCAGCGCCTTCAGGATGCGGACGTCGTCGTGGAACAACGGCAGGAAACCGCGCTTCTCCGCCAGTTCGGTCAGCATGATGTGCAGTCCGGCCATCACGCCGCCCTCCGCACCGCCGCCATGGCCGCCGTCGTTCCTCTCCTCGCGCTTGCGGCCGAACAGGGCGCTGAAAAAGCCCTTCTTCGGCTTGGCGCCGCCCCCGGCCCCACCGCCGTCCTGCCCGACCTTGCGCTCGTCCCACAGCGAATCCCAGGCATATTCCCAGGCGGTGAAGACGGCGTTGGAGCGGTCGTCGAGGACGGTCAGCAGATATTCGCGGCCCTCGCGCCCCCAATCGACGTCGCCGACGATGGCGCGGACCGGACGACGGCTGAGCACCACCGGCAGGATGCCGACGCGCACCAGTTCCTGATAGAATTCCACGAAGGACGGCGTCTGGATGAAAGGCAGCAGGGAGCAGGGCTGCTGATCCGGCGCCAGCAACTCCATGCTTTTCCTGGTCCGCTCCAACAGTTCGGTCGTCAGAACCGCGGCGAACTGATCGAAGCGTTCGTTTTCGTTCGCGGCCATCGGCGCCTCGACTGTCGTCCTTCTTCTAACGGCCGCCCGGGCGGCGCTTGCCTCCTGGCGGCGTTCCTGCCGCCGTGTTCGCCGGATAGGGGAAAACCCCAGGGCAGAGTTTATCCGAGCACGCTACCAAGGAAACCGTTAACGCTTTCTGGACCCGCAGCGGAAATCTTCTGTCCGCAGACAAACAATCGAGATAACGGATAAAGAAAGGCCGCGCGGCGGAACGCGGCGCGGCCTGTCGAGTTTAGGGAGGAATCGCCACCAGGCGTCGGAAAGGGAGGAAAACCTCCCTCATCACAAGGAAAAGAGTGAACCCGAGCTGCAGGCATGGCAAGCCTAAAACACGGGCAGAACCCTGCCATGCACAAAGTTTTTGCATTTTTGCCCAGCCCTTCGGCGATTGCCGCCGTTCTGACCGGAGCTTTGCTTATTTCATGGGCTCATACCCGCGATAGCCGGCGTCCACCGCGGCTTTCCAGGGCGGACTCTGCGCCAGGACGGCGGCGTGGACCGGGCAATCCGGCTGATGCGCGCCCGGCAGATAGCCCAGGCTCATCAGGAACTCGCCGACGATCTCGCCGCCGGTGAAGCGGAAGGTCCGCCCGAACAGCTTCACCCATTCGGCCTTGGTCAGGGGATGATGGGCGCGCAGCCAGCCGTCGAAGGAACCGTGGGTCTGGCGCAGGGCGATGATGCGGCGGGCATTCTCGATCACCGCATCGACCTTCAGGCGGTTGCGGATGATGCCGGCATCGGCCAGAAGCCGCGCCCGGTCCGCCTCGCCATAGGCGGCGACCCGGTCGATGTCGAAGTCGTCGAAGGCGGCGCGGAACGCCGCGCGCTTCTTCAGAATGGTCAGCCAGGACAGACCGGCCTGGTTGATCTCCAGCACCAGCCGCTCGAACAGCACCCGGTCGTCGCCGCTCGGGAAGCCGTATTCGCCGTCATGGTAGGGGCCGTGCAGCGGATGGCCGGGAGCGGCCGCGCAATAGGTCAGGCTCACCCCGCCTTCTCCTCTCCGGTCGGGTCAGTACATGTGCCGCGCCATCTCGCGGAAGGAGATGATCCCGGACCGCTCGACACCGAAGATCACCAGCCACACCAGCACGGAAACCACCGACGTGATCATGAACTTGCGCAGGATGCGCGGTTCGACCGGGGCGGAGGAGGCCATGCCGGGCTCCGGCTCGTCCGGCGTGCGAACGCCCCAGGGCAGCACCGCGAACAGCACCACCCACCACACGACGACATAGACGAAGAACGCCGTCACCCAGTTGTCCATCGTCCTCTCCGACGCCTCTCCTGTTCCCCTGCCCTCTCCGCGCGCCACCCGGCGGAGGGATCAGGCCTGCTCCAGTTCCACCAGCGTCCCGCAGAAGTCCTTGGGATGCAGGAACAGAACCGGCTTGTCATGGGCGCCGATCTTCGGCTCCCCGTCGCCCAGCACGCGGGCTCCCTGCGCCTTCAGGCGGTCGCGGGCGGCGAGGATGTCGTCCACCTCGTAGCAGATGTGATGGATGCCGCCGGACGGGTTCTTCTCCAGGAAGCCCGCGATGGGCGACTTCTCCCCGAACGGATGCAGCAGTTCGATCTTGGTGTTGGGCAGGGTGACGAAAACCACGGTCACGCCATGCGGCGGCAGATCCACCGGCTGCGACACCGCGGCGCCCAGCGTGTCGCGATAGAGCGCCGTCGCCGCCGGCAGGTCCGGAACGACGATGGCGACGTGGTTGAGCTTCCCGATCATGCGTGTCCTCTCGCAGGCTGTCCGTTCGGCCCATCAGCGGGTCCTGATAAGCCTGTTATACACAAATTCCGTCAGACGCGGACCAGATGGACCTCCGTCACCGGCTTCTTGCCATGGGACGCATTGAAGCAGCGGCGGACGGCGATCCGCGCCGCCTCCTTCACCTGGGCGTCGTCGGCGCGCGCGGATTTGGGCAGCATCGCCACCGATTCACGCACCGCGTCGACCACGTCGAGCAGCAGGTCGCGGTCGGTCGCCTCGTCGATCAGCCCCATCACCGCGACCTGCGGCGCGGTCAGCAGTTCCCCGCTCCCGGTCATCACCAGCGTCACCACGGCGGCGCCGTTGTTCACCATGCGGTTGCGCGTCCGCATCATTCCCGTGTCGAGCGGCACCAGCCGCTTGCCGTCCACCGCCATGCGGCCCGCCCGCACATGGGCCACCACCTGCGCGCCTTCGGCCCCGTCGAGCCGGATCAGCTCGCCATTGGCAGGCACGATGCTGTGGGCGACCTGACAATCCTCCGCCAGGGCGGCGTGGGCCTGCTGGTGGCGCTGCTCGCCATGGACCGGAACGGCGATGCGCGGCCGGACCCACTGGTACATGCGCACCAACTCGTCCCGCGCCGGGTGTCCGGAGACATGGACCGCCGCTTCGTCCGCCGTCACCAACTCCACCCCCAGTGCGACCAGCTGGTTCTGCATGCGGCCGATGGCCCGCTCGTTGCCGGGGATCTCGCGGGAGGAAAAGATCACCACGTCGCCGCGCGACAGCGTCACCTGCGGATGGTCGTTCCCGGCGATGCGGGCAAGGGCGGAACGCGGCTCTCCCTGGCTGCCGGTGCAGATCAGCACCAGTTTCTCCCGCGGCAGGTAGCTGGCGTCATGCTCCGACAGGAACTTCGGCACATCGGCCAGATAGCCGCTGGCGCGCGCCGCCTCGTTGATCCGCCAGAGCGACCGGCCGACCAGCGCCACATGGCGGTCATGGGCGGCGGCGGCAGCGGCGATGCTCTCCAGCCGCGCCACGTTGGTGGCGAAGCAGCTGACCGCGATCCGCGAGCCGCGGTAGCGCCCGAACAGCTCCATCAGCGAGGCCCGTACCGTCGCCTCCGATCCGGCGGAGCCCGGAACCAGCGCGTTCGTGCTGTCGCCCACCAGCGCCAGCACCCCCTCGTCGCCGATGGCCCGCAGCCTTTCCTCGTCGGCGGTGTCGCCGACCAGCGGATCGGGGTCCAGCTTCCAGTCACCGGTGTGCAGGACGGTACCGGCGGAGGTGCGGATGGCGAGCGCGTTCGGCTCCGGGATCGAATGCGTCATGGTGACGTACTCGACGGAGAAGGGGCCGATCTCCACCGTGCCGCCCAGCGGAATCTCGTGGATCGGAACCGTCGCGCTCAAGCCCTTCTCCTGCAGCTTGGCGCGCAGGAAGGCCGCGGTGAAAGGCGTGCAATAGACCGGGCAGCGCAGTTCCGGCCACAGGTACTGTACGGCGCCGAGATGGTCCTCATGGGCGTGCGTCAGCACCAGCCCGACCAGATCCTGCCGCCGCTCGGTGATGAAGGCCGGGTCCGGCATGATCACGTCGAGGCCCGGCATGGTGTCGTCGGCGAAGGAGATGCCGAGGTCCACCATCAGCCACTTGCCCCGATGGCCGTAGAGGTTGAGGTTCATCCCGATCTCGCCGGAACCGCCGAGCGGGAGGAAATACAGGGCGCCATCCTCCGGAACGAAGGTGTCCGCCGGGGCTGCAGGGGTTCCGGCGGCGGTCTTGGAGGATTGTGTCATTGGACCGTGTTGCGCTTGTGGATCAGGAGGAGACCGCGGAGCGTCAGCTCATTGTCGGTGTGTTCGATCACATGGGTAGCCTTGGCGAAAAGAACAGCCAATCCGCCAGTGGCGACAACCCGCATGGGTTCGCCGTACTCCGCCCGGATGCGGGACACCAGCCCTTCGATCAGGCCGACATACCCCCAGAAGATACCCGACTGCATGCAGGCGATGGTGTTCCTGCCGATCACATGCTCCGGCGGCTGGATTTCCACCCGCGGCAGCTTGGAGGCGGCCATCTGCAGCGCCTCCAACGACAGGTTCAGCCCCGGTGCGATCACGCCGCCGCAATAATTGCCGTCGGCGTCCACCACGTCGAAGGTCGTCGCCGTGCCGAAATCGATGACGATCAGCGGCGATTTGTAGGTCGCGGCGGCCGCCACCGTGTTGACCAGCCGGTCGGCCCCGACCTCCTCCGGCCGGTCGACCAGCGCCTTGGCGCCCAGATCGACGCCGGGCTGGCCGACGATCACCGGTTCGCAGCCGAAATGATCCTTGCACAGGCGCTTCAGGTTGAAGGTGGCGCCCGGCACGACGCTGGCGATGATGGTGCCATGGATGTCAACCGGCTTCAGCCCCTTCAGCGCCATCAGGTGCGTCAGCCACACCATGTATTCGTCGGAGGTGCGTTTGGGATCGGTCGCCGTGCGCCAGATGCCGCGCTGGCGGTCGCCGTCGTAAATGGCGAACACCACATTCGTGTTTCCGGCGTCGATGGCTAGCAGCATGGCATCGTCCTGAAGGCGTTGGGCTCTTGGGTCAGCGTGTGGCGGGAGGCGCGAAGAACACGTCCCCGGCGGCGATCCGCTGACGCGGTCCGCCGTCCGTTGGATCAAGCAACAGAACGCCGTCGCTGTCCAGATCGGCGAAGGTACCGGGGATCGTCCGATCGGCCAGCCTGACCACGATCGGGCCGCCCAGCCCGCGGGCGCGCGACAGCCACGCTTCCCGCACCGGCGCGAAGCCATGGGCACGCCAGCGGCCATACCAGGTCGCCAGATGGCCGGCGAACACCTCCAGCAGAGCCCCGGCACCCATCGGCGGCGCCCCCTCGGCGATCAGCGATGTCGCACCATAGTCGGCGGTCGCGGGAAAATGCCGCAGGTTGATGCCGACGCCAAGCACCACCCAGGCGACCGTACCGTCCGCCGCCGGCTCCGACTCGAGGAGGATGCCGGACAGCTTGCGGTCATGCACCAGCACGTCGTTCGGCCATTTGCAGCGCACGCCACCGGGATCGGCCAGCACCGATTCGGCCGTCTCGGCGATGGCGAGCGCGGCGACGAAGGAGATCTGCGCAGCCTCCGCCGGCGGCAGGCCCGGCCGCAGGATCGTCGTGCTGTAGAGATTGCCTTCGGGAGAGGTCCAGGCCCGGCCACGCCGGCCGCGCCCGCTTTCCTGCCGGCGGGCCCAGACGATGGTGCCTTCCGGCGCCCCTGAACGCGACAAGGCCTTCGCTTCGTCGTTCGTACTGCCGACGGAGTCGAAGGCCTTGACCTGGAAGCCCGGAGGCAGGCGCAGTCGCGCCGCCTCCGCTTCGAGCGATAACGTCATCGGTCCGCCGTCATCCGGCGAACAGGGCCGCCGCGGCAGCCGCCGCACCGTTCAGGATCGGCGCCGGAGCGACGAAGAACAGCAGGGTGAACAGGCTGGTGACGACCAGGACACCGGTCATGCCGTCGTCGTTCACCTTGTCCACCACCACCGCGGGCTCATCGAAATACATGATCTTGATGATGCGCAGGTAGTAGAAGGCGCCGACGACGCTCGTCAGCACGCCGATCACGGCCAGCAGGTACTCCTGGGCGGCGACGGCTGCGAGGAAGACATAGAGCTTGCCGAAGAAACCGGCCATCGGCGGGATGCCGGCCATGGAGAACATGAAGATCGCCATGGTCGCGGCCAGCATCGGGTTGGTCTTCGACAGGCCGGCGAAGTCCTTGATGTCCTCCAGCATCCGGCCCTTGGCCTTCATGCTGAGGATGACCGCAAAGGCGCCGATGTTCATGGCGATGTAGAGCGCCATGTAGATCAGCACGCCGCGCACGCCGTCCTGGGTGCCCGTGGCCAGACCGACCAGGGCGTAACCGACATGGCCGATGGAGCTGTAGGCCATCAGGCGCTTGATGTTGGTCTGCATGATGGCGACGAAGGACCCGATCACCATCGACAGCACGGCGGCGGCGACCAGAACCTGATGCCACTGGGCGGCGAGGTTGCCGAACGGCTCCATCACCACGCGGGTCAGCAGGGCGATGGCCGCGACCTTCGGAGCCGCCGCGAAGAAGGCGGTCACCGGGGTCGGGGCACCCTCATAGACGTCCGGGGTCCACATGTGGAACGGCGCCGCGGAAATCTTGAAGGCCAGGCCGGCCATGACGAAGACGAGGCCGATCACCAGACCCGGCGACACGGGGGCGCCGCCGGCGAACAGCGCCGCCACCTTGTCGAAGGAGGTCGTGCCGGCGAAGCCGTAGACCAGCGACGCACCGTAGAGCAGCATGCCCGAGGACAGCGAGCCGAGGACGAAGTACTTGAGGCCGGCTTCCGAGGACTTGGCGCTGTCGCGGCGGAAGGCCGCGATGACGTAGAGCGCGAGGCTCTGCGTCTCCAGACCGACATACAGAGAGATGAAATCGTTGGCCGAGATCATCATCAGCATGCCGAGGGTCGCGAAGATCATCAGCACCGGGAACTCGAAGCGTGCCATCTGCTCCCGCTCGTTGAAGCCGAGCGAGAGGATGACCGCGAAAGCCGCCGAGACCAGCACCAGCACCTTCATGAAGACGCCGAAGGCGTCCATCACGAACATGCCGTTGAAGGTGACGATCCGGCCGCTGCCGTAGCCCATCGCCAGGACGGCGGCGAGCAGCATGGCGACGATCGCCAGGTAGGAGACGGGACGGGTGAAGCCGTCGCCGCGGAACACGCCCAGCATCAGCAGGGCGATGCCCGAGAGTGCCAGGAAGATCTCCGGCAGGGCCGGCCAGATGTCGGGAAACACTGCGGTCATGTCGAAGAACCCCTTACCGAGCGGCGACCGAGACACCGGACGCGGCGTGCGACGCGGCCAGCTTGGTCTGGTAGGTCTGGATCAGCTGCTCGACCGATGCCGAGGTGACGTTCAGGAAGCTGTTGGGATAGATGCCCATCCACAGGACGACGGCGATCAGCGGCACGAACACCGCGATCTCGCGCGGGGTGACGTCGAACATCGCCTTGACGTCCGACTTGACCAGCTTGCCGTAGACGACGCGGCGGTACAGCCACAGCGCGTAGGCGGCACCCAGGACCATGCCGGTGGCGGCGAGCGCGGCGACCCAGGTGTTGTCGCGGAAGACGCCCAGCAGCACCAGGAACTCGCCGACGAAACCGGAGGTGCCCGGCAGGCCGACCGACGCCATGGTCATGAACAGGAAGATCACCGCGTATTTCGGCATGTTCTTCACGAGGCCGCCGTAGCGGGCGATCTCGCGGGTGTGCAGGCGGTCATAGACGACGCCGACGCACAGGAACAGCGCGCCCGACACCACGCCGTGCGACAGCATCTGGAACACCGAACCCTCGATGCCCTGCTGGTTCAGCGCGAACATGCCGATGGTGACGAAGCCCATGTGGGCGACCGACGAGTAGGCGATCAGCTTCTTCATGTCCTCCTGGGCGAGAGCGACCAGCGAGGTGTAGATCACGGCGATGACCGACAGGGCGTAGATCAGCGGCGCGAAATACTCGGTGGCTTCCGGCAGGATCGGAATGTTGAAGCGCAGGAAGCCGTAGCCGCCCATCTTCAGCAGCACGCCGGCCAGGATCACCGAACCGGCGGTCGGCGCCTCGACGTGGGCGTCCGGCAGCCAGGTGTGGACCGGCCACATCGGCACCTTCACCGCGAAGGAGGCGAAGAAGGCCAGCCACAGCCACAGCTGCATGTTGCGCGAGAAATGCGTGGCGGTGATGGTCGGGATGTCGGTGGTGCCGGCCACGAAATACATGGCCAGGATCGCCAGCAGCATCAGGACCGAGCCGAGCAGCGTGTAGAGGAAGAACTTGAAGGCGGCATAGACGCGGCGCGGGCCGCCCCAGATACCGATGATCAGGAACATCGGGATCAGGACGCCTTCGAAGAACATGTAGAACAGCACGAAGTCCAGCGCGCAGAACATCCCGATCATCAGGGTTTCCAGCACGAGGAAGGCCATCATGTATTCTTTCAGCCGGACCTGCACCGACTCCCAGCTCGCCAGGATGCACAGGGGCATCAGGAAGCCGGACAGGACGACGAACAGCACCGAGATGCCGTCGACGCCCATGTGGTAGTTGATGCCGAATTCCGGGATCCAGGCCGCCTTCTCGACCATCTGGTAGCCGGGATTGCTTGGATCGAAGTTGGCCCAGACGAGCAGGGTCAGCACGAAGGTGACGAGCGTCGTCCACAGCGAGATATACCGCACGTTCCGCAGCACGTCCGGGGAATTGCCCCGGCAGAACAGCAGGATCAGCGCGACGCCCACGAGCGGCAGGAAGGTCGCGAACGACAGGATCGGCCAGCTAGCCATTGTTGTTGTTCTCCTTCGATACCGCTCAGCCGAAGACCGACAGCCAGGCGACGAACAGGACGACCCCGATCACCATGGCAAAGGCGTAATGATAGACGTAACCGGACTGCAGACGGCTTGCGCGCGCCGCGACATCGCGGGTGGCTGCGGCGATGCCGTCGGGTCCGACGCCGTCGATCACCGCACCGTCGCCCGCCTTCCACAGCCCATAGCCCAGGGCCTTGGCCGGACGGGTGAACAGCGCGTCATACAGCTCGTCGAAGTACCACTTGTTGTAGAGGAACTTGTAGATGCGAGGGAAGGTGCCGGCGATCCTGCCCGGCAGGCCCGGCATCATGATGTAGCCGATATAGGCCATGGCGATGCCGATCAGGCCGACCACCAGCGGAGCCAGCTTGACCCAGAGCGGGGTGTAGTGATGCGCGGCCTCGATGGTGTCGTACTGCTGCAGCACCAGCAGGGCCTTGCCCCAGAACTCGGCGCGGTCGTGGCCGATGAACCACTCGTGGAAGCCGACACCGGCGAACAGCGCGCCCAGAGTCAGCACCCCCAGCGGCACCAGCATGACGACCGGCGACTCATGGGCGTGGTCGTAGATTTCCTTGTCCATCCGCGGCTTGCCGTGGAAGGTCAGGAACAGAAGGCGCCAGGAATAGAAGGCGGTCATCAGCGCGGCGGCGATGCCCAGCGCGAAGGCGAAGCGCCCCACCCCGCTGTCGGAGGCGAAGGCCGCCTCCAGGATCATGTCCTTGGAATAGTAGCCGGCGAAGAAGGGCAGACCGGCGAGCGCCAGGTTGCCGATCCACATCACCGCGTAGGTGAAGGGGATCTTGCGCCAGACGCCGCCCATCTTGCGCATGTCCTGCTCGTGATGCAGGGCATGGATGACCGAGCCGGCGCCGAGGAACAGCAGCGCCTTGAAGAAGGCGTGGGTGAACAGGTGGAACATGGCGGCGCCATAGGCCGATACGCCGATGGCGAAGAACATGTAGCCGAGCTGGGACATCGTCGAATAGGCAATGACCCGCTTGATGTCGAACTGGGTGAAACCGATGGTCGCGGCGACGAAGGCGGTCAGGGCGCCGACGACCGCGACGATTTCCAGCGCCGTCGGCGCGTATTCCAGCACCGGGGACAGGCGGCAGAGCATGAACACGCCGGCGGTGACCATGGTGGCCGCGTGGATGAGCGCCGACACGGGGGTCGGGCCTTCCATCGCGTCCGGCAGCCAGGTGTGCAGGCCGAGCTGCGCCGACTTGCCCATCGCGCCGATGAACAGCAGCAGGCAGGCGATGGTCAGGCCGTTGAAGTCCCAGCTGAGGAAATGCAGCGTCTCGCCGGTCAGCGTCGGGGCCTTCGCGAAGATCGTGTCGAACTGGACCGAACCGGTCAGCACGAAGATCGCGAAGATGCCGAGCACGAAGCCGAAGTCGCCGACGCGGTTGACCAGGAAGGCCTTCATGGCGGCGGCGTTGGCCGACGGCTTCTCGTACCAGAAGTTGATCAGCAGGTAGGAGGCCAGACCGACGCCCTCCCAGCCGAAGAACATCTGAACGAGGTTGTCCGCCGTCACCAGCATCAGCATGGCGAAGGTGAACAGCGACAGATAGGCCATGAAGCGCGGCTTCTGCGGATCCTCGGCCATGTAGCCGATGGAGTACAGATGCACGCAGGCCGACACGGTGTTGACGACGATCAGCATCACCGCGGTGAGTTGGTCGACGCGCAACGCCCACTTCACGTCCAGCGTGCCGCTCTGGATCCAGGTCATCAGCTCGACCGTGCGCGGATGACCGCCGACGGCGACGTCGAAGAACAGGATCCAGGACAGGATCGCCGAGACGAGCACGGCGCCGGTGGTCACGTATTGCGAGACGCGGTCGCCGACGGTCGGCGGCCCGGCGACGACGTGATGGTCGTCGTGGGCATCGTCGTGCGCGTGATCCAGCTCGTCGTGCGAGATGGCATGGGCATGATCGTCATGGGCGTGCGCGACCCGGGCGTGCCCGTGATCATCATGGCCATGACCGTGACTTCCGTGACCCGCGGCGGCCGGCTCGGCCTTCGGCCCGCCGAACAGCGCGATCGATCCGGCGATGAGGAACGCCAGGAGCGGAAGGAATACGACTAGCACTTCCATGGCGCCGCCTCAGCCCTTCATCATGTTGATGTCTTCGACTCGGATCGAGCCGCGGTTGCGGAAGTAGACCACCAGGATGGCGAGGCCGATGGCCGCCTCGGCGGCGGCGACGGTCAGGATGATCATGGCGAAGATCTGACCGACCAGATCGTGCAGGTAGGTCGAGAAGGCGACGAGGTTCAGGTTCACCGCCAGCAGCATCATCTCGATCGACATCAGGATGATGATGACGTTCTTCCGGTTGAGGAAGATTCCCAGCACACCCAGCGTGAAGATGATGGCCGAGACCGTCAGGTAATGTCCGAGACCGATCTCCATGATCACACGCCCTCCCCGGTCGTGACCTTGCGAACGACGACCACGTCTTCCCGGCGACGGGAGATCTGTTCGCCGACATTCTGTTTGCGCACACCCGGACGATGCCGAAGCGTCAGCACGATGGCGCCGATCATGGCGATCAGCAGGACGATGCCGGACGCCTGGAACAGGTAGACGTACTGCGTGTACATCAGCCGGCCCAGCGCATGGGTGTTCGTCACCTGGTCGAGTTCCGGGGTCGGCGCGCCGACGGCGGTCGCGACATTCGGAGCGACGATCCAGCCGCCCAGCACGGCCACCAGTTCCGCCAGCAGGATCAGCCCGACGAGCGCGCCCAGCGGCAGCGCTTCCATCGCGCCCTGGCGCAGTTCGCGGAAGTTGATGTCGAGCATCATCACCACGAACAGGAACAGCACGGCCACGGCGCCGACATAGACGATGACGAGGATCATCGCGATGAACTCGGCGCCCATCAGGACGCAGAGGCCGGCCGCCTGGAAGAAGGCGAGGATCAGGAAAAGGACCGAATGAACGGGGTTCCGCGCCGAGATGACCATCACACCGGAGGCCACCAGCAGCGCGGCGAACACGTAGAAGGCGATGCCTTGGAGTATCATCGTTTTTCTCGCTTCCGCTTACCGGTAAGGAGCCTCGGCCGCGAGGTTCTGGGCGATTTCCGCCTCCCAGCGGTCGCCGTTCGCCAGCAGCTTCTGCTTGTTGTAGAAGAGCTCTTCACGGGATTCGGTGGAGAACTCGAAGTTCGGCCCCATGACCACCGCGTCGACCGGGCAGGCCTCCTGGCACAGGCCGCAGTAGATGCACTTGGTCATGTCGATGTCGTAGCGCGTGGTGCGGCGGCTGCCGTCGTCACGCGGTTCGGCCTCGATGGTGATGGCGAGAGCCGGGCACACCGCTTCGCAGAGCTTGCACGCGATGCAGCGCTCCTCGCCATTCGCATAGCGGCGGAGCACATGCTCGCCGCGGAAGCGCGAGCTGATGGGGCCCTTCTCGTAGGGATAGTTGATCGTGACCTTGGGCTTGAACATGTAGCGCAAGGTCAGCGCCATGCCGCCCAGCAGCTCGGTCAGGAACAGGCTGCGCGCCGCGCGGTCGAGGAACGCCATGGCCTCTTCGTCTCCTTCCTCGCCGGCGGGCGCCCGTTTGCTCGGACGCCTCGCCGGCACTCAAATCGACACATCAGTGATGGGTTCGGTGCTTGCTTTTGCGGGGGGCCGCTTACTTGGGCAGCAAGTCGAAGGTCACCAGCACGCCGGCGGTCAGCACGACCCAGAACAGCGAGAAGGGCAGGAAAACCTTCCAACCCAGCCGCATCAGCTGGTCGTAGCGGTAGCGCGGCATGGTGGCGCGAACCCAGACAAAGGTGAACAGGCACAGCGCGATCTTCAGCGCGAACCACACGATGCCCGGCACCCAGGTGAAGGGCGCGAAGGGCAGCGGGGGCAGCCAGCCGCCGAGGAACAGGATGCTCGTCATCGCGCTCATCAGGATCATGTTGGCGTATTCGCCAAGGAAGAAGAGCGCGAAGGGAGCGGAGCTGTACTCCACCATGAAGCCGGCGACCAGTTCCGACTCGCCTTCCGGCAGGTCGAAGGGGGCGCGGTTGGTTTCCGCGAGCGCCGAGATGAAGAACATCACGAACATCGGCAGCAGCGGGATGGCGAACCAGACCTTTTCCTGCGCGTGCACGATGTCGGTCAGGTTCAGCGAGCCGACGCAGAGCAGCACGGTGATGATGATGAGGCCCATCGAGACCTCGTAGGACACCATCTGCGCCGCGGAGCGCAGCGCGCCCAGGAAGGCGTAGCGCGAGTTCGACGCCCAACCGGCCATCACGATGCCGTACACGCCCAGCGACGAAATCGCGAACAGGTACAGCACGCCGACGTTGATGTTGGACAGCACCACCCCGTAGTCGAACGGGATGACCGCCCAGGCGATCAGCGCCAGGAAGAAGGTCAGCATCGGCGCGATGTAGAAGACGATGCGGTTGGCGCCTTCCGGCAGAACCTGCTCCTTCGCGAACAGCTTCAGGCCGTCGGCGAAGGGCTGCATCAGGCCGAACGGGCCCACGATTGCCGGCCCCTGGCGCAGCTGCATCGCGCCCATGATCTTGCGCTCGGCATAGGTCATGAAGGCGACGGCCACCAGCAGCGGCACGATGATCGCCAGGATTTGCAGGACCATAATGATCAGCGGCAGGAGGAAGCCGCTCCAGAACTCAGCCATGGGTGCCAGTCCTTTCCTGAGCAGGGCCCACCAGCGCTTCCGTGCAGTTGGCCATCGTCACCGATGCCCGGCTGATCGGGTCGGTCATGTAGAAGTTGGAGATCGGCGTCACGAAGGGAGCGGCGTCCACCGGGCCCTGCGCGCCGAAGGGCGCCCAGGCGGCCGGGGTCATCTCGCCGACCGCGCCGAAGATCGGGTTCGCCGCCATCAGACGCTGGCGCAGCTGGCCGTGGGTGTCGAAGGGCAGCGTGGTGCCCAGGACTTCCGACAGGGCGCGGACGATCTTCCAGTCCTCGCGCGCCTCGCCGGGCGGGAAGACCGCGAGGCGGGCGAGCTGCGGACGGCCTTCGGTGTTGACGTAGACCGCGTTCTTTTCGGTGTAGGCGGCACCCGGCAGGATGACGTCGGCGCGATGGGCGCCGGCATCGCCGTGATGGCCCTGATAGACGACGAAGGCGTTGCCCAGCCGGCCCATGTCGATCTCGTCGGCGCCCAGCAGGTAGACCACGTCGATCTCGCCCTTCGACGCGCCGTCGAGGATGCCATGAACGTCGCGGCCGCCCTCGCCCGGCAGGAAGCCGACTTCGATGCCGCCGACACGCGCCGCGGCGGTGTGCAGGACGTTGAAGCCGTTCCAGTCGTCGCGGAACATGCCGTAGGCCTCGCCGACCAGACGGGCGGCGGCCTGCACCGCCAGACCGTCGGCGCGCTGGAAGGCGCCCATGCCGACGATGATCATCGGATTCTTGGCGGCGCGCAGGGTCTCGGCGAACGGATGGCTGCCGTCGACCAGCTGCTGCAGCGTCTCCGGACCGGAGCCGATCACGCTGTAGGGATAGGTCAGGTCACGCTGCTCGCCGATGGAGGCGATGGTGACGCCGCCGGCCAGATAGCGCTTGCGGATGCGGGCGTTGACCAGCGTGCCTTCCCAGCGCGGGTTGGTGCCGACCAGCAGGATGACGTCGGCCTTCTCGATGCCGGCGATGCCCGAGTTGAACAGGTAGCCGGCGCGCACCGAGGTGTCGAACCGCGCACCGTCCTGGCGGCAATCCAGATTCGCCGACCCCAGACGCGACAGCAGCTCCTTCAGGGCGAACTGCGCCTCGACGTCGACCAGATCGCCGGAGATGGCGGCGATGCGGTTGCCGGGCAGGCCCTTCAGGCGCGCCGCGATGGCGGTGAAGGCCTCGGCCCAGCTGGCCGGGACCAGCTTGCCGTTCTGGCGGATGTAGGGGCGGTCCAGGCGCTGGCGCTTCAGACCGTCATAGGAGTAGCGGCTCTTGTCGTTCAGCCACTCCTCGTTGATGTCGTCGTTCACGCGCGGCAGGACGCGCATCACCTCGGCGCCGCGGGCGTCGACGCGGATGTTCGAGCCGACGGCGTCGAGGACGTCGATGGTCTCGGTCTTGCGCAGTTCCCACGGGCGCGCCGTGAAGGCGTAGGGCTTGTGGGTCAGCGCACCGACCGGGCAGACGTCGGCGAGGTTGCCCGACAGCTCCGAACCGATCGCCTTCTCGACGAAGGTGGTGATCTCCATATGCTCGCCGCGATAGACGGCGCCGACATCGGGAACACCGGCCACTTCGTTGATGAAGCGGATGCAGCGGGTGCAATGGATGCAACGGGTCATGATGGTCTTGATGACCGGACCCATATACTTGTCCTTGACCGCCCGCTTGTTCTCGCCGTAGCGGCCGCGGTCGAAGCCATAGGCCATGGCCTGGTCCTGCAGATCGCACTCGCCGCCCTGGTCGCAGATCGGGCAATCCAGCGGGTGGTTGATCAGCAGGAACTCCATGACGCCCTTGCGGGCCTTCAGGACGGTCTCGCTGTTGGTGCGGACGACCATTCCGTCGCCGCAGGGCATGGCGCAGGACGCGACCGGCTTGGGCGCGCGCTCCATCTCCACCAGGCACATGCGGCAGTTGGCCGGCACGCTGAGACGCTCGTGGTAGCAGAAGCGCGGAATCTCGATCCCCAGCTGCTCGCAAGCCTGGAGGATCGAGGTGCCCGGTTCGACCTCGATCTCGATCCCGTCGATGGTCAGTTTCGGCATGGGAACGGGAACTCCTTACTCGGCCGCCAGCGGGGCGCTGTTGCGGTAGGCCTGGATGCGCCGCTCGACCTCCGGACGGAAGTGGCGGAACAGGCCCTGGATCGGCCAGGCGGCGGCGTCGCCGAGCGCGCAGATGGTGTGGCCCTCGACCTGCTTGGTGACCTGCAGCAGCATGTCGATCTCTTCCATGCGCGCATTGCCGGTGACCATGCGCTGCATGACGCGGCTCATCCAGCCGGTGCCCTCGCGGCACGGCGTGCACTGGCCGCAGGACTCATGCGCGTAGAACTGCGACAGGCGGGCGATGGCCTTCACGATGTCGGTGGACTTGTCCATCACGATCACAGCGGCGGTGCCGAGGCCGGACTGCACTTCGCGCAGGCTATCGAAGTCCATCAGGACGGTGTCGCAGATCGACTTCGGCAGGACCGGAACCGACGAGCCGCCGGGGATGATGCCCAGCAGGTTGTCCCAGCCGCCGCGCACGCCGCCGGCATGCTTCTCGATCAGCTCCTTCAGCGGGATGCCCATCTCCTCTTCCACGTTGCACGGCTTGTTGACGTGCCCGGAGATGCAGAAGAGCTTGGTGCCCGAGTTCTTCGGACGGCCGAGGCCGGCGAACCAGGAGGCGCCGCGACGCAGGATGGTGGGAACCACCGCGATGGATTCGACGTTGTTCACCGTGGTCGGGCAGGAATAGAGACCGGCCTGGGCGGGGAACGGCGGCTTGTTGCGCGGCTGGCCCTTCTTGCCCTCGATCGACTCGATGAGCGCGGTTTCCTCGCCGCAGATATACGCGCCCGCACCGCGGTGGATGTAGACGTCGTAGCTGTAGCCGGTGCCGCAGGCGTTCTTGCCGATCAGCCCCGCAGCATACGCCTCGTCGATGGCGCGCTGGACGTTGGAACCCTCGTTGTAGAACTCGCCGCGGATGTAGATGTAGCAGGCGCTGGCACCGATGGCGAAACCGGCGATCAGGCAGCCTTCGATCAGCTTGTGCGGATCGTGGCGCAGGATGTCGCGGTCCTTGCAGGTGCCGGGCTCGCCCTCGTCGGCGTTGATGACGAGGTAGACGGGCTTGTCGGTCACGTTCTTCGGCATGAAGGACCACTTCATGCCGGTCGAGAAGCCGGCGCCGCCGCGGCCGCGCAGCCCCGATTCCTTCACCTGCTCGATGATCCAATCCCGGCCCTGGGCCAGGAAGGACGCCGTGTTGTCCCAATCACCGCGCTTGCGGGCCGCCTCGAGACCGAAGTCCTGGTAGCCGTAGAGGTTGGTGAAGATGCGGTCCTCATCGCGAAGCATCGCTGTCTCCTCCCCCTCAATCGTCCGCTTGCGTGGTGGCGCCCGCTTGCGCGGTGGTGAAAGCCTTCAGCGTCGTCGGGCCGCCGACCGGCTCCGAGGACTGACGGCCGATCTGCGAACCGGGCTTCGGCGTCTCGCCGCGCGCCAGCGCGTCGAGGATGCGTTCCATGTGCTCCGGGGCCACGTCTTCGTAGTAATCGTCACCGATCTGCACGACCGGGGCGTTGACGCAGGCGCCCGAGCATTCGACCTCGCCCAGGGTGAACTGGCCGTCGGCCGTGGTCTCGCCCACCTCGATGCCGAGCTTCTTCTTGCAGGTGTGGACGATGTCGTCCGACCCGCGCAGCCAGCAGGGCGTGGTGGTGCAGACCTGGATGTGGTGCCTGCCGACCGGGTTCTTGTTGTACATCGTGTAGAAGGTCGCGACCTCGTACACGCGGATGCGCGGCATGCCGAGCAGGTCGGCCACGGCGTCCATGGCGACGCGCGGCAGCCAGCCGCCGTTCTGGCGCTGGGCCACGTCCAGCAGCGGCATGCAGGCGCTGGCCTGCTTGCCCTCCGGGTATTTGGCGATGATGCGCTTCGCCAGCTCCAGGTTTTCCGGAGTGAAGGTGAAGCTGGTCGGCTCGGCGTGGCCGTGATCGGAAGCGGGCGCGCTCATCGATCGATTTCTCCGAAAACGATGTCCATCGAGGCGATGTTGGCGACGGCGTCGGCCAGCATGTGACCCTTCGACATGAAGTCCAGGCCCTGAAGATGGGCGAAGCCCGGCGCGCGGATCTTGCAGCGGTAGGGCTTGTTGGTGCCGTCGGACACCAGATACACGCCGAACTCGCCCTTGGGCGCTTCGATGGCGGTGTAGGTCTCGCCGGCGGGGACGTGGAAGCCCTCGGTGAAGAGCTTGAAGTGGTGGATCAGCGCTTCCATCGAGCGCTTCATCTCGCCGCGCGGCGGCGGCGACACCTTGCGGTCCTCGATCTTGTACGGACCGGCCGGCATCTCCTTGCAGCACTGGCGGATGATGCGCAGCGACTGCCGCATCTCCTCCATGCGCACGAGATAGCGCGCCCAGCAGTCGCCGGTCAGGCCGACCGGGACGTCGAACTCCATGCGGTCGTAGACCTCGTAGGGCTGCGACTTGCGCAGATCCCAGGCGACGCCGGAGCCGCGCAGCATCGGACCGGTGAAGGCCCAGTCGAGCGCCTCCTCCTTGGTGACGATGCCGATGTCGACCGTGCGCTGCTTGAAGATGCGGTTCTCGCTCAGCAGGCTCTCGAGGTCGTCCATGAACTTCGGAAAACGCTCGGTGAAGGCCCAGATGTCGTCCAGCAGCCCGTCCGGCAGGTCCCAGGCGACGCCGCCCGGCCGGAAATAGTTGGCGTGCAGACGGGCGCCCGAAACCCGCTCGTAGAACTCCATGAGGATTTCGCGTTCCTCGAAGCCCCACAGGGCCGGCGTGATGGCGCCGACGTCGAGCGCACCCGTCGTGATCGACAGGATGTGGTTCAGGATGCGCGTGATCTCCGAGAACAGCACGCGGATGTACTGGGCGCGCAGCGGCGCCTTGATCTGCAGCAGGTTCTCGATGCCGAGCACATAGGCGTGCTCCATGCACATCGGGCTGACATAGTCCAGGCGGTCGAAATACGGCACGGCCTGGACGTAGGTCTTGTACTCGATCAGCTTTTCGGTGCCGCGGTGCAGCAGGCCGATATGCGGATCGCAGCGCTCCACCACCTCGCCGTTCAGCTCCATCACCAGACGGAGCACGCCGTGGGCGGCCGGGTGCTGCGGCCCGAAATTCATCGTGTAGGGCTTGATCTGCGTCTTGGTCTCGGGCCCGGACGCGCTGATCGGCCCGCTCGGACCAGTCGTGACGACGCCGGTCGCCGATTCGGTCGAAACGGTCATGCTCACGGCTTCTTGCTCCCGTCCTGGAGGGCCGCCTTCTCATCGCCGGGCAGCATGACGTTGGTCATGCCTTCCCACGGGCTGAGGAAGTCGAAGGCGCGGAAATCCTGGGTCAGACGAACCGGCTCGTAGATCACGCGCTTCTGGTCCTCGTCGTACCGGGCTTCGACATAGCCGGTCAGCGGGAAGTCCTTGCGGAAGGGGTGCCCCTCGAACCCGTAGTCGGTGAGGATGCGGCGCAGGTCCGGGTGATTCTCGAAGAAGATGCCGAACAGGTCCCAAACCTCGCGCTCGAACCAGTTGGCGGCGCTGAAGACGGCAACGGCCGACGGGACGGGGGTGTCCTCGTCGGTCGCCAGCTTCACGCGCATGCGACGGTTGTGGGTGTAGCTGAGCAGCTGATAGACGACCTCGAACCGCTCGACGCGGTCCGGGTAATCGACCGCGGTGATGTCGGTCAGCTGCTCGAACCGGATGGCCGGATCGTCGCGCAGCGCGGTGAGCACCGTCAGGATGGCCGGCCGTTTGACCGTCACCATCAGCTCGCCGAGCCTCACCTCGACCTTCAGGACGTCGCCGCCGAGTTTGGCCGCGATGACGTCCCCGAGTTCCTTCAACGCCTGTTCGGACATGGGTGGGACCCTGCCTTCCTACTTGTCTTCAGCGCGCTTGTCGTTCGCACCGCCGCCGGGCCGCAGAAAGCCCGGATGCGGAACGGGACGCCGTGGTCAGCGGGCGATGCGATTGCCGCGCTTGATCTTCTTCTGGAGCTGGAGGATGCCGTAGATCAGCGCCTCCGCCGTCGGCGGGCAGCCGGGCACATAGATGTCGACCGGAACGATCCGGTCGCAGCCACGAACCACGGCGTAGGAATAGTGATAATAACCGCCGCCGTTGGCGCAGGACCCCATGGAGATCACCCAGCGCGGTTCCGGCATCTGGTCGTAGACCTTGCGGAGCGCGGGGGCCATCTTGTTGGTCAGGGTGCCGGCGACGATCATGCAGTCGGACTGGCGCGGGCTGGGACGCGGGATCACGCCGAAACGGTCCAGGTCATACCGGCTCATATAGGCGTGGATCATCTCCACCGCGCAGCAGGCCAGACCGAAGGTCATCGGCCACAGCGAGCCCGTCCGGGCCCAGGCCAGCAGGTCCTCGTACTTCGCCAGCACGAAGCCCTTGTCCTGGATCTCGTCGGAGACCGCGCGGATGTAGGCGTCCTGTTCCGGTCCGGGCGGAATCGGCGCCAGCGGCTTGGCGACCTCTACTCCCATTCCAGAGCTCCTTTCTTCCACTCATAGATGAAGCCGATGGTCAGGATGCCCAGGAACAGCATCATCGACCAGAAGCCGAACAGCCCGATGTCGCCGAGGGCGATGGCCCACGGGAACAGGAAGGCGACTTCAAGGTCGAAGATGATGAACAGGATCGAGACCAGATAGAACCGCACGTCGAACTTGGTGCGCGCATCCTCGAATGGCTCGAAGCCGCATTCGTAGGGGGATACCTTCTCGGCGTCCGGGTTCTTCGGGCTGATGACGTAGGATGCCCCAACCATCACCGCGGCCAGCGCGATGCCGATCAGCAGAAACACCAGGATCGGAAGATACTCAATGATCAGCGGAGTCGACACCGCATTCCTCCCATAAGCCCACGACCACGGGCGCCGTTCCAGCCGGAAATCGGCGGAAGCGCAAAGCCGTGGCAGCCATGCCTTGGATTAGCCCATCAGACGGGCCGGAATATATGCCGAGACCGTGGGCAAGGAAAGCGGTTTGAATCGCTTTTCACTACGCGGAAGGACAAGCCGATCCTCTCGCTAGATCCTGGTAATACCATGTTTTTAAAAAAGGGCAAAGGGAAGACTATTCGCATACGAAAAAGGACCCGCGATCAGCGAGTCCTTGCGCCTTACTGGCGAATGTCGTCGAATTTTCTAAGGGAGAGTGGCGCGAGTGACGGGACTTGAACCCGCGGCCTCCGGCGTGACAGGCCGGCGCTCTAACCAACTGAGCTACACCCGCGCTGAGCGACTGGGCTTGAAAATCAATCGATCCGAAAGCCAACGCTTTGAACCGACTGCTGTTTTCCACCCGGACCGTTGAGGCCCCCGTCGTTCGGTGGGCGGTTTGTAGTCGCCCGGGAGGCCGCCTGTCAACCACCAAATTGCAAAAAATTAATGCCGGGCCGGCGGTTCGGGTTCGGGCCGTTCCGCCGCCCCGCTCAAGGCAGCCGATGCGCTTCCTTGCGCATCGCTTCCAGGCGGTCGAAGGCCTGAATCATGCCGGTCGACAATTCACGGTGGTCGACGGCATCTGGTCCACCGAACCGAGTCAGCGTTTCTTCCAGGGCGCGGGCCAGATGCTCGGCGACGTCCAGATGCTGTTGTTCCAGCGCCAGTTCGAGTGCGGCGAGGATACGGTCGCCGAGCGGCCGGTCGTTCGAAGTCATGCGTTTCCCCTCGTGCCATATCTCTTGCGCCGCCGGTTCCGCATACGGCCTTTTGCCGCCGCGGTTCGGCTGATGATTCAAAATAGCAGCTCGGCGGGACCGGGGCGGCGGGAATCGCGACGCTGCGACATTTCGGAGGCACCCCTTCCGAGTCGAAGCCGCCCGTGCGATAGTGAGCCCATGCCCATCCACAGCACATTCCCTCGCCGCCTCTCCACCGCCCTGCTGACCGCCGGTCTCGTAATGGCGGCCGGGCCGTCGCTGGCGGCATCCAATGTTTCCGCCGCTCAGGCGGAAGCGAAGGAGATCGCCAAGTCCATGGGCAACTGCACCCCGTCCAAGGTCGAGGTGCTGCGCTACACCGTCGGGCGCGAAGGTTCGACGACCTTCAAGATCGGCTGCAGCGAGGACAAGGACGCCTTCGTCGTCGTACAGTGCCGGTCGCGCATCTGCGCCCTGGCTCGCTGAGCGCCTCAAGGGCAGGCCGTAGGAGTGAATTCACCGCTTGTTAACCGCGCTCGCGCGCAATTGCGGAATGCGGCGGACCAGAAGCGGTTCGCGCAAGGCAACAGGGGCCGGATGACGATGGGCAGGGGACGGACGGCGTCGATGCGGGGTTGGCTGGCCATTGCGGCGGCAGTGCCGGTTATGGCGTTGGCCGGCTGCACCTCCCCGCTCGGGCTGGCGGCGGCCGGCGCGGATGTGGTGACGCTGAACGCCACCAAAAAGACCATCGGCGATCATCTGGTGTCGGCGGCGACCGGCCGCGATTGTTCGATCATCAGCTTCGAGCAGAGCGGCGACTATTGTCCGGACAAGCTGGAGATCGACCGCTCGCGGATCTATTGCTATCGCACGCTGGCCGATGTGGATTGCCACCACATTCCCGATCCCTACCGCAACGGCAACACCTCGCTCGCCAGCCCGCCGCCGGATGTCCGCACGGTGCCGCGCCGGAAGAGCCTGTTCGACGACGCCACGCCCTATACCGCGAACGGCGGAACCTGAGCATTCGGCCGTTCGGCGCCGTTCAGCGCACCTTCTTGGCGACGAAGGCCTTGGCGATCGCCATCATCGCCTTCTCATGCGTCGGACCGCCGGCCGGAGCGTCGTGAACGGTCGCCCCCTTCGCAGCCGCCGCGGCCTTGCCGGCGGGGGCTCCACGCTGGGGAACCGGGTCACCCGAATCGCGGCCCAACTGGTTCAGCAGGTTTTCAAGCGCGTCGCGGCTGAGGCCCGAGGCCGACGGCCCCCTGCCCCCTGCCCCGCCGCCGCCGGCGGCCGGACGCGCAGCCGCGCTCCGGCTGGGCGGACGGCCTGCACGCTCGATGGCGGCCGCGGCGATGGCCTTCAGGAAGGGCTGCGCGATCCCGCGCAGCAGGTCGGGATCCTCGACCGCCCAGGCCATCAGGATCTTCTGCGCGTTCATCCGGCTGCCCTTGGCCGCCAGGATCGCTTCGCGGACCTTGCCGTCGACGTAGGAATTGCTCATCGGGAACCGTCCACCGGGATATGTCCGACAGCCGCTATCGGACTGCGAGAACCATTGAGGACTGTCGGTCCAACTCGGTTAACAAACGGTTGCGGAGCGTCTTGCGCTCTGCGGAAGGAATGGAAGAAGCGGTTGCCGAGGGCCGGAGAGGCGCGGATAGTGGCGGGATGCTGATCGAAACCTTCGCCGACCTGATCTGCCCCTGGTGCTACATCGGCAAGCGCCGGCTCGACCGCGCGCTTGCCCAGCGGCCCGGCCTGCGACCCGAAATCCGCTGGCAGCCCTTCCAGCTGAACCCGGACATGCCGCGTTCAGGAATGTCGCGCGATGATTATCTGGCCGCGAAGTTCGGCGGCGGGGAGCGGGCACGGCAGATCCACCGGGTGGTGGAGGATACGGCGGCGCGCGACGGGCTGCCGCTGGCGCTCGACCGCATCCAGCGCACGCCCAACAGCTTCGACGCGCACCGGCTGGTCCGCATCGCCGGACGCCATGGGTTGGGCAACGCGATGGCCGATGCGCTGTTCGCCGCCTATTTCGTCGAGGGCGTGGACATCGGCGACCGGGACGCGCTGGCCAGCGTCGCCGCCGGGCTGGGCATGGATTTCGTCGAGACGCGGCGCCAGCTGTCCACCGACGCCGAAACGGCTTCGGTGCATGCCGCCGACGCGCTGGCCCGCCAGATGGGGTTGCAGGCGGTGCCCTGCTACATCTTCAACCGCCGCTACGCGCTGTCCGGCGCGCAGGAACCGGCGAGCTTCCTGCCGCTGCTCGACCTCGGCAGCGAAGAACCGGAGAATCTGTCGGTCGTCTCCTGCTGATACCCCGGAATTGAAAAAGGGCGGCCGGGAAGCCGCCCCTTTTCCTCGTTTTGTACCGCCGGACCCCAGATCAGGCCGGAGTGCTGCTGGTCTTGGCGTAGCCCAGCGTCTTCAGCGCCTCGGCGATCTCCGGCAGGATGCCCGGATCGTCGATGGTCGCGGGCATCTTGTAGTCCTGGCTGTCGGCGATCTTCTGCATGGTGCCGCGCAGGATCTTGCCCGACCGCGTCTTCGGCAGACGATCGACCACCAGGGCGCGCTTGAAGTCGGCGACCGGTCCGATCTGCTCGCGCACCAGCTGGACGACCTCCTTGACGATCTCCTCGTGCGGGCGGGTGACGCCGGCCTTCAGGCAGACGAAGCCCAGCGGCACCTGTCCCTTCAGGTCGTCGGCCACGCCGATCACCGCGCATTCGGCGACGTCCTTGTGGCTCGACAGCACCTCTTCCATGGCGCCGGTGGACAGGCGGTGGCCGGCGACGTTGATGATGTCGTCGGTGCGGGCCATGACATAGACATAGCCGTCGTCGTCGATGAAGCCGGCGTCGCCGGTCTGGTAATAGCCGGGGTAATCGGCGAGGTAGGACTTCTTGAAGCGCTCGTCGGCGTTCCACAGGGTCGGCAGCGTGCCCGGAGGCAGCGGCAGCTTGACGCAGATGGCGCCGATGTCGCCGCGCGGAACCTCCTTCAGCTCTGCGTTCAGCACCCGCACGTCCCAGCCCGGCATCGGACGGGTGGCGGAGCCGTACTTGATCGGGAACAGGTGAACGCCCAGCGGGTTGCCGGAGATCGCCCAGCCGGTCTCGGTCTGCCACCAGTGGTCGATGACCGGAACGTTCAGATTGTCCTCGGCCCAGTGCAGCGTGTCGGGATCCGACCGCTCGCCGGCCAGGAACAGGGCGCGGAAATGCGACAGATCGTACTTCTTCAGGTAATTGGCGTCCGGATCCTCGCGCTTGATGGCGCGGAAGGCGGTGGGCGCGGTGAACAGCGTGCCCACCTTGTGCTGCTCGATCACCCGCCAGAAGGTGCCCGGATCGGGAGTGCCGACCGGCTTGCCTTCGAACACCACGGTGGTGCAGCCGGTCAGCAGCGGCGCATAGACGATGTAGGAATGGCCGACGACCCAGCCTACATCGGACGCCGCCCAGTAAACCTCCCCGGGCTTGACGTTGTAGATGTTGGTCATGGTCCAGCGCAGCGCCACCGCATGGCCGCCGTTGTCGCGCACCACGCCCTTGGGCTGGCCGGTCGTGCCGGAGGTGTAGAGGATGTAGAGCGGGTCGGTCGCCTTGACCGGCACGCATTCCGCCGGCTCGGCCTTCGCCACCGCCTCCGCCCAATCGACGTCGCGGCCGGCGACCAGCGTCGCCGTCTCCTGCGGGCGCTGCCAGACGATGACGCTGCTGGGCTTGTGGGCCGACTGTTCGATGGCCGAGTCCAGCATCGGCTTGTACTTGACGATGCGGTTCGGCTCGATGCCGCAGGAGGCCGAGACGATGGCCTTCGGCTTCGCGTCGTCGATCCGGGTCGCCAGTTCGTGCGGGGCGAAGCCGCCGAACACCACCGAATGCACGGCGCCCAGGCGGGCGCAGGCCAGCATGGCGACCAGCGACTGCGGAATCATCGGCATGTAGAGGAGGACGCGGTCGCCCTTCTCCACGCCCTGGGCGCGCAGCGCGCCGGCGAAGTGGGCGACCTGGTCCTGCAGTTCGGCATAGGTGATGGTCTGGACGGTCTGTGTGACCGGGCTGTCATAGATGATCGCCGCCTGCGCGCCGCGCCCGGCCTCCACATGGCGGTCCACCGCGTTGTAGCAGGTGTTCAGCTCCCCGCCGGTGAACCAGCGGTAGAAGGGCGCGCTGCTGTCGTCCAGCACCTTGTCCCACGGCTTGAACCAGGAAATGTCCTTCGCCGCCTCGCCCCAGAACCCGGCGGGGTCCGACAGGGAGCGGGCATGCATCTGGTCGAAAAGCTCTGCAGTCGTGGTGCTGGCGGTCGGGCTCATGGCAGGGCGTCCCTCGTTCTATTTTGGTACTATTCGGTGCGTTTTCCTCTCGGCCGCGAAACGATCAGCTACGCAGCCTCCACAATCTGCGACAAAAGCATAAGTGCAGGCAAATGTCAGAAGGTCGGGGGTGCGGCGAGCTGTCGCATTCCCCAATGGTGAAATGCTGTTCTGGAACCTGGAATTCAGAAGGAAACACAGACCGGCCGTATGGCGAGTCCGACCGACTGCTGGTGGAACCGCTCCTTGTACGAATCGACGATTTCGCGGAGGAGCGTCAGGGTCGCCGGCCCGCTTTCGGCGAGAAGGGTGAGCACCTTGCTGGGTTCCCGGATCAGCCGGCCGTTCTCGCTGTCCCGCCAGTGGCCCGAAGCGTCGATAACGGTCAGGCCGTTGGGGAAGCGCGGCGTCACCTCGCCATCCAGGAATTCGGCCCAGTCATGGTCGCTGACGCCGACATCCGCGCCGATGTTGCGGCCGAAGAACAGCTGGGCCTCGATCATCGGAGCGGCGGAATAGACTTCGCAGGTCAGCGGCACCGCGGCCGGAGCGAAGACGGGCTGCGGGGGCGCCAGTTGCGCCGCGGCCGGCGCGCCCAGCAGGAGGAGCGGGATAAGAGCGGACGGCAGCGTCGGGACGGGACGCATCGGCAGTTCTCCGTTCGGGCGCGGGGTGGCGCGTCAAGGCGGGCGGGGGCGCGATCGTCAGCGATGCTCTGGTCAGGACGCCCCCGGACCGTTATGCATGGATCATGGCTACCGATCCACCCATCACCGGGATTCGCCCGATCCTGACCGTCGTTCACGGCAACGGCGAACGTCTGATCGTGGCCCGCCTGACCAACCTGGGCGGCGGCAGCCAGTCCAACCGCTTCGTCCTGCGCCGCGCCGATTTCCGCGCGCCGTGGGAGCAGCCGGAGAAGGGCTATTTCGGCTATGCGGAGGTCGCCCGCGCGCTGGACGCCAACGGCTGGCGCGGCTGCAGCATCGAAGCGATGGCGACCACCGACCTGGAGGAGCGCCGCGCCCGCCAGCTCGCCCGCAAGAAGCTGCACCTGCAATGCGTGGAGGCCGCGATCAAGCGGGCGCAGGAGGGGGAGCACGCTTAAGCTCCGGCCTCGCCCATCAGCAATCCCGCCGCGATGGCCCACATCACCAGCGCGATGAGGCCGTCCATCACCCGCCAGGATGCCGGCCGGGCGAAGAGCGGGCGCAGCAGCCGGGCGCCATAGCCGAGCGCGAAGAAGAACAGGAAGGACGCCGTCATCGCTCCCAGCGCGAAGGCGCCCCGCGCCTCGGCGAAGCGGGTGGAGACGGAGCCGACCAGCACCACCGTGTCCAGATAGACATGCGGGTTCAGCCAGGTCAGCGCCAGACAGGTGAGCAGCGCCGGCAGCAGCCCCGCCGGCTCCTGCCCCGCCGGAGCCAGTCCGCTCCCGTTGCGAAGCGCGGACCGGGCGCTGCGCAACCCGTAGACCAGCAGGAACGCGGCGCCGGCATAGCGCATCACCGGCTCCAGCCATGGCCAGCGCGCCCCGGCGGTGGCGAAACCGCTCACGCCGACCAGGATCAGCAGCGCGTCGGACAGGGCGCAGGTGGCGCAGATCGCCAGCACATGTTCGTTGCGCAAGCCCTGACGCAGCACGAAGGCGTTCTGCGCCCCGATGGCGACGATCAGGCTGAATCCAAGGAAGAGGCCCGGCAGGAAGGCGGTGAGCAGGGTGGAGGAAAACAGGGAGGAGGCGAAGGGATCGGTCATGACGCGGTTCCAGAGTCGGTGGATGCCGATCCGCTACCATCCGGCCAGCCTTTGCCCTACTTAATCCTCCTTTCCCCGATTAAGCGGAGCTAATCCATGCTGGACTATCCGCTGCTGACGGCGCTGGCCGCCGTGATCCGCACCGGCAGCTTCGAACGCGCCGCCCAGCAGCTGCACGTCACTCCGTCGGCGGTGTCGCAACGGGTCAAGCTGCTGGAGGAGCGGCTGGGCAGCGTCCTGGTCGTGCGCGGCCAGCCCTGCACCGGAACCGCGGCCGGTCAGCGCCTGTGCCAGCATGTGGAGCGGGTGACCCTGCTGGAAAGCGAATTGCGCGGCGCCCTGCCCGGCCTTATGCCGGCGGAGGGGCCGGCCACTTTGCGCATCGCGGTGAACGCCGATAGCCTCGCCACCTGGTTCGTCGCGGCGATGGCCGAATTGCCCGGCTGCCTGTTCGATCTGGTTCTCGACGACCAGGACCACAGCGCCGAATGGCTGCGCAAGGGCGAGGTGCTGGCCGCCGTCACCGCCAGCGCGGCGCCGGTTCCCGGCTGCGACAGCCATCCGCTGGGGGCGCTGCGCTACCGCGCGACCGCCAGCCCCGACTATGTGCGCCGCCATTTCCCGGAGGGCGTCACTGCCGACGCCCTGTCCCGCGCGCCCTGCCTGACCTTCAACCGCAAGGACAGCCTGCAGGCGCAATGGCTGCGGACGGTGCTGGACGGCCACGAGTCGCGGCTGCCGACCCCGCCCACCCACTGGCTGCCCTCCACCCACGCCTTCGTCGACGGGGCGCTGGCCGGGCTGGGATGGGGCATGAATCCCGACCCGCTGGTGGCCGACCATCTCGCTGTCGGCCGGCTGGTGGAGCTGGCGCCCGGCCGCCCGCTGGACGTGCCGCTCCATTGGCAGCAGAGCCGCATCGCCGGGGCGGCGCTGGCCGAGCTGTCGCGTGCCGTCCTGCGCGCCGGCCGGCGGACTCTGCACGGCCCCGCATGAGCACTTTGCCCGCGGCGCGCGCGCGCTTATATGGATCCAACCTATCTCTGGAGGGATTCGATGACCAGCAGCGCCGCCACGGCCGCAAACGACACCGCCGAACTGGGTGCGCTTCCCACCTGGGACCTGAGCGACCTCTATCCCGGCATGGAGTCGCCGGAGCTGAAGGCCGACCTCGACCGGATGGAACGGGAGTGCAAGGCCTTCCGCGAACGCTATGCCGGCAAGCTGGCCACGCTGAAGGGCGACGAGCTGGCCGCTGCGATCCGCAGCTATGAGGAGATCGACGAGACGCTGTCGCGCGTCATGTCCTATGCCGGGCTGGTCTACAACGGCAACATGGTCGACCCGACCATCGCCAAGTTCTACCAGTCGGCGCAGGAGCGGGTGAACGACATCTCCGCCCACCTGATCTTCTTCACGCTGGAGATCAACCGGCTGAACGAGGCCGATCTGGCGGCCAAGCAGAAGGCGTCCGCGGCCCTGCGCCATTACGAGCCCTGGCTGCGCGACGTCCGCCTCTACCGCGACCACCAGCTGTCCGACGAGATCGAGCGGCTGCTGCACGAGAAGCATGTCGTCGGCCGCGCCGCCTGGAACCGCCTGTTCGACGAAACCATCGCCAGCCTGCGCTTCCCCATGGGCGGGAAGGAGCTCACCTGTGCGGAGGCGCTGAACCGCCTGTCCGACCGCAACCCCGCCGTCCGCCGCGAGGCCGGCGAGGCGGTGGGCAAGGTGCTGGGCGAGAATGCGCGGCTGTTCGCGCTGATCACCAACACGCTGGCCAAGGACAAGGAGATCGAGGACGACTGGCGCAACTACCCGACGCCGACCTCCGCCCGCAACCTGTCCAACCGGGTCGAGGATGAAGTCGTCGACGCGCTGGTTTCCGCCGTCAAGGGCGCCTATCCCGACCTGTCCCACCGCTATTATGCGATGAAGGCCAAGTGGTTCGGCCAGGACCATCTTGATTACTGGGACCGCAACGCCCCCCTGCCCGAGGACGCCGACCGCAGCATCCCGTGGGAGGAGGCGCGCGACATCGTGCTCGGCGCCTATGGCCGGTTCTCCCCCGACCTCGCCAGCCTGGGCAAGCGCTTCTTCGACAATCCCTGGATCGACGCCCCGGTTCGTCCCGGCAAGGCGCCCGGCGCCTTCGCCCACCCGACCGTGCCCAGCGTCCACCCCTATCTGCTGGTCAACTACCAGGGCAAGACCCGCGACGTGATGACGCTGGCCCATGAGCTGGGGCATGGCGTCCACCAGATCCTGGCGGGCAAGCAGGGGCATTTCCTGTCCGACACCCCGCTGACGCTGGCGGAAACCGCGTCGGTGTTCGGCGAGATGCTGACCTTCCGCGCCCTGCTGGCGGCGGAAACCGACCCGAAGCGCCGCCGCATCATGCTGGCCGGCAAGGTCGAGGACATGCTCAACACGGTGGTGCGCCAGATCGCCTTCTTCGATTTCGAACGCCGCGTCCACACCGAGCGGCGCGAGGGCGAACTGACGTCGGACCGCATCGGCGAGATCTGGATGGCGGTGCAGACCGAGAGCCTCGGCCCGGCGCTGCGCTTCGACGAGGGATACCGGCACTACTGGTCCTACATCCCCCACTTCATCCACTCGCCCTTCTATGTCTACGCCTATGCCTTCGGCGATTGCCTGGTGAACTCGCTCTACGCCGTCTACCAGGACGCGGAGAAGGGGTTCGCCGAGAAGTATCTGGCGATGCTGTCGGCCGGCGGGACGCTGCGCCACAAGGAACTGCTCGCTCCCTTCGGGCTGGACGCCTCCGACCCGGCCTTCTGGCAGAAGGGCCTCGGCGTCATCCGCGGCTTCATCGACGAGCTGGAGGCCAGCGAGGCGAAGGGCTGACGATCCGGGCGTCTTGACCAACGTCAAGAGACCATGACGGCAGTGCGGGTATGGTGGCCTTCGGAGCGTCGTCTCCGAAGGCCATCTTCGTTTCAGGAAGCCCCCCTCATGCTTGCGACCGCCATGCCCGACACGCCCGCCGCCACCATTCCCACTCTTGGCCATGCGGTCATGGACCGCGACCACATCGATTCCGTCGCCCTGCTGCAGGCCACCTGCGATGCGCCGGCCGGCGGAATGCAGGCGCCCTTCGCCGCCTTCGCCACGCATCTGCGCGAGCATTTCGCCCGCGAGAACGCGCTGATGGCCCAGCACGGCTTCTTCGCCCTGCATTGCCACAAGGACGAACACACCCGCGTCCTGAGCGTGGTCGCAACGATGGAAGCCGAACTGGCGGAGGGCAAGGAGGACCGGGCGCGCAAATACGTCACCCTCTATTTCCCGGACTGGTTCCACACGCATCTGGCGACGATGGACCGGGTGACCGCGGCCTTCCTGGCGCAAGCGGAGGGGTGAGGCATCGCCACGGATGCTCCTTCCCTTCCCAGACGCTGGCCGGTCCGGTCACGTGAGCAGGTCAGGGAGGGGGCATCACGCGAAACGCCTGGACCACACTCCCGAACGAAACTCTGGATATGGAAAGGGGCCGGAACCTGCTCGGTTCCAGCCCCTTATGGATGGTGGGCGCACAAGGACTCGAACCTTGGACCCGCTGATTAAGAGTCAGCTGCTCTACCAACTGAGCTATGCGCCCATCCGTAGGAAATGTACAAGAGATGGTGGGCGCACAAGGACTCGAACCTTGGACCCGCTGATTAAGAGTCAGCTGCTCTACCAACTGAGCTATGCGCCCATCTCTTGCTGCGGCGAACCCGGCTGAAACAGCCGACTGTTCATCGCCCCGGCCAAGCCGTTGTCCCGGCCGGTGTGGCGCGGTTTATAGCGAAGGGCTTTTGGCCTGTCGATAGCAAAATCGCACCCCATGTGAATTTTTTGACGCGCGCTTTTCGGTGGCCGTACTCAGCCCCCGGCGGCTACACCGGCGCTGTCGAAACGGGGCATCGGAACGGGAGATCGGAAATGGGCGGCTGGACCGAAGGCTATGTCGGCGGCATCGACTATATCCGCGCCGTCTATCGCGACTGGTCGCCGGCCCTCCTCTGCTTCGCCCTGACGCTGCGCGGCTGGCGTCCGCCCGAGGTGCTGCGCCGCGGCAGCTTCACCATGGCGGAGCCGGGATGCGGCCACGGGCTGACCAGTGCGCTGCTGGCCGGCGCCCACCCGGCGGCCCGGTTCGAGGCGATGGACTTCAATCCCTCGCACATCGCCGGCGTCCGGCGGCTGGCCGACGATGCCGGGCTCGCCAACGCCACCTTCCTGGAGGAGAGCTTCGCCGACCATGCCCGGCGCGAGGGGCCGATGCTGGATGCGGTCGCCCTGCACGGCGTCTGGTCCTGGGTGAGCGCCGAGAACCGGGCGATCCTGCTCGACACGCTGCGCCGCCGGCTGGCGCCCGGCGGGGTGGTCTTCGTCAGCTACAACGCCCTGCCCGGCACGCTGGCGTACATGCCGCTGCGCCGCCTGCTGGTGGAGCGCTGCGCCGAGGGCGGCGGCCCCCTGCCCGACCGCATCGCGCGGGCGGTCGAATTCGCCTCGCGGATGGCGGCGCAGGGCGGCGGCTGGTTCGGCGCCACCGACGGCGTGGTGGAGCGGATCGAGCAGCTTCGCCACAAGTCGCCGAACTACATCGCCCACGAATATCTCAACAGCGACTGGACGGCCTTCTACCATGCAGACGTGGCGCGCGAGATGGCCGCCGCCAAGCTGGAGTTCGCCGGGGCCGCCGTGCCGATGGAGCAGTTGCACGACCTCACCCTGTCCCCGGCGCAGCAGGCGCTGGCGGCGGAGGCATCCGACCCGGCCCAGGGCGAAACCCTGCGCGACGTGATGACCAACCGCAGCTTCCGCCGCGACCTGTTCGTGAAGGGCGGCGAGCGGCTGGGTCCGGCCGAGCGGCGCGCCCTGTTGGGTGAGACCCGGTTCGCACTGCTGACGGCCGCCGACGATCTGCCGGAGGTTGCCTCCACCCCCGTAGGCCGCCTGCCCTTCCCGCCGGCGCTCTACCAGCCGCTGGGCGAGGCGCTGGCCGAGGGGCCGCAGAGCCTCGACGCGCTGCTCGGCCGTCCGGCCCTGGCGGCGCAGGGAGAGGACGCCGTGCTGCGCGCGCTGGTCCTGCTGACCAGCCTGTCGCTGGCCGCGCCGGTCATGCCCGAAGAGGGATTTGCCGAACGCAAAGCCTCGGCCGAGCGCTTCAACGCCGTGGTTCTTGAGCGCCACCGCTTCGGCGACACGCCCGGGCAGCTCGCCTCCCCGCTGCTGGGGGCCGGGGTTCCGGTGTCGCGGATCGAGGCGTTGTTCCTGCTGGCCGCGCGGTTGGGCGAGGATCCCCCCGCCTTCGCCTGGCACCATTTGTCCGCCGACGGAATCACGATTGGCCGCGACGGCGAGCGCTGCGAGGGGGATGAGGCCAGCCGGGCGGAACTGGCGCGCCGGCATGCGGCCTTCACGCAGCGGCGGCTGCCGTTGCTGAAGGGGTTGGGAGTGGCCTGAGGGCTGGGGCCGGCCCGATGCCGCCGGCAGCCGCGCTCAGCGCTCGGTGACGGCCTTCGGCAGCTTCTCGGCGATGCCGTAGAGCGCTTCGCGCCGGCGGATTTCGGCGAACACATCGTCCGGGTGGATGTTCAGCGTCGCCCACAGGACCGACAGGTTGTACAGCAGGTCGGCGCTTTCGTTGATGACGCCCTGCCGATCCTCGTTCATGGCATCCAGCGCCACCTCGACCGCTTCCTCGCCCACCTTCTTGGCGATCTTCTTCGGACCGGCGGCGATCAGCCGGGCGGTCTTGGACTGCGCCGGGTCCATCTGCTGGCGCTCGAGGATGGCGGCATAGAGGCGGATCAGGTCGTCGGTCATCAGGGAGGGTGTGTCTCGTCTACGGGCGGGAACGGCTTCCCGTTAAAGTGATCGTTCCGCAGCCGAAATACTATCCCCCTTCGGCCCGGTCCCAGGTTCAACGATCGCCTTATGCCTTGCGGCGGCTTTCCGTCTCAGCCCACCGGATCATAGGAATGATCGGCCTTCGGACGCTCGTCCAGCAGGGT
This sequence comes from Azospirillum ramasamyi, assembly GCF_003233655.1. NCBI lineage: Bacteria > Pseudomonadati > Pseudomonadota > Alphaproteobacteria > Rhodospirillales > Azospirillaceae > Azospirillum > Azospirillum ramasamyi. Next base: position 1,748,978 of record NZ_CP029829.1, read on the forward strand.
CTGGCCGGTGCTGACGAAATACACGACCTCGGCGATGTTGGTGGCGTGGTCGCCGATGCGTTCCAGGTTCTTGGCGATCATCATCAGGTGGACATGCGCCATGAACTGGTCCGGGGCCGCCAGGGCGGACCGTTCCACCTCCGCAACGAGGCTGGTGTAGAGCGCATCCACCTCGTCGTCGGTGCGCCAGATGCGCAAGGCCGCCTCGCTGTCGCTGTCGACATAGGCGTCGACCACGGCGCTGAGCCGCTCGCGCACCAGCCGGCCGAGCTGCGGGAGGCCCGGCAGCGAGGCCGCTTCCGCAAGGCTGAAGATGGCGACCGCGCGCTTGGCGGTGTTGGCGGCATGGTCGCCGATGCGTTCCAGGTTGCCGGCGATCTTCAGCGCCGCCACCACCTCGCGCAGGTCGTCGGCAACCGGCTGGCGCAGGGCCAGCAAACGCATGCAATGCGCTTCGATGTCATGTTCGAAGGTGTCGAGTCGCGCGTCCGACTCGACGATTTCACGCGCCAGATCGGGATTGCGCTGGGCCAGGCAGGTCAATGCCTGATCGATCTGCGTCTCCGCGGCGCCGGCCATCTGCACGATGGCGGATTTCATCCGCTTCAGCGCGTCCTCGAACGCGGACACGATGTGCGGAGCGGACGTCTTCATGGTCGGCAAACCCTTCCCGGCGATCTCATTCAGAGCCGCAACCATAGCGTCCGGACGTTACGGTACAATGACAATGCCTATGACGAATAAGGGTTTCCCCGCTCCCTATGCCGATTGAAATGCTCGGTTGATTTTGCGGCGCAGCATTGCGACACATCCGCCGTCTCCGCATCTTCCCTAATCAACGACGTGCCGCACCCGCCATGATCGAACGCCGCTTCGAAAAAGTCATCTTCGCCAGCCGCTGGCTGCTCGCCCCCTTCTATCTGGGGCTCGTGGTCTCGCTGATGCTCCTGCTGGTGAAGTTCACCCAGGAAATCCTGCACATCGTTCCGAATGTGCTGGTCATGAGCGAGAAGGACGTGCTGCTGGCCGTTCTCACGCTGATCGACCTGTCCTTCGCCGGCAACCTTCTCGTGATGGTGATCTTCGCCGGATACGAGAATTTCGTCTCCAAGATCGACGTGGCCAATCACGAGGACCGGCCGGACTGGATGGGCAAGGTCGATTTCGGCGGGCTGAAGCTGAAGCTGATCGCCTCCATCGTCGCCATCTCCGGCATTCATCTTTTGAAGGCCTTCATGAATTTGTCCCAGACCTCGCGGGATGAGTTGATGTGGCTGGTGATCATCCACATGACCTTCGTGGTGTCGGGCGTTCTGCTGGCCTGCATGGACCGGCTGGAGGGACACCACGCCCGTCCGGCCAAGCCGGCCGACAAACCCGATGCCGGGCATCACTGACCATCCCCTGGCCATCTGGCAATTGTCCGTTGCGGCGCAGCATGGTTCCGACTAGACAATGAAGCGCCACACCGGCCGAAGGGCTATTGGCGGATATGGGCGGAGTTTGCCGCGGACCGACCTCAAGGGTTCGATCGTTGACGGAAAATTAACCCTGATCCGCCAGTTTCGCCTTCACCAGACACCGCAAGAGGCGGCGGGCACCGGCCATCCGGCGTCCGCTTTCGCGACACGGGTCGGGCGTGCCGGGCGCACTCTCCCCTTGAGCGTGCGGACGCATTCGACTATGGAACCGGGGGCGGACATGCTATGCCAGTCGCCGCCGGCTCGGCCGTCTCAACCGCTTTGATAGAGTTCGTCAGCTCCATGCTCTCCAAACTGCTGGGCGTTCTGTCCGCCGACATGGCGATCGATCTGGGCACGGCCAACACCCTGGTCTATGTCAAGGGCCGCGGCATCGTCCTTAACGAACCGTCCGTCGTCGCCATCGCCAATGTGCGAGGCAAGAAGCAGGTCCTCGCCGTCGGCGACGAGGCGAAGATGATGCTCGGCCGAACCCCCGGCAACATCCAGGCCATCCGCCCGCTTCGCGACGGCGTCATCGCCGATTTCGAAGTCGCGGAGGAAATGATCAAGCATTTCATCCGCAAGGTTCACAACCGCCGCAGCTTCGCCAGCCCGCAGGTCATCATCTGCGTGCCGTCGGGTTCGACCGCGGTGGAACGCCGGGCGATCCAGGAATCGGCCGAGGCCGCAGGCGCCCGCCGCGTCTTCCTGATCGAGGAGCCGATGGCCGCCGCGATCGGCGCCGGGCTTCCGGTGACGGAACCGACGGGCTCGATGGTCGTCGACATCGGCGGCGGCACCACCGAGGTGGCCGTGCTGTCGCTGGGCGGCATCGTCTATTCGCGCTCCGTCCGCGTCGGCGGCGACAAGATGGACGAGGCCATCATCGGCTACATCCGCCGCAGCCACAATCTGCTGGTCGGCGAAGGCTCGGCCGAGCGGATCAAGAAGGAAATTGGCTCCGCCTGCCCGCCCGAGGACGGCGAAGGCCGCATCCTCGAGATCAAGGGCCGCGACCTGATGAACGGCGTGCCCAAGGAACTGATCATCTCCGAGCGGCAGATCGCCGAGTCGCTGGCCGAACCCGTCTCGGCCATCGTCGAGGCGGTGAAGGTGGCGCTGGAGCACACCGCTCCCGAACTGGCCGCCGACATCGTCGACAAGGGCATCGTGCTGACCGGCGGCGGCGCCCTGCTGGGCAACCTGGACTTCGTCCTGCGCCACGCCACCGGCCTGCCGGTGTCGATTGCCGACGATCCCCTCTCCTGTGTGGCTCTCGGCACCGGCCGCGCGCTCGAGGAGATGAAGACGCTGCGAAACGTCTTGGTCAGCGCTTACTGATTGGTGTATCCCTGATTGGAAGGCCTCCGGTCCGCCGCCCATATCGCGGGTGGTAAGGGCCGGAGACGGACCGCGTATCTGGACGGGAATTTCCTGTGAAGTCACGCTCATCCGGCTCCGTCACCCGCCTTGCCGCACCTTTACGGGCCCTCGCGCAACGCTTCTCCTTCCTCCTGCTTGTCCTGGCCTCCATCGCGCTGATGATGGTCGGCAAGATCGACTCCGTTTCGGTGGACAGCGCCCGCGCCCGCGTGACCGACGCCTTCGCCCCGATCCTCGACGCCATCTCCCGCCCCGCCGCGACCGCGGCCCGCGTCGTCGAGTCGGTGGTGGAACTTGAAAACGCCTTCGAAGAAAACCAGCGGCTGAAGGCCGAAAACGCCCGGCTGCTGCAATGGAAGCAGGCGGCCCTGCGGCTGGAGGCGGAGAACAACAGCCTGCGCAGCCTGCTGCGCGTCCGTCCGGATCCCTCCGTCAATTATATCGCCGCCCGCGTCATCGCGACCCCCGGCAGCTCCTTCGTCCGCACGCTGGTGGTGACCGCCGGCAAGCGTGACGGGGTGCGCAAGGGACAGGCGGCGCTGGCCGGGGCCGGTCTGGTGGGCCGGGTGATCGAGGTCGGCGAATGGTCGTCCCGCATCCTGCTGCTGACCGACATCAACGCCCGTATCCCGGTGGTCCTGGCCAACACGCGCCAGCGCGCCATCCTGGCCGGCGACAATTCCGACCAGGCCAGGCTTCTCTATCTGCCGCCGGAGTCGCCGATCCAGGTCGGCGAACAGGTGGTGACCTCGGGCGACGGCGGCCTGTTCCCGTCCGGCCTGCCGGTCGGCGTGGTGACCGCGGTGAGCGAGCGCGGCGTGCGTGTGCTGCCCAGCGCCGACCTCTCGCGGCTCGAGCATCTGCGTCTGGTGGATTTCGGATTGCCCGTCACCGACCTGGGCCCGTCACCGGAGTGGAAGTGAGCCGATCCGAAAGCACCCCGGCGGAAAGGCCGCCGGCATGACGGCAACCTTCTGGCAACGGGTCGACAAGGTGGGGCGCAATCTGGCGCCCTTCGCCGTTACCGTCATGATGGTTCTGGTCGGCATGATCCCCCTGCCGGTGCCGGGCTACGCCCCGGTGGCGCCGAACCTGACGCTGGTTTCCGTCTATTACTGGACGATCCACAGGCCTGACCTGATGCGTCCGGGGGTGGCCTTTCTGATCGGGCTGCTGCAGGATTTCCTGACCGGCGGGCCGCTGGGCGTCAATGCCCTGCTGCTGATCGTGGCGCAATGGGCGGTCCTGAACCAGCGCCGGGTGTTCCTGGCCAGCACCTTCGCGCTGCTGTGGCTCGGCTTCACCCTGGTGATGGCCGGTGCCGTCGTGCTGCAATGGCTGGCGTTCACGGCACTGGACGGGGTTGCGCTGTCGATCCTGCCGGCGCTGTTCCAGGGCTTGCTGACGGTGGCGGTGTTTCCTGCGGTGGGCTGGCTGCTGATCCGCGTGCACCGCGCGTTCTTGAACGGGTAAAGGGCCCCGCCGGTTTCATGAGTTCGATCGATCGCGATACCGACCGTTCCCGCCTGCTAGCGCGCCGCGCCCTGGTGCTGGGCGGCATCAAGCTGGCCGGCCTGTCCGCGCTGGTCGGCCGGCTCTATTACCTGCAGGTGGTCGAATCCGCGCGCTACACCATGTTGGCGGAGGAGAACCGCATCAGCCTGCGGCTGATCGCCCCGTCGCGCGGCAACATCGTCGACCGCTTCGGCGTGCCCTTGGCGGTGAATCAGCAGAACTACCGGGTCGTCGTGGTGTCGGAGCGCACCCACAACATCCAGGAGACGCTCGACAAGATCTCCCGCATCGTGCCGCTGACCGACGGCGACCGCCGCCGCGTGCTGCGCGAACTGCACCGCAAGCGCCGCTTCGTCCCCGTCACCGTGCGCGAGAACCTGACCTGGGAACAGGTGGCGACGCTGGAGGCCAACACCCCCGACCTGCCGGGCGTGTCGATCGAGGTGGGCGAGTTGCGCCACTATCCGCAGGCCGAGGCGACCGCCCATATCCTGGGCTATGTCGGCGCGGTGTCGGAAGCGGAGTTGAGCGGAAGCAGCGATCCCGTGCTGTCCCTCCCCGGCTTCCGCATCGGCAAGGCCGGAATCGAGCGGTTTCACGAGAAGGTTCTGCGCGGCACCGCCGGCACCAGCCAGTTGGAGGTCAACGCCGTCGGCCGCGTCATCCGCGAGCTGTCGCGCGACGAAGGGCAGTCGGGCCGCGAGATCCAGCTGACCATCGACATGGCGCTGCAGCGTTTCGTGCAGGAACGGCTGTCGCAGGAGGTCAGCGCGTCGGCGGTGGTGATGGACGTGCATACCGGCGGCATCTATGCGCTGTCCTCCCATCCCAGCTACGATCCCAACCAGTTCACCATGGGCATCAGCGCCGAGCTTTGGGAGGAGCTGCTGTCCAACCAGGCGACGCCGCTGAACAACAAGGCGGTGGTCGGCCAGTACCCGCCGGGCTCCACCTACAAGATGGTGGTGGCGCTGGCGGCGCTCGAATCGGGAATCGTCAGCAGCCGGCACACCGTCTTCTGCCCCGGCCACATGGAGCTGGGCGACCATCGCTTCCACTGCTGGAAACGCGGCGGCCACGGCACGGTCGATTTCGTCGGGGCGCTGCGCCATTCCTGCGACGTGTTCTTCTACGACGTGTCGCGCCGCGTCGGCATCGACCGCATCTCCGAGATGTCCAACCGCTTCGGCCTGGGCATCCGCACCGGAATCGACCTGCCGCATGAGCGGGCCGGGCTGATGCCGACCATCGCCTGGAAGCGGGCGACCCTGGGCAAGGGCTGGGACATGGGCGAGACGCTGGTCGCCTCCATCGGCCAGGGCTATGTGCTGACGACGCCGCTGCAGTTGGCGGTGATGACCTGCCGGCTGGCCAATGGCGGCTATGCGGTCAAGCCGCACCTGACCAAGCAGATCAAGGCCGTCAGCGGCGAACAGACCGCCTGGCCCAGCATCGGCGTGAAGAAGGAGAACCTCGACATCGTGCTGCGGGGCATGAACGAGGTGACCAACGCGCCCAACGGCACCGCCTTCAAGTCGCGCATCACCGAGGCCGGCTACGAGATGGCCGGCAAGACCGGCTCCGCCCAGGTCCGCCGCATCACCATGGCGGAGCGCTCCACCGGCGTGCGGAAGAACGAGGATCTGCCCTGGCGCGAACGCGACCACGCCCTGTTCGTCGCCTACGCCCCGATCCAGGCGCCGCGCTATGCCTGCGCCGTCTTTGTCGAGCATGGCGGCGGCGGCTCCACCGCGGCGGCGCCGATCGCCCGCGACATCCTGCTGGAAACCCAGAAGCGCGACCCCGGCCGCGCCGCCGTCGCCGAAACCCCGCCGCCGGCAATGGAGCCGCGGGGGTAGAAGCCCGCTGGCTGAACCGCCCCCTTCCCCTCGAAGAGGAGAGTTAGGGAGGGGGCATCGCCCTTGCCGCTTCCCCAAAAAGAAAAGCGCGCCCCCGCAGGGACGCGCCTTCCGTCAAACCGACTTGGCTTTCCGACTTGGCTTTCGCCCGATCAGTTCTTCGACTTGTCGACCAGACGGCGCTCGGCGATCCACGGCATCATGGCGCGCAGCTTCTCGCCGACCTTCTCGATCTCGTGCTCGGCGTTGCGGCGGCGGATCGCCTTGAAGGACGGCTGGCCGGCCTTGCACTCCAGCATCCAGTCGCGGACGAAGCGGCCTTCCTGGATGTCGGTCAGGACGCGCTTCATCTCGGCCTTGGTCTCGGGCGTGATGATGCGCGGGCCGGTGCGGTAGTCACCGTACTCGGCCGTGTTGGAGATCGAGTAGCGCATGTTGGCCATGCCGCCCTCGTACATCAGGTCGACGATCAGCTTCACTTCGTGCAGGCACTCGAAGTAGGCCATCTCGGGGGCGTAGCCCGCCTCGACCAGCGTCTCGTAGCCGGCGCGGATCAGCTCGGTCAGGCCGCCGCAGAGAACGGCCTGCTCGCCGAACAGGTCGGTCTCGCACTCTTCCTTGAAGGTGGTCTCGATGATGCCGGCGCGGCCGCCGCCATTGGCCGAGGCGTAGGACAGGGCGATGTCCAGCGCGTTGCCCGAGGCGTTCTGGTGAACGGCGACCAGCGACGGGACGCCGCCGCCACGCTGGTATTCGCTGCGCACGGTGTGGCCGGGGCCCTTCGGCGCGATCATGAACACGTCGAGGTCGGCGCGCGGCTCGATCAGGTTGAAGTGGACGTTCAGGCCATGCGCGAAGGCCAGAGCGGCGCCCTGCTTCATGTTCGGGGCCAGATCGTCGCGGTACAGGTCGGCCTGCAGCTCGTCCGGGGTCAGAACCATCACAACGTCGGCCCAGGCGGCGGCCTCGGCCGGGTTCATCACGGTGAAGCCGGCGGCCTCGGCCTTCTTGGTGGTGGCCGAACCCGGGCGGAGCGCGATCCGCACGTCCTTCACGCCGCTGTCACGCAGGTTGTGGGCGTGGGCGTGGCCCTGGCTGCCGTAGCCGACGATGACGACCTTCTTGCCCTTGATCAGGTTGACGTCGGCATCACGATCGTAATAGACGCGCATGGAGATGGTTCCTTGAATTCGCAACGAACAAAGACAGAGTGCGTTTCCTGCGGCGGATTACTCCATTGAGCAAAGCCGCCCGTCAAGGGAAACAATCGCTCGACGGAGCGGCAAAATGCAAAGCTTCCTTGCGTTTTTGCCGCTCCATTCTTGCGCAGAATGATCTTCTGCAGGCGAGCGCGCGTTAGAACGCCGCCGGGCCCTTCGACATGGCGACCACGCCGGTGCGGCTGGCCTCCACGAGGCCGAGCTGGCCCATCAGACCGACGAAATCGTCGACCTGCTCGGTGGTGCCGGTCAGCTCGAAGATGAAGCTGCTCAGCGTCGCGTCGACCACCTTGGCCTGGAAGATGTCGGCGAGGCGGAGCGCCTCGATCCGACGGTCGCCGGTGCCGGCCACCTTGACCAGCGCCAGTTCACGTTCCACCGACGGCCCTTCGTCGGTCAGGTCGTGGACGCGGTGGACCGGAACCAGCCGGCCGAGCTGCGCCTTGATCTGCTCGATGATCATCCGGGTGCCCGAGGTGACGAGCGTGATGCGCGACAGGTGCTCGGCGTTGTTCACCTCCGCCACCGTCAGGCTTTCGATGTTGTAGCCGCGGCCGGAGAACAGTCCGATGACGCGGGCGAGAACGCCCGGCTCGTTGTCCACCAGCACGGCGATGGTGTGCTTTTCGATCGCGTTTTCCATGAGACCCATTCCCCCGTTCGTTCGTCGTCAGCCGATCAGACCAGCACCATGCCGTCTTCCGGCGTGGCTTCGGACGGGCTGTCGTCCGGACCGAACAGGATTTCGTTGTGGGCCTTGCCGCCCGGGATCATGGGGAAGCAGTTTTCCTTCGGATCGACGGCGATGTCGATGATGCAGGGCCGGTCGGTGACGGCCAGCATCTTCTCGATCACCTGATCGACCTCGGCCACCGTGGTGGCGCGCAGGCCGACGCAGCCCCAGGATTCCGCCAGCTTCACGAAGTCCGGCAGGGCTTCCGAATAGCTCTGGGAATAGCGCGAGCCGTGCAGCAGTTCCTGCCACTGGCGCACCATGCCCATATACTGGTTGTTCAGGATGAAGATCTTGACCGGCGCGCGGTACTGCACGGCGGTGCCGATCTCCTGCATGTTCATCAGGAAGCTGGCCTCGCCCGACACGTCGACGACGATGGCGTCGGGGTGGGCCAGCTGGGCGCCGATGGCGGCCGGCAGGCCGTAGCCCATGGTGCCGAGGCCGCCCGAGGTCATCCAGCGGTTCGGCTCGTCGAAGGGCAGGAACTGGGCCGCCCACATCTGGTGCTGGCCGACTTCCGTCGTGATGTAGTGGTCCTTGCCGCGCAGGGCCTCGCGCAGGCGCTCCAGCGCGTATTGCGGCTTGATGACCGATTCGGTGCGGTTGTAGTTCAGGCAGTTGCGGGCGCGCCAGCCCTCGATCTTGCCCCACCACTCCTTCAGCGCGGCCTTGTCCGGCGACTTGGCGCGCGCCTTCCAGATGCGCAGCATGTCTTCCAGGACGGCGCCGCAGTCGCCGACGATCGGGATGTCGACCGCCACGTTCTTGTTGATCGAGCTGGGGTCGATGTCGACGTGGATCTTCTTGGAGCCCGGCGAGAAGGCCGACAGCTTGCCGGTCACGCGGTCGTCGAAGCGGGCGCCGATGTTGATCATGACGTCGCATTCGTACATGGCGAGGTTCGCCTCGTACGTGCCGTGCATGCCGAGCATGCCCAACCACTGATTGTCGGATGCCGGGAAGGCGCCCAGGCCCATCAGGGTGGAGGTGATCGGGAAACCGGTGGTCTTGACGAACTGCGTCAGCAGCTTGGCCGCGAAGGGGCCGGCGTTGATCACGCCGCCGCCGGTGTAGAAGACCGGCCGCTTGGCATTGGCGATCAGCTCGATCGCCTCTTCGATGCGGGCCATCTCCGCCTTCACCTGCGGGCGATAGGTCTTGTGCTTGACCTCCGCCGGCGGGACGTAGGTGCCGTCGGCGAACTGCACGTCCTTCGGAATGTCGACCAGCACCGGGCCGGGACGGCCGCTGCGCGCGACATAGAAGGCCTCGTGCAGGGTGCGGGCCAGATTGTCGACGTCCTTCACCAGGTAATTGTGCTTGGTGCAGGGACGGGTGATGCCGGTGGTGTCGGCTTCCTGGAAGGCGTCGTTGCCGATCAGGTGGGTCGGCACCTGGCCCGACAGGCAGACGAGCGGAATGCTGTCGCACAGGGCGTCCAGCAGGCCGGTCACCGCGTTGGTGGCGCCGGGGCCGGAGGTCACCAGCACGCAGCCGACCTTGCCGGTCGAGCGCGCATAACCTTCGGCGGCGTGAACCGCGGCCTGCTCGTGGCGTACAAGGACATGCTTGAGGTCGTTCTGCTGGAACAGCGCGTCGTAGATGGGAAGTACGGCGCCGCCGGGATAGCCGAAGATGATGTCAACGCCCTGATCCTTCAGGGCTTTGATGACGATCTGGGCGCCGGTCAGCTTCTGTTCGGACATCGCTCACGACCTTCTCATGTGGGCGCCTCCTCTAGGGCGCCCGGTTCCTTGGGAACACCAACCCTGCCGGGAAGGGATACCGTTCAGATCAACGGCTTAGCCCTGATGGCGAGTGCTGGGAGCGGCAAATTAGTCAAATCATCCGTCACAGGTCAACCCAATTCGCGAATGTTTGCAAAGTTTTTTTGCCGCAGTTTTTCCAATTGTTGCGCGTCCATAGGAGGTGGCCGCTCCGCCCGGCGCCGGCTTTCCCGACATGGAAACGGCGGCCGCACCGAAGCGCGGCCGCCGTTCCGAAGGGGCGGCGACTGGGAAGGACGGGCGGTCAGGCGGCCGTCTTCAGCAATTCGCACAGCCGGCGGATGCCCTCGCGGATCTGCGCCGGCTTGGTGACGGAGAAGGCGAGACGCAGCGTGTTCCGGCCCGAGCGGTCGGCGTGGAAGGCCGAACCGGGGACGAAGGCGACATTGGCCTCCTTGATGGCGCGGGCCAGCAGCTCCGTGCCGTCGACGCCCTCCGGTGCCTCGATCCAGACGAACAGGCCGCCTTCCGGCTTGGTCCAGGTGACGCCCGGCGGGGCGAATTCGTCCAGGGCCGCCAGCATGGCGTCGCGGCGCTCCTTGTACTGGGTGCGCAGCAGCTTGATGTGGCTGTCGAAGATCTGCGAGACGACGTCGTGCATGACGATCTGGTTGATCGTGCTGGCGTGCAGGTCGGCCGCCTGCTTCATCAGCACCAGCCGGTTCACCACCTCCGGCGCGGCATTGACCCAGCCGACGCGCATGGCCGGCACCATGGTCTTGGAGAAGGTGCCGCCGAAGATGACGTTGGTCAGCTTGCCGCCGTTGCGTTCGCAATCCAGCGCCGCCATCAGCGGCAGATGCTCGCCGTCGTAGCGCAGTTCGCAATAGGCGGTGTCCTCGATCACCGGCACGCCGGCCGCCTCGCAGGCGTCCAGAATGGCGTGGCGGCGGGCCAGCGTCACCGTGGTGCCGTTGGGGTTCTGGAAATCGGGGACGAGGTAGAAGAACTTCGGCTTCTGCGCCAGCGCCTCGGTCAGCGCCGCCATCTCCGGCCCTTCCTCGTCCATCGGGATGGAGAGATAGGTCGGCTCGTAGGGCGAGAAGGCCTGCAGCGCGCCGAGATAGGTCGGGCGGGTGACCACGATCTTGTCGCCGGGGCCGATCAGCAGCTTGCCGACGAACTCCAGCACCTGCTGCGAGCCGTTGGTGACCAGCACGCCGTCCAGCCCGATGTTGACGCCCTTGCCGCCCATGTAATCGCAGATCCATTCCCGCAGCGGCGTGTAGCCTTCGGTGATGGAATACTGCAGGGCGGCCCCGGCACCGGAATTGGACTGGAAGATCTTCTCGTAGGACCGCGCGATGGCCGAGCTGGGGAACAGGTCCGGGTCGGGGATGCCGCCGGCGAAGGAGATGATCTCCGGGCGCTCGATCAGCTTCAGCAGTTCCCGGATTTCGGACGCCGTCATGCCGCCCACGCGGCCCGCGAACACATGACCCCAATCAACCGACACGTCGCTTCTCCTTCGGATCAGTAATTTAGTATCGTTCTCAGGCGGCCGAGCATTGCATTTCGTTCCGCCTCTGAACAGGGCGAATCGATGGTATGGCAGCTATGCTGTCCTGTACGACTTACCAGCATATCGGATGATTTGCCAACAATCTGATGCCGGAACCACGTCACCTGACGTTTGGCATAGCGGCGGGTGGATTGCTGGGCCAGCGCGACCGCCTCGTCCAGCGGGATTTCGCCGTGCAGGTGGCGGCGCAGCTCCGGCACGCCCAGCGCCTTCAGCACCGGCAGGTCGGGGGCGAGGTCCCGCTCCCGCGCCAGGGCGTCCAATCGCCGCACCTCCTCCAGCGCGCCCTGCCCCATCATCAGGTGGAAACGCCTGTCGCACTGGGCATAGAGGTCGGCGCGCGGCGGATCGAGCACGATGACGGTGAAGCGCAGATGCTCCGGGGCGCCCTGGGCGGTCCGGCTCTGCCAATGGGACAGCGGCCGGCCGGTGGCCTCCAGAACCTCCCAGGCGCGGGTGAGGCGGGTGGTGTCGCCGGCGTTCAGCCTGGCCGATGCCGGATCGCGGGCGACCAGCTCGGACCGGAAGGCCTCGCCGCCGATGGACGCCAGCCGGGCATGGGCGGCGGCGCGCACCTCGTCGGGGATGGGGGGCACCTCGCTCAATCCCTGCATCAGCGCACGCAGGTACAGGCCGGTCCCGCCGACAACCACGGGCAGCCGCCCCTCGGCCTTGGCGGCGTCGATCTCCGCCAGCGCCATGTCGCGCCAGCGCGCGGCCGAACCGCGCTCCGCCGCCGGCAGCACGCCATAGAGACGGTGGGGCGCCCGCGCCAGATCCTCGGCCGGCGGGCGGGCGGTCAGCACGTCCAGGTCGGAATAGAGCTGCATGCTGTCGGCATTTATGACGGTGCCGCCGAACCCCTCGGCGACGGCGAGCGCCAGCCCCGACTTGCCCGACGCGGTCGGCCCGCCGATGACGACGACGTCTGTAAGGTCACTCATCGTCCGCATCCCGCCCGACATCCCCCACTCCCCCCGGGGAGAAGGAACCTGGTCCGTCGAGCCTGTTCCATCCCCCTTCCATGGCGTTCCGGCGCCCGCATTGCAACTCCCATCGACGCGACGACGCCGAAGCTTCGTTGGACCCGGCTCCCCGCCTGTGGTAGGCAGCGCGCAAAGGCCCTCTTTTCCTCGGGAAACCCGCCGATGAACGCCGTCGCCACGCTGATCGCCCCCCGCACCGCCACGCTCGACGAGACCGTCGTCCAGACCGCCAAGGCGGCGCTGGTCGGGTTGGGCGCCGATGCCGGGACGCCGGACTGGCTGGCCCCCGGCGCCGCCTGCGACCTGCCCTTCGGCAATCTCGCGCCGGAACAGGCGGAGGCGGCGATCCGCCATGCCCTGACGGCGAGCGGAATCGGCGCGACCCTGGACATCATCGCCCAGCCGGCGGCGACCCGGCGCAAGCGGCTGCTGGTCGCCGACATGGAATCGACGATCATCGAGCAGGAGATGCTGGACGAGCTCGGCGACTATGTCGGGCTGAAGGACCACATCGCCGCCATCACCGCCCGCGCCATGAACGGCGAAATCGACTTCAAGGACGCGGTGCGCGAGCGCGTCGCCCTGCTGAAGGGTTTGAAGGAGACGGTGATCGACGAGGTGTGGCAGCGCGCCACCTTGATGCCGGGGGCATCCCAGCTTGTCGGCACCATGCGCGCCAACGGCGCCGTCTGCGTCCTGGTATCGGGCGGCTTCCGCTGCTTCACCAGCCGCGTGCGCGATTGGATCGGCTTCGACGACGACCGCGGCAACGACCTGGAAGTGGTCGACGGCGTGATGACCGGCATGGTGATCGAACCGATCCTGGACAAGGACAGCAAGCTGCAGGCGTTGATGGCCTATGCCGGCGAGCACCGCGTGCCGATGGCGGAGACCATGGCCGTCGGCGACGGCGCCAACGACCTGCCGATGCTGCTGGCCGCCGGGCTCGGCGTCGCCTTCCATGCCAAGGCCGTCGTCGCCGCCGAAGCCCGTGCCCGCGTCGACCACGGCGACCTGACCGCCCTGCTCTACGCCCAGGGCTATCGCGCCACCGACTTCGTGGGTTGAGCGTCCGCCGCTATCCGCTCACGCCCAGACGCCGCGCACATAGGGCGTGAGCTGCGTGTCCATCAGGATGATGTGGCGGACCAGCCAGTCGGCGGTGAACTTGTACAGCTTCTCGGCGTTCTCGTGGGTGGGTTCGATGGAGAAGCGGTTCGACAGCTCGCTGACCATCTTGACCGCGGCGCGGTGCATGGCGACGTGCTCCTCGAATTGCGGATAGCGCACGATCTGCATGATGCGCTCCTCGCGGGCGAAATGCTCCTTGGTGTATTCCAGCAGCTTGACCAGAATCTTGGCAACGCGAACAGGCTGGAACCGCGGGGCGGCCAGCGCTGCGTCGAGTTCGTTCAGATACTCGATCAGATGCTTGTGATCGTCGTCGATGGCCGGCTGGCCGACGCTCAACTGCCGTCGCCATGTGATGGCGCCCATGACCTTGCCGCCTCCCCCTTCCCGGCACCCCGTTTGGACGGATTATGGCTGGTGCTACCACCGCACCCAAACAGTCGGGACGTCACACGGCAATTTGACGCACCTGGGAGAGGCGTTCCAAACGCAACGGGGGCGGATGCGTCGCCGCACCCGCCCCCGTTCCTCAACCAGGATTCGGCCGGAAATCCGCTGGCCTCAGCCGATGATGGAATAGCCGCAATCGACGTAGGTGGTGTCGCCGGTGATGCCCTTGGCGCCGTCGGTGGCGAGGAAGGCCGTGGTGTAGCCGACCTCCTCGATGGTCACCAGCCGGCCTTCGGGGGTCCGCTCGGTGGCCTTGTTCATCAGTTCGTCGAAATGGGCGATGCCGGAGGCGGCGCGGGTCTTGATCGGGCCGGGGGAGATGGCGTGGACGCGGATGCCCTTCGGGCCGAGCTCGGCCGCCAGATAGCGCACGCTGGCCTCCAGCGCGGCCTTCACCGGGCCCATCACGCCGTAATTGTCGATGACGCGGTTGGCGCCGAAATAGGACATGGTGAACAGCGACCCGCCGTCCTTCATCAGCGGCTCCGCATAGCGGGCCATGCGGATGAAGGAGTGGCAGGAGATGTCCATCGCCTGCTGGAAGCCCTCGCGCGAGCAGTCGACGACCCGGCCGTGCAGATCCTCCTTCGGCGCGAAGGCGATGCTGTGGAGCGCGAAGTCCAGCTTGCCCCACTTTTCGCCGATCTTGTCGAACATGGCCTTCAGGTCGCCTTCGCCGGTGACGTCCACCGGTTCGAAGATCTCGGCCTCCAACTGCTGGGCCAACGGCTCGACGAAGCGCTTCGCCTTCTCGTTCAGATAGCTGACCGCGAGGTCGGCACCCAGCGCGCGGAAGGCGCGGGCGCAGCCCCAGGCGATCGACTGGTCGTTGGCGATGCCAAGGACGAGCCCCTTCTTGCCTTCGAGCGTGGCGGCGGCGGGAATGATCGTGGTCATGGCGGACGGTCCTGCGGTCGGTGTGACGGGAGGAGCGGCCGCAACCCTGGCGGACTTTTCGCCGGACAAGGGCACGCGGCGTTCCTTGTGCAGCGCACCATAGACCAATCGCGACAGCCCCGCAACGTGTAATGGGGCCATTCCGCACAAACTCCCCAATCATCGCGCAGCATTGCGACGGGCAAGTTCAGTAAAAACCGAAGTCCTTCCGGGTATCCCCTTCATTGATCCATATCAAGACGGTCCTCCGGCGCGCGGCCGGAAGACCGTTTCTTGATGACATTTCCGTTAACCAGTCACGCCCCTTATGCAGCCGGCCGCTTACCGGGCGACGCCGGGCGTGAAGGAGGGCGGATCGCTGGCCGGGAAGGATTCCTGCGACGCCTCGTCGACGATCTCGTCTTCGCAGGTTTCCTGATAGATGTCGCCGGGATGGCGGGAATAGGGATCGATCCCGCGCTCCACATCCTGCGACGGAATGGCGGCGTGGTCGCGGCGCCCCCAATCGGCCAGCATCGACTTGGCGGGGCAGTAGCCGCTCAGCCCGCGCGCCACCAGGACGCCGCCGGCCAGCGCCATCGCGGCGCCGGTCCAGTTCGGCCGGCGCAGCCCCAGCACCGCCAGCGCCGCGCCCCCGGCCAGCGAGGCCAGCCGCTCGCCATGGCCGACATTGATGGTATAGTCGCCGCCGGGACCATGGATGCGGTCGTTGAAGCTGCGCAGGCTGCGCTGGGCCGTATCGGTGATGGAAGAGATTTCCATGTCGGTCCTCCTGAATGCGGAACCCAAATCCGGGCGCCCCGCGATCGGATCGTTATCGTGTCACTGTTGGGAAACCGGCGGCTGGGGGCTGTCGTTCCCCGACGGGGCCTGAGACGCCTGAGGAGAGGCCGGCGTTGCGCCGCCCTGCCCGCCCGAAGCGCCGGCCGGCGCGGCGCTGGAGCCGGATGCGCGCGCCTGCTGAAGTTCCTGGTTCAGCCTCGTCACCTCCTGGGACAGGCGCTGGACTTCCTGGCGCAGAGGCGCCGCGGCGTCGCTGCCGCCTCCCGTCAGGCCGGCGATCGCGGCCAGCGTGGCCGACTGCTGCATCCAGTAGGGGGGAACGCCGTAATAGGTATGCACCGCCATCGCCCATTGGCGGTCGTTCATGTTCGGGCGGTTCTTTTCGTCGAAACGCGGAGCGTTGGTCAGCTTGTCCTTGGGAACGTTCAGGACATAGCCGTCGCCGGAGGGCGAGAACAGCGCCCACGGCACGGGAAAGTCGCTGTCGCCGATGCCGAGGAAGCCGCCCAGCTCGACCACCGCATAGGCGATGCGCCCGGTCGCCGGATCGATCACCAGTTCGGAGATTTCGCCCATGTCCTTGCCGTCCGGGCTGCGCAGCTTGGTGTCCTCAAGCTGGTCGGCGGCGATGGCGCGGGGATGGGCGATGGAGTCCTGCAGCGCCGCGGCCTCTCCCAGGATGGCCTGGCAAGCCTGCGCGTTGCCCTTCTGCGCCGCGCCCTGGGCGGCCTGCTGCAGGGCGCGCAGCTGCGCGATCTCCTGCGGGGTCACGGGTGCCGGGCTGTTGGGCGCCGCGGCTTCGAGAGCCGCCGCCTGCTGTCCAAGCCGGTCGAGCCCGGCCGCGCAGTCGTCGGCGGCCATCGCGGGCGCGGCGACGGGGGCCAGCGCGGCCAGCAGCAGCACAGTGCCCAGGGCCGTTGCAGGGATCTGGCGCGTCATCGGGACATCCTCCGGCTTGAATCGTCTCATGCTGCATGAACAGCATGCTCAAGCCGGAGGTTCCCGTGCGCCCGTCTTCCTGCGGTTGTGTCTTCGGATGTAAGACTCTCTCAACCCGGCAGGGGCAGCCCGCCGCGCTGGACGATGAAGGACTGGATGGCGTCCACCCCTTCGCCGGCCTTGACGTTGGCGAACACAAAGGGACGGTCGCCGCGCATCTTGCGGGCGTCGCGGTCCATCACCTCCAGGCTGGCGCCGACCATCGGGGCGAGGTCGGTCTTGTTGATCACCAGCAGGTCCGACCGGGTGATGCCCGGCCCACCCTTGCGCGGGATCTTGTCGCCGGCCGACACGTCGATGACGTAGATGGTGATGTCCGCCAGTTCCGGCGAGAAGGTGGCCGCGAGGTTGTCGCCGCCCGATTCGATGAAGATCAGGTCGAGGTTGGGGAACTTCGCGTTCATCTGGTCGACGGCGGCGAGGTTGATCGAGGCGTCCTCGCGAATCGCGGTGTGCGGACAGCCGCCGGTCTCCACCCCCATGATCCGTTCCGGCTTCAGCGCGCCGGAGCGGGTGAGGAACTCCGCATCCTCCTTGGTGTAGATGTCGTTGGTGATCGCCGCGACCTCCCAATCGTCGCGCATGCGCTTGCACAGCGCGTCGGTCAGCGCGGTCTTGCCGGAGCCGACGGGACCGCCGATGCCGACGCGAAGCGGGCCGGCGTGGCTCTTTTCGATAGCGGGGAGAGCGCTCATGAGCGGAACAGCCTCGTATATTGGGTTTCGTGGATCATCGAGGTCCAGTCGACGGCCATCGCCCGGCCGCCGAGGTCGTCGAGCGGGGCCGCCAGCGCCGCCTCCGCCGCGCTGTGGGTGATGGGGTCGAGCGCCGCCAGCGCCCGCTGCCCGTCGGTCTGGCCCAGCGGCACCAGCCGGACCCCGGCCGACACCAGATTGGCGGCGAATGCATGCAGATAGGCGGTCAGCGCCGGCCCCTCCGCCACGCCGGTCAGGGCTGCGGTCAGCGCCACCGCCACCGCATAGGCGACCGGCCGGCCGGTGCCGGCGATCACCGCATCCCAGCGGGCCAAGCCGTCGAGCGGCCATGCGGCGCGGATCGCCAGCAGGAAGGCCTGACCCTGCGCCCGCGATTCGAGCGCGGTTTCGGAGGAGGCGCGCAGGATGTCGGCGCGCTCCACCGCCCAGGCGAAGGCCGCCTCGTCCCCGGCGCGCACCGCGCGATGGGCGGCGGCGAACAGCATGCCGTCGGTGCGCCCGGCGCCATGGCGCAGGATGCCGTCGAGCCAGACGATCAGCGTGGCGCGGTCCCGCACCAGCCCCTGCTCCACCGCCGCCTCGATGCCATGGCTGTAGGAGAAGCCGCCGACCGGAAAGCTGGGCGACAGCCACGCCAGCAGGCGCGTCAGCGCATGGGTGGAGACGCCGTCGTTCACCTCAGTGCGAATGCCCATGCCCGCCGCCATGCGAATGCCCGCTATAGGCGCCGCCTTCCGGCATGAAGGGCGCGGTCACGTCGCGCACCTCCGCCCCCAGCCCGCGCAGCATGTCCTCGATCACATGGTCGCGGCGCAGGCGGATGGTGTCGCCGACGATCTGCACCGGCAGGTGGCGGTTGCCGAGATGCCAGGCCACCCGCGCGAAGGCCTCCACCGGGCCGGGCACGCGGACCTCCATCAGGTCTTCAGCGGCGGCGACCACGCGCAGGAAGCTGCCGTCGCCCAGTTCCAGCCCGTCGCCGTCGTCCAGCGCCACCGCCCGCGGCAGGTCGAGCAGGAAGGCGCCGCCGGCATCGTCGGTCATCGCCATGCGGCGGCGGAAGCGGTCGTCGAAGGCGAGCGTCACGGTGCCAACCGCCTGCTCCGCGGGCCAATGGCCGCGGGCATGGACTCGGGTGGCGCGGCGGGCGGGTTCGGTCATCAGCTAAGCCGTTCGAAGGGGGTCGGGTGGCCGAAGAAGCGGCCGGCCAGCTCGCTGACCAGCGCCGCGTCCCCGGTGGTGAAGAAGCGCAGTCCCCGCTCCGCCGGAAGGGGCCGGTATTCGGGGTGGCGGTCGAGATACTGCTCAAGCGAGCGGGCGGTCAGGGTCGGCTGGCACAGCACCTCCACCCCCGGCGGCAGCGCGCGGGCGAACAGGTGGCGGACCAGCGGGTAATGGGTGCAGCCCAGCACCACCGCGTCGAGCGGCTGGCGGCCCATCCTGTCCAGCAGCACACGGACATAGCCGGCCACCGCCGGCGCGATCTCGTCGTCCGAAGCGCCGCGCTCGATCAGCGGCACGAGATCGGGGCAGGCCTGCTGCACGACGCGGATGGAGGGGGCGCGCTTGCCGATCTCGCGCGGGAAGGAGCCCGAATTGACGGTCGCCGCGGTGGCGAAGATGCCGACGGTCCGCGGTTCGGCCAGATGGTCCGGCGGAACGGTGTCGATCATCCACGGCACCCGCGTGATCGCCTCCACCATCGGCACCAGCACGCCCAGCGCGTTGCGGCCGGGATGGGCCGAGGGCAGCCATTCCTGCTGGAGACGGCGCAGCGCCACCGCCGCCGCCGTGTTGCAGGCGATGACGACCAGCCGGCAGCCCTGGGCGAACAGCCGGTCCATCCCGGCCACGGTCAGCCGGTAGATGTCGTCCTCGCTGCGCGGGCCGTAGGGAGCGGCGGCATGGTCGCCGAGATAGACGAAGGGCCGGTCGGGTGCGGCGTCCACCAGGGCGCGCAGCACCGTCAATCCGCCATGTCCTGAGTCGAATACGCCGATCAACTGTCTTGAGCCCTACCAGGAAACTCCTTCTCCCCCCTGGAGAGAAGGTTGGGATGAGGGGGTTCGGCGCAGCCGAAGAGATCCTCGAAGCGGTTCCCCCTCACCCTAACCCTCTCCCCAGGGGAGAGAGGGGATAAAAAAATCGCCTCAGAACAGGAAATACCGCTGCGCCATCGGCAGGACCTCGGCCGGCTCGCAGGTCAGCAACTGCCCGTCCGCCCGGACCTCGTAGGTTTCCGGGTCCACTTCGATGTGCGGGGTGGCGTCGTTGTGGATCATGTCCTTCTTGCCGACGGTGCGGGTGCCCTGGACGGCGATCAGCTCGCGGTGCAGGCCAAGCTGGCGGCCGACCTCCAACTCCATCGCCTTGGCGCTGACGAAGGTGACGCTGCTGGCCTGTATCGCCCGGCCGAAGGCGCCGAACATCGGGCGGTAATGCACCGGCTGCGGCGTCGGGATCGAGGCGTTGGGATCGCCCATCAGCGCCGCGGCGATGGTGCCGCACTTGATCACCATGTCCGGCTTGACCCCGAAGAAGGCCGGCGACCACACCACCAGATCGGCCAGCTTGCCGACCTCGACCGAGCCGACGACATGGCCGATGCCGTGCGACAGCGCCGGGTTGATGGTGTATTTGGCGATGTAGCGCTTGACCCGGAAATTGTCGTTGTCGCCGGTCTCCTGCGGCAGCCGCCCGCGCTGGAGCTTCATCTTGTGGGCGGTCTGCCAGGTGCGGATCACCACCTCGCCCAGCCGGCCCATCGCCTGGCTGTCCGACGAGATCATGGAGAAGACGCCCAGGTCGTGCAGGATGTCCTCCGCCGCGATGGTCTCGCGCCGGATGCGGCTTTCGGCGAAGGCGACGTCTTCGGGAATGCGGGCGCTGAGGTGGTGGCACACCATCAGCATGTCGAGATGCTCGTCCACCGTGTTGATGGTGAAGGGCCGCGTCGGGTTGGTCGAGCTGGGCAGCACGTTGTTGAGCCCCGCCACCCGGATGATGTCCGGGGCATGGCCGCCGCCCGCGCCTTCGGTGTGGAAGGTGTGGATGGTGCGGCCCTTGAACGCCGCGATGGTGTCCTCGACGAAGCCGGATTCGTTCAGCGTGTCGGTGTGGATCGCCACCTGGACGTCCAACTGGTCGGCGACGGTCAGGCAGGTGTCGATGGCATCCGGCGTGGTGCCCCAATCCTCGTGCAGCTTCAGGCCGCAGGCGCCGGCGGCGATCTGCTCCAGCAGCGCGTCGGGGCGGCTGGTGTTGCCCTTGCCGAAGAAGCCCAGGTTGATCGGCAGCCCTTCGGCGGCCTGGAGCATCCGCTCCATATGCCACGGCCCCGGCGTGCAGGTGGTGGCCGCGGTGCCGGCGGCCGGGCCGGTGCCGCCGCCCAGCATGGTGGTGACGCCGCTGTTCAGCGCCTCGTCCACCTGCTGCGGGCAGATGAAGTGGATGTGGGCGTCGATGCCGCCGGCGGTGACGATCTTGCCCTCGCCCGCGATCACCTCGGTGCCCGGCCCTACGATGATGTCGACGCCGGGCTGGACGTCGGGATTGCCGGCCTTGCCGATGGCGGCGATGCGCCCGCCGGTGATGCCGATGTCGGCCTTGACGATGCCCCAGTGGTCGATGATCAGCGCGTTGGTGATGACGGTGTCGACCGCCCCCTGGTGGCGCGAGCGCTGGCTCTGGCCCATGCCGTCGCGGATCACCTTTCCGCCGCCGAACTTCACCTCCTCGCCATAGACGGTGTGGTCGCGTTCGACCTCCACGATCAGGTCGGTGTCGGCCAGCCGGACGCGGTCGCCGGTGGTCGGACCGTAGAGGGCCGCATATTCGGCCCGGTCGATGCGGTGCGCCATTTCCTTCGCCCTTCCTGTCGGCCCGTCAGAGGGCGCCGTTGACCTTGCGGTTGAAACCGATCACCACCCGGTCGCCGCCATAGGCGACCAGCGTCACGCGGCGGGTCTGGCCGGGTTCGAAGCGCACCGCCGTCCCGGCCGGAATGTCGAGCCGGAAGCCGCGCGCCTTCTCGCGGTCGAAGGCCAGCGCGCCGTTGGTCTCGTAGAAATGGAAGTGCGAGCCGACCTGGATCGGCCGGTCGCCGGCATTGGCGACGTCGAGTTCGACGGTGGCGCGGCCGTCGTTCAGCACGATCTCGCCGGCCGCCGGGAAGATTTCACCGGGCTTCATCGGACATCCCCCCTCAACGGATCGGCTGATGGACGGTGACGAGCTTGGTGCCGTCGGGGAAGGTCGCCTCGACCTGGATGTCGTGGATCATCTCGGGGATGCCCTCCATCACCTGATCGCGGGTCAGCACGGTGGCGCCGTCGCGCATCAGCTCGGCCACCGTGCGGCCGTCGCGCGCACCCTCCACCACGTAGTCGGTGATGAGGGCGACCGCCTCCGGGTGGTTCAGCTTGACGCCGCGCTCCAGCCGCCGCCGCGCCACCATCGCCGCCATCGCGACCAGCAGCTTGTCCTTCTCGCGCCCTGTCAGGTTCATCGGGGGATTGCCCTTTCGCCACCCTGTTCGTCGCCGGATCATTGCCGGCCGGTTGGGAGCGATTATGCCACGATGATGCGGTGCGCCAAGTGCGTCGTATGACGTAGCGACTTGAAAATGCTGGGCGGCATGAAAGTGCTGGCGAGACGGCCGGAGCGTGGCCCTCAGACCTCCCACAGCCGCGGCAGGCGGGTGGGCAGCCCGGCGGCCTCGGCGCGCAGGCCGGACCACAGGGCGGCATAGGCGCGCCGCACCGCGCGGGCGTCGCCGCCGAGGATGCGGACGACCAGCAGGCCGTCCAGCGCCGTGGCGCCGATGCGGGCGCCCTCCAAAGGCTCCGTCAAGGCCCGAATCGCATCGAGGCGGCGGGCGGCGTCGGGGGCGGCGTGAAGCAGGGTGGCGCAGGCCGCGGCTCCGCCGAAGCCGGCGGGGTGGGCCAGCGCTTCGGCGATGTCGTCGTCCAGATGCAGGGCGTCGGCCCATATCAGGCGGCCGTCGCGCGCGACCTCCCAGGCGTCGCGGATCAGGCCGCGGGTCACCGTCTCGCCGAAGGCGGCGCGGCCGAAGACCAGCATCTCGCCGGCGATGGCGCGGCCGTCGCCCGACAGGTCGATCCGGGTCAGGCGGCGCAGGCGCGAAGCTTCGAAGACGATGGCTTCCTGCGGCATCCACTCCAGCCACGCGCCGTCCTCGACCGACAGCATGGTGTCGATGCGGCAGTCGGCACCGGTGGAACGATAGACCTTCTCGGCCGCCTGGGTGGTGACCAGGGCCTTCGCCCCCGCCCCGACCGACAGGGCGATGTCCATGCGGTCGCCGCCGACCATGCCGCCGGAGGTGGTGGCGAGCACCGCGATGGGAAGATCGCCACGGCGCGACGCCGGCATCAGAACCCGCAACGGGTCATGATGATAGAGCGTCGCCAGCCGGGTCTCGCCGTGGCGATGTTCGAACCGGACGGTCGCAGCGCCATGGACGGCGACCTTCTTTTCCTCGCGCGCGGAGTCTTCCTGCCTGTCGGCCACCGCCACCTGAACCAAGCGCCCGCTCCCACCCTGGATGTTGCGGGCGCCAGTCTGCCGGAAGCGGGACGGTTCAGGCAATGCGGACGAGAGGGGCGGACGAGGCCGTTGGACGAGGCCGGTGGACGAGGAGGGCCGGACTATCCTTCGCCGGAGAAGCAGCCGTTGCGGGCGGCGACCACCGCCACCTGGGTGCGGTTGCGCACGCCCAGCTTCTGCATGATGGCGCGGACATGCACCTTCACCGTGCCTTCCAGCACGCCAAGGCCGCGGGCGATCTCCTTGTTGGAATGGCCGGCCAGCAGCAGTTCGAACACGTCGCGCTGGCGGTCGGTCAGCCGGTCGAGGATGTCGTCGTTGCCGCGCGGCCCCTCGCTCAGCGCTCCGTTCAGGACGGCACGCGGCAGCGGCAGGAAGACGTCGCCGCTGAGCGCCAGCGAAATGGCATGCTCCAGCACCTCCGGCGGACTGGTCTTCAGCACATAGCCGCGGGCGCCCATTCGAACGCTCTCAACGATGTCCGCCACCTCGTCGGAGTTGGTCAGGATCAGGACGGGCACCGCGACCAACGTTTCCTTCAGCCGGCGCAGTCCGTCGCCGGCGCCGGCGGCGACATCCGCATCGTCCAGGCGCTGCGGGCCGGGGTCATACAGGACCAGCACCAGTTCGGGAGTCTTGCGGCCGATATCCAGCGCTTCATCCAACGACCCGGCCTCCATCACGCGCGTTCCGGGGTAGATTTCACCGATGGACAGGGCGAAGCCGTGGCGAACCATCGGCTGCTCGTCGACCACCAGAAAAATCCGTGTCGGATTGCCCGCGCTACGCGAACTGCCGCGCGCTTGAAGCTCGAACTCCATCGTGTCCCCTTACGTTCAGCGGACTACTTTCCAGTAGGGCCAAGAACACCCAAAAAGCCCCATTGGGAAAGCGGTTCATTCGCGACCCTCTATGGTGTGCCTACCTCTCAATATCGAATGAACGGATCTCCGTTCAATTTCTTCCGAAATCCGATCTATTGGCTGTGACTTTCCTGTTCTCATCTTGCGCGTTTGGTTAATGAACCGTATAAATCATCCGAACACAAAGCGTAAAGCCCGCTGTTCCGAACAATATTGGTCTAATTTTTTAAGTTCGGAGTCTGTCTGGACCGGAACAACCGGCCCAATCCTTGGCTCTGGTCTTCAGACCAGGGTCCAGGGAATGCAGATCGAAGGGGGAAATCGCCGCCGCCCGGCAATGGGCGGCTCAGCGGAGGATGACCGATGAAGACTTGGACTGTGATGCTGGTCGACCACGACCGGCTTTTCTCTGCGGCTTTGGCGACGCTGATCGGCGGCGGCCCCTTCCGGGTCACCGCCCATGCGGCCAGTGCCGACGACGCGCTCGACCTCATCGCCGACGGCGACCAGCCCGATCTGATCGTACTGGCGCTGCAGGATGGCATGCCCGAGGAGATCGCCGGCATCCGCCGCCTGCGCGAAGGCACCTCGGCGCGGATCGTCGTGCTGGCCGACACCATCGCCGACCGCAGCCTGTCGCAGTCGCTCAAGGCGGGTGCCGACGCCTATCTGAACAAGAGCATGTCGAGCGAGAGCCTGCTGCGCTCCCTTCGGCTGGTGATGCTGGGCGAGGTGGTCTATCCCACCCATGTCGCCGGCCTGCTGATGGCCGCGGCGAACGAACGTCCGCAGCACACCCCGACGCCCATCACCATGCCGCCCAGCGGCGACCTGTCGAAACGCGAGGTGCAGATCCTGCGCTGCCTTCTGGCCGGCCAGTCGAACAAGGCCATCGCGCGCAACCTGCACATCACGGAATCCACCGTGAAGATGCATTTCAAGAACGTGATGCGGAAGATCAACGCGCAGAACCGCACCCAGGCCGCGGTGTGGGCGATCCAGAACGGGTTGTCGCCGTTGGTGACGGCCTAGGGGCTGTTTGGTTGGGGGAGGTGTCTGGCGGTTCCCTTTTTGCACCAACGTCTCAAGACGGAGAAGGCCGGCGCTCCGTAAAAGCGCCGGCCACCGGGTGAACACCCTGCGGAACGGGACCGCTCCCGGTTAGGAAGCCGGATCCTTGAGGAAGCCGACGACCTCGTGCTGGAACAGCTGGTGGCCCTTCTGCAGGTGCATCATGTGACCGGCGTTCGGGATGACGACATACTTCTTCTGCGGGTTCGGCAGACTCGCGAAGAAGGGCAGCAGGCCGTCGGTGTCCGCCACGTCGTCGTACTGGCCGTGGATGACCATCGTCGGCACGGGGATCAGGCGCGGGTTGACCATCGGCAGCGCCGTGGCGAGGTCGAGCTGCGGCCCGGTGGGGCTCTTGGTCTCCACCTTCGCGGCGATCGTGGCGAAGGTGGAGACCACGTCAGACTCGTTCACTTCGGCCGGCGTCATCGAGGTGAAGCGCGGCTTCCAGCCGGGCTCGGGGATGGTGATGTACGCGTTCTCCCGGAAGGCGTCGATACGGGCGCGGCGCCGGGCGACGTCGGGGCTGTCCACGTGCATCTGGGCGTAGGTGACGTATTTATCGACGGTGCCGGGATTGTCCATCACATACATCCCGCCATACTGCGTTCCCCAGGACCACGCGACCAGGCTGACCTTGGAGGCGCCGCGCAGCTTCAGGATATGATCGATGGCGGCCTTCAGGTCCTCCTTCGCCTGCCCGGTGGTCATGTGCTTGTCCGGGCGGGTCGAACGCCCGAAACCGCGGGTGTCGAGCGCGAAGACGTCGAACCCTTCCCGCGCCAGCCGGTCCATCAGGCTGTAGGAGGGCTTGCCCGGAACCTGCAGGTCGAAGCTTTCCTTGCCGGCGGTAGCGGAGCCGTGCGCCAGAACCACGATCTTCTTGCCGGTCGGCTTGTCCGTGAATTTCTCCCAGACATAGATCCGGGTGTCGGCGTTCTCGACCCAATGCTCGACCCCGACCACCTCGCCGGCAGCCAGAGCGGGCGAACAGGCCATCGCGTACAGGGCCATGCCAAGCCCGATCATCGCATGTCTCATTTTCTGCATTCCGTTGTTTTTTATCGCTGGTTGGTGAGAAGGGAGGCCCGGCCTACGGGTTTCCCTCCTCCGTGGTTCCTGACCCAGGGGGCTTGCGCCCGGGGTTCTCAGCCGGCCCTGACGGTGGCGATGAAGCTCGCGACCTCTTCGCGAAGGCGCTCCGCCTCCTGGGCGAGGCCCTGCGAAGCGCCCAGCACCTGGGTGGCCGCGCTGCCGGTGTCGGTCGCCACGCGGTTCACGCCGACGATGTTGGTGGACACGACTTCGGTGCCGCGAGCCGCCTGGGTGATGTTGCCGGCGATGTTCTGGGTCGCCGCGTTCTGTTCCTCGATGGCCGAGGCGATGCCCGTGGCGATCTCGTTCATCTGGCCGATGGTCTTGGCGATGGCTTCGATCGCCCCCTGCGCGCCGGTCGTCGCCGCCTGGATCTCCACGACCTTGGACTGAATGCCCTCGGTGGCGCGGGCCGTCTGCGTCGCCAGAGCCTTCACTTCGCTGGCGACGACGGCGAAGCCCTTGCCGGCCTCGCCCGCGCGGGCGGCTTCGATTGTGGCGTTCAGCGCCAGCAGGTTGGTCTGGCCGGCGATGTTGTTGATCAACTCCACGACCTGACCGATCTCGCTCGCGGCGTCCACCAGGCTGCGGATCGCTTCGTTGGTCCGCTGCGCCTCGCCCACCGCCTGCTCGGCGATGCGGGTGGAGGTGTCGACCTGACGGCCGATTTCGGTGATGGACGCGGACAGTTCCTCGGCGGCGACGGCCACCGTCTGAACGTTGGTGGAGGCCTGTTCGGACGCGGCGGCCACTGCGGTGATCTGCCGAACGCTGTCTTCCGCCGCGTGGGAGAGGGATCGGGCCGAGGCCTGCATCTCCGTCGCGGCGGAGGCCACCGTGTCGACGATGTTCTTCACGCTGCCTTCGAAGTCGGCGGCCATCGTCAGCATTGCCTGATGCTTTTCCTGTTCGGCTCGGCGCGTGTATTCCATTTGATCGGTTTCCAGGCGGGCCTTGGTCGCGGCGTTCTCCTTGAACACCTGGACGGCCTGAGCCATGGCGCCGATCTCGTCGCGTCGGCCGGTTTCCGGAAATGTGACGGACAGGTCGCCATCGGCCAGAAGGCGCATGTTGCGGCTCAGCCGCGCGATGGCGGTGCTGACGGTCTGGCCGACCAGAGCGATCAGGGCGATGGCCGGCAACGCCAGAAGGGCCACGATCCCCAGCATCTTCCAGAGCTGCCCCATCGTCGCGGTCTGCAGATCGTCGATGGTGACGCCGGTGCTGATGAAAATCTGCCAGGGTTCGAAGCCGCGGACGTAGGACAGCTTCTCCTCGGTTTCGTCGGTGCCGTTGTTGTTGACGAACCAGGGGTACAGGTAGGTGCCTTCCCCTTGCTTGGCGATTTGCACCATGGCCGGCAGGATCGGCACGCCCTTGGCGTCCTTCAGCCCCGACGCGTCCTTGCCCATCACCTTGGCGTTGCGATGCGCGAAGCCAAAATTGTCATAGGTGTAGGAGAACAGGTAACCGTCGCCCTGGTATTTGAGCGCCAGCAGCATGTCCTTGAACCGGGCCTGAGCCTCGTCGCGCGAGATTTTCCCGGCTACGACATCGGCTTCGTACTTTTCTGCGATGCTGTGGCCAATGTCGACCAGCGACTTCAACGAGGCCACCCGGTCCTCGTACATGCGCTGATGATTCAGGTACAGGCCGGCACCGGCAATCGCCAGACAGGCGATGCAGGCCGCACCGACAAGACCCCATAGTTTCGCGCGGATAGATATATTGAGATTAACCGTGGTCATGATGCTCGACCCTCACCTGAATACCAATGACTGATTCAGGTTTCTACTTATAATTGCTTAATTTTTTATTGTCGCTTCGCTGTATATTTCCTGCATGCCTCCCACCACTTCGAAGCATACCTCCTGCCGCATCAAAAAGTTCTGTCAAAAAAAGATCAAATTTGATTGTTGCGTTCGGCTTTTCAGCATGGCATTTGCTATTGAAATGATTCAGCGGGCCCGAACATTGTCGGCAAAAGCGCTGCCCCGCAGGATCTTAGGATCCGTTGCTTCGGTGACGTCGTATGTGACATTGCAAACCCTGTGTGACATTGCAAACCCTGGCGCAACCTCCGGCACAGTTCCTGGAGCGGCCAGCGTGGGCGTGCGGTGCGGAGACTATGATGCGGCTGGTAATCCTCAGTTCTGGAATGACGCAGGCCGCTCGGGCGCGATCACAGGTTGGATTCGTGTCTGTTGGAAACGACTATACCGATGCGCAGGCGTGAAGGGAAGGTGTTTGTTGGTGACAAGCAAACCCGAGCCGGCCGCATCTCCGGGGGCGGCTTCCCACCCCGGTTCATCCGGGAGTGTGGGCACCACGCCTCCCGCCGCGCGGGTCCAGGGGCTGGCCAGCCTTGTCGAACAGACGGCGCGCACCGTCCACGACCTGTGCTGGACCGCGGACATGCAGGCGGCCCAGTGGTCGGCCCTACGCTATTTCGGCAACGCCGGGGAACGTACGCGCAATGTCGTGGGCCTTGCGAAGTACCAGGGAACCAATCCCGGCACGGCATCCCGCACCATCGCCGCGCTTACGCGGCGGGGGTTGCTCGTGGTGGCGGTCTCGCCGGACGACAAGCGGGCACGGATCGTATCGCTGACCGACGCCGGACGGGCCTTGCTGGCGCAGGATCCGCTTCAGACGGTGGAAAGGGCCATCGCCGCCATGTCTCCGGAGGCGCAGGCTGACCTTGGGACGGGCCTGCGGGACCTGCTCGGGCGGTTGCTGACGGCCGGAACCGACGGGTCAGAACCCAAAGGCGATGGCATCTAGGCCCAATACCGTGTCGTTAAGGTGCGCTGACACAAAATGCGGCGTGCCTGGAACGGGATTGCATACTGGATCATGAGCGACGATCTCGACATGGCCAGCTTAACGACACGGTGTTGGGGCTAACGCAGCAAGAATTCCCCCGCCCCTGCTACGCCTTCTACTCCGCCGCGTGGCGACGGCCGGTGTGGCGGCCTTCGCAGAACTCCTCGATCATCTTGCCGCAGAAGGCCGGAATGTCGTCGGGCTTGCGCGAGGTGACCAGACCGTGGTCGGTCACCACCTGCTCGTCGACCCAGGTCGCTCCCGCATTGCGCAGATCCGTCTGCAGCGACGGCCAGCTGGTCATGCGCTTGCCGCGCACGCCGCCGGCATCGATCAGCGTCCAGGGGCCGTGGCAGATCGCCGCGATGGGCCGGCCGGACGTGACGAAGCCCTTGATGAACTCGATCGCCTTGGGCTCCAACCGCAGCGCATCGGGGTTGATCACGCCGCCGGGCAAAAGCAGCGCGTCGTAGCGGGCGGCATCGGCCTGATCGAGCGTCACGTCCACGTCGACCATGTCGCCGCGGTCATGGTGATTCCAGCCCTGGATCTGCCCGGCCTTGGGCGCGACCACATGAACCGTGGCGCCGGCGTCGCGCAGCGCCTTCACCGGTTCGGTCAGTTCCACCTGTTCGAAGCCGTCGGTGGCGAGGACGGCGACGGTCTTCCCGTCGAGTTTCTTAGCCATGGAGGGTTCTCCTTCGCGGAAGGTCGTACCGCAGCAACCGGATTACCCCTGGATGGTTCCCTGGGAACTGTCCCGCAATTCCCATGTTGATTGTGACATACGAGCCACACATCAGCAGCGATGGGAGCCCGACTCATGCGGTTCCAGACCATGTTGGCCGGCCTTGCGCTGGCGACGACCCTATCCTTTGCCCATGCCGAGTCGGCGCGGGCCGCCGATCCGCGCAGCGGTGACGACCTCGTCGGCGTCGAGGTGACCGGCCTGCTCGGCGAGGAACTGGGCCAGATCGTTTCCGTTTCCCCGGCCGCCAAAAGCAAGGACGACAGCATCCTGGTCGAGGCCAGCGGCATGCTGGACGTCGGCCACCGCTTCTTCACCGTCCACCGCTCGCAGCTTTCGCCGGGCGATGCCGAGGATACCGTCACCTACAAGAAGACCGCGGAGGAGGTAATCCGCCGTTTGCACGGCGACGCCCAGGTCGCGGAGCGCTGAACCGGCGCTCCGCCAAGCCGCCCGACATTCATGCGGCACCGGTCAGGCGGTCCGGTCGGGAGTAGTTTCGTCGGGATGGCAGGGTTTGCAGCCGGTGGGCCAGGGCTCGCCCAGATCCTCCACCAACATGCGCCAGGACGGTCCGTCCAGGCGGACACAGCCGCCGCCGGCGAAATGCAGGGCGACTCCGCCCTCCACCGTCTCCATCGACAGCAGTTCCAGCATCCGGCCGCGGTCCTTCAGGTCGAAGCCGCGCAGCTTCGCCCCGGTTATCCCCTCCACCCTTACGCCGCAATGGACCCGCTCATAGGGAGCCAGATCGTCGTCGTCGGCGGTCGGGCCGGGACGTGGCTGGTCGGCCGCCTCCCAGCGAAAGCGGTTGACGACCATGACGAACCGCTTCTCGTCGGGCTGGAAGCACATGTCGCCGACCGGCAGGATGGCGTCCTGCAGACAGGCGGAAACGACCTTCAGGTCCTCCTCGTCTTCGGCACGCAGGCGGATCGGGGTGATGGCCGTCATGATCGGGGGCACCTCTCGGGAAAGGCCAGCCTCAATGGGATGGCGGGAGGGGCGCCCCCGCCGCTTACTCGTCGCCGCCGTGGATGCGTTCGATCTCCGCACCGCAGGCGGCCAGCTTCTCCTCCACCCGCTCATAGCCGCGGTCGAGGTGATAGACGCGGTTGACCGTCGTCTCCCCCTCCGCCGCCAGCCCGGCGAGCACCAGCGACACCGAAGCGCGCAGGTCCGTCGCCATCACGGGCGCACCGGTCAGCCTCTCCACACCGCGCACCAGGGCCGACGAGCCGTGGACCGTGATCCGCGCGCCCATGCGCGTCAGCTCCGGCGCGTGCATGAAACGGTTCTCGAAGATCGTTTCCGTGATCATCGCCGCGCCCTTGGCCGTGCACATCAGGGCCATCATCTGGGCCTGAAGGTCGGTGGGGAAGCCGGGGAACGGCTCGGTCATCACATCGACGCCGTGCAGTTCGCCGTTGGCGCGCGAAACGCGGATCCCGTTCTCGATCTCCTCGAAGGCGACGCCGGCCGGAGCCAGCGCCTTGACCGCCGCCTTGATCAGATCGAGACGGGTGTTCATGATGTCAAGACGGCCCCCGGTGATCGCCGCGGCCATGGCGTAGGTGCCGGTCTCGATGCGGTCGGCCACCACCATGTGGCGGGCGCCGTGCAGCCGGTCCACACCCTCGATCACCAGCCGGTCCGTGCCGATGCCGGTGATCTTCGCCCCCATCTTGACCAGGCATTCGGCGAGGTCGGTCACTTCCGGCTCGCGCGCGGCGTTGACCAGGATGGTGGTGCCCTTGGCCAGCGTGGCGGCCATCAGCAGGTTCTCGGTCGCGCCCACCGACACCTTGGGGAAGACGTATTCCGCACCGCGCAGACCGCCGGCCGAGGCCTTGGCGACGATGTAGCCCGCCTCGATCCGGATGTCGGCGCCCATCGCCTCCAGACCCTTGATGTGCAGGTCGACCGGACGGGCGCCGATGGCGCAGCCGCCGGGCAGCGACACCTTGGCCTCGCCGCAGCGGGCCAGCAGCGGACCCAGCACCAGCACGCTGGCGCGCATCTTGCGGACCAGATCGTAGGGGGCGGTGGTGTTGGTGACGTCGCGCGCGGTGAAGTCCACGGCACGGCCGGCGCAATCGCCGCCGGCGCCGGCCATGTGGATCGCCACGCCGTGCTGCAGCAGCAGATTGCACAGCGTGTTGATGTCGGCCAGGATCGGCAGGTTGGTCAGCGTCAGCGTCTCGTCGGTGAGCAGCGACGCCGTCATCAGCGGCAGGGCGGCGTTCTTGGCTCCACCAACGGTGATGGAGCCGTTCAGCGGGCGGCCGCCGCGGATGCGGATCTTGTCCATGGACCTGTTTCTTTCGCGGATACGCCTTCGAAAAAAGGCGTTCAGATGTAGAAGCGCTCAGAGCCGGGGCAGCGTGACGCCCTTCTGCCCCATGTATTTGCCCGACTTGTCGGCGTAGGACACCTCGCACACGCTGTCGCCCTTCAGGAACAGGAACTGGCACAGCCCCTCGTTCGCATAGACCTTGGCGGGCAGCGGGGTGGTGTTGGAGATCTCCAGCGTGACGTGGCCTTCCCACTCCGGCTCCAGCGGGGTGACGTTCACGATCAGGCCGCAGCGGGCATAGGTGCTCTTGCCCAGGCAGATGACCAGGACGTCGCGCGGAATGCGGAAATACTCCACCGTGCGGGCCAGCGCGAAGCTGTTGGGCGGGATGATGCAGACGTCGGTCTTGCGGTCGACGAAACTCGAATCGTCGAAGCGCTTCGGGTCGACGATGGCGTTGTCGACATTGGTGAAGATCTTGAACTCGTCGGCGACCCGGGCGTCGTAGCCGTAGGACGATACGCCGTAGGAGATCACGCCTTCGCGCTTCTGGGTCTCGACGAAGGGCTCGATCATGCCCTTGGTCTCGGCCATCTCGCGGATCCAGCTGTCCGGCATGATGCCCATCGCGGGGGTACTCCTTGGCGTATCGATTGGATGGAGGGGTCGTGAAGGCTGGTTTGTAGCCGAGCACGCGGCGGCGCTCAAGGAAAGCGAGGCCGCTCGACGCGCATGGACGGTT
The DNA here is from genome assembly GCF_003233655.1 of Azospirillum ramasamyi. Taxonomy (NCBI): domain Bacteria; kingdom Pseudomonadati; phylum Pseudomonadota; class Alphaproteobacteria; order Rhodospirillales; family Azospirillaceae; genus Azospirillum; species Azospirillum ramasamyi. The sequence goes on from NZ_CP029829.1 coordinate 1,781,634, forward strand.
CTTTATCACGGCGCTGGTCTTGCCCGCCGCCACGGTTAAGCTGCCCGACATGATCCAGAGCTTCACCCTGTCCGTAACGGACACCCCCGCCCCGGCCGACCTGGCCGGAATTTTCGACGGCCTGCGCGACTACAACGAGGCGTCGCTCGGCCGTCCCTATGACCGCCGCGACCTGGTGGCCGTCGCCCGCGATGCGGACGGCGCGCTGAAGGGCGGGCTGGTCGGCTACACCAATTGGGAATGGCTGTATGTCGACCTGCTGTGGGTTGACGAATCGACCCGCGGCAGCGGCCTGGGCGGCCGGATTCTGGCGGCGGCGGAGCAGGAGGCGCGCCTGCGCGGCTGCCGCTGGTCGCGGCTCTACACCTACGACTTCCAGGCGCCGGGATTCTACCCGAAGCAGGGCTATTCGGTGTGGGCGGAAATGGAAGGCTATCCGCCGGGGCACAGGCAGATCTGGTTCAGGAAGGACTTGGCTTAGGGATCCTGCGGATTTTGGGGAGGTCAGCCCCCCACCTAACCTCCCCCGCTCTCAGCGGACCCGCGGTCCGCCTGTCGCGTCAGCACAAAGCGAGGCTTTGTGCGAGAGCTGGGCGGGGGAGGGTTAGGGTGAAGGTTTAACGCCCACTCACTCCCCGCGCTGCCGCGCCTGCTCCTTGCGCTTGCGCAGATTCTCGCGCAACCGGGCGGCAAGGCGTTCGTCACGGGCGGTCGCCGCCGGCTTCGGCTTCACCGGGGCCGGCGGCGCTTCCTTCATCGTCTCGGCGGTGTCGTCCATCGGAGCGGCTCCGCGACCGGCCTCGGCGGCCGGCCTCAGTGGTTGGACTGGTGCAGGATCTGGTCGCGCAGGCCGGTGTCATACGCGACGCCGGTCGCGGTGAGGATCGCCGCGCCGGGGGTGCGCTTCACGATGCCCTTGCGCTCCAGGATGGTCCAGACGGCGTCGTTCTGCAGGCCGGTGGCGTCCTTGGCGGAAACGACGGAATGGCCGAGATGGAAATGGTTGCCATGGGCATGCGGCAGGGCGGTGATCTGGAAGCCACCCTCCTCGTCCTCGGCCGGCTTGTTCTCCAGGCGGGCAAGCTCCTGCAGCAGGGTCAGGGTGCGCAGCTGCAGCGGGTTCAGGTTCAGCGGATTCTTCTTCGGGGGCATCGATGGTCCCATCGGTCCTGATGTGTCGCGGTCGCGCAGTAGACCGGCAGCGTGGAGCGCCTGTCAAGCGTGCCAACCGGTCACGGAAAGGTCGTGGATGGAGGCTGGCGCCCCGGCCGCCGCTGGGGCATAAGACCGGCGGACCATCGTCATAAGGGCCTTGAGACCATGACCATCCTCGTCACCGGTGCCGCCGGCTTCATCGGATCGCATGTCGCCGCCGCTCTGCTGGACCGCGGGGAGAGCGTGCTCGGCCTCGACAACCTGAACGACTATTACGCGGTTGCCCTGAAGGAGGCGCGGCTCGCCCGGCTGACCGGCCGGCCCGGCTTCCGCTTCCTCAAGGCCGACATCTCCGACCGCGCGACGGTCGAGGGGCTGTGGCCGCAGTTCACCGACGTGACGGGCGTGGTCCATCTGGCGGCACAGCCGGGCGTCCGCTATTCCATCGAGAATCCCTATGCCTATGTCGACGCCAATGTCACCGGACAGGTGACGCTGCTGGAGGCGGCGCGCCGCATGCCCGGCTTGCGGCATTTCGTCTATGCCTCGACCTCGTCCGTCTACGGCGCCAACCGCAAGAAGCCGTTCTCGGTGGAGGACCGGGTGGACAGCCCCGTATCGGTCTATGCCGCCACCAAGAAGGCGGCGGAAATGCTGGCCTTCACCTACAGCCATCTCTACCAGATGCCGATGACCGGCCTGCGCTTCTTCACGGTCTACGGCCCGTGGAGCCGGCCGGACATGGCGACCTGGCTGTTCGCCGACGCCATCACCGCCGGCCGGCCGATCCGCGTCTTCAACGGCGGCAAGATGAAGCGCGACTTCACCTATATCGACGACATCGTCGCCGGCGTGCTGGCCGCCCTCGACCGCCCTGCCCCCGTCGACGCGGAAACCGGCGCCCCGCACCGCGTCTTCAACCTCGGCAACAACCGGTGCGAGGAGCTGATGCGCTTCATCGGCGTGCTGGAGCAGGCTTTCGGCCGCGAGGCGGTGAAGGTGATGGAACCGATGCAGGCCGGCGATGTGCAGGAAACCGCCGCCGACATCGAGTTGAGCCGCCAGGTGCTGGGCTTCGAACCGAAAACCCCCATCGAGATCGGCCTGCCCCGCTTCGTGGAGTGGTACAAGGGCTACCACAAGCTCTGACCCTCCCCTTTCCTCCACGTCCCGAGCCACCATGACCCCCACCGCCTACTCGACCGCCTTGATCGGTGTCTTCCTGCTGTGTCTGGCCGTCGGCTGGTACCTGTCGACGCGGGTGCTGCGCTATCTGCTGGCCAGCAGCATCATGGACATCCCGAACGAGCGGTCGAGCCATCAGGCTCCCACCCCGCGCGGCGGCGGCTGGGCGGTGATGCTGACGGTGGTGCCGGTCTTCGCCATCGCCGGGATCGCCTTCGGACGGCCGCTGGAGACGGCGGCGGTGCTGCTGGGGACGCTGGCGCTGATGGGGGTGTCGTGGATGGACGACCGGCGCGAATTGTCGCCGCTGCTGCGGCTGGCGGTGCAGGCGCTGGCGGTGGCCTTCGGGCTGCTGGCGCTGCCGTCCGACCAGCTGGTTTGGCAGGGCTGGCTGCCCTGGGGGCTGGACCGGGCGGCGACCGCCTTCCTGTGGCTGTGGTTCGTCAACCTCTACAATTTCATGGACGGGATCGACGGGCTGGCCGGCAGCGAGACGATCCTGATCGGCGGCGGCGTTGCATTGGTATCGCTGGTCATGGGCGATTTCGGGCTGACCGGCGTCGCCGGAGCGGCGCTGGCCGGGGCGGCGGCGGGGTTCCTGACCCACAATTGGCGGCCGGCCCGCATGTTCATGGGCGATGTCGGCAGCATCCCGCTCGGCCATATACTGGCCTTCCTTCTGGCCTCGCTGGCGGCGCGCGGCGACTGGGCGGCGGCGCTGATCCTGCCCGCCTATTACCTGACCGACGCCACCATCACGCTGCTGCGACGGCTGCTGCGCGGCGAGAAGATCTGGCAGGCCCACCGCGAGCATTTCTATCAGAAGGCCGCCAGGGGCGTCGGCCGGCATGACCGCGTGGTGCTGACCATCGTCGGCTACAGCCTGGTCCTCGTCGTCGCGGCGCTGGCCGCCGGGAGCTTCGGCGCCTGGACGCTCGTGCCCGGCGCCGTGGCCGTCGCGCTGCTGCTGGCGACGCTGACGCGCATGTCGAAGGCCTGACCCCCATGACCTCCGCTTTCCTCGACCTGTCGGTCGTCCTTTACCATCCCGACCCGGAGCTTCTGGCCCGCTCCCTCGACACCATCGGCGCCGCCGCCGACCGGCTGGCCGAGGCGGCCGGGGTGCAGACCCGGCTTTGGATCGTCGACAATGGCGCGCCGAAGGGCAGCGACGCGGCGTCCACTCCCTTCCGGCCATTGCTCGACCGTTATGCGGAGGGCGGTCGGCCGCCGGTGACGTTGATCGCCGGGCATGGCAATGTCGGCTACGGCGCCGGCCACAATCTCGCCATCCGGCGGGGCAACGCGCCCTATCACCTGATCCTGAACTACGACATCCTGCTGGAACCGGACGCGCTGCTGGCGGGCTGGCGCTATATGGAGGCGCACCCGCGCACCGTGCTGCTGACGCCCAAGGTGTTCGGCCCGTCGGGCGAGCAGGAGTTCCTGTGCAAGCGCCGGCCGACCGTTCTGGATCTTGGCCTGCGCGCCTTCGCCCCGGCCCCGGTCAAGCGGATGTTCGCCCGGCGGCTCGACCGCTACGAGATGCGCGACGTCACCCGCGACGCCGTCGTCACCGGGCTGGAGCAGGTCAGCGGCGCCTTCATGCTGTTCCGGCGCGACGCGCTGACCCGGCTGGGCGGCTTCGACGACGGCTATTTCCTGTATTTCGAGGATTTCGACCTGTCGCGCCGGGCGATGGCGCTGGGTGAGATCGCCTATGTGCCGGACGTGCGCATGGTGCATTTCGGCGGCAAGGCCGCACGCAAGGGCGGCGCGCATATACGGATGTTCGCCCGCTCCGCCCTACGCTTTTTCAACACCCACGGATGGCGGCTGGTCTGAGCTGTGCGATTTCCGCAGCCCGGGCCGGCCGCGGGTCTTCAGCAGCAGCGGGTTCCAGGCGATCATGCGGGCGACCTGCCCCAGCGTGGCCTTGCGGTCGCGCTGGATGGCGCGGCGCTTGGCGATCATGCGCGGCATTCCGCGCAGCGCATCGCGGATGCCGCGGCCGATGGCGCCGGTGCGGTCACTGCCCAGGCTGCGCACCACCAGATAGACCACCAGCAGCGCATGGCCGGCGAAGGCCAGCGGCAACAGCGGCAGCGGCATGTTCTTCACCATGGTCCACACCAGATTGCGGACGCCGTGATACTGGGCGAAGGTGCCGTACTGCTTGGACACGCCGCTGCTGACATGCTCCACCACCGCGTCGCCGACCTGGACCGCCGGTCCACCGTTGAGCCGGATGCGGAAGCCGAGATCGACATCCTCGCAATAGCAGAAGAAATCCTCGTCGAAGCCGCCGACGGCCTCGAAATGGTCTCGCCGGTACATGGCCGCGGCGGCGCAGGGCGAAAACACCGTTCCGCTGTAATAGGGCGGCTTCAGCATGCGCCGGTAATTGACCCGCCAGGCGAAGCCGAAGATGGAATACTGGTCGCCCTCGCCGTCGATCATATTGGGATCGTGCGAGAAGAGCTGGGTCGAGCCGAACATCGCCACGTCTGGCTGCGCGCTGGCGGCGGCCTGCAGCCGCTCCATCCAGTCGCGGCGCGGGAAGGCGTCGGGGTTCAGCGTGACGATCCAGGGAACGGCGGCACCGGCGGCGCCGACATTGTTGGCCTTGGCGAAGCCCACATTCGTGTCCAGCCGGATCATGCGGAACCGCGGATCGGCAGGCAGGGCGATGCCGTCGACGTCCTTCGAGGCGTTGTCGACGATCACCACCTCGAAAGCGGGATCGGTCTGGTCGAGCAGACAGCCAATGACGCGATTGACGAAGTCGGCGCAATTAAAGCTGACGATAATGATCCGGCTGTGCCGATCATTTGCATCGTCCACGAGATGTGACATGTCTTGGTAGCGTCCTTATTTACGCGTCCCTGACCAGCTTATAGCCATTCCCTTCATCGACTGAAAGCCGGAAAAGGGGCGTGAGACTTTGCGCCGTGGCGCAACCTGGCCAAACCGGATAATAGATCGTCGTTCAATCCACCATGCGAACCAAGCCCGGACCCTCCCGCCCATGCGCGTTCTCCTGACCGGCGCCACCGGCTTCGTCGGCCGCCACACCGTCCCGCTGCTGGCCGCCCACGGACATCAGGTGCGCGCGGCCCTGCGCACCGCCGCCGAAGGCCCGTGGGAGCCGGCCGTCGTCGGCGACATCGGCCCCGACACCGATTGGACCACCGCACTCGCCGGCATGGACGCGGTGATCCACATGGCGGCCCGCGTCCATGTGATGCGCGACACCGCATCCGATCCGCTGGCGGAGTTCCGCCGCGTAAACACCGCCGGCACCGTCCGGCTGGCCGAACAGGCGGCGGCGGCCGGGGTGAAGCGCTTCGTCTTCCTCAGCAGCATCAAGGCGATGGTGGACGAAAGCCGCCCCACCCCGCTGGACGCGGCGGCGACGCCCGACCCGCACAGCCCCTATGGCGTGTCGAAGCTGGAGGCCGAGCGCGCGCTGGCGGAGATCGCGGCCCGCACCGGCATGGAGGTGGCGGTGATCCGCCCGCCGCTGGTCTATGGCCCCGGCGCCGCCGGCAACATGCGGGCCTTGCTGAAGCTGGTGGCGGCCGGCCTGCCCTTGCCCTTGGGCGGCATCCGCAACCGCCGCAGCCTGATCTATGTCGGCAACCTCGCCGACGCCGTGGTGACGGTGCTGGAGCATCCCGACGCCGCCGGGCAGACCTTCCTGGTCCAGGATGGGGAGCCGCTGTCGACCGCCGATCTGGTGCGCGCCATCGCCGCCGCGCTCGGCCGCCCGGCCCGGCTGGTCGCGGTGCCGCAGGGGCTGATGGCGCTGGGCGCGACGCTGACCGGGACGCGGGCGGTGTTCGACCGGCTGGCCGGCACGCTGACGGTGGACGACGGCCCCATCCGCGACAGGCTCGGCTGGCGCCCGCCGCATGACCTTGCGACCGGGTTGCGCGCCACGGCGGAATGGTTCAAAGCTTCCCGCGGCTGATTTCCGGGCTGGATCCGCCGTCACAGGCTCCAGCTGCCGAACGAAAGAACAAGGTTTAGCGGCATGCGCATCCCGTCCGCACGGGCATCCCTGGTGTTCCTGCATGATCTGGTGATGACCGGGGTGGCCCTGGTCGTCGCGCTCTATCTGCGGGTCGGCGGTTCCGCCTTCGGTCTCTATTTCGATGCGCTGGCCATCGCGCTGCCGGTGCTGGTCGGCGTTTCGGCGGTGGTGTTCGTGCTGTTCGGGCTCTACCGCGGCATCTGGCGCTACGCCTCCATCCCCGACCTGATGCAGGTGGTGCGCGCCGTCACCGTGGCGGTGCTGTGCTTCGTGCTGGCGATGTTCCTGCTGACGCGCGCCGAACTTCTGCCCCGCTCGCTGCCGCCGATCCTGTGGCTGGTGCAGATGCTGCTGCTCGGCGGACCGCGCTTCGGCTACCGCTTCCTGAAGGACCGCCGTTTCAGCTGGGCCGAGGCGGTGGAGGGCGTGCCGCGCATCCCCGTCCTGCTGCTGGGCGTCGGCGACGCGGCGGAGCTGTTCATCCGCTCGCTCGACCAGCCGGGGCAGTCGGCCTACCGCGTGGTCGGCATCCTCGACGACAAGGGCCGGCGCATCGGCCATGCCGTGCGCGGCGTCCCGGTGCTGGGCGGCCCCGACGACCTCGAACAGGTGGTCCAGACCCTGGAGCGCAAGGGCGAACGGCCGCAGCGGCTGATCGTCACCAAGGGCAATGCCGAGTTGAAGGGATCGACCCTGCGCAGCCTGCTCGACCGGGCGGAGGCGCTGGGGCTGGTCATGTCCCGCCTGCCCAGCCTGACCGAGTTCAAGTCCGCGTTGGGCGAAGGCAAGGGCGTGGAGGTGCGTCCCATCGCGCTGGAGGATCTGCTGGGCCGGCCGCAGGCGGTGCTGGACCGCGGCGCCATATCGGGGCTGATCGGCGGGCGGCGTGTGATCGTCACCGGCGCCGGCGGCACCATCGGCAGCGAGCTGGTCCGCCAGATCGCGGCGCTGGGGCCGGAACGGCTGATCCTGCTCGATGCCGGGGAGTTCAACCTCTACAGCATCGAGATGGAGGTGCGGGAGAAGTTCCCCGGCCTCGACACCCGCGCGGTGATCGCCGACGTCCGCGACCGCGACCGCATCATGCGTCTGTTCCAGGACGAGCGCCCGGCCCTGGTCTTCCACGCCGCCGCCCTCAAGCATGTGCCGCTGGTGGAGGCCAACCCGTGCGAGGGCGCGCTGACCAACGTGGTCGGCACCCGCAACGTGGCCGACGCGGCGCGCGCCGCCGGCTGCCTCGCCATGGTGCTGATCTCCACCGACAAGGCGATCCGCCCGACCAGCGTGATGGGCGCGGCGAAGCGCTTCGCCGAAACCTATTGCCAGGCGCTGGACGTGCTGCCGCCGCGCGACGGGGCGGAGCACGCCACCCGCTACATGACCGTGCGCTTCGGCAACGTGCTGGGCTCGTCCGGCTCGGTCGTGCCGCTGTTCACCCGGCAGCTGGCGCAGGGCGGGCCGCTGACCGTCACCCATCCCGACATGCGCCGCTATTTCATGACGGTGCGCGAGGCGGTGGAGCTTGTGCTGCAGGCGTCGGCCCACGGCGCCACCCGCGCCGAGGACCGCGGCAAGATCCTGGTCCTGGACATGGGCGAGCCGGTGAAGATCGCCGACCTCGCCCGCCAGATGATCCGGCTGGCCGGCTACCGGCCGGGGGTGGACATCGAGATCGCCTATACCGGCCTGCGTCCCGGCGAGAAGCTGTTCGAGGAAATCCTGACCGCCGCGGAGGCGCCCAGCCGCACCGAGGCCGACGGCGTCTTCCTCGCCTCCCCCCGGCTGATCGACTATGCGCTGGTCAACCGCGCGGTGGGCGAGCTGGAAGCGGCGGCGCGGGCCGGAGACGGCGAGCGCGTCCTGTCGATCCTCGGCACCGTCGTGCCCGATTTCCGCGCCGAAGCGGTGCTTCCGCCCGCCGCGACGCAGGCGTGATTTCGAGGATCGTTCCAGGCGCGGAAAAAAGTGAGCGGCAATGTGATTTTAAGCGCTTGCATCCCCCAAAAGCCTGTGGCATAACCCGCGCCACTTCGGGGGGCGGCCAAGCCTGGACGCCTCACCCGGACGCATCGCCCCGGCGATGATCGGTTATCGGGGCTGCCGTAGCTCAGTGGTAGAGCACTCCCTTGGTAAGGGAGAGGTCGAGAGTTCAATCCTCTCTGGCAGCACCATTCCCCCGATCTTGTCTTCAGGCGCCTGCATCTGGCGCTGCCGTAGCTCAGTGGTAGAGCACTCCCTTGGTAAGGGAGAGGTCGAGAGTTCAATCCTCTCTGGCAGCACCATTTCCCCCTTTTAAAACCTCCCCTTAAAATCAGCGCATCGCTTCCTTGACCTTGCCGCCGAAAGGCCGCAAGAAACGCGCGCGTTTTCACAACTGTGAACATTCAGGCGCGGGTTCGTTTCGGGAGGATGTCACCATGGCCGGCAACAGCTTCGGCACGCTTTTCCGCTTCACCACCTGGGGCGAGAGCCACGGCCCGGCCATCGGCGTCGTCGTGGACGGCTGCCCGTCGCTGATCGACCTCGTTGCGGAAACCGACATCCAGCCCTGGATGGACAAGCGCCGCCCCGGCCAGTCGCGCTACACCACCCAGCGTCAGGAGCCCGATCAGGTGAGGATCCTGTCCGGCGTGTTCGAGGGCAAGACGACCGGCACCCCGATCTCGCTGATGATCGAGAACACCGACCAGCGCTCCAAGGACTACAGCGACATCGCCGGCAAATTCCGCCCCGGCCATGCCGACTACACCTATTGGCAGAAATACGGCATCCGCGATTACCGCGGCGGCGGCCGTTCCTCGGCGCGGGAAACCGCCTGCCGGGTCGCCGCCGGCGCGGTGGCGCGCAAGGTGCTGGGCCCTGCCATCCGGGTTCGCGGCGCGCTGGTGCAGATCGGCCCGCACAAGATCGACCGCAGCCGCTGGGATTGGGCGGAGATCGACAACAACCCCTTCTTCTGCCCCGACCCGGTGGCCGCCGTCCAATGGGCCGAGTATCTCGACGGCATCCGCAAGAGCGGATCGTCGGTCGGCGCGGTGGTGGAGCTGGTGGCGTCCGGCGTGCCGGTCGGCCTGGGCGATCCGCTCTACGACAAGCTGGACAGCGACCTCGCCTGCGCGATGATGACGATCAACGCGGTGAAGGGGGTGGAGATCGGCAACGGCTTCGCCGCCGCGGAACTGACCGGCGAGCTGAACGCCGACGAGATGCGCATGGGCCCGGACGGCCAGCCGCAATTCCTGTCCAACAATGCCGGCGGCATCCTGGGCGGCATCTCCACCGGGCAGGACATCGTCGTGCGCTTCGCGGTCAAGCCGACCAGCTCGATCCTGACGCCGCGCCAGACGGTGGACACCGCCGGCAACGACACCGACATCCTGACCAAGGGCCGCCACGACCCCTGCGTCGGCATCCGCGCCGTCCCGGTGGGCGAGGCGATGATGGCCTGCGTGCTGGCCGACCATCTGCTGCGGCGGCGGGCCGAGCGGCGGGAGTGAGGGTTTGGGCTTCTTGCCAGGCTAGACCCCCACCCGTTTCAATCAGCCCTACAGGACAATCCCATGCCCGCCCTCCGCCACGGACAGCGCCCGATCCTCGCCCTGGCGATGCTGGCCGCGCTCTCTGCCGGCGCAATTCCGGCGGCCATGGCGAACGACAGGCCTTTCGAGGAATTCGACGAGACGTTCAAAAGCTGGAAGCTCTACTGCCAGCTCTGGACCGCCACGCGGCAAGTGGAGTGCGAACTGATCGCCCGCGGCACCAATGACCGCACCGCCCGGCTGGTCTGGCTGCGCTCGACCGAGAAATGGCGCGAGGGGCTGCGTTTTCGGGTGTCCGCCGACTCGCTGGATCTCGACAGGATGGTGCGGGTCTGGTCCGACCGGGCGGTGTTCAAGCCCGATTCCCCCTGCAACCCCTACCGGTTCGAGACCAACACCTGCGCCGTGACCGATCCCGACATCAACCGCCGCATGGTGGAGCGGATCGCCCCGGCGCCGGAGGTCTCCATCGTCGGCCAGTCGCCGGCCGGCGAGAAGACCGAGGTGCGCTTTCCGCTCGCCGGCTTCCGCGAGGCGCTGGAGCGCAGCGACGCCATCCGCGCGATGGCCGGCAAGCCATGGGCGACGAGTTCCGGCGACGCCAACCCGGACTGATCCCTATATAGCCGTAGCATCGACAAGAACCGACGGACTTCCCGCCCAGTGACCGACAGCCATTTCCCCGGCAAGGACGCCATTCTCGCCTTCATCCGGTCCAGCACCACCCCCGTCGGCAAGCGCGAGATCGCCCGCGCCTTCAAGCTGTCCGGCTCCGCCGACCGCGAAATGCTGAAGGATCTGCTGCGCGAGTTGGAGGCGGACGGAGCGGTGGAGCGCGGACGCAACAAGCGCATGGCCCCGCCGCAGGCCCTGCCGGCCGTCGCCGTGCTGCTGATCACCGGCGTCGACGCCGACGGCGAGTTGTCGGCCCGGCCGCTGACCTGGACCGGCGAAGGCGCCCCGCCGCGCATCTTCCTGCTGCCGGAGCGGAAATCGCGGGGCGAGGACAAGCCGCTGGCGGTCGGCGACACGCTGCTGGCGAAGCTGGCCCGCATCAACGACCGCCTCTACGAGGCGCGCGTCATCCGCCGCATCGATGGTGAGCGCGAGGGCCGCATCCTGGGCGTCTACCGGCCGAGCGCCGATGGCGGGCGCATCCTGCCGACGGACCGCCGCCACAAGACCGAGTTCCTGGTGCTGCCGCCCAACCGCGGCGACGCCGAAGCCGGCGACCTCGTCTTCGCCGACATCCTGCCGGCCGGGCGTGCCGGCCAGCCGCAGGCCCGCGTCGTCGAGCGGCTGGGCTCCACCGACGAGCCGCGCGCCTTCAGCCTGATCGCCATCCACGCCCACGCCATCCCCACCGTCTTCCCTCACGCGGCCCTGCGCGAGGCGGAACTGGCGGCGGTGCCGGCGCTGATGCAGCGGGAGGATTTGCGCGACATCCCGTTGGTGACCATCGACGGGGCCGACGCCCGCGATTTCGACGACGCCGTGTGGGCGGAACCGGACGGCGCCCCGGAGAACCCGGAAGGCTGGCACCTGATCGTCGCCATCGCCGATGTATCCTATTACGTGCGCCCCGGATCGGCGCTCGACCGCGCGGCCTACGAGCGCGGCAACTCCGTGTATTTCCCCGACCGCGTCGTGCCGATGCTGCCGGAAGCGCTGTCGAACGGGCTGTGTTCGCTGCGGCCGGGGGAGGACCGCGCCTGTCTCGCCTTCCACCTGTGGATCGACCGCAACGGCGCGCTGATCCGGCACCGGCTGGTCCGCGGGCTGATGCGCTCGGCGGCGCGGCTGACCTATGAACAGGTGCAGGAGTGCCACGACGGCCGGCCGGACGAGACGACGGCGCCGCTGGCCGAAAACGTGATCGCCCCGCTGTTCGGCGCCTATGCCCGGCTCGCCGCCGCCCGTGCCAGGCGCGGCACGCTGGAGCTGGACCTGCCGGAACGCCGTGTCCGCATCGACGAGCGCGGCCGGGTCGCCGAGATCGCGGTGCGGGAGCGCCACGACAGCCACCGGCTGATCGAGGAGTTCATGATCGCCGCCAACGTCGCGGCGGCGGAGGTGCTGGAACGGCACACCATGCCCGGCCTCTACCGCATCCACGACCGGCCCTCGATGGACAAGATGGAGGCGCTGCGCGGCTTCCTGGCCGACATCGGCCATCCCCTGGGCAAGAGCGCCGACCTGACGCCCAGCCATTTCACCCGCATCCTGCGCAAGGTGGAGGGCACGTCGCACGCGCCGCTGGTCAGCGAGGTGATCCTGCGCGCCCAGGCCCAGGCCGCCTACAGCCCCGACAACATCGGCCATTTCGGGCTGGCCCTGCACCGCTACGCCCATTTCACCTCGCCGATCCGCCGCTATGCCGACCTGATCGTCCACCGGGCGCTGATCCGCACCCTGGGGCTGGGCGTCGGCGGGCTGGACGACGAGACGCTGGGCCGGCTGGCGGAGATCGGGGAGCATCTGTCCGGAACCGAACGCCGCGCCGCCGCCGCCGAACGCGACGCGGTCGACCGCTACACAGCCGCCTTCCTGGCCGACCGTGTGGGGGAGCGCTTCAGCGGCCGCATCGCCGGCGTCAGCCGATTCGGGCTGTTCGTGCGGCTGGACGAGAGCGGCGCCGACGGGCTGATCCCGGCCAGCACCCTGCCCGACGACAGATACGAGCATGACGAGGCGGCTCACGCCCTGGTCGGGCAGCGTACGGGCCGCGCATACCGCCTCAGCAGCCCGGTCAAGGTGGTGCTGGTGGAGGCCGATCCGGTCAGCGGCAGCATGCTTTTCCGGCTGGCCGACTCGGAGTGAGCGCGGGTCTCCAGCCGATACCGTTGCTTTAAGGCAACGCTTAAGCAGTGTGGCGAATTGGTGGCGGACTCGTGGCAAAGCCAAGGGTTTACCCCCGCCGCACGACACAAGCGTGGCCTTGGCGACACAGGCCGGGACAATCCGCAACATTGCAAATCGGTCCGCAATTTTGTCCCGCACACCCCACTGAACGAAGGTGTATCTATCCCCCATCCGGGATCGGCACCATCCTCGTCCGGTCCGGCTGTAGGAAAGGGAGGCCGCGGTTCGCCCCATGGCCAATTGCGATCACAGCGCGTGCGATCACACCGTACCGTCACGCATGTCCCCGATTCGGACTCCCACGATGCCGAGCCTGGCGCGCCGCCTGCGCCGCTCCATCCGCCATTCCGCCCTCCTGCTCTCGGCCGCGGCGCTGCTCGCCTCCACCGCGGCCGCGGCACCCACCCAATCCCTTCCGGCCAGCGCCCCGCCGCCGGTCAGCGAGCAGGTTTTCGCCGTCGGCTTCGGCAAGATCGCCGAGGTGTATCTGGACTCCGTGTCCTTCAACCGCCTGGGCATGGACGGCCTCAAGGGCCTGAGCGCGCTCGATCCCGCCGTGACGGTGGAGCGCGCCGGCAGCACCGTACGCCTGTACGTGTCGGGCACCCTGGCCGCGGAGTACGGGGCGGCGCCTGACGCCGACGCCGGCGGCTGGGCGGCGCTGACCACCCGCGTCATCGACCGCGCGCGCAGCCACTCCCCGGTTCTTTCCAAGGCGACGCCGGAACGGCTGTACCAGGTGGTCTTCGACGGCGTCACCGCCGATCTCGACGGGTATTCCCGCTATTCCGGCGTCCAGCGCGCGACCAGCGAGCGGGCGCAGCGCGAAGGCTATGGCGGCGTCGGCCTCTCGCTGGACAGCAACGCCAACGGCCGCGTGACCGTGCATGACATCATGCCGAACAGCCCGGCCGAACGCGCCGGCCTCATCGACGGCGAGCAGCTTCTGGCGATCGATGGCGAGCTGACCACGCGGATGACTCCGGCCCAGATGCGCGACCGGCTGCGCGGCCCGACCGGCACCCTGGTCACGCTGACCGTCGCCCGCGACAACGGCGCCCCGCGCCGCCTGCCGCTGCGGCGGGAGCGGGTGGTGCCCAACACCATCACCTATTCGCTGTCCGGCGACGTCGGCATCGTCAAGCTCGACCGCTTCAACGCCACCACCGCCTCCAGCCTGCGGACGGCGGTCACCGCCATCCGCCGGACCGCCGGCCCGACCCTGAACGGGATGGTGCTGGACCTGCGCGGCAACCCGGGCGGGCTGCTGGACCAGGCGGTCGCGGTGGCGGACCTGTTCATGCGCCGCGGCCGGATCATCTCCACGGAAGGCCGCAACCCCGAAAGCCGCCAGCGCTTCGACGCCACCCCCGACGACCTGCTGGACGGGCTGCCGCTGGTGGTGCTGGTCGACGGCCGCTCCGCCTCTTCCGCCGAGGTGGTTGCGTCGGCGCTGCAGGACTCGGGCCGCGCGGTGGTGGTGGGCGCCTCCAGCTACGGCAAGGGCAGCGTCCAGACCGTCACCCGGCTGCCCAACGACGGCGAGCTGTTCCTGACCTGGAGCCGCATCTACACGCCGGCCGGCTACACCCTGCACCGCCAGGGCGTGCAGCCCACCGTCTGCACCAGCCGCGCCGGCCAGCACGATCCGGATTCCCTGCTGTCCGACCTGCGCGAGGGGCGGCTGCGCCCGGCGCAGATCGCCAGCTGGCGCTCCAAGGCGGCCGACGACGAGCATGCGCTGAGCGCCCTGCGCGAAGCCTGCCCCTGGAAGGAGCATGAGCCGGACCTCGACCTGAAGGTCGCGATGCGGCTGCTGTCCGAGCCGGCGCTGTACCAGCGCGCGGTGGCCAGCGCCCTGGTCAACACGGTGGCGGAACGCTGAGTCCGGCCATGAGAAAGCCGGGCCCTGTGGCAATCGAGATCGGACATCGATTTCGCCGTCCATAGGGCTTGACATTGCGGCGTCAGACGGTATTTTCCGCCGCTACGACGCCGCCCCGCCGGGCCGGCGGGGCACGGATTTTTTGTCGGGATCGAGATCATGGCCAAGCAGAACACCGTCCTCATCAAGCTGGTGAGCACGGCTGACACCGGTTTCTTCTACGTCAAGAAGAAGAACCCGAAGAAGACCACCGAGAAGCTGTCGTTCCGCAAGTACGACCCGGTGGCGCGCAAGCACGTCGAGTTCAAGGAAGCCAAGATCAAGTAAGTCTTGACCGACACTGAGCTGTGCTTCGAATGAACAAGGCCGCCTTTCCGGGCGGCCTTTTCGTTTTGGCTTCACGGTTACGCACTTTCCGCACCGGGGCCGGTGCGGCATCCGGTCGCTGCCGCTATTTGCGGCGACTGCCACCCCTCGGATGCATGTATTCCAAATGCCGCGCTTTGGGCGGACACTCTTCGGACGGTAACCGACTCCGGAGGGAGCGATCATGCCCGACACGCATCATATCCCGTCCGCAGGCCCGCTTGCCGACCCCGGTGCGACCGTGCCGGAGGACGATCGGCGGCAGGCTCTCGCGACACGCTTCCAGAAAACGCGCGCCCGCACGGCTGAACTGGTCGCCAACCTCACGCCTGAAGACCTGATGGTCCAGACCGTCCCCGACGGCGCCCCGGCGAAATGGCACCTCGCCCACACCAGCCGGCTGTTCGAGGTGGCGGTGCTGATGCCCTTCAGCCCGGGCTACCGCCCCTGCGATCCCGTCTTCCTCGACCTGTTCGCCCCGCAGGGTGAGCGATCCCCCGCTCCGCCCCGCGTGCTGTCCCGCCCGAGCGTCGCCGAGATCATGCGCCATCGCGACCAGATCAACGCCGCGGTGCTGCATCTGATCGAACAGGTCGACGATGGGCTGTGGGACGCGGTCGAAGCGGCGCTGGCGACGGCCATCGCCCACGAACGCCGCCACCAGGAGCGCATGCTCCTGCACATCAAGCACGCCCTGTGGTCCAACCCGCTGCGCCCGGCTTATGAGCCGGCCCCGGACCATCCGTATCCCGGAGCGCCGCCCGACGGCTGGGTGGAGCAGCCCGGCGGGCTGGTGGAGGTCGGCCGCTCCGCCCCGCTGCCCGGATTCGGCCATGAGGCGCCGCGCCACCGCGTCTGGCTGGAGCCCTATCGTCTGGCCGCCCGCCCGGTCACCTGTGGCGAGTTCCTGGCCTTCATCGAGGCCGGCGGCTACAGCGACCGCTCGCTCTGGCTGTCCGAAGGGTGGGAGATCGCACGGGCGGAGGGCTGGAGCGCCCCGCTCTATTGGGAGCGCGGAAGCGACGGGCAGGGCGGGGACCGGAAAGGCGTTTCCGGCTGGCGGGTCTTCACCCTCTACGGCATGCAGCCGCTCGCCCCGGACGAGCCGGTCTGCCATGTCAGCTGGTACGAGGCCGACGCCTATGCCCGCTGGGCCGGCAAGCGCCTTCCGCGCGAAGCCGAATGGGAGACGGTCGCCGCCGGCTGCGACAGCATCGGCAACCTGCTGGGCACCGGCCATCGCCACCCCCGCAGCGGCACCTGTCACGGCACCGGCCCCTGGCAGATGTGCGGCGACGTGTGGGAATGGACCGCCGACCCCTTCGTCACCTATCCCGGCTATCGCCGTTCCGGCGGCCCGGACGAGGCGGTCAACGGCCGGCTCGCCCTCAACCGCATGGTGCTGCGCGGCGGCAGCTGCCTGACCCCCTTCGACCACGCCGGCCCGTGGACGCGGCATTGCCTGCGACCGGAGACCCGCCTGTCGGTCAGCGGCTTCCGGCTGGCCGAGGACGTGAATTAGGCCTGCGGTTCAGGATTCGCCGGAGGCCCCGCTGCATCGGTCCCCGCCGCATCCGCCCTTGCTGCTGCATCCACTACGGCGCGACCGGCCACCAGCGCCCGCGCCTGCCCTTGGGTCAGGACACCGCGTTCGGTCAGGCGGGTGAACAGCGCAGCCGCCAGCTCCGCCACGGCCAGCGCCTCTCCCTGCGGACCGTTGCGCGGGCGGCGTGGCAGGCCGAAGGCGCTGGCCAGCCGCTCGGGGGACGCGCCGGCCAGCTCCGGATCAAGCGCCGCCGCCAGCGCGCCGAGGTCCAGCCCCTGCGGCAGGGCGGGTTCGGCGATGCCCGCCAGCGCGGCGGACCGCGCCAGTGCGGCGAGCGCCTGATCGATGCCGACGCCGACGGCGATGCAGTTGTGCAGGGCATCCTGGATCGCCGGCCAGACCGCGGCGAAGGGACGCTCGCCCGCCACCATGGCGGTGCCGATGCCGTGACGGGCGGCCGCCTCATCCGACACCGGATCGATGGGGTCGATCAGAAGGGCGAGCGACACCGTCCGGAAGATGCGCGTTCCCACCAGTCGGATCGTGCCGACCGCGATGACCGGACCGCCGTGCGGCTCCCCCCCCGCCGTCGCCACCCACAGCGCGACAAAGGGCAGCGCGGCCAGCGGTTCGTCGTCCCCCAAGGGGGCGGCGGGATGGGCCGGTCGGAGAGTGAGCGCTCGCTTGCCGGTCAATCCGGCCCCATTGGCCATGCCGCGGGCGGGGAAGGACAGCATCACCCCGGAGTTAAGGCCGAGATCGACGAGCCTTGCGGACAGTTCGCCCTCCTCCGTCCGGCGCAGCACCGCGGAGACGGGCGCCCCGCCGCCGCGCGCCCGTTCGATGGCGCGGGCCAGATCGTCGCGCATCAGGGCCTTGCCGATGTCGGCGCCCTCCTCGATTTCCAACAGCCGGGCGGCGGCGGGATTGAGCCGCTCCACCCGCCCCAGTTCGTCGACGATCAGTAACGGGTCGTCGGTGAGGAGCAGCGCCGCGCGGACCGCCCGGTCCATGCGTCCGCCGCCCAGCGGCCCGCGCCCCAATGGACCATCCGTCAACGGCCCGTCGCCCCCCGGCGGCTCCCCGCCCCGGACCAGCCCCGCGGCGGCCTCGGCCAAGCGCCCGACCTCGCCGCCGCGCCCGCCCGACCAGGGTTCGAGGTCGATGCGGTTGCGCCCGCCGGTCAGACGGTCCGCCAGACGTTCCAGGTCGCTGAAATGGCGGGCAAGGCGGGAGAAGACGAACCAAACCGCCAACAGGCCGATCCCGCAGATCGTCAGGCCGCGCGTGAAGGCGGTCCGGTCCTCCGCCGCCAGCTGCGTGATCTCCACGCCCAGAAAGACCAGCGTGGCCGCCGCCACCGCCAGCCCCAGCATCGCCACGCGCCAAACGCCGCCCCTCATCGGGCCGCCTCCCCCTCGTTATGCCCCACTCTAGCGGGCGGAAGGGAAACGGAGAAGCGACGCACGTGTTCAGCGCGCCAGCAGCGCGGCCCTTGCGTCCTCCACCTGCACCATAAGGTCGGCGAGGGCGTCCCTGACCTCGCCCGACAGGCCGAGCATCAGCAGCGCCACAACCGCCACGGCCAGCGCATGGTCAAGGAAGGAACGATTCGCTCGGCTGCGGAAGAACGGACGGAACGGCGGCATCGCAGACTGGCTCCGGCAGGAAGAAAATGTGGAATCGACGAGCGGCGCCAGCCTACCGGAGAAAATGGTCAACGATTTCTTAACGACGCGGGAACCAAACGGTTTGTCTTGCTTTTGACACAAACGGATCGCGTTTCACGGGCGATCTCAAAAGTTGAGTCCACGCTTTTCGCCATACATCAAACGAGCTACCCTTTGTTGCGATGTGCGCAAACACGGATTACCGCCTTTGCGTAAAATACATGGCAACTCCAAGCCGAACTTTTGCTATCGCTCTGTTGCATTTCCTGGTTTGCCTGCTTGCCGGATAATGCTAAGAGTAGCTCATCCAGCGACAACACTCCTTTCCGCATAGGCAATTCCTTGGGAGGCCGGCAATGACTTTGGTCTATCGTCCCCTGCCCTATGGCGGGCACGAAGACCGGCGGACGGGTCGCCACCTGCTACTGGTGGTTGGTCTGATCCTTGCCATTCCGACGGTGCTCGGTGCCGGCTGCACCCTCGACGCCCTGCGCAGCTTTGCGGTGGAGGCACGGCTGTCGCACGCGGTCGATGCCGCGGCCTTGGCCGGCGGGCGGGTGATGTTCGACTCGCAGCGCGACGGGCACATCCGCAGCTTCTTCGACAACGCCTATCCAAGAGGTTTCCTGGGAGCGGACCTGTCGCCCCTGACGATCGCGGAGGACGCGGCGGCCGGTACACTGACGGTCAGCGCCCACGCCACCGTCAACGCCATCTTCCTGCGCCTGTTCGGCAAGAAGGAAGTGACGGTGCAGGCGCAATCCGTCGTCCACCGCGGCAACCATTCCCGCGGCAGGCTTCAGTAAGGCCCCCTCGGCGGCCAAGCCGCCACATCGCCGATTCGCGACGCTCGCATTCGCGGAATGCAGCCCGCCGGCTTCGCCACTGCGGTAGAAGGACGGACAGCGCCCCTTCCTCCGGAGTCCGCGATGCTCGGAACCCTGACGCTTCTGCTGGTCTGCCAATTGACGGGCGAACTGGCCGCCCGCCTGCTGCATCTGCCGATCCCCGGCCCGGTGCTGGGCATGCTGCTGCTGTTCGCCGGCCTTCTGCTGCGCGGCCGGGTGCCGGCCCCGTTGCAGGAAACGGCCGGCGGCCTGCTGCGGCATCTGTCGCTGCTGTTCGTGCCGGCCGGCGTCGGCGTGATGGTCCATGCCACCCGCCTTGAGACGGAAGCGCTGCCCATCGTGATCGCGCTGTTCGGCAGCACCCTGATCGGCATCGCCGTGACGGCGAAGCTGATGGCCTTCCTGCTGAGCCGCACCGATCCGCGGCTGGTGGATGAGCCCGCGAAGGGCGACCGGGCATGAGCGACGACCTTCATCAGATCTGGGTCTATCTGTCGGCCAGCCCGCTGGCCGGGCTGACCCTGACCCTGGTCGCCTACCAGTGCGGGCTTTGGCTGTTCGAGAAGTTGGGCCGGCGCCCGATCCTGAACCCGGTGCTGATCGCGGTCCTGCTGATCGCCGGGGTGCTGAGCCTGTCGGGCATCGATTACCGCACCTATTTCGACGGTGCGCAGTTCGTCCATTTCCTGCTGGGTCCGGCCACCGTGGCCCTGGCCGTTCCGCTCTACAACCAGTTCCAGGAGGTCCGCCGCTCGGCCCTGGCGCTGGTCGTGGCGCTTCTGGTGGGTTCGACCGCTTCGGCGCTGAGCGCGGTGACGCTGGTCTGGGCCTTCGGCGGTTCGGCGGCGACGATCCTGTCGATGGCGCCCAAATCCGTCACCTCCCCCATCGCCATGGGCGTGTCGGAGCAGATCGGCGGCCTGCCGTCGCTGACCGCGGTGTTCGTCATCATCACCGGCATCGTCGCCGCCAGCCTCGGCACCTGGGTTCTGAACCTCGTGCGGGTGAAGGACTGGCGCGCCCGCGGATTCGGCATGGGGGTGGCGGCGCACGGCATCGGCACGGCCCGCGCCCTGCAGGTCAACGAAGTGGCTGGCGCCTTCGCCGGACTGGGCATGGGGTTGAACGGGCTGGCGACGGCGCTGCTGCTGCCGACTCTGTATCAGCTGATCTGGGGATGAGCGGGGCTATGGTTTGCGTATCCCGCAGTCCGTTTCCCGCCACTCCGGGCTTGACAGCGTTGCCGCACCTGCGCAGAGTGCGCCCTATGACCTGCATCGACCGCAAGAACGCCCTTCTTCGACTTCTCGGCCCGGCGCTTTAAGCGTCCGGGTTTGTCGCGTTCGCACACCATTTCCATCGGTCGAAGTGTCTGTTCCATGAGCGATGTTTGCAAAGGCGCCGAAAGCGGCGTCGCCCGGCCGGGGCCGGGACTGCGACTTACCGACGGTCGCTGAGCCACGTCCGGCGGCTCTGCGGCCGTACCCCTCGCCGGTCCCTCCGCCTTTCAAAATCCGATCCGCCGCCCCGGCCGCACAGAAGACCTGATCCGGGGCCGCCACTGGAGCCGAACGACGTCATGAGCACCGCGACCCAAACGAACGCTGGCATCCCGACCCTGCCGAAGTCCCCGTCGAAATACGCCCCCTTCCCCCAGGTGAAGCTGACCGACCGCCAATGGCCGTCGCGCACCCTGGACAAGGCGCCGATGTGGTGCTCGGTCGACCTGCGCGACGGCAACCAGGCGCTGATCGAGCCGATGGGTCCGGACCGCAAGCGCGCGATGTTCGACCTGCTGCTGCGCATGGGCTTCAAGGAGATCGAGGTCGGCTTCCCGGCCGCGTCGCAGACCGATTTCGACTTCTGCCGCGAGGTCATCGAGCAGGGCAAGATCCCCGACGGCGTCACCATCCAGGTGCTGACCCAGTCGCGTGAGGAACTGATCCGCCGCACCTTCGACGGCATCAAGGGCGCCAAGCGCGCCATCGTCCACCTGTACAACTCCACCTCGGAACTGCAGCGCCGCGTGGTGTTCGGGCTGGACCGCCAGGGCATCATCGACATTGCCGTCGCCGGCGTTAAGCTGGTCAAGCAGCTGGCCGCCGAGACGCCGGAGACCGAGATCGTCCTGCAATACTCGCCGGAGAGCTTCACCGGCACCGAGCTGGACTTCGCGGTCGAGATCTGCGAGGCGGTGATGGAGACCTGGGGCGCCACCCCCGCCAACAAGGTCATCCTGAACCTGCCGGCCACGGTCGAGATGTCGATGCCCAACGTGCATGCCGACCAGATCGAGTGGTTCTGCCGCACCCTGAAGAACCGCGAATCGGCGATCATCTCGCTGCACCCGCACAACGACCGGGGCACCGGCGTCGCCGCGGCGGAGATGGGCTTGCTGGCCGGCGCCGACCGCGTCGAAGGCACCCTGTTCGGCAACGGCGAGCGCACCGGCAACGTCGACGTCGTCACGCTGGCGCTGAACATGTTCACCCAGGGCGTCGATCCGGAACTGAACATCGACGACATCAACGAGATCGTCCGCATCTCCGAGTACTGCACGCAGCTGCCGGTCCATCCGCGCCATCCCTATGCCGGCGAACTGGTGTTCACCGCCTTCTCGGGCTCGCACCAGGACGCCATCAACAAGGGGCTGAAGGCGCTGTCCAAGTCCAACACCGGCAAGTGGGAGGTTCCGTACCTGCCCATCGACCCGCAGGATCTGGGCCGCAGCTATGAGGCGGTGATCCGCATCAACAGCCAGTCCGGCAAGGGCGGCATCGCCTATGTGCTGGAGAAGGACTACGGCCTGCAGATCCCGCGCCGCCTGCAGATCGAATTCTCCAAGGTCGTCCAGCGCGTCGCCGACGAGACCGGCAAGGAACTGTCGCCCGCCGACATCCATGCCGCCTTCCAGGCCGAATATCTGGGCGCCGACAGCCCGCTGGAACTGGTCGAGCATTCGACCGAGCCGCGCGGCCCGAACTCCGGCGCCCGCGCCATGAGCGTGGTGATGCGCCGCAACGGCGAGATCATCACCACCAAGGGCAAGGGCAACGGCCCGATCGACGCCTTCCTGGACGCCCTGCGCCAGGGCTGCGACACCGACCTGCACGTGGTCGACTACCGCGAGCACGCCATCGGCTCCGGCGAGGACGCCCAGGCCTGCGCCTATGTCGAGGTGAAGACCGGCGACAAGACGCTGTTCGGCGTGGGCATCGACGCCGACATCGTGACCGCCTCGCTGCGGGCGCTGGTGAGCGCCGCAAACCGGGCGGCGCGGTAAGGTTCGGCTTCGACCCCCAGCTAGCCTCCCCGCTCTCAGCCCTCCCCCGCGAGAGCGGGGGAGGGTCAGGGAGGGGGCATCGCCCGCCTGAACTCCCCCAACCTTGCCCCCACCGCCCCGCCCGCCTATAAGTCCCCACGAAACGCGTCGAGCAACAGCGGGCAGCGCTATGATCGTGGTCACCGGCGGGGCCGGCTTCATCGGGTCCAACCTTGTCGCGGCGCTGGCCGCGCGCGGCATCACCGACGTGGCGGTCATCGACCGCTTCCGCGACGGCGAGAAGTGGCAGAACCTCGCCAAGCGCGAGGTCGCGACGCTGGTGCCGCCCGAACAGACGATGGCCTTCCTCGACCAGCATGCGGCCGAGATCGACACCGTCTTCCATCTCGGCGCCATCTCCGCCACCACCGAACGCGACGTCGACAAGATCGTGGCCAACAACGTCGCGCTGACGCTCGACCTGTGGCGCTGGTGTTCCTGGCGCGGCTGCCGGCTGATCTACGCCTCCTCCGCCGCCACCTACGGCGACGGGTCCGCCGGGTTCGACGATGACGGATCCTGCGAGGGGCTGGCGCGGCTGCGTCCGCTGAACGCCTATGGCTGGTCCAAGCATCTGGTCGACCGCCGCGTCGCCCGTGCCGTCGCCACCGGCGACCTCTTGCCGCCGCAATGGGCCGGGCTGAAGTTCTTCAACGTCTACGGACCCAACGAGGCCCACAAGGGCGACATGATGAGCGTGGTCGCCAAGCTGTATCCGCAGCTGACGTCCGGCCAGCCGGCGCGCCTGTTCAAGTCGCACAAGGACGGCTTCGAGGACGGCGGCCAGCTGCGCGACTTCATTTACGTCGACGATTGCGTCGCGGTGATGCTGTGGCTGTACGACCATCCCGAGGTCGGCGGCCTGTTCAACGTCGGCACCGGCAAGGCGCGCAGCTTCAAGGATCTCGCGCTGGCCACCTTCGCCGCGCTGGGGCTGCCCCCCCGGATTGAGTACTTCGACATGCCCGAGCATCTGCGCGGCAAATACCAATATTTCACGCAGGCGACGACGGATCGCCTGCGCGCCGCCGGGTTCGACCAGCCCTTCACCGAGCTGGAAGAGGGTGTCCGGCGCTATGTGCAGGATTTCCTGTCGCAGCCCGACCCGTACCGCTGACCGGAGCTCCCATGTTCGCCGCCCTGCCCGTCGTCGCCTTTCCCACCATCGATCCGGTCGCCTTCGCCGTCGGCCCCGTCGTCATCCGCTGGTACGCGCTGGCCTATCTGGCGGGCTTCGTGCTGGGCTGGCGCTATTGCCTGGGGCTGGCGCGGCTCGACCCGGACCGGCGGCCGAAGCCGGAGGATTTCGACGACTTCCTGACCTGGGCGGTGATCGGCACCATCCTGGGCGGGCGGCTGGGCTATGTGCTGTTCTACAACCTGCCCTATTATCTGGAACACCCGCTGGACGCGCTGCAGGTGTGGCACGGCGGCATGTCCTTCCATGGCGGCATGATCGGCGTGCTGACGGCCATCGGGCTGTTCTGCTGGCGCCGCGGCATCTCCCCCTTCGTCTTCGGCGACATCATCGCCGCCTGCACGCCGATCGGGCTGTTCTTCGGCCGCATCGCCAACTTCATCAACGGCGAGCTGTATGGCCGGGCGGCGCCCGACTTCGCCTATGCCATGGTGTTCCCGCGCGATCCGCTTCAGGTGCCGCGCCACCCCAGCCAGCTTTACGAGGCGGTGCTGGAGGGGCTGGTGCTGTTCGTGCTGCTCGCCATCGCCATCCGCAATCCGAAGCTGCGCCACCGGCCGGGCACGGTCGGCGGGCTGTTCCTGATCGGCTACGGCCTGTCGCGCATTATCGTGGAGTTCTTCCGCGAGCCCGACCCGCAGCTGGGCTTCCTGTTCGTGGGCGCCACGATGGGACAGCTGCTGTCGCTGCCGATGGTCGCGGTCGGCCTGTGGCTGGTCCTGCGCGGCCGGCGCCACCCGCTGCCGGCCTGACGCCATGGCGGAGGACGAGAGCCCGGAGGCCCGGAACGCTGGTGCGGAGAAGGCCGGGGAGGAGACGCTGGCCCGGCTGCTGGCCCGCCGCATCCTGATGGACGGCCCGATCAGCGTCGGCGCCTTCATGGCGGAGGCTCTGGGCCACCCGCGCCTTGGCTATTACATCCGCCAGGACCCGTTCGGCAGCGGCGGCGACTTCACCACCGCGCCGGAGATCAGCCAGATGTTCGGCGAGCTGGTCGGCCTGTGGTGTGTCGACAGCTGGGCGCGGCTGGGCGGTCCCGGCCCCTTCCATCTGGTGGAGCTCGGTCCCGGCCGCGGCACGCTGATGGCAGACGCAGTGCGGGCCGCCGCCGTGCTCCCGCTGTTCCGCGACAACGCCATCGTCCATCTGGTGGAGACCAGCCCGGCCCTGCGCGAGCGCCAGCACCGGACGCTGCAGCCCATTCTGGGCGACGCCATCCAGTGGCACGACCGGCTGGAGGATGTGCCGGACGGCCCGACCATCCTGATCGCCAACGAATTCTTCGACGCCCTGCCGATCCGTCAGGTGCAGAAGACGAACCATGGCTGGTTCGAGCGGCTGGTCGATCTGGCGCCGGACAGCACCGAATCCGATCCGCGCTTCCGCTTCGTGCTGGAGGCGTTCGGCAGTTCCGGCAGCAGGCTGGTGCCCGACCCGCTCCGCGACGCGCCCGACGGCAGCGTGGTCGAGGTCTCTCCCGCTTCGCAGGCGGTGGCGCGGCTTATCGGTGCCCGGCTGGCCGCGGCCCCCGGCGCCGCTCTGGTGATCGACTACGGCTATGCCCAGGGTCCGGCGGTGGGCGACACCCTTCAGGCGTTGCGCCGCCACGCCTTCGCCCCGGTGCTGGAGGCGCCCGGCGAGGCCGACCTGACGGCCCATGTCGATTTCGCCGCCATCGCCGCGGCGGCGCGGCAAGGCGGGGCCCGGTCGTTCGGCCCGGTCGAGCAGGGGGAATGGCTGACCCGATTGGGCATCCACCAACGGGCGTCTTCCCTGGCGGGCAAGGCTACCCCGGCCCAGGCCAAGGATATCCAAAGTGCTTTGGAGCGCTTGATCGACCCTGCGCAAATGGGCAGGCTGTTCAAGCTGGTCGCGCTTGCCACGCCCGGAGCCTTCACCGACGCCTCTCCGCCGGCGGGCTTCTGACGGCCGGGCGCAGACCAGCGGTCGGAGACAAGAGCACCAATCCCGCCATCGCGAGAAACCGGGCGGACCGTGCATCGCGGCCCCCTGCCCTGTCGGGCATGCGGGAGCCACAGAACAGGGAAGGACGGCGTTCGTGATCACACTCGGCGCGCTGAACGACATCACTCATATCCGCCACGCCTTTTTCACCCGCGCCGGCGGGGTGTCCACCGGGCTGTACGCCTCGCTGAATTGCGGGCTGGGGTCCAACGACTCACCGGCGGCGGTGCATGAGAACCGCGCCCGCGCCGCGGCCCGCATGGAGGTGGCGCCCGAGAACCTCGTCACCTGCCATCAGGTCCACAGCCCGACCTGCGTCGTGGTGGATGAGCCTTGGACGCCGGAAACGGCGCCCAAGGCCGACGCCATGGCCACGCGGCGGGCGGGGATCGCGCTGGGCATCCTGACCGCCGACTGCGCGCCTGTGCTGTTCGCCGACAGCAAGGCCCGCGTGATCGGCGCGGCCCATGCCGGCTGGAAGGGCGCCCGGGCCGGGGTGATCGAGGCGACCGTCGCCCGCATGGTGGAGCTGGGCGCCAAGCCGAACCGGATCGTCGCCTGCATCGGTCCCTGCATCGCCCAGCGCTCCTACGAGGTGGGGCCGGAATTCCCCGCCCCGTTCGAGGAGGAGGATGCGCGCAACCGCGACTATTTCGCCCCCGCCCGCAAACCCGGCCATTTCCTGTTCGATCTGGCCGCCTACGTCACCCGGCGGCTGGGTGACTCCGGCGTCACGGTGATCCAGCGCTGCCCCAACGACACGGTGGCGGAGGAGGACCGCTTTTTCAGCTATCGCCGCTCCTGCCTTCGGGGTGAACCGGATTACGGCCGGGGCCTTTCGGCCATCGTCCTGCAGAACTGAACCGGCCCGAACGGGCGGCCGCCGCGCCTCGGTCATGCCGCCCGCGCAGATCGGCATTCCCCAATGGGACAAGCCTCCACCGTCATCGAACGTTTACATAGGCACGGCCCTTTGTTATGGTCCGCCCCGTTTTCAAGGGGCGGCGGCGCGCGAGCGGCGGACGTGCCTTGAGCCGTTTCCCTGCAAAGAGAGCCGACCCCGATGAAGGTGCTTGCCGGCAACAGCAACCGTCCGCTGGCCGAGGCGATCTCCACCTGTCTCGGCGTGCCGCTGACGAAAGCGAGCGTGCGCCGTTTCTCCGACATGGAGGTTTTCGTCGAGATCCTGGAGAACGTGCGCGGCGAGGACGTGTTCGTCGTCCAGTCGACCTCGTTCCCGGCCAACGACAACCTGATGGAACTGCTGGTGACGATCGACGCGCTGCGGCGCGGATCGGCCCGGCGCATCACGGCGGTCATCCCCTATTACGGCTATGCCCGGCAGGATCGCAAGACCGGCCCGCGCACGCCGATCTCGGCCAAGCTGGTCGCCAACCTGATCACCCAGGCCGGCGCCAACCGCGTGCTGACGATGGACCTGCACGCCGGCCAGATCCAGGGCTTCTTCGACATCCCCACCGACAACCTGATGGCCGCCCCGGTCTTTGAGAAGGACATCCGCCAGTCCTTCGAGAACATCGGCGAGGTCACCATCGTGTCGCCGGACGTCGGCGGCGTGGTCCGCGCCCGCGCGCTGGCCAAGCGCCTGGACGCCGATCTGGCCATCATCGACAAGCGGCGCGAGCGCGCCGGCGTGTCGGAGGTGATGAACATCATCGGCGACGCCGACGGCCGCCGCTGCATCCTGCTGGACGACATCGTCGACTCGGGCGGCACGCTGTGCAACGCCGCCGTCGCGCTGATGGAAGCCGGCGCCAAGTCGGTCCACGCCTTCTGCACCCACGGCGTCCTGTCCGGCGGTGCGGTCGCCCGCGTCGCCGTCTCGCCGCTGGTACAGCTGGTCACCACCGACAGCATCCAGGCGACCGAGGCGGTCCGCGTGTCCCGCAACATCCGTCAGCTGACCATCGCCCCACTGCTCGCCGAAGCGATCATGCGCATCAGCGAGGAGCGGTCGGTGTCGAGCCTGTTCTCGTAACGAGCGGCAGCTTCACGGAAAAGGCCCTTTCCCGATGGGAAAGGGCCTTTTTTGTTGCGCCCGCTATGCCCTCAGCCCTCCCCCGCCAGCCCATGGAAGTCGTTCGCCGTCACCTGCCCGCCGGTCGCGGCGGCGATGCGCGCCATCACCGCCGGACGGGGAACCCGGCGGCCATGGCGGTAACGGTTGACCGTGGCCTGACTCGTCCCGATCAGGGCGGCGAAGGCCTCTTCCTTGGTTACGGTCCGGGTGAGCCAGTCATCGAGCGTCATGCCGCAATGGTTTAGACCAAGCCGGCTTCTGCCCGCAACTGGATTTATTCCGAAGCGATGGACTTTCCAAAGCCGTTTTGGTATGAACGGTCCATGACCACCATGCGCGAACTGCGGCAAGCCGCCGGGCTGAGCCAGGAGAAGCTGGCCGAGCTGGCCGGCACCTCCCAGCCCCAGATCAACAAGCTGGAGACCGGCCAGCGCAAGATGACCGTCGATTGGGCGGTCAAGCTCGCCCAGCCGCTGGGCGTGGAGCCGGCGGCGCTGCTCGGCCTCGACCTGCCGGCCGCCCCTGTGACGGCGCGCCCGGCACGGCCTGCGATGCCGGCGCTGCTGCGAACCCCGCCGGCCGGAGCACAACCGGTCCTGGCGGCCGCGTCCATGCCGGTGCGGGCGGCGGCGCGCGGCGGCGTGGACCAGGAGATGTTCCTGGAGGATGGGCCGATCGACTGGATCGCCCGACCCGACTATCTGAAGAACGCGCGCGATCCCTATGCCATGTATGTCGTCGGCGATTCGATGATGCCGCGCTTCCGGCCGGCCCAGCTGCTGCACGTCAACCCGCACAAGCCGCCGGCGCCGGGCGCCGGGGTGGTGGTGGTCAAGCGCAACAAGGCGGTGCTGGTGAAGGAGTTCGTGCGCCGCAGCCCCGACGCCGTCGTTCTGCGCGAATACCGGCCTGCCGACCGCGAATTCGCCGTTCCGCTGGAGGAACTCGACACCCTGCACACCGTCGTCGGCCTGCAGGAGCCCTGAGGCTATACCGATCCGGTATCGGTATTCGCTGGCTCTTATAATCCAATTCGGATTATTCCTTGCTGCACGGACCACCGGACAGTCCCGGTGCGCCGCCCCAGCCAAGGAGAAACGGCCATGCCCCAGCCCTACCCCCGCTTTCATCCCGGCCCGTGCGGCGGGCGGCTCGACGGCTTCAGCGAGCGCGGCGCCCGCGAACTTGCCCGCCGCATCCGGGAAGCCTGGGCGAAGATCGGCTGGGATGTCGAGGTGCGGGTCGAACGCATCGCCAGCGAGGAGTTGGAGGATGGACGCAGCATCGCCCATTTCACCGTCCGCAGCGACCTGGTCAACGGACTCCCGCACCGCCGCCTGGAGACGCGTTCGGAGAAACCTACGGAAACACCCATGAACGGGGCGGCGGCCCGACCGCAGAGGCGGGCCGCCTGACGCCGCTCACTTCAGCCGCTCGTCCAGTTCCACCTGATAGCCGACGGCGAGGCGGTTGGTCTCGTTGGCCATTCCCACCACCGCCATCAATTCGCCGAACTGCGCGTCGGTCATGCCCAGCCGGCGCGCCGCCGCCTCGTGCGAGCGGATGCAGTACTGACAGTTGTTGGTCACGCTGACCGCGACGAAGATCATCTCCTTCACCAGCGGATCCAGCGCGCCGGGGGCCATCACCTCCTTCAGGCTGTCCCAGGTCCGCGCCAGCGTCGGCGGGTGGTGGGCGATCATCTTCCAGAAATTGTTGACGTCCGGGACGTCGCGCGTCGCCTTGATGTCGTCGTAGACGGCGCGCACCTCCGGTACGGCATCGGTCTGTTCGATGGGGGGAAGCGGCATGGCGGCCGGGCTCCTGCACGGGGTTTGGGATCCGTCGATATGGCCGGACATCGCGCCGCAAGGCAACCGCCGGCCTAATCCCGCCGCCGTCCGGATCATGTCAATCCGCCGCGTTGACCATTGATCTCCCCACTGGTAGTAAAGATACCGAACAAGATCGCGCAAACGTTCGGCCCGCCGATCGGCTGCGGACGGCACCAAGCGCCAACGGTACCACGCACCAACGGTACCAGGCCAAAAGCCGACAAGACACGAAGCCCATTCGTGCAACGTTCCCATGCGGCCCGCTTCCGGCACACGCCCGGTCAGGCCCGACTGCCGGGAGGAACAGCGTGGAGAGCATGGTTCTCGAAACGGCCGAATGTCCTGGAACGGCCACCCCCCCGGCCGCGCCTGCGAACGACGCGCGTCTCCGCGACTCGGCCGATGCCCTGCGCCGCCTCGCTCATTTCCATGCGGAGGAGCCGACGCCGGCCCTGCTGGCGGCGCTGCGCGCGAGCCCCGCCGGCCGCGGTCCGCTGGCGCTCGACCGTGACGACGCCCTGCAGGCCGCCGCCCTGGTGGACGAGGTGGTGAGCGATCTGCCCGATCGGATCACCCGCCACTGCCTCATCCCGCTGGCCGTCGATTTCACCGCCATCCACCACGGCGGCGACGTGCGCGCCCACCCGACCGAAGGGGCGTGGATGGACGAGCGGTTCCGGGCCGACACCGCCGCCTCGCTCCAGCGCTGGCGGATCGGGCTGGAGGCGGAGCTGCGCAGCCCGCCCTTCGACCGGCTGCCCGACGACCATGTCGCGGTGGAGCTGGCGTTGCTGGCCACACTGCTCGACCGTGGCCGGGCCGCCGACGCGGTCCGCTTCCTCGACCGCCATCCGTTGCGCTGGGTGCCGAATTTCTGCAGCCGGGTCGCCACCCGCTGCCGGGAACCCTTCTTCGCCGGCATCGCCATCCTGACCAACGCCCATCTCGACCATCTGCGCGACCTGCTGGGTGCCGCCTGCAACATGCCGCGTTCCGGCGAGGACGAGGCCGACATCCGCCGCCGCCGCTGGACCGAGGGGCGGTTCCCGCGCGCCTGCGCCTGCGACTCCTAACGCCGGACCGGCCGGAAGTCGGAATTGCCCCGGCTTCAGTGCATCGTCCAAGGTGACTGAGGCGGTGCCCCTCGGCCGCCTGCTCCGTTTCCCAACATTGGATGGCAATGCCCTTTCGCAGCCTCGAAAGCCGGACCGACCGCAAGGGATCCCTTCGGCTGCTTCGCCTCCTGCTGGCGGTGTCGGTGGCCTTGCCCCTTGTGCTGTTCGCCGGGATCGGATGGCGCGAGCGGGGCGAGACCCAGGGGGAGGCGGAACGGAACAGCCGCAAGAACGCGCTGATTCTGCACGAACATGTGCTGAAGGTGTTCGACACCATGGCGCAGGTTCTGGACCGGGTGGACGAGCGCGTCCAAGGCCGGAGCTGGGGCGAGATCGGCGAGTCGGAGTCGCTGCACCGTTATCTGCGGACCATGGTGGGGGAGTTGGATCAAGTCGGCGCCATCGGCCTGACCGATTCCACCGGCACCGTGCGCAACTCCAGCCGCGTTTTCCCGTCGCGCAACAGCGATATCGGAAGCCGCGCCGATTTCCGGGAACAACGGGAAAACGGCGCCGACCTGCTCATCGCCGGACCGATCACGGATGCGGCCACCGGCAAGGTCACCTTCGGCATCAGCCGGCGCCGCAGCAGCCCCGACGGTTCCGAGGGCGGCTTCGACGGGATGATCGCCGCCATCGTCAATCCCGACTATTTCTACAGCTTCTACCAGCAGGTCATCGGTTCCGAAGACGAATCCATCTCGCTGATCCGCGACGACGGCGTGATCCTGATGCGTTACCCGCCGCTGGAAGGGCGGGAAGGGCCGGGAGCGCTCCCTACCCTGCCGCCCGACCGCGGCCTGCGCGGCGAAATCCGCAAGCAGCCGGTCGAAGGGCTGTTCCGCGCCGAGGTCAGCCATGTGCAGGGTCTGGCCCGCGTGTTCGCCTACAAACGGGTCGGCGATTTCCCGGTCTATGTCGTCTACGGGCTGAATCAGTCGCAGATCACCCGGTCCTGGTGGCGCAACATGGCGCTGGACGGCGCCTTCGTCGCCCCGGCCACACTGGCGCTCGCGCTGATCGCCTGGCTGGCCTACAGCCGTGCCGCCTCCGAGAATGCGGCGGTGCGCCGCTGGGCGGAGGAGGTGCGCAACCGCGAGAGGCTGGAAGAGGCCCTGCGCCAGAGCCAGAAGATGGAGGCGCTGGGCCAGCTGACCGGCGGTGTCGCCCACGACTTCAACAATCTGTTGACCGCGGCGATGGCCAACATGCATCTGCTGGGCCGCCATCTGCCGCCGGAGGGACAGCGCTTCCTGACGGGCGCCACCACCGCGCTGGAACGGGCGGAGAAGCTGACCCGCCAGCTGCTGTCCTTCTCGCGCCAGGACGCGGTGAATCCGACCGTGGTCGATCTGGGCGACAGCCTGCGCCGGATGGGTGACCTGCTGGAACGGTCGATCCGGGCCGACGTCGCGCTGGAATGGGACATCGCGCCGGTGCCGATGGCGGTCGCCGTCGATTCCGTCCAGCTTGAGATGGCGGTGCTGAACCTGGTTCTGAACGCCCGCGACGCCATGCCCGGCGGCGGACGGATCCGCATCGCCGCGTTTCCCGGACCGGAACCCCGCAGCGCGCGCATCGAGGTGGCGGACACCGGGGCCGGCATGCCGCCGGAGGTGCTCGCCCGCGCCTTCGATCCATTCTTCACCACAAAGGGCATCGGCAAGGGCACCGGGCTCGGCCTGTCGATGGTCTATGGCTTCGCCCGCCAGTCCGGCGGCAATGCGAGCATCGACAGCCGGCTGGGCGGGGGCACGCGCGTCCGCATCGACCTGCCGCTGACCGAGGCGAAGCCGCCGGAACCCGCCCCCGCCCCCACGGCGCCTGCGGCCGAACACCGCCCGCTGCGCATCCTGGTGGTGGAGGACAATCCGCTGGTCCTGATGGCGACGGTGGAAGGGCTGACCCAGGAGGGATTCACCGTGGAAACCGCCGAGGACGGCGTGGCCGCCCTGGAACGGCTGGAAACCGACCGCGACTTCGATCTGGTCGTGTCCGACGTGGTCATGCCCCGCGGCGTATCCGGCATCGACCTGGCACGGCACATCCGCGAACGCTGGCCGGAGCTGCGCGTCCTGCTGGCCTCGGGCTACAGCCCGGAGTCGCTGGCGACCATGGGGGCGGATACCGCATCGGTGCTTGCCAAGCCCTTCACGCCCGACCAGCTGGCCGTCCGCATCAGATCCCTGGCGGGCGCTTGAAGCGGATTGCAATCCGCTTTGGACTGCGACGGCGGCCCCGGCCGCTCATGCGGCCGAAGCCCGACCGGCGAATGAGGTCATGTAACTTTAAAGCGAATGCGAATTCGCTTTGGGATCGATGCGCTGATCCGGCGGCTGCCGGAATCAGGTCAGGGCGCTGACGAACATCGGCGTCCACATCGCCATGCACCAGACGAGGCCCAGGCAAAGGCCGCGGGTCAAATCGTCGAAGGTCGGCTGTTCCAGGCGGTGCAGCTTCCACATCGTGTTCAGGTCGCCGGGCGTCGGGGCGGCGTTATCGGCGGCGGTGGGGAGGTTGGCGGGTTCACGGCTTGCTGCTGCGCGCCGGTCGGGGTCGGGTGACGGCATGGCTGGGCCTCGCATCGATGGCGGGATTCCCAGAAAGTTTGTGCCCTCCGCCGCCGCCCGCCACCCCTTCTTCCGTCATCGGTGGAATTTTATCGGCATACGAAAAAAGGCCGCCACCCGCTGGACGGATGGGGCCTTTTCGTCGAAGATCCGGCGAGATCGGCCGGATGCGCTCACTTGCCGGGACGGATCACCGGGGTGAGCTGATCGCCCCAGTTGCCGGCTTCGTTGTGATAGCGGGCAGTGCGCATCAGTTCCACCGTCACGCCGGCCTCGACCGCCTTGACGACCGCGTCGTTCAGACGGTGCAGGTTGTTGGCGACGATGCGGATGGCGCTCTCCTGCTCCGGAGTCATTTCCGACCGGTCATCCGGCGGCGCGTCCTTGAATCCCGACATGCGTTGTTCCTTCCCCTGGATTGGGACCGCCCCGGCGGGACCGGCAGCGGTCCGGTACTTGGTCATGATCTTGCCCGGCGTCCGGTGCCGGTTTTCATCATGTATCATATCGTGTGCGCCGCGACAAAGTTCCCGACGCGCCAAACGCTTGCGACCATTGGCCTCTTGCAACCGGCAAACAGCGCTGAAGCACCTCCCGGCCGGCAATGAGACCGAAGATGCGGCTGGCACGGCGCGGATTTCATCACAAGCAATCATTGATTGCCATCCGCCGTCATAAGGACACAACCAAGAATGCGGCGGCGTTTTGTTTCAGCCTTGCAAAACAAGCTTTCGTTCAGAGGCTGACATAACTTTTGGATTAACTCGACTGTTGACGGCTGTCGATTGCGATGCCCAATATTCGACACAAACTTACTTTTCCCACGGAGATCATCTTGAAGAACGTTGCCGCCAAGGCCCTGCTGGTTGCGTCCTCGCTGTTCCTGATGCACGGCGCGGCGCTCGCCGGCCAGCAGGACTTCACGATCGTCAACAAGACCGGCTACCCGCTGAAGCACATCTATGTGTCCGAGAGCAAAAGCAACAGCTGGGATGAAGACATTCTCGGCCGTGACATGCTGGAGGACGGCGAGTACTTCGAAATTGCCTTCGCCAAGGCCGAAAAGACCTGCAAGTGGGACATGAAGGTCATCTATGACGACGGCGAGTCGGCGGTTTGGGACGGGCTGAACCTGTGCCAGATCTCGAAGCTGACGCTGAAGTGGAACAAGAACACCGGCGTCACCTCGGCCCAGACCGAGTAAGTTTCTCGGCGGATGTGCCGGTGCTGCGGTTCATCAGGTGGATGAAGACGTCTTCCAGCGTCGGATCCGCCGCGGTGATCCGCAGTTCCAGCCGCCCGGCTTACTCAAGCGTGTCAGCGATGCGGTGGCAGCGCTCCGCCCCATCCATGTAATCGGCCGCATCCATGTAATGAGTGCTGACCAGCACGGTCAGCCCTCCCCCGGCCAGCCTCCGGCAATCCCCGGCCCGCTGCCCGCCGCGGACACCGACAGGTCATCCAGGGTTCCGGCACTGGGAGCGGCGATGCGCAGATACTTCCCCCTCGACATATCCGTGGGCGAGCGGCGGTGCCAGCGCGCCGGGTGTTCCGGTTCGGGACCGGTAATGCGACCGGCCCTGGGGCAACTCCCTACACAACTGTATGTTATTTGTTTACGGCAGATGGATCTGCCAAAAATAGCAAGTTCCATTTTGCGGCGCAACAAAGTCTATGCAAAAGGTCTTGCCTTTCGGCGAGTAGTCACAGACACTTTCCACCAGCCGGCAGCGTACGAACGGGCCGTAGCCGGGCTCGGCCCACAAGGTGGGCATCAACAATAACAGGGCGCGAACAGCGCGGCCGGACCAACGGTCGCCGCGGTTTTCGGGAGGGAGGGATCAAGGCGCTGACGCCAGGACCCGATGCTTTGCGATGCCCGGATCATTCCGTCCGGCGCGCGGCCGGGTCGCAAGCCGAGCGAGGGAACGACCATGCCGAGTTCTGCCCAGTCCGCGTCATCTTCCAGCCTCGAGCTGCTGACGATCTATGAAGTCAGCAAAATCCTCGGGTCGTCGCTGGATTTGGAGCAGACCCTGCGCGAAGTTCTGCGCGCTTTGTCCTATCAGCTGCAGATGCACCGTGGCCGCGTCTACCTCCAGGGGGAGGACAACGCGTTGCGTCTGGTCGCGGCCCTGGGACTGCCGAAGGATTCGACGGCGCAGGAGATCGACTACAGCCAGGGCGAAGGCATCAGCGGCCGCATCCTGAAGACCGGCATGCCGGCCGTCGTCCCCAATCTGGCCGAGGAGCCGCTGTTCAACAACCGCTCCGGCGGGCGCGACGACCTGGACGAACAGGTGGCGTCGCTGGTCGGAGTTCCGATCAAGGCCGCCGGCACCGTCGTCGGCGTGCTGACCATCGACCGCATCTCCGACGACGGCCCCAGGGGCCATTTCGGCTCCGATGTCCGCTTCCTGACCATGGTCGCCAACCTGATCGGCCAGACCGTGCGCCTGCACCGGACGGTGGCGGAGGAGCGGCGCTTCATGATGCGCGAGACCTTCCGCGTCCAGAAGGAGCTGCGGCCGGTGGTGGCGCCGGTCAACGACGTGGTCTGCACCAGCCCCAACATGGTCGATGTGCTGGCCCAGGTGCACCGGGTGGCGCCCTTCAAGTCCACCGTGCTGATCCGCGGCGAGAGCGGCACCGGCAAGGAATTGATCGCGCGGGCCATCCACAACCTGTCGCCGCGCAAGGATGCCCCCTTCATCCGCGTCAACTGCGCCGCCCTGCCAGAATCGCTGTTGGAGTCGGAGCTTTTCGGCCACGAGAAGGGATCCTTCACCGGCGCCCAGAAGGACCACAAGGGCCGGTTCGAACTGGCCTCCGGCGGCACGCTTTTCCTGGACGAGATCGGCGACATCTCCTCCAACTTCCAGGCCAAGCTCCTGCGCGTCCTGCAGGAACAGGAGTTCGAGCGGGTCGGCGGGTCGAAGACGATCAAGACCGACGTCCGCCTGATCTGCGCCACCAACCTGAACCTGGAGGAGGCGGTCGGCCACGGCAAGTTCCGCGCCGATCTGTATTTCCGCATCAACGTGGTGACGATCCACCTGCCGCCGTTGCGCGAACGGCGCGGCGACATCGCCATGCTGGCCAAGCATTTCGTCGGCAAATTCGCCCGCGACAACGGTCTGAACCTGGACATCGATCGTGACGCGCTGGAAGTTCTGAACCGCTGCACCTGGCCCGGCAACGTGCGCGAACTGGAAAACTGCATAGAGCGCGCGGCGACCCAATGCCGCAACGGCACCATCCGCGTGCCCGACCTGTCCTGCAGCATGAATCTCTGCAACTCGTCGGTGCTGTTCCAGTACCGCACCATGGGGGCCGCCGTCGGCGGGCTGGCCCCGTCGATGAGCGGCACTCCGACCAACCCGTCGGGCGCCAACCCGGCGACGGGCCGCCCGCAGCCGGCGACCGGCGCCGGCATGCCGCCGTCGGTGCCGACCGCCGGGGCGCCGAATGCCGCGCCGAACGGGGCACAATGGCCGGCCTGCGCGTCGGGCTGTTCCGCCAATCCGGCGCCGGTCTGCGGCGCGTCCAAACCGCTGCCGCCGACCGCCATCGCCCCGCTGCCCACTCCCCAGCCGGCCGCCGCCGCCCCTGCAATTCCCTCCGCCCCGGCGCCGCAGCCCGCCGATGTTCCCGACCTGCCGCTGGACGAACCGGAGTCGGGTCCGCTGCGCGACCGTCTGGTGTGGGCGATGGAGCGCACCGGCTGGGTGCAGGCCAAGGCCGCCCGCCTGCTGGGAATGACCACCCGTCAGGTCAGCTACGCGCTCCGCAAGTACAACATCGAGATCAAGAGGTTCTGATACCGGCGCGGCGGCCCATGCCGCCGAAGCTCCCGATCCTGATGGGGCGGGATCGGAATCCGCTGCTGCAAGTGCGCCGGCTGACGGATGCCACAACTTGGCGGGGAGCGGCCAGCGACGTCGCGCCCCGCCGCAGTTTCATGCTACCCTGCCGCGCCTTCGGTTCGATGGCATCTTTCCGATCGAACGGATTTCCGTCTTGCCCTCGCTTGAGAAGCCCCTCGCCCTGTTGTTCGTCGACATCGCGGACAGCACGATGCTGTACGAGCGCATCGGCAACGCCACCGCCGCGGCGCTGACGCAGCAGGTGCTGGCCCATCTGCGCCAACTGGTCGAGGAGCACAGCGGCAGGGTCATCAAGAGCCTGGGCGATGGGCTTCTGGCCGCCTTCCCGGCCTGCGACGACAGCGTCCGCACCGCCTGCGCGATGATCGACGGACAGAACCGGCATGGCCTGCGGCTGCGCATCGGCATCCATCACGGGGCGGTGATCGAAGGGGTGGGCGACCTGTACGGCGACGCCTGCAACGTCGCCGCACGGGTGCAGCAGATCGCCAGGCCCGGCGAGATCCTGGTGACCCAGGCATTGGTGGACGGCCTGTCGCCCGGCCTGCGCGACCGGACCAGACCGCTGAACAACGTCGCCATGAAGGGCAAGACGGCGCCGATCCGCGTCCACCGGGTCCGCGACGCCGACGATGCCGACGACGCGATCGAAAGCACCACGCTCGGCTTCTCCTTGGTGACGGAGGCCGGCGATGCCATGGTGACGCTGCATCTGTCCTATCGCGGACAGGAAATCGCGATGAGCCGCGCGTTGCCCCGCGTCACCATCGGGCGGGAGGACAGCAGCGGCCTGCGCATCGCCTCGCGCCAGACCTCGCGCCAGCATGCAGTGATCGACTTCACCCGCGAGAGCTTCCTGCTGACCGACCATTCCACCAACGGCACCTTCATCCGCAGCGGCGGATCGCCGCCGCTGGTGCTGCGCCGCGATTCGACCAAGCTGGTCGGCAGCGGCCTGATCGGCTTCGGGGCGGAGGCGCTGGACGAGGGCCAGGACCATGTCGTCGCCTTCCGGGGCGAACTGGCCTGACCGGTTTGTCGGCACCCCGACAATGCCCCCGGCCAGTCGCGGCATTGTCGCAATGACGACAGGGTCCGCAATGCCGACAAATCCGATCAAGCCATTGTAAACGCTGAACTTCCGCTTCTGGCCCCGAACTTGCTTTTCTCCACTTCGTCCAACGGTGCCGCAGGGCACGGCAGGGAAGGAGTGGATGATGAGCAACGTGGTTTCGCTCGACAGCATCTTCGGGCTGGGGGAACTGGCCCCGCCCTCGACGATGCCGGCAGCGCCCGAGGCGGCGTCCGGCTGTTCGTCGTCGTCCTGCGGATCGTCGGACGGCCCCGCCGACATGGATCCGGCGGTGTGGGAGAAGGTGAAGAACCACCCCTGCTATTC
This sequence comes from Azospirillum ramasamyi, assembly GCF_003233655.1. Lineage (NCBI taxonomy): Bacteria > Pseudomonadati > Pseudomonadota > Alphaproteobacteria > Rhodospirillales > Azospirillaceae > Azospirillum > Azospirillum ramasamyi. The sequence goes on from NZ_CP029829.1 coordinate 1,820,058, forward strand.
CGAAGAGGCGCATCACTACTTCGCCCGCATGCATGTCGCAGTCGCCCCGGCCTGCAACATCCAGTGCAATTACTGCAACCGCAAATACGATTGCTCGAACGAGAGCCGGCCGGGCGTGGTCTCCGAAAAGCTGACCCCCGACCAGGCGATCAAGAAGATCCTCGCCGTCGCCCAGGAAATCCCGCAGTTGTCGGTGATCGGCATCGCCGGCCCCGGCGACAGTTTGGCGGCGAACGGCAGGAACACCTTCGCCACCTTCGAAATGCTGCAGAAGAAGGCGCCGGACCTGAAGCTCTGCCTGTCCACCAACGGCCTGGCCCTGCCCGGCCATGTGGACAGCATCGCGCAATACAACATCGACCACGTCACCATCACCATCAACATGGTCGATCCCGAGGTCGGCGCGCGGATTTACCCGTGGATCTTCCACAAGCACAGGCGCTGGACCGGCCTGGACGCCGCCAAGATCCTCCATGAACAGCAGATGCTGGGGTTGGAGATGCTGACCTCGCGCGGCATCCTGGTGAAGGTGAACTCCGTCATGATCCCGGGGATCAACGACGAACACCTGCTGGAGGTGAACAAGGCGGTGAAGAGCCGCGGCGCCTTCCTGCACAACATCATGCCGCTGATCTCCGACCCCGCCCACGGGACCTATTTCGGCCTGAACGGCCAGCGCGGCCCGACCGCGCAGGAGCTGAAGGTGGTGCAGGACGCCTGCGAGGGCGGCGCCAAGCTGATGCGCCACTGCCGCCAGTGCCGCGCCGATGCGGTCGGCCTGCTGGGCGAGGACCGCGGCGAGGAGTTCACCGCCGACAAGATCGAGGCGATGGGAGACATCGGCTATGACGACGAGGCCCGCCGCAGCTACCGCGAGCATGTCGAGGCCGAACGCGCCGGCCGCCATGCCTCCAAGGCCGCCGCGCAGGCCGATGTCCGGGACAGCGTCGGCACCATGGTCGACCCGATCCTGATCGCCGTCGCCACCAAGGGCGGCGAGCGCATCAACGAGCACTTCGGCCACGCCAAGGAATTCCAGATCTACGAGGTCGGCCCGAACGGCGCCAAGTTCGTCGGCCATCGCCGCGTCGACCAGTATTGCGAGGGCGGTTCCGGCGACGCCGACACGCTGGACGGCGTGCTGGCCGCCATCAACGACTGCACCGCAGTGTTCGTCGCCAGGATCGGCGGCTGCCCGTCCAAATCCCTGACCGAGGCCGGGATCGAGCCGGTCGACCGCTTCGCCTTCGACTACATCGAGGAATCGGCGCTGGCCTACTTCAAGGACTACGCCGAGCGGCTCAGCCAGGGCGCCGTCCAGTCCCGCGCCGGCCAGGACGCGGTGATCCGCACCGGGGCGCTGACCGCCCGCCGCGCCTGACGCCTTCCCTTTTCCTTTCCACAGCCATCCCATCACCCAAGGAGAGAGCCATGGCCTACAAGATCAAGTCCGCCGAATGCACGGTCTGCGGCGCCTGCGAGGCCGAGTGCCCGAACATCGCCATCAGCCTGAAGAAGGGCACCTACGTCATCGACCCGGCCAAGTGCACCGAATGCCAGGGCCAGTTCGACAGCCCGCAATGCGCCGCCGTCTGCCCGGCCGACTGCTGCGTCCCGGCGTGATGTTGACGCCCCTCTCCCCCGCGGGAGAGGGGGAACCCCAGGAGCACCGCGCCATGCTGGACGAGGTGGATGAGGACTGGCTCGCCCGCCGCTACTACGGCGGGGATCTTCCGCCCGAAGCGGAACGCTGCCTGCATCTGGCCGCCGCCAGCTATGCCGACAGCGGGACGGCGCTTGCCCATCTCGCCCGCGCGGCGGAGGTCGCCCCCGGCCATCATCTCGTCGATCTCGGCCATTACAAGTTCCACTTCTACAAGGCCGATCTCGACCAGGCCCTGGTCTATGGCGAACGCATGATCGGACACGCCATGGCCGCGCTCGGCGTCAACCACACCGACTGGCGCGCCGTCACCCCCGCCACCGCCGATTTCCGCGGGCTGGAGCCCGCGCCCCGCCTGTTCCTGTTCGCCCTGGTCGCCATCGGCTACCTGCTGCTGCGCACCGGCCGGCTCGATGCCGGGCGGGAGGCGCTGGGCAAGGTCAGCCAGCTCGACCCCGACGACCGCTTCGGCGCCGCCCGCCTGATCGCCATTGCCGACCGGCATGAGTGCGAGGAGGCCGGCGCATGAGCGACGACATCCTGGAATCCCTGGATTGGCGCGGCGCGCCGGTGGACTGCACCGTCTGTGCCCACCGCGACCGCCGCCTCGACCCCGGAACCGCCGCCCTCCCCTCAGGCGGCAAGCTGGACGGCCGCTGCCTGCCGCTGAAAGCCTGCGTGCAGGACCGCTATGCCAAGCGCATCCAGCGCTTCTTCGAATGGAACCCGGATCTGTCCGCCGACCATCTCGACCATCCCTATTTCGAAGTGCGGGCGAACGCCGCGCGTTTCGCCCCGATCTTCCAGCTGCCCCGGCTGATGAGCGACCCGGACGAGACGGTGCGCTCGGTCCTGGCCCGCCGGCTGCCGCGCCGGCTGCTGCTGAAGCTGCGCGACGATCCCGACCGCGAGGTGCGGATCGCCGTCGCCTCCCGGCTGGAGGATGCCGACCTCGCCCCGCTGATGCGCGACCGCGACTGTTCGGTGCGGCTGCGCGTGGTGCGGCGGATCCCCGACGGCATGCTGCCGGCGATGATGCATGACGAGGACCCGGAGGTGCGGGTGGAGGTCGCCCGCCGCCTTTCGATGGACTGGCTGCCCAGCCTCGCCTGGGACGACAGCCCGCGGGTGCGGCTGGTGGTGGCGCAACGTCTGCCGCCGTCGAAGCTGCATGTCCTGCAGCAGGATACCGATTGGATGGTCCGCCTCGCCGTCGCCGGGCGGATCGACGCCGGGCAGCTCGGCCCTCTGCTCGACGACCCGGAGGAGGAGGTGCGCGCCATCGCCCGCCAGCGCGCCGCCGGCTTCGCCGCGGGCCTCACCATCGCCAACGACCTTCCGCCGCTGTAGCGGCCTCTCGACCGACGGAGCGCCAGCGCCATGACTGAGACCGAAACCGAAACTGCCGCCCCGTATCGCCGCGAACGCGCCCGCAACGCCGAGGACGCCAACGAACTGGTCGGCCCGCCGGTGCTGGAACAGGGCTTCAAGGTCAAGGCCCTGCGCGACGTGCGCAACGACGGAACCTATCCCGGCCGGCCGGTCGGCGACTTCCTGATCCGCGAGGGCGATGTCGGCTACGTCATCTCCATCGGGACCTATCTGCAGATGCATTACATCTACGCCGTTGATTTCTATGAGAAACGGGTCGTCGTCGGCATGCGCGCGCGCGAGCTGGAGGTGATCGACTCCCATTGCAACGACCCCCAATGACCAGCCGGTCCCACCGATAAGGAGCCTCGCGATGTCCGACGTCGAAGCCGCCGCCAAGCCCGGTTTCATCCCGCCGCGCGAACCGCTGTACGACTGGGGCCTGCGGGTCACGGTGCAGGAGGATCTGTTCAACGACGGCAGCCATCCGCAGGTGCCGGACGGTGCGCTCCTGGCGCCGAAGGGCACGCCGGGCGTGATCGTCCGCGTCGGCCGCACCGAGGAGGGCAGCCTGCCGGTCTATCTGGTGGAGTTCCCCGGCGGCACCGTCGTCGGCTGCCTGGAGGAGGAGATCGTCCCGGCCGACGGGTCGCGGCGCGGCGTGCCCGGTGTGATGTGAAGGGGTGTGATGTGAAGGGGAGTGATGTGATGGGGGGCGACTTGATGACCATTTACCTCGACAACAACGCCACCACCGCCCTGGCCGCCGAGGTGCGGGAAGCGATGCTCCCCTACCTGTTCGGGGAATTCGCCAACCCGTCCAGCCCCCATTCCGCCGGCATGGCCGCCCGCCGCGCGGTCAGCGAGGCCAAGGCGCAGGTCGCCGCCCTCATCGGCGCCAAGCCCGCCGATCTGGTGATGACCGGCAGCGCCGCCGAGGCGACCCACGCCGCGATCCTCGGCGCGCTCCGCGTCATCGAGGAGACCGACCACCGCCGCGACCACATCGTCACCACGGCGGTGGAGCATCCGGCGACGCTGGCCCTGTTCGGCGACCTGCGCCAGCGCGGCTGGCGCATCAGCATCCTTCCGGTGAACCGCGACGGCCTGCCCTCGCTGGTCGATCTCGCCGCCGTGGTGACGGAGGAGACGGCGCTGGTCTCCATGATGTGGGCCAACAACGAGACCGGCGTGCTGATGCCGGTGGAAGGCGCGTCGGCCATCGCCCACGCCCATGGCGCACTGTTCCACAGCGACGTGGTACAGGCCGCCGGCCGGGTGCCGGTCGATTGCGGCATCGTCGACTACCTCACGCTGTCCGCCCACAAGATGCACGGGCCGAAGGGTGTCGGCGCGCTCTATGTCCGCAAGGGCGCGCCCTTCCACCCGCTGATTCACGGCCATCAGGAACGCCGCCGCCGAGGCGGGACGGAGAATGTGCCGGGGATCGTCGGCTTCGGCGCCGCCGCCTCGCTGGCGTCGCTGTGGCTCGATGAGGCGGACCTGACCGCCTTCCTGCGCGACCGGCTGGAACAGGGCATCCTCGCGCGCTGGCCGGGCACCGTCGTGAACGGCGCCGGCGCCGCCCGGCTGCCCAACACCAGCAACATCCGCTTCGCCGACGGCTGCGGCCATCCGGTGGATGCCGAAGAGTTGCTGATGCGGCTCGACCGCGCCGGCATCGCCGTGTCGATGGGGGCCGCCTGCTCCTCCGGCGGCAACGAACCGAGCCATGTGCTGACCGCCATGGGATTGAGCGGCGCCCAGGCCGCCGCCAGCCTGCGCTTCTCGCTCAGCCGCTACACCACGGCGGCCGAAGTGGACGCGGTCCTGGCGGAACTGCCGGCGCTGCATGCCAGGTTGGTCGCCGCGTAACGCAAAAGATAGCCAGAACAACAGGTTGGAGTGTCGGTGATGAAGGTGATGATCCGTAAGGCGTCGGAGCAGTACACGATCTACGTCGCCAAGAAGGACTTGGAGGAACCCATCGTCGAGATGGAGAAGCCGGGCCTGTGGGGCGGCTGGATCAAGGTCGCCAACGGCTGGACGCTCGACCTGCCGGAAATGCCGGCGGACACCCGCCTGCCGATCACCGTCGAAGCCAAGAAACGCGGAACGGAGTGACGCCGATGGCCCTGTCCCCCGAGCGCATCGACAGCATCGCCACGCTGGCCGGCCGGCTGTTCGCCGGGGGCGGCAAGCTCGACGCCGTGGTCCGCGGCGTGCGCGAGGCCAACCCGGACCTGAAGACCGTCACCGGCGCCATGGCCGCGGTGATGGCCGAGGACCCCTTCCGGGAGGAGGCGGGATTCGACCTGCATCTGGTGGACGGCAACAACCACTGCTGGCTCATCACCGACAAGCCGGAGCTTGCCACCGGCGTCGTGATCGCCCAACGGGACGAGGACGAGTGAATGAGCGAGGCCGCCGCAGCCCTTCCCCATCCCTCCGCCGCCGATGACGACGAGGTTGACGACTACATCCCGCTGTCGGACCCGGACATCTCCGGTGCCGAGGTCGAAATGCTCGGCCGCCTGCTGTCGTCCGGGGGCATGAGCGACGGGCGGATGGTGCGGGCGTTCGAGGACGCCTTCGCCGCCTATGTCGGCCGCGACCATGCGGTGGCGGTGTCGAGCGGCACCATGGCCACGCTGCTGATGCTGAAGGGCTATGGCATCGGCGAGGGGGACGAGGTGCTGTGCAGCCCCTTCGGCTGGCATCAGGCGCAGCATGCGGTGGCGCTGTCCGGCGCCACGCCGGTGCTGGTCGACATCGACTATTGGCAGCACACCATCAACCCGGCGAAGGCGGCGGCCCTGGTCACGCCGAAGACGAAGGCGATCCTGGCCGCCAACGTCAACGGCCACCCCGCCCATTGGGACGAGCTGCGCGCGCTGGCCGATGCCAAGGGCCTGACCCTGCTGGAGGATTCCACCGAGGCCATCGGCTCCACCTACAAGGGGCGGCTGGTCGGCACCTTCGGCGACGCCGCGGTCTTCGACTTCTCCGAGCCCGCCATCCTCCTGGCCGGCCAGGGCGGCATGATCGTCACCGACGACCGCGACCTCGCCCACCGGCTGCGCTACATGCGCCGGCGCGAGACGGAGCACCGCAACACGGTGGTCATCACCCGTACCCTGCCCTGGCAGGCGGGGATGAGCGACCTGAACGCCGCGCTGGCCCTGGTGCAGTTGAAGCGCCTGCCGGAAATCCTCACCCGCCGCAATCTGGTGATCGCCTTCTACGACGCGGCGATGGCGAGCTTCGAGGGGATCAAGCCGCCCTATCGCGGGCCGGGGGCCGAGGTGGTCAACCCGATGGTCTATTGCGTCCATCTCGGCACCCGCTTCACCGCGTCGGGGCGCCGGTCGATCATCGAGGATCTGGATACCCACGACATCGACGCCAGCGACTACGGCCAGCCCCTGCACACCCAGCAATACTACATCGAGGCGCTGGGCGAGGAGCGCGCCGGCCGCGGCGCCTGCCCGGTCTGCACCAAGACGGCCGACCGCGTGCTGGCCCTGCCGCTGCACCGCAAGATCACCCGGGATCAGGTCGCCTTCATCGTGGAAACGCTGAAGGACGCCAGCGTCAACACCGGTGCCGGCGCCGCGATCTATCTGTGAAGACCCGAAGGGAAGAGCCCCCCATGACCGTCACCACGCTTGCTACCGATCCTGAGTCCGTCACGGTGCCGGATGCCGCGGCGGCGCTGGCCGACATCGCCGCCGCCCTGACGGCGAAGCAGGTGGTGCCCTATCTCGGCCCAGGCGCCTTCGCCATGCTGCCGCCCGACCAGTGCCCGATCCCGCGCAATTCGGCGGAGCTGGTGCAGCGCCTGAACGCCAAGGTCGCCGCCCCCGGCCGCATCCGCTCCAACCTGACCGCCGTCGCCCAGTTCATCGAGACGCGCAAGCACCGCAAGACGCTGGAGAGCATCCTCAACGGGATTTTCCGCCAGAGCGTGCCTGCCACCCCGGTCCATGCCCTGCTGGCGGCGATCCCGGCCCCGCCGCTGCTGGTCGACGTCTGGTACGACAACGTTCTCGACAGCCTGCTGTGCGCCGCGGCCGACCGGAAATGGGGCCAGATTCAAGGCGTGTCGCACCCGCAATCGACCGGCGAATGGGTGCGCTGCTACGCCCCCGACGGCGCCGAGACGACGGCGGAGACCGCGGCCGGCTGGGACACCGTGCTCTACAAGCCGTCGGGCGCGGTGACGCCGGCCGGCAACTACCTGATCTCCGACAGCGACTATGTCGAGATCCTCACGGAGATCGACATCCAGACCCCGATCCCCGCCGTCGTGAAGGAGCGCCGTGCCGGCCGCCATTTCCTGTTCCTGGGCTGCCGCTTCGATCACGAGATCCAGCGCACCTTCGCCCGCCAGATCGCCAAGCGCTCCTCCGACTGCCATTGGGCGGTGATCTCCGGCGAGCTGTCGAAGAACGAGGCGCGCTTCCTGGCGCTGCACGGGATCAAGCGGATCGACATCACGCTGGAGGAAGCGGTCGAGGGATTGCGGGCGCGGATGTGATACCGCCGGGCGCAAGTTCCGACTTACGCCCGCCGTTTGAGGACGAGCATGAAGGAGTTCGTGGGGAGGGGGTGTTCGCCGGCCGAAACTCTCCCACCCCCTACCCCCAAATAAGCTGGACCTCGGCGCAACACACATTCTATCCATCCGTTATCTCGCGGAACGGATGGAGCGTGCCGGAATGCTGACGAAGAGCGGCCCCACCTTGGCCGCGGCATTTGCAACCCTGCTGCTGGCGGCGTCGGCGGCGACCGCACAGGAAACCACCCCGCTGCCGGTCGATGCGCCCGCCACCTCCGGCCCGGTCATCGGCTTCTGGATCGACAACGACCTGTTCGGCGGCGGGACCGACCGCTACTACTCGAACGGTTTCCAGTTCTATTACTTCTCGGGCGCGCGGCCGCCCTACGGCAACATCGACCTGCTGGCGAATCTCGTGCCCTGGATCGAACCGGGCGGGGTGCGGCGCTACGGCTTCGCCTTCGGCCAGAACATCTATACACCCAGCAACCTCACCGCCCGCAATCCCGACCCCACCGACCGGCCCTATGCCGGCTGGCTCTATGGCCGATTTTCGGTGCTGAACGAGGCTCCGACGGCGGTGGACCGCATCGACCTCGACCTCGGCATGGTCGGGCCGGCCTCGCTGGCTGAACAGACGCAGAAGGCGGTCCACAGGATCGTCACCGGCGCCACCTACCCGGAGGGCTGGAACTACCAGCTGCGCGACGAGCCCGGCGTGGTGCTGAGCTATGAGCATGTCTGGCGAAGCGTGAAGCCGAACACGCTGGGGCCGCTGGAATGGGATTTCAGCCCCCATGTCGCCGGCAGCCTGGGCAATGTGCTGACATTCGCCGCTCTGGGAAGCACGGTCCGGCTTGGCGGAAACATGCCGCCGCCGGTGGGCGCCCTGGTGACCCGCCCGACATCCAGCATCCCCTACCAGGACTCCCCCTATTCGCAGCGGCAGGGGCGCTTCTCCTGGTATGTCTACGCCAGCGCCGAGGGGCGTGCGGTGGCGCGGAACATCTTCCTGGACGGCAACACGTTCCGGGATAGCCGATCGGTCGACAAGCACCCCTTCGTCGGCAGCGTGCAGGCCGGGCTCACTCTGCGCTACGACCGCTTCGGCCTGACCTATGCCCAGACCCTGCAGACGCCGGAGTTCCGCGGGCAGAAATCGCTGACCAATTACGGCTCGCTCCGGCTGTCGGTGCAGTTCTGATGGCCGGCATCATCCATCCGAATGCCCTGCCCGCCACCATTCGCCCCTTTCACGGGCGGCCGGTTCGGGCTATGTCAGGGGAATGAACCAGTTCACACGCTTGGCGATCGAGGCCGGTCCGCTCGCCGCCTTCTTCATCGCCAATTCCCAGGCCGGCATCATGGCCGGCACCGCGGTCTTCATGGTCGCCATCACCATCGCGGTCGCGGTGTCGTGGCGGCTGGAACGCCGCATCCCGGTGATGCCGGTGGTCGGCGCGGGATTCGTGCTGCTGTTCGGCGGCCTGACCCTGTGGCTGCAGGATGACCTGTTCATCAAGATCAAGCCGACGCTGGTCAACCTGCTGTTCGCCTCGGTGCTGTTCGTCGCCCATGTGATGCGGCGCAACGTGATGAAGCGGCTGCTGGGCACCGTGCTGAACCTGTCGGACGAGGGATGGCGCACGCTGAGCATCCGCTGGGCCTGGTTCTTCCTGGTCCTGGCCGTGTTGAACGAGATCGTGTGGCGGAACTTCTCCACCGACATGTGGGTAAACTTCAAGGTGTTCGGCATCATGCCGCTGACCCTGGTCTTCAGCGCGTTCCAGGCGCCGCTGATCATGCGCCACCAACTGCCGGACGAGCCGGCGGAAAGCGGGCCCGCCGCCTGACGGCGCCGCCTTATTCGGCTTCGTTCCGTGCCTGCCTCTTGCGTGGCACGGAAGGGGCACTCACATTGGTGGCGACCGCGACGGCATCCGCTCCGACCGATTTTCAGAGGTATTGATCGATGGGCACTTTCAGCATTTGGCATTGGTTGATCGTTCTGATCATCGTGCTTCTCCTGTTCGGCGCCGGCAAGCTGCCCAACGTGATGGGCGACATCGCCAAGGGCGTGAAGGCCTTCAAGTCCGGCCTGAAGGACGAGGAGGACGAGACGCAGCCGGCCCCCACCCAAACCGCCGCCCAGGCCCCCCCGGCCGCGATCAACCCGGCGCCGGCCCAGCCCGCCGCCCAGCCGGTCACGCCGGCTCCGGTGCCCCCGGCCGCTTCCCCGGCCTCGTCTTCGACCGTCCCGCCGGCGGCTCCCGCGGCCACCCAGCCGCAACCGGCCGATCCGGCCAAGCCGCATCAGGGTTGACCGGCACACCGGGACGCCGGCCCTAATTTTGCCTCGCCCGTCCGCCGGGCGCGACCGCTTGACGGTTTGATGAGGCGGCAAAATACGATAAAGAAAAGGGGCTTTCCACAGCCGGTCCGTGTCCCGCGGAACGGCCGCCGGAAGGCCCCTCGTTGTTTCCAGCCGGCCCGCCATGACGGGCAAGCGCAGGTCGACCGTGACGCTCAAGCCACCGCCCCGGCAGGCTCCCACCCTGTCGACACCGACGTTCAAGGACCAGATGAAAGCAAACGGCAACCCTTCCGAGACTCCGCCTTCGGAGAACGAGGACATCGCCAAGCTGCTTCGTGCCTTGAACGAGGATCTGCACGCCGAGCAGCAGGACGAGGTCGAGGACGACGAGGAGGAGCCGGCAAGCCGCGGCCTGCCGCTGGGCAAGATCGCGCTCGCCCTGCTGGCGGCGGGCGGCATCGCCGTCGGCGTCGTCTATCTCGGCTCGGGCGACCCGGAGCCGGTGACGACGGCGGCCAACAACTCCTCGCCGATGCTGCCGGCCCCGGCCATCACCCGCGCGCCGCAAAACGCCGCGCCCCAGAACGCCGCGCAGCCAAATCCGAGGCCGGCCAATCCGGCACCGGCCGGCACGGCGGCCGAAGGCGCGCCGGCCGCGTCCGCCACGCCCCCCACCCAGACACCTCCCGCCCAGACAGCCCCGGCATCACCGCCGGCCGCGTCCTCCGCACCGCCGCCGCCGGTCGCCGCCCTGCCCGCCAGCCCGCCGCCGGTGCTGAAGGTGCCGGAGCCACCGGCCGTCCCGGCGACGGCGCCCGCCGCCGCGCCGAAGCCGCGCGCCACGGCCCCGGCCGAAAGCGCACCGCCACCGGCCGCCCAAAAGCCGGAAGCCCCCAAGCCCGGGCAGCCGACCGCCGGCGAGCCTGCCGATACCGGCTCCCTCCAGGCGATGCTGTCACCGCCGAAGGATGCCGGCAAGCGTCCGCCGGCCGCTCCCGCCGCGACTCCAGCCGCCCCGCCGGCTCCCCCTTCCGCCAATGGCGAGGCGAAGCCCCCGGCCAGGGCCGCCACCCCGCCGGCTGCGATGCCGGCCGGGCGCTATACCGTGCAGGTCGGAACCTTCTCGGTGACGGCGAACGCCGATTCGCTGGCGCAGCGTCTGCAAGGCAGCGGTTTCCAGGCCTATACGGTGGACTGGACCGACAGCTCCAACCGGTCCTGGCGGGCGGTGCGCGTCGGCGGATTCGCCGAGCAGAGCGCGGCCCGACGCGAGGCGGAACAGTTGAAAACGAAGATGGGCCTCAACCCGGTCGTGATCACGGCCCGCTGATCCCCTGCCCGACCGGCGGAGGCACGGCGACAGGCCCCTACCCTGCGACAACCTGTCTTCAAGTGATAGCCCGGCGGCGACATTTGGTCGCGGCCGGGCTTTTTCTTGTGATGACCACCCCGTTCTTTGGTCGGGGGAGCCGGGAGCGGCGCTTGATCCCCGCTTGTCTTTGCTCGTACTATGGACATTCCAGGGCACGAATGCATTGCCCCGGCCACAAGTTTGGGAAGCCGGCAGCAGACCGGCGCACCGGAGGACGCCCCGCCATGAAGCCGACCATTCTGGTCGTCGACGACGAACCCAGCATCGTCCTGTCGCTCCAGGTCCTCATGCAGCGCGCCGGGTTCGACGTGCGCATCGCCCGCGACGGGGACGAGGCGCTCCGCTCGGTGGAGAACTTCACCCCCGACCTGATCCTGCTCGACGCCATGATGCCGAAGCGCGACGGCTTCGACGTCTGCCAGACCCTGCGGACCAACCCGGCCTGGAAATCCCTGCCCATCATCATGCTGACGGCGCGCAGCCGCGACGTCGAACGGCAGAAGGGGCTGGCGCTGGGCGCCACCGACTACATCACCAAGCCCTTCTCCACCCGCGACCTGCTGACCACCGTCCGCCGCCATCTCGGCCTGCCGGCGGCCGGCGGGGCGGAGCCGGCGCCGTGACCGGGTCCGCGGCCACCCCGGCCCCCCAGCCCCAGCCCCGGCCCCGGCGGATGATCCCGCTGGCATTCCGTGCCGCCGGGCTGGGCCTGGTGGCGTTATCGGTCGGGCTGGCGATGGCGGTGCGCGGGTCGGATGCCGCCGATCCGCTGCTGACCTATGCCGTGGTGATGACGGCGGCCTGCGCGGCGGCGGTATGGGGGCTGTGGCTGGCGGTCGACCGCTACCTGCTGCGCGCCGCCGAAACGCTGAGCCGGGAGGCGGGGCTGATCGCCCACGGCAATGCGGAAGGCGCGGTCGGCGGCCGGGTGCCGCTGGCGCGCTACGGCGACCTGCAGCCGATCGCCCGCGCGGTCAACGATCTGTCGGACAAGCTGGCCCTGGTCCGCCGCGACATCGCCCGCACGGTGGCCGAGTCGACGGCCAAGGCGGAGGAGCAGAAGACCCAGCTCGCCGCCGTGCTGCGCGACCTGCATGAAGGCGTCCTGGTCTGCAACACCCGGCACCAGATCCTGCTCTACAACCAGACCGCCCTCGACATCCTTCACCTGACGGGGGAGCTGGGGCTCGGCCGCTCGCTGCTGCATTTCGTGGTGGCGGAGCCGCTGACCCACACGCTGGAACGGCTCTCCCTGCGCGTGCGCGAAGGCCGCCACATCAATCACGAGCACGGCACCACCGCCCAGTTCGTCGGCGCCACCACCGACGGCCGCATCCTGCTGGAAGGCCGCATGAGCGCCATCCTGCAGGACCCGGAACCGGGATCGGACGAGACGCCGGGCATCAACGGCCCGATCATCACAGGTTATGTGCTGACCCTGTCCGACGCCACCAGCGAACTGGCGGCGCTGGGCCAACGCGACGCCCTGCTGCGCGAGGCGACGGAGGGGTTCCGCGCGCCGATCGCCAACCTGCGCGCCGCGGTGGAGACCCTGTACGACGCGCCGGACCTCGGACCCGGCGACCGTGCGGCTTTCGAAAGCGCGATGCTGGACTCCTGCGACAGCCTGTCCCGCCGGCTGGAGCAGGTGACCGCCGCCTACCGCAGCATCGTCACCGGCAGCTGGCCGATGAGCGACATCCACTCCAACAACCTGATCGGCCTCGTCGCCCACCGGGTCGGGACCGAATCCCCCACCACGGTCACGCTGACCGGCCTGCCGCAATGGGTCCATGGCGACAGCCATGGGCTGGTCCTGCTGTTCGCCTACCTGATCGAGAAGGTTCACCACCTGACCGGCGCCACCGCCTTCGACCTGGAGGCCGCCGGCCCGCAGGACGGGGACCGCTGGGTCTATCTGGATCTGGTGTGGGAGGGGCCGGCGGTGCCCAGCGCCACGCTGGACGGCTGGCTGGAACAGACCCTGCCCGGCGGGCTGGGGGGCCTCAGCGCCGGCGACGTGCTGCAGCATCACCGCAGCACCGCCTGGAGCGAGCCGCTTGCAACCTCCAACGGGACCGCGATGCGCGCGCGGCTGCGCGTGCCGCTGCCGCCGGCGCAGTCGCCGCGCTCCGCCCTGCCGCGGCCGCGGGCCGGCGCCCGGCCGGAATTCTTCGACTTCGGACTGCTGCACCAGCCGCTGGCGACCAGCGAGCTCGGCCGCACGCCGCTCGACCGGCTGCATTACGTGGTGTTCGACACCGAGACCACCGGCCTGTCGCCCAGCACCGGCGACGAGATCATCCAGATCGCCGCCGTCCGCGTCGTCGGCGGGCGCATCCTGACCGGCGAGACCTTCAACACGCTGGTCGACCCGAAGCGGCCAATCCCGCCGGAATCGGTCCCCTTCCACGGCATCACCGACGGCATGGTCGCCGGCCAGCCGACCATCGACGCCGTGCTGCCCCAGTTCCGCGGCTTCGTCTCCGGCGCGGTGCTGGTGGCGCACAACGCCGCCTTCGACCTGAAATTCCTGAAGATGAAGGAACGGGCGGCGGGCGTCTGCTTCGACTGCCCGGTGCTGGACACCATGCTGCTGTCGCGCATGCTGCTGGGCAATGACGGCGACCACACGCTGGACGGCATCGCCGAGCGGCTGGGCATCGAGGTGGTCGACCGCCACACCGCGCTGGGCGACAGCCTGGTCACCGCCGCGGTCTTCCTGCGCATGATCGAGATGCTGCGCGAACGCGACGTGCGGACGCTGGACGACGCCATCCGCGGCGCCAACATCCTGGTCGAACTCGCCGCCCGGGAACGCGCCTTTTGACCGCGCCGTCCCGCGAGGAACCGCCCGCCCCCCGCCGCACGGAGCGCATGGCCGGGCTGTTCCTGCTGGCCGCCGTGCTGTTCAGCCCGCCGCTGCTCGACCTGTTCGGGGTGGAGGGCACGGTTCTTGGAGTGCCGGTCCTCTATGCCGGCGTCTTCGGCATCTGGGCGGCGGTGATCCTGCTGGCGGCGCTCGCCAGCCGGACCCGGTAGGAAGTGGGGGGCGGCATGGGCGTCGGGCTCGATTGGGGCACGGTCCTGGTCGTCGCGCTGGCCTACCTGTCCGCCCTGTTCGCCATCGCCCATTGGGCCGACCGGCGCGAGGCGGCGGGGCGCAGCGTCATCGCCTCCCCTACCATCTTCGCCCTGTCCCTGGCGGTCTACTGCACGACCTGGACCTTCTACGGTTCGGTCGGGCGGGCGGCGACGCTGGGGATCGGCTTCCTGCCGGTCTATCTCGGCCCCACCCTGCTGATGCTGCTGGCCCCGCTGCTGCTGCGCAAGATCCTGCGCATCGCCAAGGCGCAGCGCATCACCTCCATCGCCGATTTCCTGTCCAGGCGCTACGGCCACAGCCCCCTGCTGGGCGGGCTGGTGGCGCTGACCGCCACCGTCGGCGTCACCCCCTACATCGCCTTGCAGCTGAAGGCGGTCGCCGTCAGCTTCGACGCGCTGACCGGCGGCGGGGTGGAAACGACCCATGCCCTTTTTCTCGACCAGGGATTCCTGATCGCGGCGGTGATGGCGCTGTTCGCCGTCGTCTTCGGCGCCCGCCAGATCGACGCGGCGGAGCATCACCCCGGCATGGTCGCGGCAATCGCGCTTGAATCGCTGGTGAAGCTGGTCGCCTTCCTGGCGGTCGGCATCTTTGTGGTCTGGGGCCTGCACGGCGGGCTGGACACGCTGTTCGCCGCCGCCGGCGCCCGCCCGGATCTCGCCCGGCTGTTCGGCGGGGACATCGCGCTGGAAGGGGCGGCCTCCGGCGTGTGGGTCACCACCATCATCCTGTCGGCGGCGGCGATGCTGTGCCTGCCGCGCCAGTTCCAGGTGATGGTCATCGAATCGGTCAACGAACGCCAGCTCGACCGCGCCATCTGGCTGTTCCCGCTCTATCTTCTGCTGATCAACCTGTTCGTCCTGCCGGTGGCGCTGTCGGGATTGCTGACCTTCGGCGAGCGGATCGACCCGGACCTGTTCATGGTCGCCCTGCCCCTGCATGGCGGGGCGGAGTGGCTGGCCCTGCTGGCCTTCCTCGGCGGATTGTCGGCGGCGGCGGGGATGATCGTGGTGGAGTCGGTCGCGCTCTCCACCATGCTGTGCAACGACCTCGTGGTGCCGGCGCTGCTGCGTTTCCGGCCGGCGGCGCTGGCCCGCTCGGCCGATCCGGCGCCGCTGCTGCTGACGATCCGGCGGGTCGCCATCGTCGCGATCCTGATGTTCGGCTACGGCTATCACCGGCTGGCGGGGTCGGCCTATGCGCTGGTGTCGATCGGGCTGATCTCCTTCGCGGCGGTGGCGCAGTTCGCCCCGGCCCTGATCGGCGGGCTCTATTGGCGCGGAGCGACCCGGCGCGGCGCCATCGCCGGGGTGGCGGCCGGCACGCTGGTCTGGGCCTACACGCTGCTGCTGCCCAGCTTCGCGCGGTCGGGCTGGCTGCCCACCAGCTTCATCGCCGACGGGCCGTGGGGCATCGCGGCGCTGCGTCCCTATGCCCTGTTCGGGCTGGAGGGCTGGGATCCGCTGGCCCACGCCTTGTTCTGGAGCGCGCTCGCCAACATCGGCGCCTATGTCGGGCTGTCGCTGTTCGACCGGCCGGACGCGGCGGAGCGGGCGCAGGCAGCCGCCTTCGTCGACGTGTTCGAGCCGGGCGCCGCCGCCATGCCGCCGACCTCCCCGGCGGACTGGCGCAGCGCTGCCAGCGTCGGCGATCTGACCCGCGTGGTCGCCCGGTTCCTCGGCCCGCAACGCGCCGAACAGGCTTTCGCTGGCGCCGACCCGGACGAGCCGGCGGGACCGGAACGGCTGCGGCTGGCCGAACGGCTGCTGGCCGGTGCCATCGGCGGGGCGTCGGCGCGGGTGGCGCTCGCCTCCTCCGTTTCGGCGGGGGCGGTCGAGGCGGCCGAGCTTCTGCGCATGCTGGACGAAACCAGCGACGTCATCGCCCACAGCCGCCAGCTGGAGCTGAAGACGGCGGAGCTGGAGCGCGCCACCGACGCGCTGCGCGCCGCCAACGACCGGCTGACCGAACTCGACCGGCTGAAGGACGATTTCCTGTCGACGGTGACGCATGAGCTTCGCACGCCGCTGACCTCGATTCGCGCCCTCAGCGAGATCCTGCACGACGATCCCGACCTGGAAACCGAACAGCGGCAGGAGTTCCTGGCCGTCATCATCAAGGAGAGCGAGCGGCTGACCCGCCTGATCAACCAGGTGCTCGACATGGCGAAGATCGAGGCCGGCGCGCTCGACTGGCGGATCGGGGTGATCGACCCGGCCCTTCTGCTGACCCAGGCGGTCGCGGCGACGGAAGCGCTGTTCCGGGAGCGCGGCATCGTCCTGTCGGTGGACATCCCCGGCAACCTGCCGCCGGTGCGCGGCGACGAGGACCGGGTGATCCAGGTGGTGGTGAACCTGTTGTCCAACGCCGCGAAATTCACGCCCGCCGACGGCCGGACCCGGCTGGAGGCGAAGCTGGACGGGGACGCGCTGCGAATCACCGTGATCGACAGCGGCCCGGGGGTGGCGCGGAAGGACCGCAACATCGTGTTCGACCGTTTCCGCCAGGCCGGCGACATGCTGACGGGCAAGCCGGCCGGCACCGGCCTGGGACTCGCCATCGCCAAGCGCATCGTCGAGCATCTGGGCGGCCGGATCGGGGTGGAGGACGCTCCCGCCGGGCTCGACGCCGAATCGGGCAAGGGAGCCGCCTTCTGGTTCACCCTGCCGCTTGCGGGGCAGCTAGCGGAACCGCTTGCCGCACAGCCTGCCGATCCGCTCCCCGATGCGCGGCCGCCACGGAGCGTCGCCGATTGATCGAACCCGTATAATTATCATTCACAACCATCTCGCCGCGTTGCAATCCCGTGTTATCCTCCCGGCCGGCCGATCGTGATGATCGATTGGGGGATTGCCGTCATGCAGCCTGATCCAGGCTTGCGGCCACAGTGCCATGCAACCGGTGGGGCACCGTACGCCACGGTGCTTCCCGTATGGGCTATCCACGCATATGGTGGTGCGCCCGGATCCGGTTGCGGCACGGGCCGGGCGGGTTGGCGGTAGGAAGGCGGGATGGGAAAGATTCTGGTTGTCGACGACGAGAGGGACGTCGAAACGCTGATCATGCAGCGTTTCCGTCGCGCCGTCCGGGCCGGTGAACTGGAGTTCCTGTTCGCCCATGACGGGCAGGAGGCGCTGGAAACCCTGCGCGCCCAGCCCGACATCGACATGGTGCTGAGCGACATCAACATGCCGGGGATGGACGGGCTGACGCTGCTCGACCATCTGCCGCAGGTGAATGCCGACATCCGCGCGGTGATGGTCTCGGCCTATGGCGACCTGGGCAACGTGCGGGCGGCGATGAACCGCGGCGCCTTCGACTTCATCATAAAGCCCATCGATTTCGGCGATTTGGAAGCCACCATCCACAAGACGCTGGAGGCCTGCCGCGCCGTGCGGCGGCTGCGCGACGCACTGCAGGAAACCAGGACGGCGGAAGCCGCGTCGCGCGCCCAGGCCGCCCGCCTGCGCCGGGTGCTGGACGGCAGCCCCATCGGCGTGTCGATCATCACCGAAGCCGGCGAGCTGCTCTACAGCAACCAGCGCTGCACCGACCTGTTCGGCGTGCCGGCGGAGGCGATGCAGCAATGCTGCTCCCCCACCCTGTTCCGCCATGTGCAGGAAAGGCTGCCCGACCGCCCGCCCGGGGCCGTGCCCGCGGCGGACGAAATCCACTTCTTGCGCAAGGACGGGCGGACGGTGTGGATGGCGATGTCCGTCGACCGCACCACCTACGAGAACCAGCCCGTCTTCATCGTCTGGCTCTACGACATCACCGAACGCAAGGTGCAGGCGGAGGCGTTGCGCAGCGCCAAGGATTCGGCCGAACAGGCCCTGGCCGATCTGGAGCGCATGCAGTCCGACCTGATCCGGGCGGAGAAGATGGCGGTGATCGCCCAGCTGATCGCCGCGGTCGCACACGAGATCAACACGCCCGTCGGCATCGCGCTGACCGCCGCCACCCATCTGCAGACGGCGTCGGAAGCGATCATCATGACCTTCAACGGCGGCCAGCTGCGCAAGAGCGACTTCCAGGACTATGTCGGTACGGCCAGCGAGGTTTCCACCCTGCTGGTCGCCAACATCGAACGCGCCGCCGCCCTGATCCAGAGCCTGAAGCTGGTGACGGAGGGCAAGGCCAATTCGCCGCGCAGCCGCGTCGGCCTGCGCGACTACCTGTCGGACATCGTGCTGGCGGTGCAGGTGCAGGCGTCGGCGGCGGGGCACCAGCTGTCCCTCGACTGCCCGGACGGGCTGGCGCTGGACACCTATCCCGGCGCGCTGACCGAGGTGCTGCTGGCCCTGCTGACCAACGCCTTCGCCCATGCCTTCGATCAGGCGCCGGCGGCCGCCGACATCGGCGCGGATGCCGGGTATGGGATGCTGGAGGATGCGACCGCCCGCCGGCCCGGCGGCAAGGTAACGGTTTCGGTGCGGATGCTGGAAGAGGACCGGGTGGAACTGCGCGTGTCCGACAACGGCCGCGGCATCCCGGCCGACATCCGGCCGCGGCTGTTCCAGCCCTTCACCACCACCCGCCGCGGTGCCGGCAGCATGGGGCTGGGGCTCTACGCCGTGTTCAATCTGGTGACCGGCAAGCTCGGCGGCGAGATCGACATCGACAGCGAGCTCGGCTGCGGAACCAGCGTCGTCCTGCGGCTGCCGCTGGATGCGCCCTGATCCCGTGGCCCCTGATCTTGCAGGCCCTCATCCTGCCGCACCCTGATCCTGCCCGGTAACCGGCAGGAGCCGGCAGAAGCCCTGTGGACGACATCTTCGGGATCCTTGCCCATGCATGACAAGACCGAGTTGCTGCGATCCCTGCCCCCGCTGTCGTCCTATTCCCCGGAGGAGTCGGTGGCGCATTCTCTGGACCGGGCGCGGCTCTACCATGACCAGCTGGTCGCGGCGATGCCGGGCCTGATCGTCCACCGCGACGGCGTGATCCTCCATTGCAGCGGCACACTGGCCCGCCTGCTGGGCTACCAGTCGGCCGAACAGGTGATGGCCCTGCCCGATGTCATGGCTCTGGTCCCGGACGATGCCCGTCTGGCGGAGCGCAACGCCTATGCCCGTTGCCTGGAAAGTCCGGCCCAGCCGCTGGCCCGCCGCATCAAGCGCCACCGCGCCGACACCAGCATCCAGTGGTTCGACCAGTTGCTGGAGCCCGTGGATTGGGGCGGCACCCCCGCGGTGATGGAGATGCTGACCCAGATGCGTCCCGAGGCCGCCAATGCCGAGGTGCCGCATCAGGGGCAATTGCTGCAGGCGGCCATCGACGCCATGCCCAACGGCGTGCTGATGCTGGACCGCGACCTGCGCCTGGAAGGGGCCAACAGCGAGTATTTCCGGCTGTGGGACTATCCCCCCGGCATGTTCCCCCCCGGCACCCCGGTGGCCGAGACGCTCTATTACAATCACCGGCGCGGCGATTACGGCGACGTGCCCTGCGAGGAGACAGTGGCGGAGCTGTGTACCCGCTTCCTGGTCAAGGGCGTCATCAATTCCGAACGCCAGGTGCCGACGAACGGCCGCATCCTGGACATCCGCACCGCACCGCGCGCCGACGGCGGTTACGTCATCACCCAGCACGACATCACCGACCGCAAGCGCATCGAGGATGAATTGCGGGAGGCCAAGGAGCGGGCCGAAGCGATCCTGAAGGAGCTGCGCGAGACCCAGCAGCAGCTGATCGTGCAGGAGAAGATGGCATCGCTCGGCCAGCTCACCGCGGGCATCGCCCACGAGCTGAAGAACCCGCTGAACTTCGTCAACAACTTCGCCGAACTGTCGGAAGAGTTGCTGGACGAGACGCTGGCGCTGCTGGAGCCGCTGAACGACCATCTGGACGATGCGACCCGCGCCGACGTGGACGAACTGGTCGGCAACCTGCAGAGCAACCTGCGCAAGATCGCCGACCATGGCCGGCGCGCCGACAACATCGTCAAGAGCATGCTGGCCCATTCGCGCGGCGGCGGCGGCGAATGGCAGACGACCGACCTGAACGCTTTGGTGGAAGAGGCGCTGTCGCTGTCCTACCACGCCGTACGCGCCCAGGACCGTAACTTCAATGCCACGTTGGAGCGTCGATTCGCCGGGGATGTGGGTGAGGTGAAACTGGTTCCGCAGGACATGTCGCGTGTCCTGGTCAACCTGTTCACGAACAGCTTTTACGCGATCCGCAAGCGGCAGCTGACCAGCGGCGATCCGGTTTACGAACCGACTCTGACGGTTTCAACCGAAGCGAGAGGAACTGAGGTCTCAATAATAATTCACGACAATGGCGTCGGCATGTCACCCGCCGTGATCGATAAACTGTTCACGCCTTTTTTCACCACGAAGCCCACCGGCGAGGGAACCGGCTTAGGACTTTCGCTCAGCTATGACATCGTGGTACATCAGCACAGAGGCCGTTTCGACGTATTCAGCATCGAAAATGAGCACTCCGAGTTTACGATCACGCTGCCACGAACCGTGACGGCTATGTCGCTAGGGGAGCGCCGAAAGACATGACCCTGGGAATCCTCGTCGTCGATGACGAACCGGATATCGAGGATCTGTTCCGTCAGCGCTTTCGCGCAGAATTGCGCCGTGGAGAACTGGCCCTTCATTTCGCTTCTTCTGGAGAGGAGGCGCTCGAATGCTTGTCCACCGGCCTGCAACCGGAGGCTGTTCTTGTCCTGAGCGATATCAATATGCCCGGCATGAGTGGGCTTGACTTTCTGCAGCGCCTCCGCGCGGACGCCCCGCAGGTGCCGGTCATCATGGTCACCGCCTATGGCGACACCGAAAACCGCCAGCGCGCGCTGGACATCGGCGCGACCGAGCTTGTGACCAAGCCCGTCGATTTCGTCGCCCTGAAAAAGCTGGTCCAGAGCGTCATCGTCCAGAAGACGGCGGCTTAACGCCCTCCCCGTCAGCGGCTTCAAGTGAAGCACACATCCAAGGCAATCGTTAAGCCGCTGGAATCAGCCGACCCTTGCGTCATCCCGCACAGACCGCCGCGATGTCGCTCAACTCCGGCCGTGCGCCCGCCGAACAGGACGGGCAGTCCGGATCGGCCGGAACCGCGATCTCGTTGAACTCGCCGCGCAGGCCGTCATAGAGCAGCAGGCGGCCGGCCAGCGGTTCGCCCAGGCCCAACAGCAGCTTGATCGTCTCGGCCGCCATGATGGTGCCGATCACGCCGGGCAGCACGCCCAGCACGCCGGCCTCGGCGCAGGACGGCGCGTATTCGGCCGGCGGCGGTTCCGGGAACAGGCAGCGATAGCAGGGCCGCAGCCCCGGCGCGGCGCCGCCGAACACCGACACCTGCCCCTCGAAGCGGAAGATCGCGCCATAGACGTTCGGCACACCCAGCCGCAGGCAGGCGTCGTTGACCAGGTAGCGCGTCGGCAGGTTGTCGGACCCGTCGACCACGACATCGTGCCCGGCCAGCAGGTCCAGCACATTGGCGGCCTCCAGCCGCGTGTCGTGCGACACCACCTCGATGGTCGGGTTGAGGTCGAGCAGGGCGGCGCGGCCGCTTTCCACCTTGCGCTGGCCCAGCCGGCTTTCGGCATGGAGGATCTGGCGCTGCAGGTTGCTGCGCTCCACCCGGTCGTCGTCGATCAGGGTCAGGCGGCCGACCCCCGCGGCGGCGAGATAGAGCGCGATCGGCGATCCCAGCCCGCCGGCGCCGATCAGCGCCACGCGGCTGCGCAGCAGCCTGTGCTGACCGGCCTCCCCCACCTCCGGCATGGTCAGGTGGCGGCGGTAGCGCTCGCGCTGGGCGGCGTCGAACTGCGGCGGCACCTCCACCGGCAGACCCGCGGCCTTCCAGGCGGAAAAGCCGCCGGCGACCGACCGCACATCCTCATAGCCCAGCCGCAGAAGATCCTCCGCCGCGAACAGCGACCGGGTGCCGCCGGCGCACATCAGCAGGACGGGGCACGCCGGGTCGGGAGCCTTCTCCTCGATCCGCAGTTCCAGGAAGCCGCGCGGCAGGCGGAGCGCTCCGGCGGGGCTGCCTGTCGCCGTCTCCTCATCCTCGCGGACATCGACGAGCACGGCGCCGTCCCGTTGCAGGGCGAGCGCGTCGGCGGCGGTCACCTCCGCGATGCGGGCGCGCAGATCGGCAAGGCGCCGGTCCTTCAAGCTCATGTCGAGACGCTCCTCAACCGCCCGCCAGGGCGACCATCAGGGTCAGGGTGGCGCCGGCCGGCAAGGCCGCCTCCAGCCCGCCCAGCCGCCGCACGTCGTCCCGGCCGAGATAGACGTTCACGAAACGGCGCAACTCGCCTTCGGCGGTGAACAGCCGGTCACGGAAGGCGTCCTGCCCGGCGGTCAGCGTCGACAGCGCCTCGCGCACCGTGGCACCCGGCACCGTCACCTGATCGCGCCCGCCGACGAATCCGCGCAACGGGGTCGGCAGGCGGATGGTCACCTCTGCGGTCGTCACGTCTGTATCTCCTCTTCCGGCACCGGCTCCCGAGACGCCGCCTCGGCCTGGGTCTGGGTCTGGGCCAGCACCGCCTCCGCCTCCACCGCCAATTGGCGGAACAGGTCGCGCACCTGCTTGGCCCGCATCAGGTCGATGCGCAGATCCAGCAGATCCTTGAAACCATATTCATAGGACCAGACGTCGGCCGGCGCATCGACCCGGCAGGCGGTGTTGGCGACATGCTCGGCCAGCAACTGTTCCACCGTTTCCTTGGGCTGGCGGCTGGCATCACCGAAATGCAGCTCCATCACCCGGTCGACCAGCGCCGCCTCCTCGGCGGTGGACTCATAAAGCCCGCGCAGCCGCAACTCGTTCAGCACCGGCTTGGTCGTGCGCGCCAGGAAACGGCGCGGGATCAGCCACAGCCGCATCGCCCGCTCGATGGCCAGTTCGGTCATCAACTCGCTGAACTCGGCATCGGTCAGGTCGTTGCGCCGGCACCAGTCGGCCAGCGCCTCCGCCCCGGCTAGGCCGCGCATGGCGCAGAAACGTTGGGTTTCCTTGCGCACCGCCGCCTCGTCCACCGTGACGCCCATGACCTCGGCGAACTGGCGGATCAGCAGGCGGCCGAGTGCGGCATTGTTGATCTCGGCGAAGTCGGCCCGGTGCAGGGCGGCGTGGGACGCGATCTCAGACAGCGGCACGGTGTTGCCGCCATGGCAGACGCGGCGGTCGCGCTCGTACAGCACGTCGAAGTAATGGGACGCGTTGAAGTCGAAGGGCGCCGGCCGCGGCGGCGTGATCAGGCTGGCGAGATGGCCGAGCAGAACCTCCGCGTCGCGGCGCTTCTGGTCGACCGCGCCGGTTTCCAGGAAGCGTTCCAGCCGGTCGGTCTCCTCCCGGCTCAGCCCGGCCTCGGCAAGGACGCGGTCGCGGGTGCGTTCGGTGAAGTACAGCGCCTTCGCGGCGGCGATCACCCGGTCGTGCAGGCTCCGGTCCACCGCATCGGCGGCCAGCGCCGCGGCCATGCTCGCACGCAGGTTCACCAGCGGCTCCGACAGCGGGAACCAGCCGTCTTCCGGCCCGGCATGGGCCAGCGCCACCTCGTCGTCACCGGTCAGCCGGCCGTCGATATAGCCGCGGGCCACCTCGCCGACCGGCACCATGCCGAATGGATGGCATTCGGCCGCCCGCAAGGCGCCCATGCTGGACGCGCCGTAGACCGCCACGCCCTTGTGCAGGGCATAAAGGATTTCCTTGTGCCAGACCGACAGCGACTGGCCGAACACCCCGTCGATCAGGGCGATCACGTCCGGCCGGTGGATGGTCATGGCGCTGATGATGTCGGCCTGCGCCGCCGGCGGCAGAAAGACCGCCCCCGGCAGGATGGCACGGGCATCCTCCACCGGCATGGTGGGCCCCAGGAACACACAGATCTTCATGCCACCGATCCCACTTGCGCCTGCGATGCGTGCGCCTTCAGCGCCTCCGCGAAAGCCAGCGGACGCGCACCCGGAGTGTAGAAGTCGAACTGATAGCCTTCCAGCCCCGGCACCAGCACGCGCACCACCGGAATGCCGATCTCCGGCAGGGTCAGGTCGAAGACGAGCGCCTGCCCGATCCCGGCGCGGCGCAGCACGGTCAACAGGATGGTGATGTCGCCTTCGAAGGTCGGGGTGGCATGGTTGAGGTGGCGCCGGCCATCGGTGTTGATCGGCGTCGCCTCCAGCGCCGCGATCTCGGCACTGCCGTCGGCATTCTGGTTGCGGACCAGATCGCGGCGGAAGAAGTCGTCGCGCGATCCGGCGATCAGGACCAGCCGCGACTGCACCGCTTCGGTCAGGGCGCGGCACATGGCGACCGCCGGCTCCAGATGGCTGCCATAGCCGCGGTTCATGCCGGTCTTGCGCAGTTCGCGGTCATAAACGATGGCCATGTAGCTCGGCACGCCCATGTCCGTGGTGACGTCGAACAGCAGCGGACGGATACCGGCCAACTCGAAGCGGTGCAGCAGATCGCGGACGGACGGCGCGTCGATGCTGGCCAGATCGACCCGCGGCGTCGGCCAGTTCAGCCGGTCGCCGGCATAGCGCCAACAGGCGACGGAATCGCGCTCGATCACCTCGTAAAGGCCGGCGGCGATCGCCTCCAGGATATGGTTGCCGCTGGCCAGCCCGTTGGTGCCCATGGCGTAGAAGCTGCGGGCGCCCGGCTTGGTGCCCGGCGGCATGCTGTGCAGCCCGACCGAGGTCCAGGGCGCGGCGACCGGACGGCCGCTCATCAGATCCCAGCCCCAGGTCCAGATTTCCGGCCGGTCGGGGCGGAAGGCGCCGTGCTTGGTCCCCGGCAGCCGGTCCAGCGGGATGCGGCCATCCGCCGGCAGGTCGTTCCACGCCGCCTCGACATGGGGCAGGCGCAGATGCTCGGCATGGTGGAACTCGATCGCCTCCATCGCGGCGGAAACGGTCGCGGCGGCGAGGCTGAAGCCCTTTCCGGCGCTGCCCGATAGGGTCGGACTGTTCGGCCGGTGCCCGATGACGGTGTGGATGCCCAGGCGGTCCAGCCCGGTCACGTCGGCCAGCCGCGTGATGCCGCAGCGGGCGAAATGGGGCGAGATGCGGGCCAGCGTCTCTTCCGGCGTCGCCGTGCGGTGGGTGCCTAGGAAGAAGCGCTTGGCGGCGCGGTGGACGGTGTCGCCCAGGCGAATGCCGGGAAACTCCGGATAGACGGTATCGGGCGATGCGCTGTCAGCCATGGGATGGGTCAGGACTCGCGGCTCCGGCCGGTTCGGGGGAGTTGGAATGCAATCCCGCGGAGTGCGGGACACCGAGGGGCGGGGCCGGCCGTCTCCCGCAGGAACGGCCGGCCTTCATCCTATCACGCCTCGGTCGTGGGGTCGTCGCTCGCCGCCGCAGGCCCCTGCGACGCGGAGGCCGACGCCCCCGGAGTGGCCGCGGCGGAGGTGGCCGACGCAGAAGTCGCCGACGCGGACATCGCCGACGCGGAGTGAGCAGAGGCCGGAGCGGCGACCGCCGAGAAGGCCGGAGCCGGAACCGCGGACGCCGATTGCGCCGCAGCCGAGAAGGCGGATGCCGGAGCGGCGACCGCCGAGAAGGCCGGGGCCGGAACCGCGGACGCTGACTGCGCCGCAGCCGAGAAGGCGGATGCCGGAGCGGCGACCGCCGAGAAGGCCGGGGCCGGAACCGCGGACGCCGACTGCGCCGCAGCCGAGAAGGCGGACGCCGGAGCGGCGACCGCCGAGAAGGCCGGAGCCGGAACCGCGGACGCCGATTGCGCCGCAGCCGAGAAGGCGGATGCCGGAGCGGCGACCGCCGAGAAGGCCGGGGCCGGAACCGCGGACGCTGACTGCGCCGCAGCCGAGAAGGCGGATGCCGGAGCGGCGACCGCCGAGAAGGCCACCGGGGTCGGAACCGCGGACGCCGACTGCGCCGCAGCCGAGAAGGCGGATGCCGGAGCGGCGACCGCCGAGAAGGCCGGGGCCGGAACCGCGGACGCCGACTGCGCCGCAGCCGAGAAGGCGGATGCCGGAGCGGCGACCGCCGAGAAGGCCGGAGCCGGAACCGCGGACGCCGACTGCGCCGCAGCCGAGAAGGCGGATGCCGGAGCAGCGACCGCCGAGAAGGCCACCGGGGTCGGAACCGCAGAGGCCGACTGCGCAGAGGCCGAGAAGGCGGGTGCAGGAGACGCCGACGCGGAGGTAGCCGAAGCCGAGGTGGCCGAGGCTGAAGTCGCCGAGGCGGAAGTCGCCGAAGCGGAAGTCGCCGAGGCCGATGTGGCCGAAGCGGAAGCAGCCGTGGCAATCGATTCGACCGCCACGCCGCTGTCCAAGCCGCTCTCCTTGCCGGTCAAGGAATTGAAGGCATCGGCGGCGGCGCTGCGGACATGGTCGGGAAGAACCCCGCCGAAGCCGCTCTGCGCCAGCAGCGCCTGTTTGCCCTGAATATCGAGGGCGTTCAGCTGATTACGGAATTCGCCGTCGGTGGCGAGACGCTTAATGAGGGCGAGTGCCTGTTCCTTGGCCATTTTCGGGCCCCTCCTGCAATCGGTCAGCCAATAAGGATTGCTGCGAATTGGTTACAACAACTAAACCATTAGCATAGGCAATAATTAAAAATTCCAGCTAAACAGATAAGAATCTATGCGCAGTATCGAAATTTAACGTCCATGCCGAGCCTGACCCGGCCCTGAGACGGCCGTGAGGCACGCAGATGGCGCAGAACAGGCGCAGCGGCCCCCGATCATGGGCCGCAATCGTCATCGGGAGCGATGCGACCGCTTCAAACGCATACATATGGGGGGACATTGGGTGTCGCGGGCCGCGACTCGGACGGAAAAGCGGCCTCAGCCGGCCGGTACGGCCGCCCGCCTCCGCGCCCGCCATTCCTCGCGCGTCTGGTGCCAGATGTCCGCCTCCGGCGGCTTGACAGGTTCAGGCAGCAGAGTGGTTCCGCGCACCTCGGCCCCCAGCCTGCGCGCAACCCGCTGCGAGGCCGTGTTGCGGGGATGGATGGTGTGGATGACCTCGGTCCAGCCGAGATTGTCGAACACCCAGTCGATGGCCGCGACGGCACTCTCGACCGCATAGCCGCGTCCCCAGCAGTCCCGCATGATCGCCCAGCCGACCTCCGGCCCCGGCCATCCATCCGGCACCCAGGGCCCGACCCGGCCGACCCAGCGGCCGCTCTCCTTCTCGATGACGGAGAACATGGCGAAGCCCTGGATCGACCAGGCGCCCGCCATCGACAGGAAGCCGCGCCAGGCGACGGGGCGCGATTGCAGGCCGCCGATGAACTCGGTCGCGTCCGGATCGGTCATCATCGCCGCCCAGCCATCGAAATCCTCCGCCCGGGTCGGCCGCAGGATCAGACGAGCGGTTTCCAGAATCGGTTCATCCATGGAGGCCATCATCCCACCGACTCGACCCTCAGCAAAAAGCGCAGCCATGCCGAGAATACCTTTTCATAAAATACACGGAAAAAATGATGCGCGGATCATTTACAACTGAAACATGTTGACGGCATTGGCTTCATCAACGGCCGGAAGAATTATCATTCACAAGCATCAAACCTGCGTCCAGAGCGAACTGCCGGCACCACCCTTTGCGCAGCGCGGCCTTAACCGAACTCCCTAGGCTTTCTGGGCTAAGGCGACGGTGCGTATCGCATCCCATATAATGGTGCGATGCCCGGCTGCCCTGCGTAGCCGGGCGGACCAAAGGCACTGAGACAAGTACGGAGTACAACGATGTTGCGGTTTCGGATGGCGATCCTGGCCCTGGCGGCGGTAGGCAGCGCGACCCTGGCCGTCGCCGGCTTCAGCGGCGGTGCCGCGGCCCAGTCCAAGCTGGATTCCTCGGGCCAGCCCGTGTGGGACGAAAGCCATAACCAGCGCCCGACCGCAGAAAGCGACCGCGCGCTGCCCGCCGGCGTGATCACCCTGCGCACGGCGACCTCCGCCCCCGGCCTGCTCGGCGTCTACGCCCTCAACGGCCTGCCCTTCGACATCGTGCTGACCCGTGTGGACGCCAGCCAGTGCGTCAACGTCGTGCCGGAGGATTGCGGCCTGCTGGGCACCGACGTGCGTGTCGCCAGCGGCTCGGAGGTTCTGGTGCGCAGCCTGCGGCAGGCCGACATGACCCGCACCTACGGCGTCACCCCGGTCTACAGCTGGCGCCCGGCCGTCGCCGCGAAGTAAGCGACCGAACCGGCGGGACCGCCCCCATCCGGGACGGCGGTCCTTCCCGCCCCTATTTCCTTGACTTCCCGTCGCCCGCGGGCTGTATGCGCGCAAGAGCAGACGGGTAGCCGGCGATGATGTCCTTGTCCAAGATACTTCTCCTTGCGCTGGTGATCGGCGCCGTGTGGTTCGGCTGGCGCTGGATCAACCGCATCCAGGCGATCAGCCGCGCCCGCAACACCCCCCGCCGTACCGACGGCCGCCGCGATCCCGCCGCCGGCCCGTCGCCGCGCGAAGCCAAGCCCTATGCCGCCGCGGAAGCGGAGGACATGGAGAAATGCCCGGAATGCGGCGCCTATGTCGCCCCACGCTCCGCCGTGTCCTGCGGCCGTCCGGCCTGCCCCTACGGCCGCTGACGGCACGACGCGCCCTGCCCCCGCCCCCGGCATGACGCCGCGGCGGCGCGATCCGCCGCGCTGCGGCTTGATTTGACGGTGGCGCCCGCCTATCGTGCGGCGCGTTTTCAACATTTCTATTGTGGACCGTCCATGGCCTCCCAGATCGGGACTTCCGACGGCGGGAATTCCGCCGACCGCCGCGGCCTGTCGTTCCAGGCCCTGATCCTCAAGCTCCACCAGTTCTGGTCGGAGCAGGGTTGCGTGATCCTGCAGCCCTACGACATGGAGGTCGGCGCCGGCACCTTCCACCCCGCGACCACGCTGCGCGCGCTGGGCCCCGATCCCTGGAAGGCGGCCTATGTCCAGCCGTCGCGCCGCCCGAAGGACGGCCGCTATGGCGAGAACCCGAACCGCCTGCAGCACTATTACCAGTACCAGGTCATCATGAAGCCCTCGCCGGCCAACGCGCAGGAGCTGTACCTGGAAAGCCTGCGCGCCATCGGCATCGACCCGGCGCTGCACGACATCCGCTTCGTCGAGGACGACTGGGAAAGCCCGACCCTGGGCGCCTGGGGCCTGGGCTGGGAAGTGTGGTGCGACGGCATGGAAGTGACGCAGTACACCTATTTCCAGCAGGTCGGCGGCATCGAATGCGACCCGGTCGCGGTCGAGCTGACCTACGGCCTGGAACGCCTCGCCATGTATGTGCAGGGCGTCGAGAACGTCTACGACCTGGACTTCAACGGCCAGGGCGTGAAGTACGGCGACGTATTCAAGCGCGCCGAGGTCGAATACTCGAAGCACAATTTCGAGTTCGCCAACACCGACATGCTGCTCCAGCATTTCAAGGACGCCGAGGCCGAATGCCAGGCGCTGGTGGCGCAGAACCTCGCGCTGCCCGCCTATGACCAGTGCATCAAGGCCTCCCATCTGTTCAACCTGCTGGACGCCCGCGGCGTGATCAGCGTTGTCGAGCGCGCCGCCTATATCGGCCGCGTGCGCGCGCTGGCCAAGGCCTGCTGCGAAGCCTGGACGGGGGCGAAGTAATCCCATGACCGAACTCCTGATCGAATTCTTCTCCGAGGAAATCCCCGCCCGCATGCAGGCGCGGGCCGCCGACGACCTGAAGCGCCTCGTCACCGACAAGCTGGCGGCGAACGGCCTGACCTTCACGACGGCCGCCGCCCATTCCACCCCGCGCCGTCTGGCCCTGGTGGTCGACGGGCTGCCGGAGCGCACCGCCGACGTGCGCGAGGAGAAGAAGGGTCCGCGCGTCGGTTCTCCCGAGCAGGCGGTCGCCGGCTTCCTGAAGTCGGCCGGGCTCGACAGCCTCGACCAGTGCGAGCAGCGCGACACCGGCAAGGGCGTGTTCTACTTCGCGGTGACCGAGAAGAAGGGCCGCGAGACCGCCGAGGTCCTGGCGGAGATCATCCCCGCCGCCATGGCCGAGCTGCCCTGGCCGAAGTCGATGCGCTGGGGCACCGGCACCGTGCGCTGGGTCCGTCCGCTGCACTCGATCATCGCCCTGTTCGGCGGGCGCGTGCTCGACGGCGGCTATGACATCGGCGGCACCCAGGGCCGCGTCGTCTTCGGCAACGTCACCCGCGGCCACCGCTTCCTAGCCCCTGACGCCTTCACGGTGGAGAGCTTCGCCGACTACAAGGAGAAGCTGCGCGCCGCCAAGGTCGTGCTCGACCGCGAGGAACGCAAGGCCAAGATCAAGGCGGACGCCGAGGCGCTGGCCAAGGCCCAGTGCCTGACCCTGTCGCCCGACGACGCGCTGCTGGAGGAGGTCGCCGGCCTCGTCGAATGGCCGGTCGTGCTGATGGGCGGCATCGACGAGAGCTTCATGGACGTGCCGTCGGAGGTGCTGATCACCTCCATGCGCACCCACCAGAAGTATTTCGCCGCGCTGGACGCCAGCGGCAAGATGGCTCCGCGCTTCATCGTCGTGGCGAACACCGAGACGCTGGACGGCGGCAAGGCCGTGGTCGCCGGCAACGAGCGCGTGCTGCGCGCCCGCCTGTCCGACGCCAAGTTCTTCTGGGACCAGGACCGCAAGACCAAGCTGGAAGCCCGCGTTCCGGCGCTGGAGAAGATCACCTTCCACGCCAAGCTGGGCACGGTGGCCGAGAAGGTCACCCGCGTGCAGCTGCTGGCCGCCGAGATCGCCCGCGCCATCGGCGCCGACAGCGACGCCGCCAGCCGCGCCGCCCTGCTCTGCAAGGCCGATCTGGTGACCGAGGTGGTCGGCGAGTTCCCCGAGGTCCAGGGGATCATGGGCCGCTACTACGCTCTGGGCCAGGGCGAGAGCGCCGATGTCGCCAATGCCATCGCCGACCATTACAAGCCGCTGGGTCCGTCGGATTCCTGCCCGACCGCGCCGGTTTCGGTTTCGGTGGCGCTGGCCGACAAGATCGACACGCTGGTCGGCTTCTTCGCCATCGACGAGAAGCCGACGGGATCGAAGGACCCCTATGCGCTGCGCCGCGCCGCGCTGGGCGTGATCCGGCTGGTGCTGGAGAACGGCCTGCGGGTGAAGCTGTCGGAGATCTTCGCCGCGGCCCATGGCGCCTACAAGGTCAGCGGCTTCGCCCCGGCCGGCAATGTCGGCGGCGACCTGATGTCCTTCTTCGCCGATCGCCTGAAGGTGGTGCTGCGCGAACAGGGCGTCCGCCATGATCTCGTCGATGCCGTGTTCGCGCTCGGCGGCGAGGACGATCTGGTGCGTCTGCTGGCCCGCGTGAAGGCTCTGCAGGCCTTCGTCGGCTCCGACGAGGGCGCCAACTTGGCTGCGGCCTACAAGCGCGCCTCCAACATCGTCCGCATCGAGGAGAAGAAGGACGGCGCGAGCTTCGACCAGCCGGTCGATGCCGCCCGTCTGGCCCAGGACGAGGAGAAGGCGCTGTTCGCCGCGCTGAACGAGGCCTCGGCCGCCGCCAGGCCGCTGCTGGACGCGGAGGACTTCACCGGCACCATGGCGGCGCTGGCGAAGCTGCGCGGCCCGGTGGACGCCTTCTTCGACAAGGTCACGGTGAACGCGGAGGACAAGGAGCTGCGGGCCAACCGTCTGCGCCTGCTGACGCAGATCCGCACGACTCTGAACGCGGTCGCCGACTTCTCGAAGATCGAGGGCTGAGGGCGGAGGGGGCCTCCGCGCCCCCTCTCCCGCCTCCCGATCCGCGAAACGCGTGCATCGCATGGCCGTCTGGAGGGGCGGGCGGCCATTTAACCTCTTCCCCGTTCCGCGTTGCCCTCCCATTTGCTAGACAGACAGGAGACCAACCGGAGAGCCTGATGACCGTTTCGTCGAACGACCAGCACCGGACGGATCCGTCCGGGGTCCTGAACCTGCTGGACGACCTGATCGCCAAGGCGCGTGCCGCCGGGGCGGATGCCGCCGACGCCGTGCTGTTCGACAGCGCGTCCGTGTCCCTCGCCCAGCGGCTGGGCAAGACCGAAAAGCTGGAGCGATCCGAATCCGGCGATCTCGGCCTTAGGGTGTTCGTCGGCAAGCGGCAGGCCATCGTCTCTTCCACCGACCGCAGCACCAAGGCGCTGGACGAGCTGGTCGAGCGCGCCATCGCCATGGCCCGCGTCGTGCCGGAGGACGGCTTCGCCGGCATCGCCGATCCCGAACAGCTGGCCCGCAGCTGGCCCGACCTCGACATCTGCGATTCCGAGGAACCGTCG
The DNA here is from genome assembly GCF_003233655.1 of Azospirillum ramasamyi. Taxonomy (NCBI): domain Bacteria; kingdom Pseudomonadati; phylum Pseudomonadota; class Alphaproteobacteria; order Rhodospirillales; family Azospirillaceae; genus Azospirillum; species Azospirillum ramasamyi. The sequence continues at coordinate 1,852,654 of NZ_CP029829.1, forward strand.
TCGGAAACGCTGATCGAACGCGCCCGCATCGCCGAAGAGGCCGCCCTGGCGGTTCAGGGCGTCACCAATTCCGAAGGCGCCGATGCCGGCTGGAGCCGCTCGACCATCGCCATCGCCGCGTCCAACGGCTTTGCCGGCACTTACGGCGTGTCGCGCCAGTCGCTGTCGGCCTCCGTCATCGTCGGCACCGGGACGGGGATGGAGCGCGACTACGACTATGACAGCAAGGTCTATGGCGCCGACCTGCGCGATGCCGCCGAGATCGGCCGCGAGGCCGGCGAGCGCGCCGTCCGCCGCCTGAACCCGCGCCGGGTCAAGAGCTGCAAGGTGCCGGTGGTGTTCGACCCGCGGGTGTCGCGCGGCCTGCTCGGGCACCTGACCGGCGCCATCAGCGGCCCCAGCATCGCGCGGGGCACCAGCTTCCTGAAGGACAAGATGGGGCAGCGAATCTTCGCTCCCTCCATCACCATCGTCGACGACCCGCATGTGAAGCGCGGCCTGCGCTCCCGCCCCTTCGACGCGGAGGGCGTCGAGGTGAAGCGCCGCACCCTGATCGAGGACGGCGTGCTGACCACCTGGCTGCTCGACCTGCGCTCCGCCCGGCAGCTCGGCCTGCAGACCACCGGCCACGCCGCCCGCGGCACCTCCGGCCCGCCCGGTCCGGCCCCGGCCAACGTCTATATGGCGGCCGGCAAGCGCAGCCGCGCCGACATCCTGGCGGAGATCAAGGATGGCTTCTACGTCACCGACCTGATGGGCATGGGCGTCAACGGCGTCACCGGCGACTACAGCCGCGGCGCCGGCGGCTTCTGGATCGAGAACGGCCAGATCGCCTATCCGGTCAACGAGATCACCATCGCCGGCAACCTCAAGGACATGTTCCTGAACATGGAGGCCGCCGACGACCTGGAACTGCGCTTCGGCATGGATGCGCCGACCGTGCGCATCGACGGCATGACCATCGCTGGCATGTAGGCGCGGGCATGTAGGCGCCGGGCTGTAGGCTCCGGCATGTGAGAAGCGGGCGCGCCCTTGCGGGTTCGCCCGCTTTTTTTGGCCCGGATGCGCAATGTGCCGCAGACAAGCCCGCCGCCCCTTGGCCGACTCTTGCTTTGCAGGGGCGGCGGCTTTAGTGTCCGGCGCGAACTCCTCCCCCTCACGACGCCGGATTTTGACCGCCCCATGAAGGCCGCCATCGTCGTTTTCCCCGGCTCCAACCGCGAACGCGACGCCGTCGCCGCGCTGGAGGCCGTCAGCGGAACCAAGCCGCAACTGGTCTGGCACCGCGACACCGAACTGCCCAAGGTCGACCTGATCGTCGTGCCCGGCGGCTTCTCCTATGGCGATTACCTGCGCTCCGGCGCCATGGCGGCGCATTCGCCGATCATGCGCGAGGTGAAGGCGCGGGCCGATCAGGGCGTCCGGGTGCTCGGCGTCTGCAACGGCTTCCAGATCATCACCGAAGCCGGGCTGCTGCCCGGCGCGCTGATGCGCAACGGCGGTCTGAAGTTCGTCTGCCGCGTCCAGCATCTGCGGGTGGAGAACACCGACAGCCCCTTCACGAAGAAATACGCGAAGGGCCAGATCGTCCGCTTCCCCGTGGCCCATGGCGACGGCAATTACTGGACCGACGCCGAGACGGTGAAGCGGCTGGACGGCGAAGGCCAGGTCGCCTTCCGCTATGTCGGCGACGAGGCCAGGAGCGACCCGCGCGGCAACCCGAACGGCTCGGTGTCCGACATCGCCGGCATCTTCAACGCCAAGCGCACCGTGCTGGGCCTGATGCCGCACCCCGAGGACGCGGTGGAGGCCCTGCACGGCAACACCGACGGCAAGCCCATGTTCGAAGGTCTGGTGGAGGCCCTGTCGTGAGCGCTGAAGCTACCAAGGCGCAGGAGCGTCCGGTCACCGTCGAGCTCGCCAAGGAGTTCGGCCTGTCCGCCGAGGAATACCGCAACGCCCTGGATATCCTGGGCCGTACCCCGACCTTCACCGAGCTGGGCATCATCTCGGTCATGTGGTCGGAGCACTGCTCCTACAAGTCGTCCAAGGTCTGGCTGAAGACCCTGCCGACCACCGGCCCGCAGGTGATCTGCGGCCCCGGCGAGAATGCCGGCGTGGTCGACATCGGCGACGGCGACGCCGTGATCTTCAAGATGGAGAGCCACAACCACCCGTCCTACATCGAGCCCTACCAGGGCGCGGCGACGGGCGTGGGCGGCATCCTGCGCGACGTGTTCACCATGGGCGCGCGCCCCATCGCCAACATGAACGCGCTGCGCTTCGGCTCGCCGGACCATCCCAAGACCCGCCATCTGGTGTCGGGCGTGGTTTCCGGCATCGGCGGCTACGGCAACTGCGTCGGCGTGCCGACCGTGGGCGGGGAGACCAACTTCCATCCGGCCTACAACGGCAACATCCTGGTCAACGCGATGACCGTGGGCGTCGCCAAGACCGACAAGATCTTCTATTCGGCCGCCGCCGGCATCGGCAACCCGGTCGTCTATGTCGGTTCCAAGACCGGCCGCGACGGCATCCACGGCGCCACCATGGCGTCGGCCGAGTTCACCGAGGATTCGGAGGAGAAGCGCCCGACCGTGCAGGTTGGCGATCCCTTCACCGAGAAGCTGCTGATCGAAGCCTGCCTGGAGTTGATGGAGACGGACGCCATCGTCGCCATCCAGGACATGGGCGCCGCCGGTCTGACCTCTTCCTCGGTCGAGATGGCCGGCAAGGGCGGCCTGGGCATCGAGTTGACGCTCGACACCCTGCCGATGCGCGAAGAGGCGATGACGCCCTATGAGATCATGCTCTCCGAAAGCCAGGAGCGCATGCTGATCATCCTGAAGCCCGGCCGCGAGGAGGTGGCGAAGGCCATCTTCGACAAGTGGGAGCTGGACTTCGCCGTCATCGGCCATCTGACCGATACCGGCAACCTCGTCATCAAGATGTATGGCGAAACCTGGTGCGACATGCCGATCGCCCCGGTGTCCAATGCCGCCCCGGAATACAACCGCCCGTGGGAGCCCACGCCGAAGGCGTCCGATGTCGACGACAGCGTGCTGGCCGGCTATTCGGCCGATCTCGGCGACACCCTGACCAAGCTGTTCGGCTGCCCCGACCTCGCCTCCAAGCGCTGGATCTGGGAGCAGTATGACAGCCTCGTCGGCGGCGACACCCGCTTCATGTCGGGTCAGGCCGACGCCGCGGTCGTCCGCGTGCCGGGCCAGACCAAGGCGGTCGCCATCACCACCGACTGCACCCCGCGCTACTGCCTGGCCGATCCGGTCGAAGGCGGCAAGCAGGCGGTGGCCGAGGCTTGGCGCAACCTGTCGGCGGTCGGCGCCCTGCCGCTGGCCATCACCGACAACATGAACTTCGGCAATCCCGAGAAGCCGCGGATCATGGGCCAGTTCGTCGGCGCCGTTCAGGGCATCGGCGAGGCCTGCAAGGCGCTGGACTTCCCGGTCGTGTCGGGCAACGTCTCGCTCTACAACGAGACGAACGGCGAGGCGATCCTGCCGACCCCGGCCATCGGCGGCGTCGGCATCATGCCCGATGCGATGATCGCGGTCGGCATCGCCTTCCGAGCCGAGGGCGACGTGATCCTCGCCGTGGGTGAGGCGACCAGCCCGAATGGGGGCCACATCGGCCAGTCGATCTTCCTGCGCGAGATCCTCGGCCGCGAGGAAGGGGCTCCCCCGCCGGTCGATCTGGCGGTGGAGCGCCGCAACGGCGACTTCGTCCGCCGCCTGATCCACGAGGGTCTGGTGGTGTCGAGCCACGACGTGTCCGACGGCGGCCTGATCGTCGCCATCGCCGAGATGGCGCTGGCCGGCGGCGTCGGGGCCTATCTGACCGCCTTCGACGGTGCCGGACCGCGCGTGCTGTTCGGCGAGGACCAGGGCCGCTACGTCCTGGCCGTCCGTCCGGACGTCGCCGCGACGGTGCAGGAGAAGGCCAAGGCGGCCGGCGTCCCGGTCACCGTGCTGGGCGAAACCCGCGGCACGGCGCTGTCGGGCCGCGGCGGCGATATCGTGTCGCTGAAGCGCCTGCGCGAGGCCAACGAAAGCTGGCTGCCGGATTACATGGCCGCCGAGCTGTAAGAACGGAAAAGGGGCTGCTTCGCATGAAGCAGCCCCTTTCGATTCATATGCTGTTTAAACTCGTGGACGTCCCCTTCCCACCGTTTCCGGCGGGGCGCCCCTCACTCCGCCGGATTGGTCGCGGCCAGCGCCCGGCGGCGGACCCACAGAATGCTCTTGATGGTGATCCACAGGGCGCCGATGGCCAGAGCGGACAGCACCAGGATCTTCGGCCCATCCTCGCCGATGGCGGCGGCGGCTTCACCGAACAGGTAACCCGCACCGGCGAAGCTCCAGGCCCAGATGCCGGCGGCGATGAAGTTCCAGAACAGGAAGCGGGACCACGGCATGCGCGAGGTGCCGATGGCGACCGATGCGATGTTCCGCACGCCGTAGAGGAAGCGGAAGACCAGGATGAACGCTACACCATATTTCTCGAGCCAGCGCAGCACCCGGCCGGCATGCACCTCGGCCGACGGGAAGCGTGCGAGCGCCTTGGTGCCCCAGCGGCGGCCGAGCCAGAACCAGAGCTGATCGCCCAGGAAGCTGCCGATCCAGACGGTGCCGACCAACCAATACAGATTGATGATCCCGAGTTTTGCCCCCATCCCGCCGAAGATTACAAATGTTTCACCTTCAAAAAAGGCCCAGACAAAGGCCAGCGGGTAAAAGGCATTCCCCCATTCCTGCAACCAAGTGATCCAGTCCAAAGCCCCCTCCGGGAGACGTCGCTTGTGGGTTCGGCGAGCCCGATGGCGTCTGACTGCCACTATATTGTGCGATGCGGCAGATAAAACACGGGCTGAGGCCGATCATGACATAAAAGCCCGCCGTTTGTCTCGGAAACTTTCCAGGCTAGGGAGCGGCCCTAAGAAGGTCATACCACCGGTTAGAAATCCTCACCCGACAGTTCCCCCACTGCCTGCCTTGCGGCGCGCAGCAAGGCAGGGTTCGGCTCCATCGGGATGTCGCCGTCCTCCCCGTCCGGATCACTGCGGTCGGGAGCGGCGCGGCGCTTCAATTCCCGCGCCGCCTCGATCAGCAGATGCGCCAGCCGCTGGTCGGGCAAAGCCTGCACCAGCGCCCGCAGTTCCGGGTTGGACAGCGCGGCCGGGTCGAAGGCCGGCGGCGGAGGCGGAGGGGCTGGAGGGGCGAGCGGCAGCGTCGCGACGCCGGCCGCCAACGCCGCGGCGCTGGGCAGGGGGGCAGCCTCCCGCACCATGTCAACCGCCACCTGGGCGGCCATCGTCGCCGCGCCACCCGCCGCCCGCTGCCGGCGCGGCTTGCGCGTCGGTTCCGTCTCCGGCAGGTCGTCGAACAGAAGCCGTTGGACGCTCATCGCTGCAGATGCCCCCTGCACTCCACCATCGGCGCGGCGCCATCGTCGCCGCAGCCGTTTTCGTTCACTCGCAGTTTGCGATGTGTTCTCTTTTCATTCTAGGAAGAGCGCCCCGTTTGTCGAGCGGATTCTGTGGGGCGCCCGATCAGCGCAGCGCCTCCAAGGCCTCCAGGAAGCGTTCGGGCCGCAGAACCCTCGTCTCTCCGGCCCGGCGCACCGACAGGAGCTGGCGGTCGACGGTCACCAGCCAGGGCACCGACCCGCCGATTGCGGCGGCCAGGAACATGTCGTCCTCCGGGTCGCGGCACAGGCGCCCGACCGCCGCCGGCTCCACCAGAACGGTCTCCGCCCGGATGCGGTCGAGGAATGCACGGCGACCGGCAGCGGTGGCGTAGCGGTCGAAGGCCGGGCGCATCAGCACCTCCTCCAGCTCCGCCAGCGTTTCACCGCTTCCGGTCAGACCGCCATCCTCACGCACCCGTTCCACGCAGCGGCGGATCGCGTCCTGCCGCCGGATGGCGGCATCGCCCATCAGCGCATAGGCCACCAGGATGTTGGTGTCGAGCACGGCACGGACCGGAGTGCGGACCCGGCTGAGGTTCGGCGGGCGACCCGGCACCGGCTCTGTGTTATCCTGGGCGAACATCGATATACCGGAAGTCTGCAAAGGTTAAAGAACTCAACCGCCCAACGAGGCCCCGTCGTTGTGGGGCGGAGCGGTTTGAGGTAAGAAATCCGCAAAACATGAACGGACTCTTTAGAACGGATTCATCGGCATGACCAGCATCCTCGTCGTCGACGACAGCCGATTGGCTCGCAACATGGTTTCCAGCGTTATCGCTTCGCTGCGGCCCGACTGGACCATCGTCACGGCGGCGAGCGGCGAGGAGGCCCTGGAGATCGTCGGAGAGGTGCCGCCGGCCGCCGCCATCGTCGACTACAACATGCCGGGCATGGACGGTCTGGCCCTCGCCGAGCATCTGAAGGAGCGCTTCGCCGGCCTCACGATCGGCCTGCTGACCGCCAACGTCCAGGACGCCCTGCGCCGCAAGGCCGAGGCTCTGGGCGTCCGTTTCATCGCCAAGCCGATCACCTCGGACAAGATCCGCGACTTCCTCGCCGCGGCCGGGCAGTGACGCCGATGGCAGAGCCCGTATCGGGGAATCCCCTGCGCCTGGACGACGACGAGGCCGACGCCATCGCCGAACTGTTCAACATCGGCATGGGCGAACCGGCCGCCGCCCTCAGCTCCATGCTGGGGGAGGAGGTGCTTCTGTCGGTGCCGTCCTTCGCCGTATCGACCCGCGCCAGCATCACCCGGGAGGTCAGCGGCGACCTGGAGGGCGACCAGCCGGTCTGCGCCGTCCGCGGCGCCTTCACCGGTCCGTTCACAGGGGAAGCGATGCTGATCTTTCCCGAACGCGGCACGCTGGCCCTCGTCGGCCGGCTGATCCCCGTCGATCCTGCCGCCGAGGCGCCGGGTGAGATGGAACAGGACGCGCTGACCGAGATCGGCAACATCATCCTGAACGGCTGCCTCGCCAGCCTGTCGAACCTGATCGGCGGCGAATTGTCGGGGGCGGTTCCGGGTTATGGCGCCGGTGCCCCGGCTGCGGTTATCGGCTCCGCCACCGATCCCGTGCTGTTCGTGCGCATCGACATGGCGCTGGCGGCGGGCGATGCGCGCGGGCATGCGCTGTTCCTGCTGGACATCGCCTCGCTAGACGCCTTCCGCGAGGCCATCCGCCGGGCCTTGGCGGGGCTTTAACGGAAAAGGGGGCGGCGGCACAGCGCCACCTCCCCCATTCCGCCCATCGCCGGGTGTCGTTCGTGTCCGTGGATCAGGCCGGTTCGCGCCGGCCGGCGGCGGCGCCCAGCGCCGGAACCTTCACCGCGAGGGCGCCGTCACCCAGAAGCGACTGCACGACCAGCAGGACCGTCCAGAAGGCCGGAAACTCCCAGCCGCCGCCCTGCGCGCTGAACACCCAGCCATTGCCGACATGCTGCAGCGTGGCGCCGATCATGACAGGCAGCAGGGCCAGCGCGATCCAGCGGGTATAGACACCGGCGATCAGCAGAAGCCCGCCGCCGATCTCGGCCAGGATCACGAGATAGGCGAAGAGGCCGGGATAACCGATGCTCTCGAAATAGCCGACGGTGCCGGGGATGGTGAAGGTCATCACCTTCAGCACCAAGCCATGGGCCAGGAACAGCAGGCCGAGGCCGACGCGCAGCAGGAAGGCGGCATAGGGAGCGGTGCGATTGTCGATCATGGTCGGGCTCTCTTCTTTCAGGCGGTCGGTAGCGGCCGCGTTGCGTCTGAAGAAGAGATTAGCCGGATCGGTCCGCGCGATAATCCGCGGATTTCCCGAAGGTTTGTTGTGTCGATAGGGACAATCTGAAGAGCGCCCTCTCCTGCCTTGGGAGAGGGCCTCCCCTTAACTCACCCCCGCTTCCAGGTGGTGCCCTGCGGACCGTCTTCCAGAACGATGCCCTTGTCGGCCAGCTCCTTGCGGATGCGGTCGGCCTCCGCGAAGTTCTTCGCGGCGCGGGCCGCCTTGCGGTCGGCGATCAGCTGCTCGACATCGGCGTCGCTCAGCCCCTCGGCCCCACCGGCCGGCGCCCAGCGGAACCACGCCTCCGGGCCCTGCTGCAGCAGGCCGAGCTGCCGACCGGCCGCCAGCAGCGCGCCCTTGGCGGCGGCCTTCTCGGCATCGCTCTTCGCCTTGTTCACCGCGGTCGCCAGCTCGTGCAGATGCGCGATGGCGAGCGGGCTGTTCAGGTCGTCCTCCAGCGCCGCCAGCACCTCGAAGGGCAGCTCCGCCGCAATCGGCGCCGGCTCGCCGCGCAGGGCCTGATACCAACGGTCGAGCGCGCCTTTGGCCTGCCGGATGCCCTCGCGGGTGAAGTCCAGCGGCTGGCGGTAATGCGCGCTCAGCAGGGTCAGGCGGATCGCCTCGCCGGGGAATTCGTCCAGCAGGTCGTGGACGGTGAAGAAGTTGCCGAGGGACTTCGACATCTTCTCGCCTTCGACCGTCACGAAGCCGTTGTGGACCCAGGTGCGGGCCAGCCGGTCGGTGCCGTTGGCGCAGCAGCTCTGCGCGATCTCGTTCTCATGGTGCGGGAAGATCAGGTCCAGCCCGCCGCCATGGATGTCGAAGGTGGCACCCAGATGCTCCTTCGCCATGGCGGAGCATTCGATGTGCCAGCCCGGACGGCCGCGGCCCCACGGACTGTCCCAGCCGGGCTGGTCCGGCGTGCTGGGCTTCCACAGGACGAAGTCCGAGGCGTCGCGCTTGTAGGGCGCCACCTCCACCCGCGCGCCGGCGATCATGTCCTCCAGCGAGCGGCGGGACAGCTGGCCATAGCTGGGCATCGACGGCACGGAGAACAGCACATGCCCTTCCGCGGCATAGGCGTTGCCGCGTTCGATCAGCGTGGCGATCAGCGCGATCATCTGGCCGATATGCTGGGTCGCCCGCGGTTCGATGGTCGGGCGGAGCGCGTTCAGCGCATCCATGTCGGCATGGAACAGGTCGGTGGTGCGCGCGGTCAGCGCGTCGATCGGCTCGCCGCTGTCCCGCGCGCGGTCGATGATCTTGTCGTCCACATCGGTGATGTTGCGGACATAGGTCACCGCCGGATAGAGCTGCGACAGCAGCCGGAACAGCAGGTCGAACACCACCACCGGCCGGGCGTTGCCGATATGGGCGGTGTCGTAGACGGTCGGACCACAGACATACATGCCGACATGGTCCGGGCGAAGCGGCTCGAAGCGCTCCTTACGGCGGGTCAGCGTGTTGTAGAGGTCCAACGGCACGGTCCGAACTCCCGAAAAAAGAGGGATGTCTGTATGAAGAGTGGCTTCAGGCGGTTTCGCCGGCCAGTCGCCGGAGGCTGCGCGCCCGTCCGATCAGGGGTAGCAGGTTCTTCAATTCCGGTCCATGGTCGCGCCCGGTCAGCGCCCGGCGCAGAGGAAGGAACAGTTCCTTGCCCTTTCGCCCCGTCGCCCCCTTCACCGCATTGGTCCAGGCGCCCCAGGTGCCGAGATCCCACGGCTCTTCCGGCAGCAGCGCCGCCGCCTGGGCCAGGAAGCCGGCATCCTCGACCAGCGGGGTCACCGGCGCATGGGTCACCGCCCACCAGTCCCGCGCGTCATTCAGCCGCGACAGATTGGGCCGCACCGCGTCCCAGAAGGCGGCGTCGGCGCCGGTCAGGCCAAGCGCCTCCAGCCGGTCGGCCACCGCGTCGAACGGCGTCAGGTGCAGGATGCGGGCGTTCAGCCGGCCCAGTTCCTCCGGATCGAATTTCGGCGTGCCCCGGGCGATCTTCGACAGGTCGAACTCCGCCACCAGTTCGTCCAGCGTCAGCCGCGCCTCGATCGGGTCGGAGGTGCCGAGCTTCGCCAGCAGGCTGTTGACCGCCATCGGCTCGATGCCGTCCTCGTCGCGCAGGCTGCCGACCGACAGGCTGCCCAGCCGCTTCGACAGCCCCTGCCCGCCGGCATCGGTCAGCAGCGGCAGATGGGCGAAGGACGGGACCGCGGCATTCAATGCCTCGAAAATCTGGATCTGCACCGCGGTGTTGGCGACGTGGTCCTCGCCCCGGATGATGTGGGTGATGGCGAAGTCGGCGTCGTCCACCACGCTGGTGAGGGTGTAGAGCGGCCGGCCATCCTCGCGGATCAGCACCGGATCGCTCAGCGCCGTGCCCTCGAACCGCACCGGCCCGCGGACGAGATCGGTCCATTCCACCGGAGTCGGGTTCAGCTTGAAGCGCCAATGGGCCTTGCGCCCCTCCCCTTCCAGCCGGGCGCGGTCCTCGTCGGTCAGGCGCAGGGCGGCGCGGTCGTAGATCGGCGGGCGGCCCTGCGACACCAGGCTGGCGCGCTTGAGGCTCAACTCCTCCGGCGTTTCGTAGCAGGGATAGAGCCGGCCGGCCGCCTTCAGCGCGGATGCCGCCTCGTCATAGCGCGGATAGCGGTCACTTTCGCGGGCGAAACGATCCCAGGTGAGGCCGAGCCAGGTCAGGTCGGCGGCGATGCCATCGGCGAACTCCTGGGTGGAGCGCTCCTCGTCGGTGTCGTCCAGGCGGAACATGAAACTTCCGCCGGTCTTGCGCGCGAACAGCCAGTTGACGAGCGCGAGGCGCACATTGCCGACATGGATGCGGCCGGTCGGGCTGGGGGCGAAACGGACGGCGGTGGACATGGCTGGACTCGATCTGCAGACGGGACAGGCAGTCCTAGCACGGCCGGCGCATCTTCCGAAAGCTGTCCGGAACCGATGCATTCGCGCAACAGATGGAGTGATGCGGCCGTTGGCATGGTAGGCGCGGCCGTCCGCCTGCGTTAGCTTGGCGGCAAATCCAAACTCGGAGACATCCTATGGCGGACAAGAGCTTGCGCATCGGCGTCGTGCTGTCGGGTTGCGGCGTGTATGACGGCGCGGAGATCCACGAAGCGGTCTGCACCCTGCTGGCCATCGCCAAAGCCGGCGCGGTCGCGGTGTGCTATGCCCCCGACATCCAGCAGGCCCATGTCGTCAACCACCTGACCGGCCAGGAGACCGGCGAGAGCCGCAACGTGCTGGTCGAATCGGCGCGCATCGCCCGCGGCAAGATCACCCCGCTCAGCGAGTTCTCGGCCGGCGACGTCGATGCGCTGATTTTCCCCGGCGGTTTCGGCGCCGCCAAGAATCTCAGCGATTTCGCCTTCAAGGGGGCGGACTGCTCGGTCAACCCGCAGGTGGTGGCCGCCGTCGCCGCCATGCGCGCGGCCGGCAAGCCGATCGGCGCGCTGTGCATCGCGCCGGCCATTCTCGCCAAGATCCTGGGCCAGCAGGGGGTGGAGCTGACCATCGGCAACGATCCTGGCACCGCCACCGCGCTGGAATCGATGGGCGCGGTCCACCGCAACACCGGCCATGGCGAGATCGTGGTCGATCGGGGGCTGAAGGTCGTCACCTCGCCCTGCTACATGCTGGACGCCAATCTGGTCCAGATCGCCGAAGGGGCGGAGAATACCGTCAAGGCTCTGGTCGATTTGGTGAAGTGAAAAAGAGTGGCGATGAAAAAGGGGGTAGAGATACCTCCTTTTTCATCCGAGATATCACAAAGCTGAGCAATAATTCATTAACCGCCTTCCCACACCCTTTCCCTCGGTTTTGTTTTTTTATCGGCGAGGGGTGGCGATGACCTGCATTGTTGGATTGGTGGACGGCGATCGGGTGTGGATGGGCGGCGACAGCGCCGGGGTGAACGGCCTGGATATCACCGTGCGCGCCGACACCAAGGTGTTCCGCAACGGCGATTGCCTGATCGGCTTCACCAGTTCCTTCCGCATGGGCCAGCTGCTGCATTACCGGCTGGAGATTCCGTCGCGCGACGGCGACACCGATCTCTTCCGCTACATGGTGGTGGATTTCGTCGATGCCGTCCGCAATTGCCTGAAGGACGGAGGATACGCCCACCGCTCCAACGACGTCGAGACCGGCGGCACCTTCATGGTGGGGCTGGAAGGCCGGCTGTTCACCGTGCAGTCCGATTATCAGGTCGGCGAGGCGGTGCGCGGCTATCACGCCATCGGCTGCGGCTCCGATTATGCGCTGGGTTCGCTCGCCTCCACCGCCGGCCAGCCGCCGGAAGAACGCGTGCTGAAGGCCCTGGAATGCGCCGAGCTGTTCAACGGCGGCGTCCGCGCGCCCTTCACCGTCCAATCCATCCTGCGCCGTCCGCAGATGGTCCTCACCGAGGCCGCGTAACCTTCGACCAAAGACGAAAGCAACGGCCAGGCTGGGCTCTGGTCACCCAAAGCATCCTGAGGTATGTACCGATGTCCTGCTGCACTGCGGGACAGGGGATAACCACAATAACTTTGGGTATTAGAGATGACGGACCAAGCGGTCACCGCCGATGCTTACTTCGGTGAAGACGAGAACCCGGCCGGGTTGCTGACCAACTGGGGCAACTCCCCTTATCTGGTCTTCCCCGCCATGCTGCTGATTTTCATCATGCCGCTGGCGATCATCTTCCATCCGACCTGGATCGTGCTGCCCGCCGTGCTGTGGGCCTTCGGCATGCTCGCCACGATCATCAAGCTGACCCGCGGCTGACGCCCGCCCCGGCGCCGGGAAAGGGGAAGTGCAAGAGGAAGGGGGAACCGCTCACCCCCTTCCTGTCTCGATCCGCTCAAACCAGATCCATGGCCCCTCCACCGGCGGGAAGGCGCCGCAGCCGCGCGACGGCCTGACGCGAAACGCGCGGTGCCGGGGACGCCCGGCGGCGGTCCGCTTCCGCCCGAACCACCATCCGCCAGACCGACTCCACCATCTCGGCCGCATGTCCGCGCCCAACGAGTTCGGCCGGCGAAAGGCCGTTGTCGAGCAGGCCGGACAGCAGATCGTCCAGCGCCTCCACCGGTGGCAATCCGGCCGGAGTCGCGGTCTTCAGCCGGCGCGCCAGCACCCGTTCCGGAACCACCCGCCCGGCCGGGCCGCGCGATCCCGCCGGCTGGTTGACATTGCGCCAGCGCGCCAGTTCCAGCACCTCGGTCTTCGGCAGGTCGCCCAGCACGGCATAGCCGCAGCCCGCCTCCTCGGGCACGAGGCCGAGCAGCCGGTCGGTGCGGTCGGCGGTCGACAGAAGCAACGCCCCCATCCGCTCCGCCAGTGCCGCCAGGGTGGCGGAACGCAGGCGGGCATGCAGCCGGCCCGCCGCCCCGACCGATTCGCGTCCGGCAAAGGCGGGCGCCAGCAGCGAGTCGGCAGCCTTCAGCACCGGGCCCAGCGCCACATTGTCCAGGCGGCACCCCAGCAGTTCCACGATTTCGGCCGCATCGTCCAGGCTGTCCGCCAGCGCATCGATCTCGCTGCCGGGCAGCGGAGCCCGGACGGCCAGCACCCGCTCCGGCCCCAGCGCGTCGACGGCGATGGCCGCGGTCAGCGCCGAGTCCAACCCGCCGGTCAGGCCGACCACCGCGCCCGGAGCGCCGCCTTTGGCCACCGCGTCGCGCAGACCCAGCGTCAGCGCACTGTAGAGCGCCTCCGTCCCTTCGACCGGCGCAATCATTTCGGCTTCGGAACTGCCCCAGGAATCATCGTCGCCACGTTCCCAGCGGGATAACAGCAGATGCTCGGCGAACAGGGGGGCCTGGGCGACCAGCCGGCCGCCGGCTGCGAGGGCGAAGCTGCCGCCGTCGAACACCCGCTCGTCCTCGCCGCCGACCGCGTTCACCGCGACCAGGGGCAGGCCGCACTCCACCACCCGAGCGACGGCGGCTTGCACCCGCTCGTCGGCCCGGCCGGGGGCGAAGGGGCTGGCCAGCAGCGCGATCAGCATTTCGGCGCCGCTTTCGGCCAGCGTTTCCGTCACGTCGGCGCTCGTCAGGTCGCCGCCGACCAGCAGGCCGACACGCACACCGCGGACATTCATCGGCCCCGGCATCGGACCGGCATCGAAACGACCATCCTCCGGCGCGCCGATCTCTCCACCGCCCATTTCGGCCTGGAAACGAACCGCCGCGATCTTGCCCGCGTCGAGCAGCAGGGCCGCATTGTGCTGCTTGGCGCCGTCACGCCAGGGGGCACCGACCAGCAAGGCCGGTCCTCCATCGGCGGTATCCGCCGCCAGCGCCCGGGCCGTCGCCTCCACGGCGTCGAGGAAGGCAGGCTGGGCGATCAGGTCCAGCAAAGGAACGCCGGACAGCGCGCCGGCCGGACAGACGACCAGATCGGCGCCGCGGGCGGCGGCCTCCGCCCGGGCGGCGCGGAGGAGGTCGGCATTCGCGGCGAGATTGCCGGCGGCCGGATCGGCCTGGGCGAGTGCGATGGAAAGTCGGTCGGTCATGATGGCTGGTTCCCTTCTTGCGGGTCCTTTTGCCCGCAGGGTAGCAGCGCCCCCGGCCGGGCGAAAGCCGCCGCTCTTCACCGGTCGTCACGCAGACGGAACAAGTGGCGGAACGCTTAGATATAGAAGTTCCGAAGACTTCGACCATTCGTAAGGAAACGAAGTTATCTCAAATCTTCAAAGAAATATCCGAAATTAACGACTGGTAAAGATTACAGACGTCATGCTTCCGCTTGCAGACAAACTACGCGATGCGGGGGCATCCATGTATTACGCGGAGCTCAGCGGCCCGAACGGCAAACCGTCGGTGCTGTCCACGGCTGTGCAGAACGGCTCGTCAAAGACGGCCGGCACGGCGAAGGACGCGCTGGCCAAATCGGACGCGAAATCGGTCGATGGCGACAAGGCGGAGAAGAAGAGCCAGTCGCCGGCCTATACCATCAGCCAGTCGATGGAATCGCTGCTGGACAGCATGACCGGCAAGGGCGGCGCCCAGGGGGCGGGGGGAGGCAGCGCCCTGGCTGCCGGCAACAGCGGCCTCGACCGTGCCCGCCAGGCTCAGTCGCTGATGCAGTCGGCGCTGGATCATGGCAACGATCTGGCCGGCATGTTCGGCAAGGGCATCGACGCTCTGAAGCAGGGGCTGGGCGACACGCTGAGCGCGCTGGGCGTTCCGAAGAACCGCATCGACGATGCGGTCAACGGCTTCGGCGACAAGCTGAAATCCAAGCTGGGCGGCATGGACCTCAGCCAGATGTCGGTGGACATGCAGGCCACCCAGTCGCAATGGTCGATCGAATCCCACGGGATCGAACTGGAGATCCAGGACGGCGACCGCAGCGTCCGCATCTCCTTCGCCAAATCGACTCTGGACTTCCGCCGCGACGACCAGCGGCTCCAGGCCTCGCTCGGCAAGGGCGGCGACATGGCGCTGAGCGCGACCGGCATGACCACCACGGCCACCGGCAAGTCCACCGGCATGATCATCCGCTCCGAAGGCTTCAGCGAGGACGAGATCAAGGACATCCTCGGCAAGCTGAACGACATGGCCTCCAAGGCCGGCGGCGACGGGATGAAGGGGCTGGCGGTGTTGAAGCCGACCACCTCCAAGAACGGCGTCACCCACCTGACGCTCGACCTGTCCGCCCCGGTGGACGGGCTGTCCGGCGGCAAGGACGGCGCGGCGGTGAAGGAAGCGGCTGCGGCCTCGTCGTCGGGCTCGGCCGCGAAGCCGCAGAGCGTCGACCTGACCGCCTGAGGCACATTTTCCCGCAACCAACTTGTCACAGCGCCGGCCCGGAACCGACCGGACCGGCGCTTGCCCATGCGGGACGGCTTCATTAAAAGCGGACTGGCGCCGGCCGGACAGCCGTGCCTCACCCGTTCCCGGAACCATCCCCGGACAGAAGTCATGACCGACCGCGACACGCTGCTGGCCCTCAACCAGGCCTTCTACCGCGCCTTCACGAACCGCGACGCCGCCGCGATGGAAGCGCTGTGGGCGGAGACGCTGCCCGTGTCCTGCATCCATCCCGGCTGGACCGCCCTGTTCGGCCGCGACGCCGTGCTGACCAGCTGGCGCGACGTTCTGCGCGCTCCCACCGGCATCACCGTCGAGGCGCGGAACGAGCGCGTCACCCTGCATGGCAACACCGCCCTGGTGGTCTGCGAGGAGACGCTGGGCGGTGCCGTGCTGGCCGCCACCAACCTGTTCGCGCGGGAAAACGGCAGCTGGCGCCTTGCCCACCATCAGGCCGGTCCGATCGCCGACGCCCGCGCCGACGTGGAGATCCCCGCCAAGGCGCCGCGCCACCTGCATTGAGAACGGCTCGACTTACGGCAAGCTCGCCACCTCCGGCCGGGCTTCCAGACGGCGGACGAGGTCGATCACGACCCGGTCGGCGATGACCTGATCGGGATCGCTGTTGGTCAGCGCCACCACCCCCCAGCGATGCGCCTTCGAAAAGGCGATGTAGGCGTTGAAGCCGCCGGTGGAGCCGGAATGCCAATGGATCGGCGTTCCATCCCCCGCCCAGGCGACGAACCAGCCCAGCGCCATCGCCCCTGCTCCCAGGCTTCCCGGATCGGCGAGTGTCCGGCCATCGACCTGCACCGTCTGCGCCAGCGCCAGGGTTGCCGACGCCGCGGAGGCGCAACCCTGTCCGTCCGCTCCGGCGGCGCGGCCGGGACAGTCGCCCAGATTGGCGGACAGCCAGCGCAACATGTCGTCGGCGGAGGAATAAAGGCCGAAGGCCGGCAGCATCGCCGGCGCTTCCCAGTCCGGCACGACCCGGCCGCGGGCATGGCCGGCCGCCTTGCGCGCCCGCTGCTCCGCCGTCGGCTGCAGGGTGGTGTCGCGCAGGCCGAAGCGGTCGGTCACCACCCGCTTCAGGAGGGCTTCGAAGGATTGGCCGGCTGCGGCGGACAGCGCCTCCCCCAGCACCGCCATGCCGGCGTTGGAGTAGCTGAAACGCACGCCCGGCGGCACCGGCAGGTGATACCCCGACAGCCACAACCCGAGTTCGGCCCGCGACAGCGGCTTGTAGGGGTTGCGCGGATCCTCCAGCCGGTTCCAGGAAAAGCGTGGGGTTTCCGGCACGCTGGGCAGACCGGCCGTGTGGGTGGCAAGGTCGCGCAGGCGGATGCGCCCGCCGCCATGGTCCGGCAGAGGGGCGATCTGCACCGGACCGACGCGCCGCAGATGGCGGTCCAGCGGATCGTCGGGCGACAGCCGGCCCTCCCGCACCAGTTCCGCCATGATGGTGCCGGTGAAGGGCTTGGTGAGGGAGGCGATCTGGAACAGCGTCCGCCCATCCGCCGGTCCGCCGTCCGGTCGCCCGGCGTCGCCGCGCCCGACCACCAGCGTCCGGCCGTCGCGGATCACGCCGACCACCAGACTGCCCGCCCCGACCGGCGGCTGGCGCTCCTCCACCGCCTGGGTCACCAGTTCGACCAGCGGGTCGGCGCCCCGATTGCCGGATCGGTCAAGTCCGATGGCCCCGGTCGGGCCGAAGGGAACGCTCCACAGCAGCAGACATAAAACGCCCAGCAGCAGCCTGCGCCGCATCCCCGCCTCCGCCCCCGCTTCAGAATCGCAGGTTCGGAGAGTGGGAGGAGGTCCGGCGGGCGGACAGGGCCGCGAAGGGCGATCCGGCGAAAGACGGCGGCAGGGCGGTCGGGGGTACTCCCCGGCCGGCCGCGCCGTCTCAACCGGTCACTTCAGTTGGTCATTCGGTTTGACGGTCACTCGGTTGGAACCTCGGCCTTGGGCGGACGGCGGTCCTTGACGATGGACAGCGGCACGTCGTCGGCCGCGATCTCCAGGATCGGGTGGCCGTCCAGCAGCGACGGGCAGCGTTTCACCTGGGTGAAGGCCAGGAAGAAGTCGGCCTTGCGCCAATCCGGTTCGATCCCGTTGACCAGACGCAGCCAAGGCGGCAGTTCGAACCGCACCGCCAGCGTGTTGCCGCAGACGGTCAGGGTGTACTGCCGCGGCGGCGGGCGGCCGTCATTCTCACGCTCGACATATTCGATCAGTTCCTGCAGCGCCTCGTGCAGGGAATTGCCCCAGTAATCCAGCTCGAACTTGCCGTCGGCACCCCGTACGCCTCCGACGAACTGGTTGTAGTACACGTACTGGTTCGGATGCATGGCGCCCAGCTGCCACGCGTACACCACCGCGACCACGGTCATCGCAGCGGCGAAGCCCTGCCCCAGCGCCCGTCCGCCGCGCTGGCACAGCGTCCACAGCCGGTCGGCGGCAATGGCGGCCATCACCACGAAAGGCGGCACCAGGAACAGGAAATGGCGGATGCCGTTGTAGACCGACGGCCGCATCAGGATGAACAGCAGGATCGGCAGGAATCCTGCCAGCGCCAGCGGGGTGTAGCGCACCAGCGTGAAGGCTCCGGCCCGCCGCCAGCCGCCGCGGGCCAGCCAGACCCCGGCCAGCACCACCGCCGCAGCGGCGCCGATCACCACCGCTTCCGGCAGCTTCACCGCCAGATAGACGGGCAGGTACAGGGCGGGCGGGTCGTTGGAATGGACAAGCTCGCCCATGAACAGGGTCTGGATGTCGATGGGGAAATGCGAGACGACGCGCAGCGCCTCCAGGGGATTGCGCAACGGCCTCTGCACCACCCACGGCCAGAACACGGCCATGATCGCATAGGCGACGGGAATCGCCGGCCACAAGGACAGGAAGGCGCGCCGCGCATCGGCAAGCGCCCAGCGATGCCCCTCCTGCCGGGTCACCAACGCGAAATGCAGAGCCATGGCGACAGCGAGATAGAAACCGGCCAGCACCCCGCCGACGCGGATCGCCAGCGTCAGGCCCAGCACGAGCCCGAACTTCAGCACCGCGCTGCGGCTGGGCCGCGGCATCTGCTTGAGGATGCGGGTGGCGAAATAGAGCGTCCACACCATGCCGGCCGCGAACGGCACGTCCTTGGTGTTGTTGAACATCGCACCGTAATAGACGCCGGTCAGCGACAGCAGCGCCGCGGCGATGAAACCGGCGCGCGGCCCGGCCAGCAGCCGGGTGTACCGCCATGTCCCGGCAATGCCCAGCACGCCGACCAGCGCGCAGAGCAGATGCCGCGTCTCGTATTCCTCGAAGGGGGAAAAGGGCACGATGACGGCGGTGACGAGGTCGAACAGGCCGCCGTAATAGGCCAGATCCTTGAAATGGAAGGCGGAGCGGTCCTGGAAGAAGCTGGTGTAGTAGGACAGCAGCTTCTTGCCGTAGATGTGCTGCACCTCCTCGTCCGTGCTGATGCCGTAGCTGAGGAAGGTCAGGGCGGCGAGGATCAGCAGCCCCAGCAGCAGGGCGCGCGACAGCCCGTCCCACAGCGCCGCCTCGCTGCGGGGCAGCGCGAGGCCGGCGGCAGCGGCGGTGCCGGGGCCGGAGGATGGCGGGGCGGTTCCGGCGGGACGCCGGTCGGCAGGCACCCCGTCACCGGCGTCTTCGTCGCCGGTGCGCAGGCGGGTCTCGATGCTCATCGCTGCCGCTCCTGCCCAGCCGGGTTGTCGACCGGATCGAACCCGTGCCCGTGCTGATCGTCCGCCGTGGCGAAGCCGTGGGCGGAGCGCACGATGAACAGCGGCCTGCCCTTCACCTCGGCAAAGACGCGGCCCAGATAATCGCCGATGATGCCCAGCGTGATCAGCTGGATGCCGCCCAGGAACAGCACCGCGACCAGCAGCGATTCATAGCCGGGCACGTCGATGCCGTAGAACAGCGTGCGGACCAAGCGGATCAGGATATAGACGAAGGCCACGCCCGACACGGCCATGCCCACCAGGCTCCAGACCCGCAGGGGGAAGGTAGAGAAGGCGGTCAGTCCGTCGAAGGACAGGCGCAGCAGCTTGACGAAGCCCCATTTGGTGTCACCGCCGGCGCGCTCCCCCTGTTCATAGGGGATGGCGGCCTGACGGAAGCCGACCCAGGCGAAGATGCCCTTCATGAAGCGCGTGCGCTCCGGCATCCGGTTGATCACCTCGACCACGCGGCGGTCCATCAGGCGGAAATCGCCGACCTCGCGCGGAAGCTTGATCTCCGACAGATGGTCGAAAATCCAGTAGAACAGCTTGGCGAACAGCCGATGCTTCAGGCTCTGCCCGATCCGGGCGTGCCGCACGGCGACGACCACGTCGTACCCCTCGCGCCACTTGGCGATGAAGGCCGGCAGCAGTTCCGGCGGATGCTGGAGGTCGGCGTCCATCGGCACCACGGCGTCGCCGGTGGCGTGGCTGAGCCCGGCTGACAGCGCCAGTTCCTTGCCGAAATTGCGCGACAGGTCGACCACCTTCACCCTGGGGTTGCGGTCATGGACGTCCAGCAGCCGGTCGACGGTGTCGTCGCGGCTGCCGTCGTTGACGCAGACCACCTCCCAATCCATCTCCAGCCCGTCCAGCACCGGGGTGAGGCGGGCGAACAGGGCGTCGATGTTGGCTCCTTCGTTATAGAAGGGGATGACGACCGACAATCGTCCGCGCCGCGGGCGGCATAGGCGATCGGCGGATGGTTGGGCTTCGCCGGGACTTGCGCCCGGACGGCGTGCGGAAGCGGTGCCGGCATCCGAAGAGGCCGCGGAAATGGGCGCGTCGGGAATGGACATGGCCAGCCGTCGGATCAAAGCGTCAGAGACCGGGAGAGTATGGGATCGGCGCCGACCCCGGACGGCCGCTGCGCCCTTTGTCATATACCACGATACCAGGGTTGTTCAAAATGCCTCTCCTGTGACCGCCGCGGCATAAAAAATCGCCTTTCCGCCCGGGAAAGCGCCCGCGGGACGGCGGCCCGCGTCCCCTCGCACCGGGCAAACATGCATGGCGTCCGTTTATTCCACGCCCCCGTCCGTTGCTTTCCCCTGCGTCAGCCTGACCCTTTCCGCTGCCGGAATATGCGGTACGGCCATACCGGGGCATGTGGCACGCTTCCTGAAACAGGTCGTGGAGGCTGACCTTTTCCGGTCGCCCTGACCAAGCGTTGAGCAGCGACCCTGTGCTGACGGAGGCCTCGACCATGAGCCTTTTCAATCGCTTTTCCGTGGGTTCCAAGATCACAGCGGCCAGCGCCGGCATCCTGGTGTTCCTGGTGCTGATCGGCGGCATCGGCGTGGCGGCCCTGTCCATGCCGGCGGTGCGGTGGAGACCTACCGGCGGCTCGGCCAGCAGACCAACGAGGCCGGGCGAATCCAGGCCCTGATGCTGGAGATGCGCCAGCAATCCACCCGCTTCCTGCTGACCGGCGATCCGGAGGTCGGCGGCGCCGTCCGCAGCCTTGCCGACGAGGCGGCGCAGACCATCGACAAGGCCCGCAGCCTGTTCGCCGACCCGGCCCTGCTGCAGACCGTCGACCACATGGCGCAGGAGATCGCCCGGTACCGGGAAGCCTTCGCCGCGACGATGGAGCTGCAGGCCCAGCGCAGTCAGGCCATTGCCGAACTGGACGAGATCGGCCCCCGGCTGGAAGGCGCGCTGGACAGCATCATGGACAGCGCCGGCGCCGCCGGCGACACCGACGCCGCCTATCTGGCGGGCATGGCCCTGCGCCACATGCTGTCGGCCCGCATTTCGGCCACGCGCTACAACATCGACGGCTCCCCTGCGCTGGCCAGCCAGACCCGCTCGCAGTTCACCGACGCCGCCAGCCGCGGCGGGGCGATGATGGCGAAGCTGACCGACCTGGACCGCCGCAAGATGGCGATGTCCTACACCGCGATGCTGCGCGTCTACACCACCGGCTTCAATGCCGTGGTCAAGGCGACGACCGAGCGCGACCGGCTGGTGGCCGAGGTGCTGACCCCCGTCGGCGACTCCGTTGCCGCCCAGGCGGAGCAACTGACCGTCGCCAGCATCGGCCATCAGAAGCAGCTGGGCGAGGAGACCGGCGCCCTCATCACCAGGGCGCTGACCGTGATGATCGCCGCCTCTCTGGTCGCGGTGGTCCTGGGGCTGGTGACCGCGCTGCTGATCGGCCGCGGACTGTCGCGCCCGGTGGTGGCGATCACCGACCGGATGACCCGGCTGGCCGGCGGCGACCGCGGGGTCGACATCCCCGGCCTGGACCGCGCCGACGAGATCGGCGGCATGGCCAAGGCTCTGCAGGTCTTCAAGGAAAGCCTGGTCGAGAGCGATCGTCTGGCCGAGGCCCAACGGGCCGACCATGAGGCGCAGCGCAATCGCGGCGAGCGGATCGACCGTCTGACCCAGGAGTTCGACCGGCTGGTCCTCGCGGCGCTGGGCCGGGTGTCGGCGGCGGCGACGCAGCTTCAGGCGACGGCCCAGACCATGTCCGCCACCGCCGAGCAGACCACCCGGCAGGCCGACGCGGTCGCCAGCGCCTCTCTCGACGCGACCGGCAACGTCGAGACGGTGGCCGACGCGACCGAGGAGCTGACCGCCTCCATCGCCGAGATCGGCCGGCAGGTGGCCGAGAGCACCCGCATCGCCGGGCAGGCGGTCGCCACCGCCGAGAAGACCGACGGCACCGTCCGGGGGCTGGTCGATGCCGCCCAGCGCATCGGCGAGGTGGTGCAGCTGATCACCGACATCGCCAGCCAGACCAATCTGCTCGCGCTGAACGCCACCATCGAGGCGGCACGGGCGGGGGAGGCCGGCAAGGGCTTCGCCGTGGTGGCGCAGGAGGTGAAGAGCCTCGCCAACCAGACCGCCAAGGCGACGGAGGAGATCGGCAGCCAGATCGCCGGCATCCAGGAGATCAGCCGGCAGGCCGCCGGCGCCATCGCCGAGATCGGCCGGGTCATCGCCGAGATCAACCACATCTCCACCACCATCGCCGCCGCGGTGGAGGAGCAGGGTGCGGCCACCAAGGAGATCAGCCGCAACGTCCAGCAGGCCGCGCGCGGCACCCAGCAGGTGTCCGGCAACATCGCCGGCGTATCGGAGGCCGCGGCATCCACCGGCGGCGCCTCGCGCGAGGTGCTGACCGCCGCCGACGGGCTGAACCGTGAGGCGGCCGACCTGCGCGGCTTCGTGTCGCGCTTCCTGGCCGATATGCGGGCCGCGTAAGAAACGGCACCGAACTTCAGCACGGCCGTGACAGTTGTGGCGCCGGCACGACCCGAACAGACCGGGTCTTGCCGGCGCCCTTCTACTGCCGGGCAGCCCTGCTCTATTGCCCGGCTACATTCCCCTTGCGCCGGGACGCCCCCTTGGGCACATAGGCGCCATGATCCTGACCCCCATCGCCATCGACGACATGCCGAAGGCCATCGCGGCCTTCGACGCCCATCTGGAAGGCCATGCCCAGGCGCGGGCCGCCTTCCGCCGGATCGCCGCGACCTGGCCCGTTCGGCCGGAGGACGAGCCGGGCGGCGGCGTCGACACGCCGGCCCACCGGGCCGAGGCGGTGCGGCTGGCCCATGCCCACGGCATCGACACGCTGGACGAGCCGCCCAGCCGCTCCTTCATGTGGGACGGCAAGGTGATCCGCACCGATGTCGAGGCGACGGTGATCGTGCATGAGGTGGCGCATTGGCTGTGCGCGGCGCCGGAGCGGCGGACGCTGATCGATTACGGCCTTGGCCCGGGCCCCGAGACCACCGCCCGCAAGGAGGCCCGCGCCGACAAGCGCTTGTGCTTCGAGGACTGCATGCATGAGGAACAGCAGACTTCGCTGCTGGGAGTGCTGTGGGAGGTGGAGTTGGGCCAGCCGGGGATCCTGGCCTTCCTGGAACAGAACTGGATGGAGCATTGGGAGCGGCCGAGCACCGCCGCCTTCTTCATCCGCCACGCCGAGGAACTGTTCGCCCGCGGCCTGATCGACGCCGACGGCCGCCCGACGACGGCACGGGACTGGGCGGATGCGCGCAAGGGCGTGCTGGTGGGCTAAGCCTAGGCTTACGATTGCCCCCACCTGTCCTCTCCCGCTTCGCAGGGGAGGGACTGCCGTCGAATGCCGACAAAGCTCCGATCCCTCCCCCGCCCAGCTCTCGCACAAAGCTCTGCTTTGTGCTGACGCGGCAGGCGAACCGTAGGTCCGCTGAGGTGGGGGTCCAACTCCGCAAGAACCCACCACCCTTGCGACCCCGCCATCACGCCGCGGTGATGCGGGTGATGAAGGCTTCGATCTCGTGGTCCAGACGGTTGAAGCTGCGCGACAGTTCTTCCGTCGTGTTCTGGACCGAACCGGCGGATTGGCCGGTGGTTTCGGCCGCCTGCTGGACCAGACGCATTTCCTGCATCACCGCCATGGTGTCGACGGCGGCGCGCTGGGACCGGGCGCTGATGTCGCGGGTGGCAGCGTCCTGCTCCTCCACCGCGGCGGCGACGGTGCCGAGCGATTCGTCGACCTGACGGATGGTGCCGACGATGGCGCGGATGGCGCCGACCGCCGCATGGGTCGCCGCCTGGACCGCGGCGATTTCAGCGCCGATCTCTTCCGTCGCCTTGGCGGTCTGGTTGGCGAGGCTCTTCACCTCCTGCGCCACCACGGCGAAGCCCTTCCCCGCCTCGCCGGCGCGTGCCGCCTCGATGGTGGCGTTCAGCGCGAGCAGATTGGTCTGGCCGGCGATCGACTGGATCAGGCCGACGACCTCCTCGATCTTGCGGCTGGCCTCGCTCAGCCCCTGGACGATGCTGTCGGTGCGGCCGGCCTCCTCCACCGCGCCGCGGGCGAGCTGCGCCGACTGGCTGATGGAGCGGGTGATCTCGTCGATGGAGGCGCGGAGCTGCTCGGCGCCGGCCGCCACGCTCTCGACCTCGCTGGTCGCCTCCTGCACGGAATGGGCGACGCTGTCGCTGTGGTGGCTGGTCTGCTTGGCGTTGTCGAGCATCGAGCTGGCTTCGTTGCGCACCGAGGTGGCGGAGCGCACCAGTTCGCCCATCATCGACTTGACCGACGCCTCCAGGTCGTTGGCGAGCGCCGACATCGCCTGACGCCGTTCCTGGTCGTTGCGGATGCGCATCGCCTCCTGCTCGCGCGACAGTTCCTGCACCCGCATGGCGTTCTCCTTGAACACCTGGACGGTGCGGGCCATCTGGCCGATCTCGTCGCCGCGGTCCGCGGCGGGAATGTCGGCCTCCAGGTTGCCGCGCGCCAGCCGTTCCATCACGTCGGTCAGGCGCACGATGGGCCGGGCGATGTTCAAGCCGATGAACAGGGCCACGCCGACCGTCACCAGCAACGCGCCGCCCGCCACCAGCATGAAGGCCTGTGTCGTGTTGTCGACCGACGCGTTGACCTGGGTGTAGGCGTCCGTGGAGACCTTGCGCTTGTAGGTCAGATAGTCGCGGCTGGTCGCATGCAGGCGGGTGTAGGCCGACTGCACCTCCTGCAGGAAGTCCAGCGGATCGACGCCCATCTTCAGCAGGTCGAGGAAACTCCCCACCTTTGCAAGATAGGTCGCGGCGTCGCTGCCGAACCGCTCGAAATACTTCGCTTCCTCGTCGGTTTCGGCGGTTGCGCCCTTCAATGCTTCCGACTGGCCCTTCAGCTTTTCGAGCTGGCCGCTGAGGGCCTTCATCTCCTCATCCACCGCCTTGGGCGAGGCGTTCGCGTTGCTGAGGATCACGGTCCGGTACATGCCGGCGTGGGCCACCGTCAAGGTGTCGGTCAGCCCCTGGATCTCCGCCTCCCGTGTGAAGGAGCGGTTGAACAGGGTGTCGAGCAGCGTCGACTGCTGGGTGATCGCCGACCAGCCGAGCAGCGCGATCACCAGCATGCCGATGATCGCCGTCGTCGCCGGAATGGCCATCTTGACGGGGATGTGGAAGTTGTTGAGGAGGGTCATGGGGCACCTGCGTCGGCCGCCGGTTCGGGGCGCGAACCATCCGGCATGGCATTGGGGCGAAGGAGCGGAGGGCGGCCGCGCGGCGCGGGCGGCGCCATCGGCACCACCCTGCGCTCCGCCATCGCCGCACCGCTCTGCGATACGTGGTTGGAACGAGATCCCTGTCCGGGTCGGCATCCGGGGCGGCCGTCCCGCCGGCACGGTCGCCACCGCGCCATCTCATCCCGAAAATCTTTTTCAATGATTAACGGCGCACTTTTTGCCTGAATATTTGATCTGTCGCAATCGGCTTCAAATTTTCCGACATATTCCTGCATGCATATCTGGATCATACTATAATATGCGCAACTGGACGGCATTCTTCTCTTTCCCAAGGCGGACCCGGCCGGACGCCGCCACAATCACGGCAATTTCTCCTTTTCCGTGTTTTCACATATCATTATACAGCCTTGAAGCAAGCAATATGCTTCACTCTTCATACCATTAGAGGCTAACAGGAAACAAATCTCTCATCAATGGTGCGGCCATCAGCCATACCGTCGCATGCGACAGGCATGAGCGCATCGTCCTCCGCCAGCCGGACGGCAGGAGGCTTCAAGTAGAGTTCAGAACTTTCCAAATATATGCCGAACGACGACGGCATCGGCGCGGACCGCTAGCCCGCGGCGGACACCATGAAGGCGATCGAAATCGACACCGGCGACAACAGGGTGGAGATCAGCAGAGACATCGACACCACGTCCCGCCCGGCGTTGTAGCGTTCGGCGAAGACATAGGCGTTGATGCCGATGGGCAGGGCCGCGGCGGTCACGGCGGGGGCGACCCAAAGCGGCGGCAGGTCGAAGACATGGATGGCCAGCAGCCAGGTCAGCAGCGGATGCAGCCCCGTCTTCAGCAGCGCCACGACCGTCGCCGGCAGCACCGCACCAGAGGCCGGGCTGAGGGCCAGCGAGGCGCCCAAGGTGAAGCAGGCACAGGGAAGCACCGTCTGGGCCAGCATGGTGAAGCTCTTCATCACCATGGGCGGAATCGGCAGATGGATCAGGTTGGCCGCCAGCCCGAGGATGACCGACACCACCAGCGGGCTGGTCAGCGTCGCCTTGGCCGCTCCCAGCGTCGCCTGCACCGGACGCCCCGACCGGCCGCCGCGCGCCGACCGCTGGGTCTCCGCCAGCATGGTGGCCGAGGTGAACAGCAAGGGCGACTGGAAGACGATCAGCAGCATCACCGGCACCGCCACCGTCGGCCCGTAGGCCTCCATGATGATGGGCGAGCCGAGAAGCGCGATGTTGGAAAAGGAACCGGCAAGGCCGATGGGTGCGATCTGCTCCCGCCGGCCCGCCATCCGCATCCACAGCCCGCCCACCAGGAATACCGCCACCGCCGCGATGTAGAAGGATCCCAGCACCGCCCATTCCAGAGGGTCGGGGATGTCGGCACGCACCATGTTGGAGAACAGCAGCGCCGGCAGCGCATAGATGCCGAGGAAGCGGGAAAGCCCCTGAACCATCGCATTGCTGAACCCGCGGTAGCGTGCCGCCCAGTAGCCGAGGGCGATCAGGCCGAACATCGGCAGAACGATCTGGAAAATCAACGACATGGACGCGGCACCGTATGGGCGGGGTCGGCCGGGCGGGCCGACGGAGCGGGGCTTTCCTTACACCGATCCGCTCATTCGGCGGGAACGATCTCCAGCGGCGGGACGCCCAGCACATCCACCAGGGTTGCGCCGGCCTCGATCTGCTCGGTCCACTTGCGTTCGCGCTCCAGCAGGGCGAGGCTCTGGGTCAGGGCGGCGTCGGCGAAGGCCAGCGGCACGACCACCACGCCGTCCTCGTCCCCCAGGATCAGGTCGCCGGGGTTGACCGGCACGCCGCCGATGGCCGCCGTGACGTCCATCTTGCCGCCGAAATTCTTGTGCGGGCCACGGGCGACGGCGCCCTTGGCGAACACCGGCAGGCCGAGTCCGCGGATTTCGTGCAGGTCGCGGACGGAGCCGTCGACCACCAGCCCGCCCAGCGCCCGGCGCTTGCAGCAGCGCACCACCCATTCGCCGGCCAAGGCGACGTCGTCCAGACCGCCGCCGGCCACGACGACGACGTCGCCCGGATCGGCCAGGCTGACGGCATGATGAACCATGCTGTTGTCGCCGGGCATGGTGACGACGGTGCGGGCCTGACCGCAGATGCGCATGCCCGGCACCATCGGCTTGATCCGCGAATCCATGCTCTGGCAGCGGTTCAGCGCATCGGAGGCGACGCTGCTGGGCACCGACGACCATTTGGCGAGAGCGTCGGCCGACAGCCGGCGATAGTCGACGAGATAGCGTTGCATGGCCATGGCGGGGTCCTTTCTTCGGTCTGGTCTTCGGGTCGGAATCGGGTTCGGAGAGGGGTGTGGGGGCGGTGACGGTTTCCGCGCCGGTCTTTCCCGAAGCCGGCCGACCTGATGAGGCCAACCCGATAAGGCGGACCCGTCCGCCATGCGGCCGGACGACCGGCAGCGGCGAACGGATCGAGCGATCCGGGCGTCCTTATGCGGGAATGTCCTGGGACTTCAACGCGCTTTTCCGCAAATTATCAGCGAGCGGCACAACCCCCAGAGATTTGGACGCCATTTATATAGATTTTGAAGTGTACCCGCATAAGCCGTCATACGCAAGGAGGTTGGCAATCTGCAAATATGTCATAGGGAATTTGATCCCGCATTGCGGGTTTAATGCAAGCATTACGCGCCCTAAGCGTGAAATTGTGGGGAAATCACCGACCCGGCTTCGGCATTCCGCAACTGTCGGAGCAGGCTGCGGGCATTAGATGAATCCGGCGAAGCGCGCCCCTCACGAGGCGGTGAACCGCCTACAATTGTATGATGCCGAGGGTTCGTCTTGGCACAATCTCTGGATAGGCCATCAGCCCGCGCAGACGGACCGGCTCCGCCAGGCGCCAAGGCCGGAGGAAAAGGCGGAGGGACCACGGCGCAGGGGCGGTTGGGGCGGAGATGACCGGACGGCAGACGCGGGAGCCAAAATGCGAAAGGCCGGCACCCGAAGGTCCGGCCTTTTGAGATCGCATGCTCCGGCAGGAAGGCCGGAGAAAACTGGAGCGGGCGAAGGGATTCGAACCCTCGACCCCAACCTTGGCAAGGTTGTGCTCTACCCCTGAGCTACGCCCGCGCTCCGCACCGTCATCCGGCAGCTTGTTTCTGCCGTCCGGCGGTGTGCGGCGGACTATACTCATCGCCCGACGCAATGCAAGCGCCTTGTTTCAGATTTCTTCACCGGCTGGACGATTTTCCGCGCGCCCGCTACAAGGGCTGTCATGGACACCGCATCGACTCCCCTTCCGGATCAGGCGGCGCCGCTGCCGACCTCGCCGGACCAACTGCTGGCGCGGCTCGACGCGCTCGGCATCCAGGCGACCACGCACAGCCACCCGCCGCTGCACACGGTGGAGGAAAGCAAGGCCCTGCGCGGTGCCCTGCCCGGCGGCCATTGCAAGAACCTGTTCCTCAAGGACAAGAAGGACCAGCATTGGCTGGTGGTGGCGCTGGAGGATGCGCGGGTCGACCTGAACCGGCTGGACAAGGCGATCGGGTCGGCGCGGCTGTCCTTCGCCTCGGCCGACCGGCTGTGGCGCATCCTCGGCATCCGGCCGGGATCGGTCACGCCCTTCGCCCTGGTCAACGACACCGACCGCAAGGTGCGCGTGGTCCTGCAGAAGGCGATGATGGAGCATGACCTGCTGAACTACCACCCGCTGCTGAACGACCGCACCACGGCTATCCGGCGCGACGACCTGCTGCGCTTCATCCGCGCCTGCGGGCACGAACCGGCGATTGTCGATTTCGGCCGCGCGGAGGATTGACCGGCCGAACGGCGGTTTCCACGCAATGCTTGCTTGAGCCGCCTTGCGCGCTCACATATGTCGGCAACGATCACGATCCGGGCCGGCAACGGCCGGATCGGCAACTCCATGGCCCACCGGGATGTCCTACTGGGCCAGGCATCACCAACGGGACCGAAACACGCCATGTTCTCCATGCCCCCCGCCAACGGGTCCAAGCCCGCCGCTCCTGCCGCCGGTGCCGCCTCCGCCGCCGACGTCGTCAAGGACAGCAGCGACCGCGCCTTCATGGCCGACGTGATCGAGGCCTCGCGCGACGTTCCGGTGATCGTCGATTTCTGGGCGCCCTGGTGCGGCCCCTGCAAGCAGCTGGGCCCGATCATCGAGAAGGTGGTTCGCGCCGCCAGGGGCGCGGTGCGCCTGGTGAAGATCGACACCGACGCCAACCCGATGATCGCCTCGCAGCTGCGCGTGCAGTCGATCCCGGCGGTCTACGCCTTCTTCCAGGGCCGCCCGGTCGACGGCTTCATGGGCGCCCTGCCCGAATCGCAGGTGAAGGCCTTCGTCGACAAGCTGGTTGCGCTGGCCAAGCAGGCCGGCGTCGGCGGCGGTGCCGACGATATGCTGGAAGAGGCCTTCGCCCAGGCCAAGGAGATGATGGAGGGCGGCGACCTGCAGGGCGCGCTCGACCTCTACAGCCAGATCATGCAGGCGGAGCCGGAGAACGCCCAGGCCTATGCCGGCATCGTCCGCTGCCTGATCGCCGCCGGCGACCTGGAGAACGCCAAGCAGATGCTGGCCCAGGCGCCGGAAGCCATCGCCAAGGACAAGGAGCTGGCCAACGTCCGCGCCTCCCTCGACGTGGCCGAGCAGGCCGCCAACGCCGGCCCGATCCCGGAACTGATGGAAAAGGTCGCCCGCGACCCGAACGACCACGCCTCGCGCTTCGACCTCGCCATGGCCCTGTTCGCCGCCGGCAAGCGCGAGGCCGCGGTGGACGAGCTGCTGGAGATCTTCAAGCGCGACCGGACCTGGAACGATGACGGCGCCCGCAAGCAGCTGGTCAAGTTCTTCGAGGCGTTCGGCCAGACCGACCCGCTGACGGTGAAGACCCGCCGCCGTCTGTCGACCATGATGTTCAGCTGACGCTTTTCCGGACGCGGGACGGCTGTTCCGACGGCGAAGGGGCTCTATCTCATTGGCATGACCAGGAACCCTACCAGAAACCCCTTCGATCCGGATTTCAGCCGGCTGCCGGGAATGATGCCCATCTTCCCGCTGGCCGGCGTTCTGCTGCTGCCGCGGGCCAGGTTGCCGCTGAACATCTTCGAGCCGCGCTACCTCGCCATGGTCGAAGACGCGCTGGGCAGCGGCCGGATGATCGGCATGGTGCAGCCGCTCGACCCCGCCGGGCGGGAGCGCGAGCCGGCGGTCTATCACTGCGGCTGTGCCGGCCGCATCACCAGCTTCGCCGAGACCGACGACGGCCGCTTCCTCATCACATTGACCGGCGTCGCCCGTTTCGAAATCGGACGGGAGGTGGAGGGCGCGCATGGCTACCGCCGGGTCGTTCCCGACTGGCGCCCCTTCCGCGCCGATCTGGACCCCGAGTCCTGCGGCGATATCGACCGCAACCGGCTGCTCGGCGCGCTGAAGAGCTATTTCCGCGTCCAGGGCCTGTCGGTCGACTGGAAGTCCATCGAATCGACGCTGGACGAGCGGCTGGTCAACTCGCTCGCCATGATCTGCCCATTCACGCCCGGCGAGAAACAGGCGCTGCTGGAGGCCCCGACCCTGGCGGAGCGTGGGAAGCTCTTGATCGGGCTGGTCGAGATGGCCATTCTCGACAGCCATGACGGGGACGGTCCGCCGCCCAAGCATTGATCCTTATCCTTGAACACTGCGAGACACGACATGGCGACGCCCGAGGACAAGAGCAGCGAATCGAAACCCAGCGCGCGAGTCGACCCGAAGCTGCTGGAAATCCTGGTCTGTCCGCTGACCAAGGGCCCCCTGCGCTACGACGCCGAACGCGGCGAGCTGGTCAGCGAGCGCGCCGGACTGGCATACCCGATTCGCGACGGCATCCCGATCATGCTGATCGACGAGGCCCGCAGCCTGGACAAGGCGGGGGCGTCGCGATGAGCGGCGGTGACTTCGGCACGGTCCACTGGCCGACCGAGATCCGTCTGAAGAAGGAGGAGAAGCGGCTGGAGGTCGATTTCGACGACGGCCGGACCTTCTCCTACCCGGCGGAGTTCCTGCGCGTGGTCAGCCCCTCGGCCGAGGTGCAGGGCCACAACCCCAGCCAGAAGCAGACCGTCGCCGGCCGCCGCCATGTCGGCATCATGCGGCTGGAGCCGGTCGGCAACTATGCCGTCCGCATCGTCTTCGACGACCTGCACGACAGCGGCATCTACAGCTGGAAATACCTCTACGAGATCGGCGCCGGGCAGGAAGCCCTGTGGACCGAGTATCTTGAAGAGTTGCAGGCGAAGGGCCTGAGCCGGGATCCCCGGCGGTAACGCATCGGATCGTCCCTCCCCCCTCGCGGGAGAGGGACGCTTTCCTCACTTCCAGATCGGCTTCCCGCTTCCGGGCAGGCCGTACAGGTCCCATTTCCGGCTGACCTTCTCCACGACCTCGTCGGTCATGTACAGCTTCTCCCCCCATTCGCGCTTGGTCTCCGGCGGCCATTTGTTGGTGGCGTCCAGGCCGACCTTGCCGCCGAGGCCCGATTCCGGGCTGGCGAAGTCGAGATAGTCGATCGGCGTGCCCTCGATCACCGTGATGTCGCGGGCCGGGTCCATGCGGGTGGAGATCGCCCACATCACGTCCTTCCAGTTCCGCGCGTCGATGTCGTCGTCCACGACGATCACCCATTTCGTGTACATGAACTGGCGCAGGAACGACCAGACGCCCATCATCACGCGCTTGGCGTGGCCGGGATAGGCCTTCTTCATGCTGACCACCGCGATGCGGTAGGAGCAGCCCTCCGGCGGCAGCCAGAAATCGACGATCTCCGGGAATTGCTGGACCAGCAGCGGGATGAACACCTCGTTCAGCGCCTCGCCCAGCACCGACGGCTCGTCGGGCGGGCGGCCGGTGAAGGTGGACAGGTAGATCGGCTTGCGCCGCATCGTCATGGCGGTGACGGTGAAGACCGGGAAGGGCTCGACCGAATTGTAATAGCCGGTGTGGTCGCCGTAGGGCCCCTCGTCGGCATAGTCGTCCAGGCTGACATGGCCTTCCAGGACGATTTCCGCCTGGGCCGGCACCTTCAGCGGCACCGTCTTGCACTCCACCAGCTCCACCTTCTTGCCGCGCAGCAGGCCGGCGAACTGGTACTCGGACAGGGTGTCGGGCACCGGCGTCACCGCCGCCAGGATGGTGCCGGGATCGGCCCCCAGCACGACGGCGCAGGGCAGCGGCTCGCGCTTTCCACTGGCCGCCCAGCGGTGATGGTGCTGCGCGCCGCCGCGGTGCTTCAGCCAGCGCATGATGGTCTTGTTCTTCCCCAGCACCTGCATGCGGTAGATGCCGAGGTTGAAGTCGTCCTCGCGCTTGCCGGTCGGTCCCTTGGTCACCACCAGCGGCCAGGTGATGAGCGGCGCCGGCTCCCCCGGCCAGCAGCCCTGCACCGGCAGGCGGCCGAGGTCGATGTCGTCGCCGGTCAGCACCACCTCCTGGCAGGGCGCGGAGCCGACCGTCTTCGGCTTCATCGACAGCACGGTCTTGGCGAGCGGGATCAGTTCCAGCGCCTCGCGGAAGCCGCCCGGCGGCTCCGGCTGCTTGAGGAAGGCCAGCGTCTCGCCGACGGCGCGCAGCTGGTGCGGCTCGCGGTCCATGCCCCAGGCGACCCGCTCCACCGTGCCGAACAGGTTGACCAGCACCGGCATCTCGGAGCGCGTGCCGTCGGCCTTGATGACGTTCTCGAACAGCACCGCCGGGCCGTTCTCGGCCAGCAGGCGGGTCTGGATCTCGGTCATCTCCAGCACGGTGGACACCGGCTCCTTCACCACCACCAGCCGCCCCGTCTTCTCCAGCCGGTCGATGAAGTCACGCAACGAGGTGTAGGGCATCGCAGGGTGTCCAGTGTGTGGGTGGTGCGTTCGAAACGGACGATAACCTTCAACTCGGCGGCCGGTCCGTCAAGTGCGGTTGCGGTCGATTCAAAAACAAAACCCCTCCCCCACCCCCGGCGGACCAAGGGTCCGGGCGGGGGCGGGAAAGGGGCTTCGTCACAGGTCACGAACCGGGGTGCGAGGCCCGGTGCGGGATCAGTACATGTGCTGGCCGCCGTTGACCGACAGGGTCGAGCCGGTCATGAAGCCATTGTCGTCGTCGACAAGGTACAGGACGGCCTTGGCGATCTCCGACGCGCGGCCGAGACGGCCGACCGGGATGCGGGCGACGATCTTCTCCAGCACGTTGGCCGGCACCGCGCGCACCATGTCAGTGTCGATGTAGCCGGGGGCGATGGCGTTGACGGTGATGCCCTTGGCCGCGCTCTCCTGCGCCAGCGCCTTGGTGAAGCCGTGGATGCCCGACTTGGCGGCGGCGTAGTTGACCTGGCCGTACTGGCCGGCCTGGCCGTTGACGGAGCCGATGTTGACGATGCGGCCGAAACCGCGCTCGCGCATGCCGTCGATCACGTTGCGGCACATGTTGAAGCAGGAGGACAGGTTGGTGTGGATCACCTTTTCCCACTGCTCGTAGGTCATGCGGTGCATCACGCCGTCACGGGTGATGCCGGCGTTGTTGACGAGCACGTCGACCGGGCCGAGGTCGGACTCGATCGCGGCGATGCCCTTCTTGCAGGCGTCGAAATCCGCGACGTCGAACTTGTAGGTCGGGATGCCGGTGCGGGCGGTGAACTCCTCGGCCGCCTGATCGTTGCCGGCATAGTTGGCGGCGACCTTGTAACCGGCATCCTTCAGGGCGACGGCAACCGCCTCGCCAATGCCGCGGGTGCCGCCGGTGACGACTGCAACACGAGCCATAGTTCTTCTCCCCAGATCTAGTGATGGTTGGTTGGTTTCTTTGGTTTTTATTTTTGGGTATGGGACATCCTCCGCAGGTCCGGCGGATGTCCCAAGCCTTAAGCGAAGCGGGCCGCTTCCGTGCTGGAAAGCGGCCCGTCCGGTATCAGTCGCGCTGGACGCAGAGGGCGATGCCCATGCCGCCGCCGATGCACAGGGTGGCGAGGCCCTTCTTCGCGTCACGCTTCTGCATCTCGAACAGCAGCGTGGTCAGCACGCGGGCGCCGGAAGCGCCGACCGGGTGGCCGAGCGCGATGGCGCCGCCATTGACGTTGACCTTGCTGGTGTCCCAACCGAGGTCCTTGTTGACCGACAGCGCCTGGGCGGCGAAGGCCTCGTTCGCCTCGATCAGGTCGAGGTCGTCGATGGTCCAGCCGGCCTTTTCCAGGGCCTTGCGCGAGGCCGGGATCGGGCCGGTGCCCATGATCGCCGGATCGACGCCGGCGGTCGCCCAGGAGACGATGCGGGCCAGCGGGGTGACGCCGCGCCGGGCCGCGTTCTCCGCCGACATCAGAACCAGGGCCGCGGCGCCGTCATTGATGCCCGACGCGTTGCCGGCGGTCACCGTGCCGTCCTTCGAGAAGGCCGGGCGCAGCTTGGCCAGCGATTCGGCGGTGGTGCCGTGCTTGGGGTACTCGTCGTCCGACACGACGACGTCGCCCTTGCGGCCCTTGATGGTGACCGGAACGATCTCGTCCTTGAAGCGGCCGGCCTTCTGGGCGGCCTCGGCCTTCTGCTGGCTGGCCGCGGCGAAGGCGTCCTGCTCCTCGCGGGTCAGCTGCCACTTCTGGGCGATGTTCTCGGCGGTGTTGCCCATGTGATAGCCATGGAAGGCGTCGGTCAGGCCGTCGCGCAGCATGGTGTCGAGCAGCTCGGCGGCGCCCATCTTGGTGCCGTTGCGCATGTGCATGACGTGCGGCGCCAGGCTCATGTTCTCCTGGCCGCCGACGACCATGACGTCGGCGTCGCCGTTCTTGATCGCCTGATAGCCGAGGGCCACGGCGCGCAGGCCGGAACCGCAGAGCTGGTTGATGCCGATGGCGGTCGCCTCCACCGGGATGCCGGCGTTGACGGCGGCCTGGCGGGCCGGGTTCTGGCCCTGACCGGCGGTCAGGATCTGGCCCATGATGACCTCGTTCACTTCCGCCGCGTCCGTCTTGGCGCGGGCCAGCGCTTCGCGGATCGCGACCTCGCCCAGAACGTGGGCGGGAACGGCGCTGAGAGCACCGTTGAAGCTGCCGATGGGCGTGCGCGCGGCACCGGCGATGACGACTTCGGTCATTGAACGCTCCTCGAAATAGGACAGTTTTATTATAGCGCTGGTGGGACGCTCGGAGTGGTTGTTACCTTAAGTCGAGCAATGTGACGGGTGCAAGCTGGCTGAAAGTCGCGGCGCTAACCTGTCGCAGCAAGCCATTCGGCCAGAGGATTCCACACTCCGGTCTCGGCACCTGCACTTACTACCATTCCGATATGGCCAAGCGGCGGGCGCAGAATGTGGGCGTCGGGGATCGCGGCGGGCAGCGCCAGGGCGGAAGCGGGCGGGACGATGCGGTCGCGCTCCGGTATCAGGGCCAGGGTGGGCACGCGGATGGAGGCCGGGTCGACCGGCAGCCCCGCGACCATCCAGGCGCCGGCCAGCGTGTCGTTGCGTCCGTACCAGCCCGCCAGCGCATCGCGCGCCACCCCGGCCACCAGCGGCACCCCGTCGTTCAGCCAATCCTCCAGCGCGACGAAGGCGGCGGCTGCGCGGGAGTCCGGCGCCATGCGGGCGAAGCTGCTGAACTTCTTCAACGCCAGCAGCGGGTCGAGCTGGGCGAACAGGGCCTGCAGCGCGTCCGTCGGCAATTCGCCCCAGCGCTCCAGCGCCGGCCCCCAGGGCTGGATGAAGGCCGCCACCCGGCGCGCCGTGGCCGCATCCTCCGCATGGAAATCCCAGGGCGTGGCCATCAGCCCCAGCCCGGCGAGCGAGCGTGGCCGGCGTTGCGCCAGCGCTGCGGCGAGCAGCCCGCCCATGCAGTATCCCACCACCGGGACCGGTCGCCCCACCGCCTCCACCACCACGTCCAGCGCGCGTTCCAGCCGGCCGGCGATGTAGTCGGTCAGGGTGAAGCGGCGCTCCAGCGGCCCCGGCCTGCCCCAGTCCAGCAGCAGCGGCCGGAAGCCGCGCGCCGCCAGCCAGCGCATCAGGCTCTTGTCCCGCGACAGGTCGAGGATGTAGGCGCGGTTGACCAGCGACGGCACGAACAGCACCGGGCGCCCGCCGGGCTCCCCCCCGTAATCGAGCAGGCGCGATCCGCCTTCGCTCCAGACCACCGGCGGGTCGGGCAGATCGCGGACATAGGGGTGGCGGCGGTAGCGCTCGATCCCGGTCAGGACCGCATCGATGCGGCGGCGGATCTCGCGGTCAACCTCCCGGCCCAGCCGGTCCTCGGCGCTTGGCCCCGCGCCGCCCCGCAGCCGGTCGGCCTGCGACATTTCGTCCCTCAGCGCCGCCGCCCGCTCCCTCAGCGCCGGTTTCCAGGGCAGCGAGCCGTTCCTCAAGAGCGGCAATGCGGCCGAGGAGCTGAGCAAGCTGCCCAGCGCCGCCGTCAGATGCAGGCCCAGCGGGCGCGGCCCCATGCGAAGAGGCGTCCCGTCCGCCCGCTTCTCCTTTTCCCCCGTCCTGTCCTGTGGGCGCTCGCTCATCGAAGGGCCGTTCGTTCTGGGGAGAGACGTTGTGGGAGAACGGCGCCGGACGGGGATCCCAACCGCCGCCGGGCATGCCGCCCCCACCGAATCCGAACCCGGCAGGCCCGAAGGCGAAGGGCGCCACGGCCGCCATGCCCTGCCCCATCATCTGGAACATCCGGGCCATCATGTCGGCCGTCTCCGCGTCGGCGGCGCCCGCCGTCCACTGGTCCTGCCACAGATCCAGATAGCGACGCGCCAGCGATTCATAAGATGGCGGATCGGAGGACGGCGGATCGGGCGGAGGATGTGGTTGCGACGGGTCGGCCATGGCCGGATTATAAGGGCGGCGGGGCCGGATTGACCAGTGCGGCATGGCTTCCCACCTATCCTTTCGGGTTTCGTCGGAGGGTGTCCGGCCAGGTCTTGCCTCGCCGTCTGCGCGGCGTTTCCCACCGCAACCGCAGTGGTATGCCGCGGCGCAACGCTGGACAAATTGCTATCCCTTCGAGTAGTCCTAAGGACGGAACAATTTCCGCCGCAATGTCCCCGTATTCTGGAACAGGATGGTTCCGGAATATGTCCCTTCTTGAAAGAGTCCGCGATGGCCGACAAGGAAGACCAGAAGTCCGCTCCGATCACGATCAAGAAGTACGCCAACCGGCGGCTCTACAACACCGCCACCAGCAGCTATGTCACGCTGGACCATCTCTGCCAGATGGTGAAGGACGGGCTGGACTTCGTGGTCTATGACGCCAAGACGGGGGAGGACATCACCCGCTCCGTCCTGACCCAGATCATCGTGGAGGAGGAGAGCAAGGGCCAGAACCTGCTGCCCATCAGCTTCCTGCGCCAGCTGATCGGCTTCTACGGCGACAACATGCAGTCGGTCGTGCCGCGCTATCTGGAATATTCGATGCAGGCCTTCTCCCGCAATCAGGAGCAGATGCGCGACTATTTCCAGAACACGCTGGGCGGCATGTTCCCGTTCGGCCGCCTGGACGAGGTCAGCAAGCAGAACATGGCGATGTTCGAACGGGCCATGCGGATGTTCACGCCCTTCGGCGCCGCCGGCGCCCCGGACGACGTCGCCGGCCAGCGTCCGCCCGGACAGCCGGGGACCCCGGCGACGCCTCCGGCCACGGCCGCGGGCGGCGCCACCTTCGACGAATTGCAGAAGCAGATCGACGAATTGCAGAAGCAGATCGCCAGCATCGCCACGCCGCCCGGCAAGACGGACGCCAAATAACCGGCCGGAAAGGTTCCAGAGAAGGGTTGGCACGGAAGGCGGGGGCATACCCCGCCTTTTTCATTGCGCCGGCCGGATCGGGCGCGCAGGCTTGATACCGTGCATGGATCGGATCGCGTGAAACCGTACTTGATTTGAAGCGTGATTCCGATCGCCGAACTCCAGAGGGCACCTTCTCGTCCACGGTGCCGGTCCGGCGGCTCTGCCGCAGGGTCCGGCCCGTCCAACCGTCAGGAGGGAACCGACCATGACCACCGAACTGACCGTCTCGATCACCCTGGCCAGCGACGATCCGCGGGAGGTTTCCCGTTTCGAGGACATGCTGCGCGACTGGCTCAGCCATCAGCCGGGCGTGGCCGGGCTCGCCATCGCCGACCGCGGCAACGATCTGGCGACCGAGAACATCTGGCGCGCCGCCCGCAAGGCCACCTTCGGCCCGGCGCTGAAGAACCCCTTCGCGCCCTGACCGGCAGTTCCCGAAAAAGAGGTCAGCCCCTCAGCCCCTGAACAGGTGCGGGACCATCGCCCACTCCGGGCCGCCGCCAAGGCCAAGCCGCGGATCGGTCGATTCCCGCACCCCCATGCCCAGGCACTTGTCGCCGACGATCCAGGCATGCAGGACGGCGCGGCTATCCTCCTCGCGGAAGCAGGGCGGGGTTTCCAGCCATACGGCTCCATGGGCGGCGACATCCCCGCCGATCTCCGGTCCGTCGTCCGCGACCACCACGCCGTGATCCAGGACGCGGGTCGGCGCGCCGTCCAGCCCGTGGAAGGCCCGCACCGTCACCATCTCCGCCCCGGCGATGCCGCTGGGGTCCAGCGCGGCGCGGCACAGGTTGGGATGGCGCGGGTACAGGGACGACAGCACCGCCAGCAGGCCGTGGTTCGACCACAGCCAGCACCACAGCGGCGACAGGACGCTCATGCCGCTGCTGCGCAGCCGCTGCAGGAACCCGTCGTCGGCCAGCCCGTCCCAGGGATAGAGCTTCGCCAGCCAGGAGATCGCCTGCCCCTCGTCGTCGAGGAAGCGCCGGCCGTCCCAGGCGATGGAATGCAGCGGCAGCAGCCGCGTGTCGATGCCGGCCTCCGCCGCGGTGGCGGCCAGATAGACCAGTTCGCCCTCGCGCACCGGATCGGGGGTGGCGCAGGTCGCATGCATGCGTCCGCGGCCGGGCACCCCCGCCGCCATCTCCTCCCACCGCTCGACCAGCGCCTCGTGCAGGCCGTTGAACTGGTTGGCGTCGGAGGCCATCGCCTCGCGCCAGTTGCGCTGGATGATGGAGGCGGCGAACAGCCCCTCGCCGGTGTCGTAATTGCAGCCCAGCAGCTTGATGCTGTCGCGCCCGTCATAGGCCAGCGTCAGCCGCCCGGCCAGCCCCCCCGCCCGCTCGTTGCGCCGCCCGCCGGCCCAGTAATCGGTCCAGGACGCCTCCAGCATCCGCGCCAGATCGCCGCGGATGCCGAGCGCGGCGAACAGCTTGTGCTCCACCACATGGCGCACGGCGACGGCGATCATGCTGTGCAGTTCGTCCGCGACGCTTTCGATCAGATCGATCTGCGAGGAGGTGAACTCATAGACGGTGTCCTCCCGCCAGCCGGCCCCGGCCGACATGGCGCGCACACCATAGGGATATCTGCGGAGACCCGGGCGCCAATCGGCCCGCGGCTTCATCGTCGTCCTGCGCATGCCGGTTCCGATCTCCCGCCTATCAGGACCGGAAGGCCGGGCGGCATGCCGCGGCTGAGGTCCGGCGCATGGATGAGATGACGGGCGGCAGGCTGGTCAACTGTCCACTGGGCAACGCTCTACTCCGGGGGAGGCCAATCCGAGGAAGACGCGGATGCTCGCGACACAATCGCTGCGGCGCAAGCACGGCCTTGCGTATGTAGCCTGCCCCACCGCGGCGCGCCAGCGCGCATCCGCGATAGCCCCCGATCGGGCGGCCAGCCGAAACGGAATAGACCGCCGCGACACCGGGCCGCGGCGGTCCATCACCACAATTTTCGAATCCCGGCTTTCAAGATGGCGGCCGGAAAAGAGCGTTCAGGTCAAAGGCGCGCTCAGATCAGGCCCGCCGAGGGACGGTGGCCGAGCGAGCGCATCGCCCACAGCGCCAGACGGCCGCGCCGCGGCTTCATCACCGCCGCCGGCCGGATCGGCGCCGCAGCCGCAAGCGCGGGCACCAGGGCCGGCATGTCGTCCTGCGCGCTGCCGCCCAGGCGCCGGAGCCGGCGGGCGGCCAGGACGACGCGCAGCACCTCTTCTTCGGACAGGGCACGGCGGGCCCGGCCGGTGGCGAGGCTCGCCGCCTCGCACAGGGCCGCCTGTTCGGCCAAAAGCCCGGTCAGGCCCTTGGCAGCCGCCGTCAATGCAGCTTCATCGTAAAGGGCGAGGACAAGCGTCCTCAACCCGTGTTCCATCCGTGTGGACATGGCGGGCGCTCCGGAAAAACGGAATGGCGTGCGGATCGGTTGCCGGTGGTTCGGCAGCCGAGATTATCCGTGCGCGGCACCCGTTCGGCCATGCGCCCCAAGGAGGTAACACCCTGACTGCGGCTCCGTGATGCTGGAAAGCCACACTCGGCGTACCGAAAAACAACTGAAGATGTCGGGCAAATTCCGCCCCGACGGCGTGAAGAAATGGTGGAGCCAAGGAGGATCGAACTCCTGACCTCTACAATGCCATTGTAGCGCTCTCCCAGCTGAGCTATGGCCCCACTATACTTTTCTTCAACTGCACCAACACGAGGGGTGTTGGTGCGCTTGGAGGGAGTCGAACCCCCACGGCCTTTCAGCCACTAGGACCTGAACCTAGCGCGTCTACCAGTTCCGCCACAAGCGCATCCGCGTTTCTTGGGGTCACGCGGGGCGCTCTATGTACCCAGACCGACCGCCGCGCTCAAGAGAAAAAATGCAATCGCGCAAAAGTTTTTTCGGCGGGCTGGAAGGGGAAGGCATCGTGAGCCGGCACTCCCCCGCCCCCTACTCCGCCGGCTTGATCGCGTAGAACCGATACACCCGCACGCCGGCCTCGATGGCGGCGACGCGGCGGGCCCAGAGTTCGACCTCCTCCATCACCGCCAGCTTGGTGGGAGTGTCGAGCTGGAACCGCTCCAGATGCTCGACCAGCCCCTGGATGGCGGTCAGGATCAGGCTGCGGTGGGTGTCGGTGATGTCCTCGGCGATGCGGAGGTCGAGGTTGCGCTGGGCGAAGGCGTTGGCCATGCGGTCCTTGGGC
Organism: Azospirillum ramasamyi; assembly: GCF_003233655.1. Classification (NCBI taxonomy): domain Bacteria; kingdom Pseudomonadati; phylum Pseudomonadota; class Alphaproteobacteria; order Rhodospirillales; family Azospirillaceae; genus Azospirillum; species Azospirillum ramasamyi. Next base: position 1,894,221 of record NZ_CP029829.1, read on the forward strand.
CACAGGTTCGGCGTCAGCGGTTCCTTGTCGCACCAGGTCTGGACCGCCTTGGCGCCCATCACCTCCTGCTCGGCGATATAGTCGGTGATCAGCAGGTGGCCGCGCGGCTTCAGCGCCAGTTCCATCCCGTCGAACATCTGCTCCTTGTCGCGGACGAAGAACAGGCCTTCCTTGTAGACGATGGCGTCGACGCGCTTGGGATAGCCGAAATGCTCGGGATTGAAGGTCTCGATCGGCGCCTTCTTCTCCAGCCCCAGCTTGAAGGAACGGACCATCCCTTCCTTCGCCAGCAGGTCCGACGCCTCCAGCCCGGTGACCCAGCAGCCGTATTTGCCGGCCATGGTGCGGCTGGTGCCGCCCAGCCCCGCGGCGAGATCGAGCACGCTCATCGCCGGGTTCAGGCCCAGCGGCTTGACCAGATAGGGGATGTGATCGGCGCCGCCGGGCGTGTTGAAGCCCTCGCCCCACATCTTCTCCGCCACTTCTATGCGGGTGGCGGTCCACAGCGGCTTGCCCCAGCGGTTCATGCCGGGACCGGGGCCGGGATTCGACGGCTGCGGCTCCGCCGAAGCCGGCTGCGAGTCCTCGCCCTTCCGGGTCTTCAGCCCGGACAGGTCATAGCCTTCCCACCAGGCGTAAAGCCGCGTCTTCAGGCTCGGTCCGTGCCCGGACGATCCGTCCTTGTCCGTCATCGCCGTCGTCCACCCCATCGGCCGATCGACGCCTCCGGCGCCGTCGGCATCCCCCCATTCGGCACCGCGCGGCGCTTCATCCCTGCGGTTGTCCGGTGACGCTCAAAAACACCATTCGCAAGAATTCTTCCAGCGTCAGGTTAGACCGACGCTAATTGCATGCAAGTGGAAAAATTTCCCTGCCGTAACGCCGCCCTCGGGGCGTGGCGTCAGCGCGCCGCCTTGGCCGATGCCGGGGTCGATTCCGGCAGCGAGGCCACGCGCGTTCCGGCCGCGTTCAGCACCGGGGCACAGGCGGCGGGCATCTTGCGGACCACCCGAGGTTCCGGCTTGTAACCCGGCGGACGCTCGATGGCGGGAGAGGCGCTGTTCAGCCAGGACATCAACTCGTCGTCGCAGCCGTCACCCTCGGGCTGGGCCGTCTGCCGCTCGCACAGCGGGCTGCCGGACGGGCAGCTCAGGCGAATGTGCATGTGGCCGTCATGGCCGTGCCAGGGCCGCAGCTTGTTCAGGAAGCTCCGGTCGGCCCAACTGCGCTGGCACATGGCGAGCTTGATCGCCGGGTTGACGAAGATGCGGGCAACCCGCGGGTCGCTGGCGGCGATCTGGACCATCTTCGCCTGCCGTTCGGACCAATCCGCGGTCACGCGCATCCGGTCGTAATCGACATACTTGATCTCCTGCAGCCGCTCGCGCCCGGCCCGCCCCATCGGCGGCAGGTCCAACCGCAGCCAGACATCGGCGTCCAGCCCGATCTGGTGGCTGGCATGGCCCGACGGCATCGGACCGCCGCGCGCCTGCCCCATGTCGCCGATCAGCGCGGTGCCCAACCCCGCGAGCGCCACCCGCTGACCGAAATCACGGAGCATGGCGACCAGCACCGGATGGCCGTAGTTGCGCTGGCGCGACAGGCGGATGACCTGATAGCCGACTCCTTCCGGCGGCAGGGCGCGGGCGCCGGCGACACATCCCGCGGCATAGCCGCCGATGGACTGCGCCGCCCCCAGCGACGGGCCGGACACCGCCCCCCAGGCGACGCTGGTGGCATAGGCCGGGACTGGCGCCGGCTTCTTCTTGCGCTGCTCCGCGTCGGCCGCACCAGACGCCGCCAGCAGGGCGACTGCCATCCCGACGCATGCGACAACCCTGAAGGCACGCCCCCCGAAAGCGTGAAATGCCATATCCGTTCCCCGCATAACCGCCAGCACCGCCGCCAGCACCGACACTGTTACGGCTATAGCGGAGTCGTGGTTAAGGAATGATGGAAGGTGCATTCGGGTCGCACAACCGAACGGTCAGGCGCCGTTCCGGTCCATCCGGGGTGCGCCCCCAGGGCGAATTTGCATTCGCTTTGGATTCCTATGACCCCATTCGCCGGTTGGGCTTCGCCGCACGAGCGGCCGGGACCGCCGTCGCGGACCAAAGCGGATTGCAATCCGCTTTATGGCGAAGCCGTGGCTTGCCGCGCTCGGTCCAGAGGCCGGCGGTGGCTTTCAGCAGGATGCCGCGGAAGGGAAAGCGTTTCCCCCTACGCCACCCCGTCCGCCCGGTCGAACTGCAGCGCCGCCAGCCTTGCGTAGAGCCCGCCCTGCGCCACCAGTTCGGCATGGGTGCCGGTCTCCACCACGCGGCCCTGGTCCATCACCACGATGCGGTCGGCGTTCAGCACGGTCGCCAGCCGGTGGGCGACGATCAGGGTCGTGCGGCCGTACATCAGGCGGTCGAGCGCGTCCTGCACCATCCGCTCGCTCTCGGCGTCGAGCGCGCTGGTCGCCTCGTCCAGCAGCAGGACCGGCGGGTCGCGCAGGATGGCGCGGGCGATGGCGAGGCGCTGGCGCTGGCCGCCCGACAGCCGCACGCCCTTCTCGCCCAGGAAGGTGCCGAGCCCCTCCGGCAGCGCGTCGAGGAAGTCCAGCGCATGGGCGGCATCGGCGGCGGCGCGCACCTCGGCATCCGAGGCGTCGGGGCGGCCGTAGCGGATGTTCTCCCAGGCGTTGGCGGAGAAGACCACCGGATCCTGCGCGACGAGGCCCAGCCGGCGCCGCACGGCCGACGGATCGGCGTCGCGGAGGTCGACCCCGTCGAGCCGCACCGATCCGGCCTGCGGGTCGTAATAGCGCAGCAGAAGCTGGAACACCGTCGACTTCCCGGCCCCCGACGGCCCGACCAGCGCCACCCGCTCGCCCGGCTTCACCTCGAGCGAGAAGTCCTGCAACGCCGCCCAGTCCGGGCGCGAGGGGTAGTGGAAGCGGACCGCGTCGAAGGACAGCGCCCCCGCCGCCGGGCTGGGCAGCGGCTTGGGCGCGGCCGGCGCGCGGATTTCCGACTCGATGGCGAGCAGGCCGAACAGCCGCTCGGTCGCGCCGGCGGCGCGCTGCAGGTCGCCGATCACCTCGCTGATGGCGCCGACCGACCCGGCGACGACCACGGAATAGATGACGAAGGCCGACAATTCGCCCGGCGTCAGCCGGCCGGCCACCACGTCATGGCCGCCGATCCACAGGATGATGCCGACGGCGCCGAACACCAGCACGATGACGATCACCGTCATCAGCGCCCGCACCCGCACGCGGCGGATGGCGACGTCGAACGCCTCCTCCACCCGCTTGCCGAACAGGGCGCGGTCGATGGCTTCGTGGGTATAGGCCTGGACCGTGCGGATGGCGGCCAGCGTCTCCTCCACGAAGGAACCGACGTCGGCGATGCGGTCCTGGCTGTCGCGCGACAGCTTGCGCACCCGGCGGCCGAAGAACACGATGGGCGCCACCACCAGCGGAACCACCAGCGCCACCAGCCCGGTCAGCTTGGGCGAGGTGATCAGCAGCATGCCGGTGCCGCCCAGGAACAGCAGCGCGTTGCGCAGCGCGATGGAGGCCGACGAACCGACCACCACCTGCAGAAGCGTGGTGTCGGTGGTCAGGCGCGACAGGATCTCGCCGGTCTTGGTCGTCTCGAAGAAACCCGGCGACAGGGTCAGCACATGGTCGTAGACGGCGCGCCGGATGTCGGCCACCACCCGCTCGCCGATCCAGCTGACCAGATAGAAGCGGCCATAGGTGGAGGCCGCCATCAGCGCGATCACCCCCAGCAGCACCAGCAGCGCCCGGTCGAGCAGCGAGGTGTCGCCGCCGGCGAAGCCCTGGTCGATCAGCACCCGCATCCCCTGCCCCAGCCCCAGCACGGTGCCGGCCGCCACGGTCAGCGCCATCATGGCGCCCAGGATTCGCCATTTGTAGGGAAGCAGGAACGGCACCAGCCGGCGCAAAGGCCCAAGGTCGCGGCGGCGGGCATCCGCCTCGCCGCGGGCGGAGGCGGCGATCAGGTCGGGGGAGGGTTGGCGAGCCACGCTGTTCCGGCTTGTCTGTTGGGGGTATCGCTGCGGATCGCTGCCATATAGCGTGGTTGAAAGGTGCCAACAAGGCGACCGAGGGGTGAAACCGCCCGGAAACCGCCCGCCGGTACCGGTATGGACGCCTCGAATGAGGGGCGATTCCAGGGTTGCGCCAGGGAAGGTGTTTTGGTATAGACGCCGCTCGCTTTGCAGGAACCCCGGCCATGAAGACTGACATCCATCCCGACTATCACGAGATCACCGTGGTCATGACCGACGGCAGCTCGTTCACGACCCGCTCCACCATGGGCAAGCCGGGCGACACGCTGCGCCTCGACATCGACCCGAAGTCGCACCCGGCCTGGACCGGCGTGCAGAAGCTGCTGGACACCGGCGGGCAGATCGCCAAGTTCAACAAGCGCTTCGCGAACTTCGGCCTCAAGAAGTAAGCGGTTCTCGCGCTTCCATCCTGCCGATGCGAAAAGGGCGTCCGACCGGTTCGGACGCCCTTTTCGTATGTGCAATCTTGGTATGTGCGTATCGCGGCGGCCGGCTTCCTACCCCACCGCCGCCGCGGCCTCGCGCTCCACGTCGGCGCGCACCATGGCGTCGAGCCGGTGGACGCGCATGTACAGGCTGTGGCTGCGCTCCAGCAGGCTGCGCAGGCCGGCCGGCAGATCCTCGTTGTCGGGACCGCTGGGATCGGAACAGATTTCGCCGCCGGACAGCGCGAAATCCTCGCCCGCCGCCTGCTCCTTCGACATCTCGCCGGCATGGACCGCCTTCTGCGCCAGCAGCCACGCCATCACCTGGGTCAGGCGGCTGGTCACCCGCATGGATTCGTAGGAAATCTGCAAACGGACCTGCGGCGGCAGCTTCCGATGTTCGGAAGCGTCATGATAGGCGATGTAATTCCGCGCCTCGATCAAGAGGGCCATGGTCTCGTCATAGGGACCGTTGAAGAAGAAGGTGTGCGTCATGGTCGTCGGCCCTCTCCCGCGGACTTACGGCCCTAGCGTGAGCCTTGCCGCAACTGATTAACAATTGGTGTCCGGGCGGTACCCGGCAACCCCAGGCGGGGTTCGCCGGACTTTGTGCGGCCACCCTCTTGAACGGGGGTGAGCGTCGATTATCTCTCGCTCGTCCGGCGGATGCCCATCAGGGGTCCGCCACCAACCCCACCCTTAGAGGACCGACCAAGCCGTGGTCCTCGACGGCCGTATCGCTCTTTCGGAGGATATGTCATGCGCAACTACGACCTTTCGCCGCTGTTCCGTTCCACCGTCGGTTTCGACCGCCTGTCGCGTCTGCTGGAGACCGCGACCACCGGTGACGATGCTGCGTCCTACCCGCCCTACAACATCGAAAAGATGAACGAGGATTCGTATCGGATCACCATGGCCGTCGCCGGCTTCGGTCTGGACGACCTCAACATCACCGCTCACCAGAATTCGTTGACCGTCACGGGTAAAGCTAAGAAGGACGAGCCGACCGGCCAATTCCTCTACCGGGGTATCGCCGGCCGCGCGTTCGAGCGCCGCTTTCAGTTGGCCGACTTCATCAAAGTGACCGGCGCGTCTCTTCAGAATGGCCTTCTGCACATCGAGCTGGCACGCGAGGTACCCGAAGCGATGAAGCCGCGGAGCATTCCGATCGTCACCGCCGCCGGCAGCGACACGGTGCAGGTCGAAGGGTCCGGTCCGGCTCCCGCTCTGACCCAGCGGGCCGCCTGACGCCCTGATGCGCTCCGTCCGCGCATGACGCGGACATGAGAACGGCGCCCCGGACCGAACTCCGGGGCGCCGTTTCCTTCGCCGGTCCGCCGCTATGCGCGGCGGCTATCGGGCCAGCTTCGCCGTGTCCAGCACGATCATCGCCACGCCGATCTTCTGCTTTCCGGCCGGGTCCAGCACCGGAACGCTGGCTTCGGTCAGCATGGCGCCGGTCTTGTCATCCTTCTCCGGGTCGGTCATGTAAAGATCGGCATTGCCGGTGAAGACCTTCTGCCATTTCGGCTCGTCGCCTTGCCAGAAGTCGGAGGTTCCCGCGGTCTGGCCGACATTCAGCCCGTGGTCGTCCATCAGCAGGATCTCGACGATCTTGCCGCCGCTGCCGGCGACGACCTGCTTCAGCTGCTTGGACACCGCGTTCGACGACACCTCGTCGAAGGCCGGATTGACGCCGCCCGCCTTGGCCGCCGCCTTCCACCGGTTGTCCATCTCGTCGATCTTCGACTGGGCGATGCCGGCATTCCTGGCGTTCTGCGATTTCACCGCCGCGACCACCGCCGGGTCGGCCAGCCAGGTCTGGGCCTGCGGACTGACCGCCATGCGCACCGCCCCCTCCAGCGCCGGGTCGGCGGCGGATGCCATGGAAAGCGTTCCGGCACACAGAAGGGAAATCGCGCAGCCGGCAACCCAGTAGCGAGTATGCGTCATGTGATGTCCTCCCAGTCGTTTGGCCCCGTCTTGGGCGTTGCGATGGTCGGACTCCCGATGCCGGCGCCACAGCACCGGGCCTTGTTTTTCCGTAACACGGAAGATCCGTGATGCGAACCAAATGTCGATTATCGGGCCGGCCATGGGCAGGAACCGGCAGGGCATCATTGCCGCGGAAAGCTGTCCGGCGGCGCCAGAACCCACTCGGCATAGCCGGCGCGCAGCAACTCGAAGGCGGCGACCAGCCCGGCGGCCCCGGCATAGGCGGTGACCAGCGCCTGCTCCGGCGACACCTGCGCCCCGAAGACGATCAGCAGAGCCCCCAGGAACGGGCCGCCCAACAGGAATGCCGCCAACCACAGCGGTTCGGCCGACAGCCAGGCGCTGAGCACCGCACGCGTCCGCAGCGACAGGCGCAGCAGCCCCCCCGCCTTGGCGTCGAGCGCCTCGAGGCTGCCGGCCCTCAGTTCGGCCAGCCGCCGGCCGTCGGCATCGATGAAAACGACCTCCACCCTCATGCCATGGCGCCGAACCGAGGCACGCACCGAGTCGCCGAGCCGCGTCTCCAGCAGGATCCTGTTGCCGCCCAACGCGGGCAGCGCGTCGCGCACCTCCTCCGGCGGCTCGCCCCACTCGCGCAAGGCCTCCAGGATGACGCGGGGGTCGTCGCAGGGGATCGCATCCATATGAATCACCCGCCCCCGCGGAGCCTTCACCGTCAGAATCAGCACCTGCTCCACCGGATCATGCGCGCCTTCGACCCGTAAGCCGCCCTCGGCCACATAGGAGAAGCGCAGACACCCGTCATGGCGGCTGAGCGTGTTCATGGCGGCGGCACCCTTCCGGTCGCTGGCGTTGACATGACCAACAATCCAGCCTGGGGAAAGGCCACAGCGATCGCGCGGCGAAAAAGGGGAAACTCGACCGGAAGAGGCGGAAATGCGGACAAGAAAAAAGCGCCTAGCCTATCCGGCCGGCGCTTCCCGCTTTCTTCCCTCTCTCAGAAGAGAGAGAATGGCGGATGGGGGGAGATTCGAACTCCCGATACCCGTGAAGGTATGCCGCATTTCGAGTGCGGTGCATTCAACCGCTCTGCCACCCATCCGCTGCCCCGTTTGGCGGGGTGGGCGGAACCTATATAAACGCCTGCGGCCGCGCAAGCCTTTTTTGCAGAAAAATGCGACGCTATTGGGCCGCATCCCTGTTGACTCCGGGCCACTCCTGAGTATAGATCGTCGCTCCCATGAACGGGCTTGCGCATCGAACGGTGGGCGAGAAGCCCGCCGTTTGTTTTGACATAGGCAGTGACGACAATGTTTGCAGTGATCCGCACCGGCGGCAAGCAGTACAAGGTCGCCAATGGCGACGTGATCCGTGTTGAGAAGCTCGAGGCCGATGCTGGCGCCTCCATCACGCTCGATGACGTGCTGATGGTCGGCGACGCAGGCAACACCACCATCGGCACCCCGACCGTGGCCGGCGCCTCGGTCGTCGCCGAGGTCGTCGCCCAGGATCGCGGCCCGAAGATCATCGTCTTCAAGAAGAAGCGCCGCCAGAACTACCGCCGCAAGAACGGCCACCGCCAGGACCTGACCGTCCTGCGCATCACCGGCATCAACGGCGCGGCCTGATCCGGGTCCACCGGTCGGGCTTCCAGGCGCATCTTCAGTTTAGGAGCAACACCCCATGGCACACAAAAAGGCAGGCGGCTCGTCCCGCAACGGCCGTGACTCCGCCGGTCGCCGTCTCGGCGTGAAGCGTTTCGGTGGCGAGAACGTCATCTCCGGCAACATCATCGTCCGTCAGCGTGGCACGAAGTTCCACCCGGGCGAGAATGTCGGCATCGGCCGCGACCACACCCTGTTCGCGATGGCCGATGGCCAGGTTTACTTCAAGCACAGCTCGAACGGCCGCACTTTCGTGAACGTCGTTCCGGCCAACGACCAGGTTCCGGCCGTCGCTGCCGAGTAACCATTAAGGTCGTTGCGCGGCCTGTGTCTCAGGCCTGCACGCTTGTGGGATAAGATCGGGGGACCGGGCGACCGGCTCCCCGATTTTCGTTTTCAGTCCGGTACCGTCCCGCTGCCGGTTTCCCTTCCGTTTACGGGCAAGGTTCCCCGATGAAGTTTCTCGATCAAGCCAAAGTCTTCCTCAAGAGCGGTGACGGCGGTCCCGGCGCCGTGGCGTTCCGGCGCGAGAAGTTCATCGAGTTCGGCGGTCCCGACGGCGGCGACGGCGGACGGGGCGGGGACGTGATCATCGAGGCGGCGGACGGCCTGAACACGCTGATCGACTACCGCTACAAGCAGCATTTCAAGGCGCAGCGCGGCCATCACGGCATGGGCAGCAACCGCAACGGCGCGCGCGGCGAGGATGTCGTCCTGCGCGTGCCGGTCGGCACCCAGATCCTGGACGAGAACCAGGAAACCGTGCTGTGCGACCTGACCGAGGCCGGGCAGCGCCGCGTCTTCCTGCGCGGCGGCGACGGCGGGCACGGCAACGCGCATTTCAAGACGCCGACCAACCGGGCGCCGCGCAAGTTCCACCCCGGCTGGCCGGGGCAGGAGCAGTGGGTCTGGCTGCGGCTGAAGCTGATCGCCGATGCCGGGCTGCTCGGATTGCCCAATGCCGGCAAGTCGACCTTCCTGGCGGCGACCACCGCGGCCAAGCCGAAGATCGCCGATTACCCCTTCACCACGCTGGCCCCCAACCTGGGCGTCGTCCGCGCCGGTGATGAAGAGTTCGTCATCGCCGACATTCCCGGCCTGATCGAGGGCGCGCATGAGGGCCATGGGCTGGGCGACCGCTTCCTCGGCCATGTCGAACGCTCGCGCATCCTGCTGCACCTGATCGACGGCACGGCCGACGACGTGGTCGCCTCCTACCGCACGATCCGGAACGAGCTGGAGGCCTATGGCGGCAACCTCGCCGACAAGCCGGAGGTGATCGGGCTGAACAAGTCCGACGCCCTGCTGGACGAGGAGATCGAGGAGAAGAAGAAGGCGCTGGAGGAAGCCTCGGGCGCCGAGGTGATGGTGCTGTCCGGCGTCACCGGCGACGGCGTGAAGCAGGTGCTGTACCGGCTGCTGACGGTCATCAAGGAATCGAAGGCGGAAGAACCCGAGGTCATCCACGCCCCGGCGACCCGCTCCATCCCCCGCCCGCCGGTCGGCCAGAAGCTGCCGGACGACGGCGAGATGCAGTGGGACGATGAAACCGGCGAATGGGTCGGCGGCGAGGACGAAGACTTCGAAGAGGAAGACCTTGAAGAAGGCGGCCTTGAGGAAGGCGATCTCGAAGAAGGCGAAGAGCTGGACGGCGACTCGGACGAAGTCCTTGACGGAGAGGAGCCGGAGGGCGAAGAGGACGGCTCGGACGACGATACGGACGGAACCTCCCGCCATGGCGCTTGACGCCCCAACCCTTCTCGAATCCCGCCGGCTGGTCGTAAAGATCGGCTCGGCCCTTCTGGTCGATGGGGAAACCCGGCAAATCCGCCGGGACTGGCTCGACGCGCTGGCCGACGACGTCGCCGCCTGCCGCAAGCGCGGGCAGGAAGTGGTGATCGTCACCTCCGGCGCCGTCGCCTGCGGGCGGGAGCATCTCGGCCTCGTCGGCCGGCCGCTGAAGCTGGAAGAGAAGCAGGCGGCCGCCGCCACCGGTCAGATCCGCCTCGCCCACGCCTATCAGGAAACGCTGGCCCGCCATGACGTCACCGTCGCCCAGGTCCTGGTGACGCTGGAGGACACGGAGGAGCGCCGGCGCCACCTGAACGCCCGCAACACCATCGACACGCTGCTGAGGCTGGGCGCCGTTCCCGTCATCAACGAGAACGACACGGTCGCCACCGCCGAAATCCGCTTCGGCGACAACGACCGGCTGGCCGCCCGCGTGGCGCAGATGGTCAGCGCCGACACGCTGGTTCTGCTGTCGGACATCGACGGCCTCTACACCGCCGATCCGCGCAAGGATCCGGACGCCCGCCACATCCCCACCGTGCGCGAACTGACGCCGGAGATCGAGGGCATGGCCGGCGAGCCGCCGCCCGGCTACAGCAGCGGCGGCATGGTGACCAAAATCGCAGCGGCGCGCGTCGCCCTGTCGGCCGGCTGCCGCATGGTCATCGCCAAGGGCAAGCGCATGAACCCGCTGGCGGCGCTGGAGCGGCGGCCGGAGGATGGCGGCGCGCTCTGCACCTGGTTCCTGCCCTCCGCCGAGCCGACCAGCGCCCGCAAGGCCTGGATCGCCGGCCATGTCAACGCGACCGGCGTGCTGGTGGTCGATGACGGCGCCATGCGCGCGCTGTCGCACGGCGCCAGCCTGCTGCCGGCCGGCGTCACCGCCGTGCAGGGCGAGTTCGACCGCGGCGACGTGGTGATCGTCCGAACCCAGGAAGGGCGCGAGGTCGCCCGCGGCCTCGTCGCCTACAGCGCCGACGACGCCCGCAAGATCCTGCGCCACAAGAGCACCGAGATCCCGGACATCCTGGGCTATCGGGGACGCGACGAGATGATCCACCGCGACGATCTGGTGGTGCGGTGACCGGAATGGTTCGTACCCCGGTTCGCGCCGTCCTGTGGGACATCGACGGCACGCTGATGGACAGCGAGCCGTGGCACCAGCAGATCACCGTCGAGGTCTGCCGCGGCTATGGCCATGAGTTGAGCGACGAGGATTGCCGGTCGATGCATGGCGTGGCGTTCCGCGAGATCTACGCCGCCCTGCACGCCCGCCGCCCCTTCCCCATCGACCTGCACGCCTGGGCCGACGAGATCAACGCCCAGTATGTCGCCAGCATCCATCGGGTCCGCCCGCGCGAGGGCGCCTTCGCCCTGGTGGAGGCCTTCGCCGCCCGCGGGCTGGCGCAGGCCTGTGTGTCGAACGGCGGTCGCATGATCGTCGACGCCAACATGCGCGCCATGTCGATCCCGCATTTCCGTTTCAGCATCGCCCGCGAGGACGTCGCCAACGGCAAGCCCCACCCGGAGCCCTACCTGCTGGCCGCGAAGATGCTGGGCCTCTCCCCGGAAGCCTGCGCGGTGATCGAGGACAGCCCCACCGGCGCCCGCAGCGCCAAGGCCGCCGGCATGCTGACCATCGCCTGGCCCCAGCACCCCGCCGTGGTGTTCGACACCGTCGACCATCTGGTGGAGGATCCGGCGGCGCTGGATTGGGATGCGCTTTGCGGGTGAGAGTGCGGGACGCTTGCCGCAATCCTGCAGCGGAACGGCGGCAGTTCCTTCTCCCGTGATCGGACCGGCCTTCGGCCGGCCGGGAGCGGGGGAGGGTCAGGGAGGGGGCAACCTCAGCGCCCTCTTCAATCCAATGTCCATTTTGCCATCTGCGGGAACGGCGCCAGCCCGTTGCAGCCCATATGGGCGAACATCCCCGCATAGCCGGTAAAACCGGCATGCGCCAGATTGATCAGGCCGAAATGGGTTCCCTGCTCGATCCAGGCCTGCATCGGGTGGGTGCCCTGATACTCTGTGCATTTGTAGGATCCGGGGAAGAACAGGCATTCCTGCGGCAGCCCCAGATGGTGGACGGCGGCATAGGACCAGGCCTGCGCCATGAACTCACCCTGCCGGGCGGCCATGGTCAGGACAGGATCGGGCGTTCCCTCCCGCGCGGTCTGTTCGGCGAGGAGGCCGTCGATGTCGGCCTGCAGGTCCCGGTTCATCAGCGGCCAATACCGGCGCGGCAGGACGATCATGTGTCCCGCCTCGTGCAACAGGTCGCCCGGCCCCAGCAGGGTTTGGGGATCGACATGGATCACGCCGGCATGGATGTTCACGCCGGGCAGAAAGCCGCCATGCGCGCCCTCGCCATACTCCACCTGCATGCCGATGCCGCGCAGGAACGCGACGATGGGCTCCAGCGCTTCCGGATGGTACATCCGCCCTCTCCGTTATCTTGAATTTCGGCGGAGATATTCCCGCAGCAGGAGCGGCGAAGCAAGGCGCACACGCGCAACCGCCCGATGCGCGTTGTCGCATCGGGCGGAGTGAGCGGGAACTCTATTTCTGGATGTTGACCACCGCCGACGCAGGGGCCAGCGCGATGCCGCGGTCGGCGAGCGCGGTCAGCCACAGATTGAGGCGCTCGATCGTCGTCGGATAGGGGGATGCGAAGCCGACGGCGGCACCGTTGGTCCTGGCAAGCTCCTCCAACTCGCGCAGCTGGTCGTCGATGGCGCCACGCGACAGGTCGCGGTCGATGATGCGGTCGCCCAAAGCCCGCGGCACGCCGGCCAGATTGGCGAGCGGTCCGGCGACGCTCTTCGGGTTGGAACGGGCATCGACCAGAAGCAGGCCGCGGGCTTTCAGCACGTCGATAATAGGCTGCATCGCCGCCGGGTTGGCGGTGAATTTGCTGCCGGTGGTGCTGGTGATGCCCACATAGCCCACCGCCTTGCCCAGCGACCATTCCAGCCGCTCCACATTGCGGTCGGGGCCGAGCATGGTCAGCAGCGCGTTCGGGCCGGGATCGTCGCGCGGATAGTTCAGCGGCTCCATCGGCACCGACAGCATCACCTCGTGCCCCTTGGTGCGGGCCCGCTCCACCCAGTCGTCCAGCCGCTCCGCATAGGGCAGGAAGGCCAGCGTGATGCCGGGCGGCAGCTTCGCCAGCGCATTGCCGGTGGTGACGCCGCTGAGCCCGAGGTCGGACATGACGATGGCGACGCGCGGGCGCTTGTCGGTGGCGGGGAACGGCCGGGCATAGACCTGCCAGGGCTGACGCCCGTCCTGGGCGATGCGCGGCAGCGGGCCGCTGCGGCTGTCCTCCACCAGCCCCGGCACCGGCGCCGGAACCAGCGTCACCGCCGCCGGGACGCCCGGCAGGGGCAGCGGCGCGGCGTCCGTCGGCAATGGCGCCGCCGGCGCGGCGACCCTCGGCTCCGGCTTCGGCGGCAGTGGGGCCACCGCCACCGTGGCCGAGGGGATGGACGCCTGCCACGCCTCCCGCGTCGCGCCGGCGTTCAGCGCGAGCCATCCGCCCAGCCCGGCATAGGCCACAGCCACCAGGGCCACGCCACCCAGAAGCGGCTTGGACAGCGGCTTGCGAGGACCCGCCCCGCCACGAATGCGGCGCAGCCAGCCGAGTCCGGGGCGCAGGCCCCGGACATCGAACCGCAGACGACCGAGCAGAGCGGGAGCCTTCACCGTCTTCAGCCCCGGTCAGCGCGTCGCGGCGCGCTGCTGGAACAGGGCGACGCCGCGCAGCAGATCCAGCGCGCGGGCGAGCTGGAAGTCGAAGGGCGGCTCGGCCCCCTCCGCCGCGGCACCGTCGGTCGGCACGGCACCCGGCACGGGAGCGGTGCCGGGAGCAGCCCCCGGAGCGGCCCCGGGAGCGGCCGGAGGCGCACCGGCGCCCGGCGCCGCCGGATTCGGAGCGGCCGGGGTTCCGGGCGCCGCCGGGTTGGTGGTGGCCGGGCTCGGCGCCTTGTTGGCGGCGTCGGGATTGAGCAGCGAGCCCTTCAGGTCGGCCTCGCGGCGGCGAACGACGTTCTTGTCCAGATCCTCCACCTTGGCGACATGCACCTCGATGTCCGGGGTGATGCCCAGCTGCTGGATCGACCGGCCCGACGGCGTGTAGTAGCGCGCCGTGGTCAGCCGCATGGCGCCATGGCCGGGCATCGGGATGATGGTCTGCACCGATCCCTTGCCGAAGGTCTGGGTGCCCATGATGATCGCGCGCTTGTGGTCCTGCAGCGCGCCGGCGACGATTTCCGAGGCCGAGGCCGAACCGCCGTTGATCAGCACCACGATGGGCAGGCCCTTGGTCAGGTCGCCCGCCTTGGCGTTGAAGCGGGTGCCTTCCTCCGCGCGCCGGCCGCGGGTCGACACGATCTCGCCCTTGTCCAGGAAGGTATCGGACACCGACACCGCCTGGTCGAGCAGGCCGCCCGGGTTGTTGCGCAGATCGAGCACGAAGCCCTTCAGCTTGTCGCCCAGCTGCTGCTGGATCGAGGCGATCGCCTTCTCCAGCCCGCTCTGCGTCTGCTCGTTGAAGCTGGTGATGCGGATGTAGCCGATGTCGCCCTCGGTGCGGTAGCGGACCGACTGCACCTTGATGACGGCGCGGGTCAACGACACGGTGAAGGGCTCTCCCGCCTCGCCGCGGCGGACGGTGACCTTCAGCTCGCTGCCCACGGGGCCGCGCATCTTCTCCACCGCCTCGTTCAGGCTGAGGCCCATCACCGCCTCGCCGTTCAGCTGGACGATCAGGTCGCCCGGCTGCAGGCCGGCGCGGAAGGCCGGGGTGTCGTCGATGGGCGACACGACCTTCACCAGGCCGTTCTCCATCGTCACCTCGATGCCCAGCCCGCCGAACTCGCCGCGGGTCTGGACCTGCATGTCCTGGAAGCTTTTCTTGTTCAGATAGCTGGAATGCGGGTCGAGCGAGGTCAGCATCCCGTTGATCGCCGCTTCGATCAGCTGTTCGTCGGTGACCGTTTCGACATACTCGGCGCGGACGCGCTCGAAGACATCACCGAACAGGTTCAGCTGCCGGTAGGTGTCCGACGAATTGCTGGACTGAGCGGTGACGGTGGCGACGCCGGCGCCCAGAAACACCAGAGCAGCCGCAGTGGCGGCTCGCTTGATCATCCTCATCTACCCTTGTCCTTTCCCCTCCGGGGCGCCGAACCCGCGTTGCGGGTTGATCGGCTGGCCGTTTCGTCGCAGCTCGAAATAGAGATCCGGATTGCCGTCCGGAGGCATGACCGCCAGCGGTTCCCCGCCGGCCACCTTACGCCCGACAGCCGTGTCGATCCGGCCCAAACCCGCAATCAAACTATGATATCCGTTGCCGTGTTCCACGATCAAGATGAGGCCATAGCCCTTGAACGGCCCGGCGAACACGATCGTGCCGCCGCGCGGCGCCACCACGGCGGCCCCGGCCCTGGTTTGAACCGTCACGCCACGGCTGGTGGCGCCATAGCGGTCGGCCTCGCCGAAGCGGGTGGTCAGCTTGCCGGCGGCGGGCAGAACCATCCCGGCGACCGCCGGACGGCCCTCCGGCGCCTTCGCGGCCAGTTCACGCTCGCGCGCCGCTTCCCGGGCGGCTTCGTCCCTGGCGCGCTTTTCCTCGGCGGCCTTCCGTTCGGCGATCTTCTGCTCGGTGGCCCGCAACTCCGCCAGCTTGCGCTCCGCCTCCTTGCGCTCGGCTTCCTTCTGGGCGGCAAGGCGCCGCTCGGCCTCCCGCTTCTCCGCTTCGCGCCGGGCGGCTTCCCTGCGCTCCGCCTCGCGCCGTTCGGCTTCGCGGCGGGCCGCGGCCTCGATGGCGGCGCGGCGTTCGGCCTCGATCCGCTCCATCAGCTGGCGCAGGTCGGTGGCCTGACCGGACAGCGCGGCCATGCGCTGGCCGACCTGGACGCGCTCCTCCTCGGTCTGGCGCGACAGCTCCTCGCGCCGGGCGATCAGCCGGTTCATCTCGCCCTGCTTCTCGGCCAGCGCCACCCGCGCCGCCAGCGCCTTGGAGCGCTGGTCGACCAGCCTGCCGCGGGTGTCGGCCAGCGCGGTCAACGCCTGGGCCAGCGCATCGGCCCGCGCCTTCAGCGCCGGCACCGCATCGCGCAGCAGCAGGGCCGAGCGCAGGGTATCGACCGGGCTTTCCGGCCGGGCCAGCGCCGCCTCCGGCGGAATGCGGGCCAACCGCTGCAGGGCGGCCAGCAGGGTGGCGATCTGCTGCCGCTCGGCGTCGAGTCCGGCCGACCGCTCGCGCTCCTCCACCTCCAGGGCGGTGAGCGACTCTTCCAGCTGGTCGAGCTCCTGTTCCTGCCCGCGCGCCTGATCGGCCAGCGCGATCAGCCGGCCGCGCAGGTCGTCGAGCTCGGATTGCAGCGCCTGGGACTGGCGCTCCAACTGCTGCTGGCGCTGCTTATCGGTCTGAAGCTGCTGCTCGACGCGCTTCAGCGTGTCCTTGGGGGCTTCGCTTTGGGCATTCGCCGGCTGGGCAAAAATCAGGCCGGCGATGACGACGAAGCCGGCCAGCAACCCCTCACCCGCCCCGGGAGAGGGAAGGGGCCCGCCGCATAGCGGCGGGAAGGGTGAGGGGGAATGCAAGAAACCATGCGGTTCCAGATTCTTGCACTCCCCCTCACCCTCCCCATGCTTCGCATGGGTCCCCCCCCTCTCCCGGGACGGGAGAGGGTGTGACGGGTCGGGACCCCACGCCATCCGTTACTCCGCCGCCGCACGGGCGGCGGTACGGACCAGCAGGCTGCGGCCGGTCATCTCGGCCGGCTTGGGCAGCCCAAGCAGGTCGAGCAGCGTCGGAGCGATGTCGGCCAAACGGCCGCTATCGACACGCGCACCGGCCGGGCCGTTGATCAGGATCAGCGGAACCTTGTCCAGCGTGTGGGCGGTGTGCGGGCCGCCGGTCTCCGGATCCTTCATCAGCTCGCAGTTGCCGTGGTCGGCGGTGACCAGCATGGTGCCGCCGGCGCGGCGCACCGCGGCCTCCACCTTGCCCAGGCTGGTGTCGACCGCCTGAACCGCCTTGATGGCGGCGTCGAGCATGCCGCTGTGGCCGACCATGTCGGGATTGGCGAAGTTGACGACGACGAGGTCGTATTTGCCGGAATCGATGGCGCCGACCAGCTTCTCGGTCACCTCGGCGGCGGACATCTCCGGCTGCAGGTCGTAGGTGGCGACCTTCGGCGACGGGACCAGGATGCGGTCCTCGCCCTCATACACCCGCTCCTCGCCGCCGTTGAAGAAGAAGGTGACGTGGGGGTACTTCTCCGTCTCGGCGATGCGCAGCTGCTTCATTCCCGCCTCGGAAACCACCTCGCCCAGCACCTTGGTCAGGGATTTCGGCGGAAAGATGGTGGTCATCAGCTTCGCCAGCGACGACGAATATTCGACCATGCCGACCACGGCGGCCAGCTTCGGCGCACCGTCGACGGGGAAGCCGTCGAAAGCCGGATCGACATAGGCGGCAAGGATCTCGCGGGCGCGGTCGGCGCGGAAATTCGCCATCAGGATGGCGTCGCCGTCCTTCATGCCGGCATAGTCGCCGATCACCGTCGGCAGGATGAACTCGTCATGCTTGTCGGCGGCATAGCTCTGCTCGATCGCCTGGATCGGATCGGCGGCGCGCTCGCCCTCCGCCCTGGTCATCGCGGCATAGGCCCTGGCGACGCGGTCCCAGCGCTTGTCGCGGTCCATGGCGTAATAGCGGCCGATGACGGTCGCGACCTCGACGCCCGGCAGCTCATGGACGTCGGCCATGAACTCGGCGACCTGGTCCTTGGCGCTCTGCGGCGGAACGTCGCGGCCGTCGGTGAAGGCGTGGACGGCCACCGGCACGCCCTCGCGCGACAGCACGCCGGCCAGCGCCGCGATGTGGTCCTGGTGGGAGTGGACGCCGCCCGGCGACAGCAGGCCCATCAGGTGGACGCGACCGCCGGTCCGGTGCATGGTCTTCACCAGATCGTTCAGCGCCGGATTGCGCTCAAGCTCGCCCTCGACGATGGCGTGGTCGATCATCACGAGATCCTGCATCACCACCCGGCCGGCGCCGAGATTCATGTGCCCGACCTCGGAGTTGCCCATCTGCCCCTTGGGCAGGCCGACCTCCTCCTCGCTGGCATCGAGGAAGGCCCTCGGCCCGGCCGACCACAGGCGGTCCCAGTTCGGGGTTTCGCCCAGCGCAATCGCGTTGTCGGACCGCTCCTCGCGATATCCCCAGCCGTCCAGGATGCAAAGGACGACGGGGCGGGGTCGGTTGGTCTCGGTCATCGCGCTCACCTTTCTCGAAAGGTTGTGGTCTCGGAATTTCGTGTTTTTCGGTTCCGGCGCTTTTTCGCGCGCCGGGTTCTTCGACGCTCGGACTCAGGACCTGTGATAGGGGTGACCGGCAAGAATTTGTTGGGCGCGATAGAGTTGCTCCGCAAGCATCCCGCGCACCAGCATGTGGGGCCAGGTCATCGGCCCAAAGGCGAGCAGGAGGTCGGCCCGCGCCCGCACCGCGTCGCCATGTCCGTCGGCACCGCCGATCAGAAAGGCGAGGTCGCCGGCGCCGCGGTCGCGCCAGTCGCCGATCTTGGCGGCGAAGCTCTCGCTGGGCAGAGCCTTGCCGCGTTCGTCCAGCGCCACGACGATGGCGCCGGCCGGCACGGCGGCGAGCAGCAGCTCGGCCTCCTGCCGTTTCAATTCCTCGGAGGAGAGGCGCTTCTTGACCTCGACCTCCTTCAGGGTAAAGGGCCAGCTGAGCCGGCCAATATACTCGTCGAACAGGTCACGGGTCGGTCCGCCCCGCGACCGCCCGACGGCGGCGAGCCACAAACGCATGATGCGGCCCTCCGCCTCCTGCCCGTCAGGCGCTCAGCCGCGCCGTGCCCGACGGCGTCGGCAGGTCCAGGCCCCACATCTTTTCGATGTTGTAGAAGGTCCGGACTTCCGGCTTGAACAGGTGGACGATCACGTCGCCGGCATCGACCAGCACCCAGTCGCACTGGGTCATGCCTTCCATCTCGACGCCGCGGACGCCGGCCTGCTTCAGCTTTTCGGCCAGCTTCATGGCCATGGCGGCGATGTGCCGCGTGTTGCGGCCCGACGCCACGATCATGTAATCGGCGAAGGTGGTTTTCCCGGCGAGATCGATGACGGTCACGTCATCCGCCTGATCGGCGTCCAGCGACGCCTGAATGAGCGCCTTCAGGTCCTGCGGTTCCAGGATCTGGGGAACGGCGGCTGGCCGCGGAGCGGTCGCGGCCGTTTCGGTGTGCGTGGTGATGGCTCCAACCTCTTGCAACGGTTTCACGACCCGGCGGCCCGTGCCTGCCGGATCGCCGTCGCCGAGGCCGGATGCAAGGGGTTGCGTAAGAACGCCCAGGCCGGCCGCCTGCGGCGCGCCAGCCCTTTTACCCCCGACACGGACACCCGCCGACGGGTGAAACGCTGGGCGGCCTTGCCGCTCAGCGCACTAAGAGAATAGGTGGGACGGGCGAAAACCGCAACGGCCACCGAGTCGAAGATTCGCGTCCAATGTTTCCAGTGCGGAATTTGCCGCAGATTGTCCGCTCCCATCAGCCAGACGAAGCGCGTTTTCGGGAAGCGGCGCTGAAGCTCGGCCAGCGTATCGGCGGTGAAGCGGGTGCCGAGCGCGGTTTCGATCGCCGTCACCTCGATGCGCGGATGGGCGGCGACCGCCCGCGCCTCGGCCAGCCGCTCGGGCAGGGAGGCCATGCCGGAAGCGGATTTCAGCGGGTTCTGCGGGCTGACCATCCACCACACCCGGTCGAGGCCGAGCGCCTTCAGCGCGAACAGGCTGATGTGCCGGTGTCCGGCATGGGCCGGGTTGAACGACCCGCCGAGGATGCCGACCGCCAGCCCGGCATAGAGCGGCCCGGAATAGAGGTGGGGAGCACGCTTCAGCCCGGACCGCGTTCCCTCTCCCGCCCCGGGAGAGGGAGGGGGCCCATGCGCAGCATGGGAAGGGTGAGGGGTGATGCGAGGATCAGGGGCTCCATGTCCGGATCGCCCCTCACCCTCCCCGCCTGCGGCGGGAGCCCTCCCTCTCCCGGGGCGGGAGAGGGCCTTCTCAGGCCCGCGTCTGGCCATCGCCGCGCACGACATACTTGTAGCTGGTGAGCTGCTCCGCACCCACCGGGCCGCGGGCGTGGAACTTGTCGGTGGAGATGCCGATCTCGGCGCCCATGCCGAACTCGCCGCCGTCGGCGAACTGGGTGGAGGCGTTCCACAGCACGATGCCGCTGTCCACCCGCGACAGGAACCGCTCCGCCGCCGCCGGATCCTCGGTCAGGATCGATTCGGTGTGGTGGGAGCCGTGGGCGTTGATGTGGTCGATCGCCGCATCCACCCCGTCCACCACGCCGCAGGCGATGATGGCGTCGAGATACTCGGTGTCCCAATCCTCCGGCGTCACCGGGGTCACGCGCGGATCGACGGCCTGGGCCGCCGCGTCGCCGCGCACGGCGCAGCCGGCATCCAGCAGATCCTTCACCAGAACCGGCAGCGCCCTGTCGGCGATGGCGCGGTCGACCAGCAGCGTCTCGGCGGCGCCGCAGATGGAGGTGCGGCGCATCTTGGCGTTCAACACCACCTTGCGCGCCTTCTCCAGATCGGCGGCGGCATCGACATAGACGTGGCAGTTGCCGTCGAGATGCTTGATGACCGGCACCCGGCTCTCGTCGGCGATGCGCTGGATCAGCGACTTGCCGCCGCGCGGGATGATGACGTCGATGTGGTCGCGCATGGTCAGCATATGGCCGACGGCGGCGCGGTCGGTGGTGGGGACCAGTTGGATCGCCGCCTCCGGCAATCCGGACTCGCGCAGCCCCTGGACCAGGCAGTCCGCGATGGCGCGGGACGAGCGGATGCTCTCCGACCCGCCGCGCAGGATGGCGGCGTTGCCCGACTTCAGGCAGATGCCGCCGGCATCCGCGGTCACGTTGGGCCGGCTTTCATAGATGATGCCGACCACGCCCAGCGGCACGCGGACGCGCTGGATGCGCAGGCCGTTGGGCCGCGTCCATTCGGCCAGCACGCCGCCGATGGGATCGGGGAAGTCGGCGATGTCCTCCAGACCCTTGGCCATCGCCTCGATGCGCTTGTCGTCCAGCATCAGCCGCTCGCGCATCGGACCGGACAGGTCGCGGGCGTTCGCCATGTCCTCGGCGTTGGCGGCCTTGATCTCGGCGGCGCGGGCGCGGATGGCCGCCGCCGCCGCCCTCAGCGCCCGGTCCTTCGCCGGTCCTGGCACGGTCGCCAGCTCGGCCGCGGCGGCGCGGGCCTTGCTGCCGAGGGACAGCATCAGGTCGTGCAGGGAATCGGCGGTGGCGGGCTGGGCGGACATGGAGGTCTCCGGACACTCTATCCGTTGAAGGGACGACGACCTTAACGAATTGTTCGGGGTTGCGAAAGCCGCGCGGTTGTGGGACTTCGGCGTTGCGGTATGGGCGGGCGTGTGCAAAACGCAACGCGACGGCCCGGCCGGGGCAAGGTTTTCGGGCAAGGTTCCATGCTGACGCTTCTGCTGATCGTTTCCGCCTTCTTCGCCGGCGTGCTGAACGCCGTGGCCGGAGGCGGCAGCTTCCTGACCTTCCCGGCGCTGATCCTGGCCGGGGTGCCGCCGCTGAACGCCAACGCCACCAGCACGGTCGCGGTGTCGCCCGGCGCGCTGGCCAGCGCCTACGGCTACCGCCGGGAACTGGGGCGCATCCGCGACATCCACCTGCCCTCCTTCCTCGGCATCAGCCTGGTGGGCGGGCTGCTGGGCGCGCTGTTGCTGCTGTGGACGCCGCAGAAGACCTTCGAGATCATCGTGCCGTGGCTTCTGCTGTTCGCGACGGCGCTGTTCGCCATCGGCCCGAAGGCGTCGGCCTGGATCCGCCGCAACTTCACCATCGGCCATGGCACGGTGCTGGCGGTGCAGTTCCTGATCGCCGTCTATGGCGGCTATTTCGGCGGCGGCATCGGCATCCTGATCCTGGCGACGCTGGGCGTCTTCGGCCTGACCGACCTGCATGCGATGAACGGGCTGAAGTCGCTGGTGTCCGGCTGCCTCAACGCGGTGGCGGTGATCGCCTTCGTCGCCGGCGGCGCGGTCTATTGGACGGAGGCGCTGATCATGCTGGTCGCCGCCATGGCCGGCGGCTATGCCGGCGCCTCGGTCGCCCGCCACATCCCCCCGCCCGTGCTGCGCAAGGTGGTGATCCTGGTGGGCGCGGCGATGACCGTCTATTTCTTCATCACAAAAGCCTGATCCGAACGGAGTCCCCCGGCATGACCGCCCCCATCGACCGCAACGCCCTGCCCTACCGCCCCTGCGTCGGGATCATGCTGCTGAACGACCGCGGCGAGGTGTTCGTCGCCAAGCGCCGCGGGTCGGAGGCCGACTGGCAGATGCCCCAGGGCGGCGTCGACGAGGGCGAGGACGCCCGCACCGCCGCCTTCCGCGAGTTGGAGGAGGAGATCGGCACCGCGAAGGCGGAGTTCATCGCCATGACCGCCTCCCCCCACCGCTACGACCTGCCCGACGAGTTGCTGGGCAAGGTCTGGAAGGGGCGCTGGCGCGGGCAGGAGCAGATGTGGATGCTGGCCCGCTTCACCGGCGAGGAGGCCGACATCCGGCTCGACACCGGCCATCCCGAGTTCGATGCCTGGAGATGGATCGACGCGGAAGAACTGCCGGGCCTGATCGTCGCCTTCAAGCGTCCGGTCTACGAATCGGTGCTGGCCGAATTCCGTCCGCTGATCGCGCAGGCGAAGGGCTGACCCGCATCGGCCGGCGCCGCCCCCGTTTCCGGTCGCCTTTTTCGGCCCCTTTGCCGGCCCTTTCGCCATGTCCCATAAATGATTGCGGTTATCCCCAACTTCCGGAAGCCGCCCCTTGCGTCCGAAACTCCGGGCTTAACGAATCCTTGAGACGACTTCTGGCAACGTCTGCTGCTGCAACTGCAATGCGCAAGGGTGCGCCTGCTGTGGACGGAGGCTTGGCGTGTCGCTGATCAAGTGGACGGAGGAGGATGGCGGGCGGATTCGCCTGGGCCTGCCCAGCGATCTGGATTTGCCCATGGCGCAGCCTCTGCTCGACAGCCTGCGCGCCGCCTTCAAGGCGTCGGCGGCCGTCGTCGTCCAGGCAGACGCGGTGGAGCGGATCAGCGCCGCCTGCATCCAGGCCCTGGTCGTCGCCGCCCGCGACGCGGCCGAGCGCGGGGCGGATTTCACCCTCGCCGCCCCGTCGGAGGTGCTGTCCGAAGCGTGCGAGGATCTGGGACTCGCCGCCTGGCTGAAGCAATGGAGCCGAGCGTGAAGAAGAAAGTGATGACGGTGGACGATTCGCGGACCATGCGCGACATGGTGTCCTTCACCCTGCGCGGCGCCGGCTATGACGTGGTGGAGGCCGCCGACGGCCAGCAGGCGATGAGCGCCATCGCCACCAACAAGGTCGATCTGGTCATCACCGACCTGAACATGCCGGTCATGGACGGGCTGACGCTGATCCGCAAGCTGCGCGCCATCCCGGCCCACCGCACCCTGCCGATCCTGATGCTGACCACCGAAGCCGACGAGAGCAAGAAGGCGGAGGGCCGGGCCGCCGGAGCCACCGGCTGGATCGTGAAGCCCTTCAACCCGGACAAGCTGGTGTCGGTGGTGCAGAAGGTCTGCGGCTGACCGCAAGCCGTCAGCTCAAGGGAGGGGTACAGCCGTGGACGATCTCAGCCGCTTCAAGCAGACCTACTTCGACGAAAGCGCCGAATTGCTGGCCGTCGCCGAGGCCGGGCTGCTGCGCCTCGCCCCCGGCGAGATCGACATGGACGAGGTGAACGCGATCTTCCGCGCCGTCCATTCGATCAAGGGCGGCGGCGGCGCCTTCGGCTTCAACGACCTCGTCGCCTTCGCGCACGAGTTCGAGACGGTGATGGACGGCGTGCGCAACGCCGAGATCGCCGTCACCACCGGGCTGGTCGATACCCTGATCCGCGCCAACGACGTTCTTGCCCGCCTGCTGGCCCACGCCGCCGACGAAACCGACGCGCCGGCCGGCACCACCGATGATACCGTCGCGGCGCTGCGCCGTTTCCTGGGCAAGGCGGAGACGCCGGCGGAGGAGCCGCCGCCCGCCCCCGCCTCCCCTCTTTATCCCGACGACGAGGATGACGAGGCCGGCATCTTCGGCGACGCGCTGGCCGCCATCCAGGCCGCCCGCGACGACCAGCCCGCCCCTTCGGTTTCGGGCCCGGTGCCGGAGGGAAAGCTCCGCTGGACCATCGTCTTCCGCCCGAAGGCCGAGCTTCTGCTGTCCGGCAACGAGCCGACCTACATGCTGCGCGCCCTGCGCCGTCTGGGCGACGCGGAGGTGGTCTGCCACCTGGACAAGCTGCCCTCCCTGCGCGACCTCGACGCCGAACTGCTGCACCTGTCCTGGACGGTGACGCTGCTGGCCGATCCGCAGGTGGACCGCGCCCAGATCGACGACGTGTTCGAGTTCGTCGCCGACGACTGCGACATCCGCATCAGCGCCGAGGCGCCGCCTCCCGCCGTCATTCCCGCAGTCATTCCCGCCGCCGAACCGGCGCCCCCCGCCAACCTGCCGGAACCGTCGGCGCCCGCTTCCCCGCCGGTCGCCACAGCGCCGGCCGCCACCTCCGGCTCCCCCGGCGCGGCGAAGGCCGCCGATGGCGCGAAGCGCGGGAACGGCGGCGGCGGCGACCATTCCGGGCCGACCACCCACACCATCCGCGTCGACCTCGACAAGATCGACCGGCTGGTGAACATGGTCGGCGAGATGGTCATCACCCAGGCGATGATCGCGGAGCATCTGCGCGACCTGCCGCCCGGCCAGTTCCAGGAATTGCTGGAAGGGCTGGAAAGCCTCGCCCAGCACACCCGCGAGCTGCGCGAGAGCGTGATGTCGATCCGCGCCCAGCCGGTCTCCAGCGTCTTCTCCCGCATGCCCCGGCTGGTGCGCGAATGCGCCGCCTCCACCGGCAAGGAGGTGATGCTGGTCACGTCGGGCGAGACGACGGAGGTCGACAAGACGGTGGTGGAGAACCTCGTCGATCCGCTGACCCACATGATCCGCAACTCCATCGACCACGGGCTGGAAGGCCCGGAGGAACGGGAGCGCATCGGCAAGCCGCGCGCCGGCACCGTGCATCTGTCCGCCGCCCACCGGTCCGGCCGCATCGTGATCGAGGTGACCGACGACGGCCGCGGCATCAACCGGGCAAAGGTGCTGTCCAAGGCGATCGAGAAGGGGCTGGTCCAGCCCGGAGCCACCCTGTCCGACGAGGAGATCGACCACCTGATCTTCCTGCCCGGCTTCTCCACCGCGGACCAGGTGTCGAACCTGTCCGGCCGCGGCGTCGGCATGGACGTGGTGCGGCGGAACATCTGCAGCCTGGGCGGGCGCATCGGCATCTATTCGACGCCGGGCGAGGGCTCGCGCTTCGTTCTGTCGCTGCCGCTGACGCTGGCGGTGCTCGACGGCATGGTGATCTCGGTGGGGGAGGAGCGCTTCGTCCTGCCGCTGACCAACATCGTGGAAAGCCTGCGGCCCAAGCCGACGGACCTGCACGGGCTGGTGAACAAGTGCGACGTCATGATGGCGCGCGGCGAATATGTGCGGCTCGTCCACCTGCACCGGCTGTTCGGCATCCCCAAGGCCATCGACGACGCCACCCAGGGGTTGGTCGTGCTGGTTGAGACGGAGGACGGCTCCCGCCTCGGCCTCGTCGTGGACGAGGTGCTGGGCCAGCAGCAGGTCGTCATCAAGAGCCTGGAGGCCAACTTCCGCCGGCTGGACGGCGTCGCCGCCGCGACCATCCTGGGCGACGGCCGGGTCGCCCTGATCCTGGACGTCGCCGGCCTGCGCGAAATGAGCCGCCACGGTGCCGGCAACGGAAACGGCGCCGATGGCGCAACCCAGACTTCCCCGACCCTGCCCGCCCCGGCGGACAGGATCGACCAGCGTCAACGCCAAACGGTTTGAGGCCCAGCGATGAGCAGTTCCACCGCAATCGCCACCGTCAATTCGCGCACCGACCTCCAGACCGCCGGCGGCGCCGCCAACGGGACGGAGGAGCAGTACGTCACCTTCACGGTCGGCAGCGAGGAATATGGCGTCAACATCCTGGCCGTGCGCGAGATCCGCGGCTGGACGCCGGAAAGCCGCCTGCCCAACCTGCCCGACTATGTCCGCGGCGTGATCAACCTGCGCGGCATCATCATCCCGATCTTCGATCTGCGCGCCCGCTTCGGCGGCGGCCCCACCCAGGTGACGAAGCGCCATGTCGTGGTGGTGATGCAGGTGGGCGAGCGCACGCGCGGCATCCTGGTCGACGCCATCTCCGACATCCTGGCGATCGACCACGACGCGATCAAGCCGCCGCCCGACGTCGACAGCGGCCTGATCGACGCCGAATATCTCAGCGGCCTCTACACCGCCGACGACCGTATGGTGACCCTGCTGAACGTCGAGAAGCTGTTCGCCGGCGAGCATGTCGACCAGGACGCCGCTCCCCGCGCCCCGGCGCTCGAGATCACCTGACCGGAAGGAGCGAGGCAACCTTCGGCGCCTCTGCAACGAGAAGCAAGAATAAGAGGGAAGGTCACCGATGGCCACCGACGGCAAGATCGCCAAAGCCGGCAGCTTCCTCAGCAACATGCGCATCGCCAAGCGGCTGTGGCTGGTCTTCGGCCTGTTGCTGGTCCTGATCGCCGCCCAGTCCGGCGTGGGCATCCTGGGGCTGGACGGGCTGAACCGCCGCATCGGCGGGGTCTTCGCCTCCGGCGACCTCGCCGTCTTCGCCAAGGATCTGGAAAGCCGTCTGGCCGCCGAGCGGCTGCAGACCCGCGAATACATCAATCTGGGCACGCCCGAGGCGCTGGACCGGCTGCGCGTGCTGCGCGGCGAGTTCGAGACGGCGATGTCGCAGCGGCAGGCGATGCTGGCGGCCTCGCCCCAGGCCGCGTCCTTCGCCGAGCTGAACAGCCTGCACACCACTTATCATGAGCGGTTCGACGCGGTGCGCGCCACGCGGGAACAGGCCGACCGCATCCTGCAGGAGCGGATGGACCCTCTGGGCGCCCAGGTGACGGCGCGGCTGGAGGAGGTGGTGGCGACGACCGCCGCCTCCGGCAGCCAGGACATCGCCTTCGCCGTCCAGGAGGTGGAAAAGCACTGGCTGCTGATCCGCTTCAACGCCAACCGCGCCATCGGGCTGCGCGACGCCGCCGCGGTCGCGCAGGTCGAGGCGGAAGGCAAGGCGATGGCCGACGCCGTCGCCCGGCTGTCCGCCATCCTTCGTGCCGGGGGCCGCGCCGACAACAGCCTGTCGGCGGTCCTGAGCCAGGTCGATGCCCGCGCCGCCGACTACCGCGCCGCCTTCCGCGACGTGATCGCCGCCAACGACGAGGCCCGGCGACGCGCCGACCATCTCGCCGCCGCCGCCACGTCGGTCAACAGCGCCATCGACGGCATCGTCGGCAGGATCGCCGCCAATGCCAGGGCGACCGAGCAGGAAGCCGAGAGCGTCGCCGGCTTCACCATCCGCCTGACGCTGGGGCTGGGGCTGCTGTCCCTGGTGATCGGCGTCGTCGCCGCCAACCGCATCGCCGCCTCCATCACCGCGCCCGTCACCGGCATCCGCCGGGTGATGGCCGACCTGACCGCCGGCAAGCTGTCGGTCAACGTTCCCCACACCGGCCAGCAGGACGAGCTGGGCGACATGGCCCGCGCCGTCGCCGCCTTCAAGGACGAGGCGGTGGAGGCCCTGCGCTCCCGCATCGCGCTGGAACAGGTGTCGGCAAACATCATGATGGCGGACACCGACGGCCGCATCCTCTACGCCAACGACTCGATCATGGCCATGTTCCGCAATGCCGAGTCCGACCTGCGCGCTTCGCTGCCGGGCTTCGACGCGAGCAGGCTGGTCGGCCAGAATTTCGACGTCTTCCACCGCGACCCCTCGCACCAGCGCCGCCTGCTGGCCGACCTGAAGCAGACCCACCGCGGCTGGGCCAAGACCGGCGGCCGGACCTTCCAGATCATCGCCAACCCGGTGGTCAGCCGTCAGGGCGAGAGGCTGGGCACCGTCATCGAATGGCGCGACCTGACGGAGGAGCTGGCGATCGAGGCGGAGATCGGCGCGATCGTGGAGAACGCCGTGCGCGGCGACTTCAGCCGCCGCATCGCGCTGGACGGCAAGACCGGCTTCTTCCGGCTGGTCAGCGAGGGCATCAACCGGCTGTCGGAAAACGTCGCGGCGGTGACGGAGGATCTGGCGTCGGTGATGGAGGCGCTGTCGCAGGGCGACCTTACCCACCGGATGGACAAGCAGTATGAGGGCGTGTTCCAGCGGCTGAAGGACGACTTCAACGGCTCGGTGTCCCAATTGTCGGAGATCGTCCGGCGCATCGACGAAGCCGCCGGCTCCATCGCCGTTGCCAGCCGCGAGGTGGCGGAAGGCAGCATGGATCTGTCCGAACGGACCGAGCAGCAGGCCTCCTCGCTGGAGGAAACCGCGGCCAGCATGGAGCAGCTCGCCTCGACCGTGCGCTCCAACGCCGAAAACGCCCAGCAGGTCAACGGCTATGCCACCGAGGCGCGCACCGCGGCCTCCCGCGGCGGCGAGGTGGCGGCCAGCGCGGTGGAGGCGATGCGCCGGATCGAGCAGTCGTCCCAGAAGATCGCCGACATCATCGGCGTCATCGACGAGATCGCCTTCCAGACCAACCTGCTGGCGCTGAACGCGGCGGTGGAGGCGGCCCGTGCCGGCGATGCCGGGCGCGGCTTCGCCGTGGTGGCGCAGGAGGTGCGGCAGCTCGCCCAGCGTTCCGCCCAGGCCTCGAAGGAGATCAAGTCGCTGATCCTCGACAGCGGCGGGCAGGTGCGCGAGGGCGTCGGGCTGGTCCGGTCCGCCGGCAGCGCCCTGACGGAGATCGTATCGGGCATCAGCCGCGTCGCCGATCTGGTGTCGGAGATCGCGCGGGCGACCACCGAGCAGGCTTCCGGCCTGGACGAGGTCAACATCGCCATCACCCAGATGGACGAGATGACGCAGAAGAACGCCGCGCTGGTGGAGGAAAGCACCGCCGCCGCCCGCTCGCTGGAGGATCAGGCCGACCAACTGCGCCGGCAGATGACCTTCTTCACCCTGGACCGCCAGTCTCGGAACGCCGCTACCGCCACCGGGAAAGTCCGGCGGCAACCCGAACCCGCCTGACGATGCCGCCGGTGCCGCGATGACCGACCGTTCCCCCACCCTGTCGATCGAATCTCCGGCCGCGCGCCGGGTGCCGGCCGCGGTGTTCGGCGGCGCGCGCGAGTTCCATTTCGAACGGCATCACTTCGACCTGATCGCCGGACTGCTCTACCAGCTGGCCGGCATCGCACTGGCCCCGCACAAGGCGGAGATGGTCTATGCCCGGCTGGCGCGCCGCCTGCGCGAACTGCGGCTGCCCGATTTCGATACCTATTGCACCCTGCTGCAAGGCGACGGCGGGGCAGGCGAAATCGGCTTCCTCGTCAATGCGCTGACCACCAACCTGACCAGCTTCTACCGCGAATCGCATCACTTCGACTTCCTCGCCTCCACCGTCCTGCCGGAGGCGCGGACGCGCAATGCCGACGCCGCCCGCCCGCGGCTGCGGCTGTGGTCGGCCGGCTGCTCGTCGGGGCCGGAGCCCTACACCATGGCGATGGTGCTGGTCTCGACCATGGGCGCGGACCTGCGCCGCTGGGACGCCCGCATCCTCGCCACCGACATCGACACCCACATGGTCGAAACGGCGAGACGGGGCATCTATCCGCTGTCGGGCGCCACCGGCATTCCGCCCGCCATCCGCCAGCGCTTCACCCACGACACCCGGCTGAACGGTGAGCCGGCGGTGGAGATGGGCGAGGATCTCAAACGGCTCGTGACCGTCAAACCTCTGAACCTGCTCGAACATTGGCCGATGTCCGGCCCGTTCGATGCGATATTTTGCCGCAACGTCCTGATCTATTTCGACCGCCGCGGCCGCACGCAGGTGATAGAAAACTTCGGCCGGATGCTCCGTCCCGGCGGGTATCTGTTCCTCGGCCACTCGGAGAGCCTGTATGGCGTGTCGAACCTGTTCCGGCAGGCCGGCCCAACGATCTACCGGCGGGAGTGAGCGATGAGCGCCTCCACCCTCCCCCATCGGGCGTCCGGCCCGGCGGCACCGGCGCGGCGGCTGGGCAGCGGCCGCTATTTCAATCATGAATTCAAGACGGAGACGATCAAGATCGCGCTGGGCCAGCAGGCGGTGAGCGACCGGGGCGACCTGATGATCGCCACCACGCTCGGCTCCTGCGTGGCGGCCTGCATCCACGATCCGGTGCGAGGGATCGGCGGCATGAACCATTTCATGCTGCCCGACCTGCCGGCCAGCGAGCTGGAGGGGGCCGGGGCCGCCGCGCGCTACGGCTCCGTCGCGATGGAACTGCTGATCAACGCCCTGCTCGCCGCCGGGGCCGACCGCAGGCGGCTGCAGGTCAAGCTGTTCGGCGGCGCCAGCGTCATCGACTCGAGCTACGACATCGGCGGGCTGAACAGCCGCTTCGCCCTGGACTATGTGCGGGCGGAAGGGCTGACGCTGGCCGGACATGACCTGGGCGGCGGCTCCGCGCGGCGCCTGCATTACTTCCCGCACAGCGGCCGCGCCCTGCGCCGCCTGCTGCGGCCGGAGGCGGCGGCCGACACCGTCACCCGCGAACGGTCCTTCATCACCCATCTCGCCCGCACCCCGGTGGAGGGCGAGGTGGAGCTGTTCGGACCCGCCGATGCGGGAGGGAACTGACCCATGCCCAGACCGATCCGCGTCGTCATCGTCGACGACAGCGCCCTGATGCGCGAGATGCTGAAGGACATCCTGACCCGCGAGCCGGGGATGGAGGTCGCCGGCCTCGCCCGCGACGCCTTCGAGGCCCGCGACGTCATCAAGGCCACCAACCCCGACGTCATCACGCTGGACGTCGAGATGCCGAAGATGGACGGCCTGTCCTTCCTGGAAAAGATCATGACCCTGCGGCCGACGCCGGTGATCATGGTCTCCTCCCTCACGCGCGAGGGCTCCGACGCCGCCATCCGCGCGCTGGAACTGGGGGCGGTCGACTGCGTCGCCAAGCCCGGCGGCTCCGAAGGCCACGGATTCGAGGCGACGGCGATGGAGCTTGTCTCGAAGATCCGCATCGCCGCCACCGCCCGGCTGGCCATGCGCCGGCCGGCTGCCGTCCATGGCGTCCTGCCGACGCCGCGCCGCGCCGGATCGGGCAAGCGGCTGATCGCCGTCGGCGCCTCGACCGGCGGGGTGGAGCGCATCCGCGACCTTCTGGCCGCCATGCCGGCCGACTGCCCGCCCATCGTCATCACCCAGCATATGGGCCCCAGCTACGTGCCCAGCTTCGCCGTCCGGCTCGACCGGCTGTCGGCGCCCACGGTGCGGGTGGCCGTCCATGGCGACCGGCCGGCCCAGGGGCTGGTGCTGATCGCCCCCGGCGACCGCCATCTCGCCGTCGCCCGCGACACCGCAGGCTTCGTCTGCCACATCCAGGACACGCCGCCGGTCAGCGGCCATCGTCCTTCGGTGGACGTTCTGTTCGCCTCCGTCGCCAAGGCGGCCGGCGCCAATGCGGTCGGCGTGATCCTGTCCGGCATGGGCCGCGACGGCGCCATCGGCATGAAGGCCATGCACGAGGCCGGCGCCTTCACCATCGGCGAACAGGAATCGAGCTGCGTCGTCTACGGAATGCCGCGCGCCGCCAAGGAGGCCGGTGCGGTCGCGGTCGAACTTCCGCTCACCCATATTCCCGCCGAAATGCTGCGTGCCTTCGACGCTGTCGGCGAGCGCCCCCGCACCGCCTGACCACGGCGGACAGCAGGGTCGAGTTTCCAAGGAGCACCAGCATGTCTATCCCCGCCTCCGTCAGAGATGCCGTCACGTTCGCCGCTGGAGACGCCGCCGCCGGAGACGCCTCCCCCCCGGCCGGCCGGCCGGCGGAGGGCGAGGCCAAGGTCGCGGTCACGGCAGAGCTTCTGTCGACCTGGCTCGGCTTCGCCGACGTGCAGCGCCGCACGCTGGACATCGTCCAGAGCGAGCTGACGCGCACGTCTGACCATGTGGAGGCCTCCACCCTCGACCTGTCCGAACGCTTCCGCGAACTGGCCCAGAAGGCTCTGGAGCAGTCGGAGCGGGTGGAGCAGATCGTCGCCATGGCCGGATCGGTGGACATCGACGGCGAACGGGTGCCGCTCGACACGCTGGTCATCGGCATGCAGGACATGATCACCGACATGGTGACCAACATCGTCACCCTGTCGCGCCATGCCATGAGCATGGTCTATCTGCTGGACGACGTTCAGAAGGACGTGGCCGAGCTGGAGAAATCGATCGGCGACATCGACGGCATCAACCGCCAGACCAACTTCCTGGCGCTGAACGCCACCATCGAGGCCAGCCGCGCCGGCGAGGCCGGGCGCACCTTCGCCGTGGTGGCGCAGGAGGTGCGGCACCTCTCCCGCACCACCGGCGAACTGGCGGACCGCATGCGCAACAAGGTCGGCGCGGTGGTCAAGGGCGTGCGCGACGGCCACGACATCCTGCGCCAGATCGCCAACACCGACATGTCGCCGCAGATGCTGGCGAAGGAGCGCGTCGACAAGACGATGGACAGCCTGGTGTCGCAGACCACCCATTTCCAGGCGGTGCTGGAAACGGCGGCGTCGGTGTCGACCGACATGTCCGCCACAATCGCCCATGTCATCACCGGCATGCAGTTCCAGGATCTGACCAAGCAGCGGATCGAGGCGATCAACGACAGCCTCGCCATCATGAGCGCCGGGCTGGGCGAGCTTGAGACCCGCATCCGTGTCCAGGTGCCGCCCGGCATCGGCGCGTGGGAGCCGGAGGAATGGCTGAACCAGTTGATGGGCCGCTTCACCCTGAGCGAGATGCGCGAGCGTTTCGTACGCAAGCTGCTGCTGGAGGGCACCGCGCTGGACGAGAACGGCGCGCTCGACCTCGATGTCGGGGGGGGCAGCGATTCCGGTGGCGACATTGAACTTTTCTAGCGCGGGACAACCGGCGCTCCTACAGTGCATCACCTTTCCTGAAAGACGACATCATGGACTACGGTATCGAACTGCGCGACCAGGAGGCGGTGGTCCGCCTTCGCGGCCGTCTGACCTTCAACGACCACGCGAAGCTGCGCACCCTGATCGGCGAGATGGAACAGAACAAGGCCCGGCGCCAGGTGCTTGACCTGTCTTCGCTGGAATTCGTCGACTCCGCCGGCATCGGCATGCTGCTGATCGCGCGGGAGGAAATGGACCGCGCCGACAAGCAGTTCGTCCTGCGCGCCGCCGCCGGGCAGGTGAAGCGGGTGCTGACCGTGGCGCAGATCGCCAAGATCGTCCAGATCGAGGACTGACCTGCTTGACCGACGGGGACACCCTTCCCAGCGGCGCGGACACCGGGCTCCGCACGCGCTTCTCCGGGCTCGTCGCGCCGGGGCTGCCGCCCGACCGCCGCGACCGGCTGGCGCGGGCGCTGGGCCTGAATCCGGCGGACGAGCTGGCGGACGAACCGGCGGATGGGCCGGCCGGTTCCGAAGCGCTGGCGCTGCTCCTGACGGACGGCCGCGCGGCTGAGAAGGAATCGCTGTGGCTGCCCCCGGTCGCCGCCTGGGTCGAGCCGGCATCCGGCGACGAGAATGGCGACGGCGCGGCCGCATGGCTGGCCGAGGCGTCCCGCACCGACCTGTACGTCAACCTGACCACCGCGACCGCACACGACCTGCAGCTGGGCGCTCGCCTGCTGGCCGCCATCGGCGCCCGCCACCCGCTTCCCGGGCACCGCCGCGACGATATCGAACTGGCCCTGCATGAGGCGGTCAGCAACGCGCTGGTGCACGGCAATCTCGGCATCGGCGGCATGACGGAGCTGAGCGCGCGGGAGCTGGAACGCTTCTCCCGCGACCTGTGCGACGGGCTCGCCGACCCGGTGCTCTCCGCCCGTCGGATCGTCATCGCCATACGCATCGATCCGCCGCAAAGCTCCCAGGCAGGGCTTGGAGCCGGGCCGGAACCAGCCGGGGGCCGGCCGGACGAGGCGCAGGAGCATGGCCGGGCGTTGGCGACGGTCGAGATCACCGACCAGGGCGCCGGCTTCGTACCGTGCAGGCTGGAGCGGGCCGGCGCCTCCGGCCGCGGCCTCGACCTGATCGGCAGCATCGCCGAAGGTCTGGAGATCGAGGATGGCGGCCGGCGCATCCGCCTGAGGTTCCGGCTGTGACCATGACCGGGCAGGACATCTCCGGCCACGGCCGTCCGCAAAGCCTCGAAGGCCGCTATCCGAACCTTCAGGTCTCCGATACCCAGATCCTGGATTGCCCGATCCTGGTGGTGGACGACACCGCCTTCAACCGCACCTTGATCGGCGATTTCCTGGCCGTGGCGGGGTTCCGCAAGGTTTCCTTCGCCACCAACGGGATGGAGGCGCTGGCGATGATCGAGGCCGGCATTCCCGACCTGCTGATCCTCGACATCATGATGCCGGGAATCGACGGCTACGAGGTCTGCCGCCGCCTGCGCGCCGTGCCGGCAACGGCGGACCTGCCGATCCTGGTGCAGACCGCCCTGTCGTCGGTCGAGGACCGCAACCGGGCCTTCGCCGCCGGCACCACCGACCTCGTGACGAAGCCGCTCGAACAGACGGAGCTGCTGGCCCGCGTCCGCATCCATCTGGAAGACCGCGTGCTGATCCGCCGGCTGCAAAGCTACCGCGCGCGGGTGGAGGCGGAACTGTCCATCGCCCGCTCGATGCAGGAGCATCTGCTGCCGACGCCGGCGCAATGCACCGCCGCCGCCGCCGCGGCCGGCTGCACGCTGCGCGCCCACAGCGTGATCTCGCCCACTCTCGGCGGCGATCTCTGGGGGCTGCTGCCTCTCCCCGGCCCGCGCTTCGGCGTCTATCTGCTGAACGTCGCCGGCCAGGGCGTGGCGGCGACGCTGAACGCCTTCCGCCTGCACACCCTTCTGCAGGAGCTGGGCCCCCTCCACGGCGAGGATCCCGCCGCCCTGCTGAGCGCCCTGAACGACCGCGCCGCCGGACTGCTGGCAGCGGGGGAGACGGCGACCATGACCTATGGCGTGGTCGATGGCGGGCTCGGGCGCTTCACCCACGCCTCCGCCGAGGGGGCTCCGCCGATGATCCTGCGCGGCGACGGCGGATCGGATCGCGGCGGTGCGACCGGGCCGGCGATCGGCATCGCTCCCGGCGCCCGCTATCGCGCCGAGGTCATGGAGTTGCTGCCGGGTGCCGTGCTGGCGCTGTGCTCCGCCGCGATGCTGGAGGCGCCGGGCGCCGGCGGGAGCGGGCTGGGCGGGATGATCGCCCGCGCGGTGGCGGACGGCGATGGCTTCGAGGCCGTCCTGCGCTCGCTCGGCATTGGCATTGCGCTGGAACAGGCCGGAGGCGACGAGCACACGCTGCTGTGGATCGGGCGGGGGGCAAGGTGAATACCGGCATGGTGAATACCGGGAACATGGTGACAGCCGGCCCGCTTGCCGGGGGACGCGACTCCGCGGACGGATTGGCCGGCGCCCGCGTGCTGGTCGTCGACGACAACCGGATCAACCGCCATCTCCTGCTGGCCCTGCTGGAGCGCGGCGGCATCACCATGGTCGAACAGGCGGAGGATGGGCAGGAGGCGCTGGCCCTGATGGAGCGCTTCAAGCCGGATCTCGTCCTGCTCGACCTGATGATGCCGCAGTTGGACGGGTTCGAGATGTGCCGGCTGCTGCGCGCCGACCCGCAATGGAAATCGCTGCCGGTGCTGGTGCAGTCCAGCCTGAACCGGGTCGAGGATCGTGCCCGCGCCTTCCGCGCCGGGGCGACCGATTACGTCACCAAGCCGCTCAACGCGGTGGAGCTGCTGGCCCGCGTCCGCATCCACCTGCGCAAACGCGCCATGCTGCGCGACCTGGAGCAGTATCACAGCCGGACGGAGAGCGAGCTGGCGCTCGCCCGCGCCATGCAAATCCGGCTGCTGCCCGGTCCCGACCGGCTGGCGGAATTGCAGGAGGCGACCGGCATCGCCATCGACGCCCATTTCGCCCCCTCGTCCGAGTTGGGCGGCGATTTCTGGGGCATCGACCGGCTGCCTTGCGGCCGGGTCGCCGTCTATATGGTCGATTTCTCCGGCCATGGCGTGGGGGCGGCGCTGAACACCTTCCGGCTGGACGCCATCTGCCGCCAGATCGGCAGCACGGAGCTGACCCCTGCCGAATTCCTGGCCGCGATAAACCGCCGGCTGTGCGGCCTGCTTCCCTCCGGCCAGTTCGCCACGATGCTGACCGGCCTGATCGACCCGGTGGCGGGAGTGTTCGATTACGCCTCGGCCGGATCGACGACGCCGATGATGTGGCTGCCCGGCGACGAGGCGCCGCGGCTGGGCGACGGCAGCGGCCTGCCGCTCGGCCTGCTGGCGTCCGCCACCTACGACAGCCGGCAGCTGCCGATGCCGCCGGGGGCACGGCTGTTCCTCTACTCCGACGCGGCGATCGAGATTCCGCTCGGAACGGACGGTCATGAGGTGCTGGACGAACCGGGTCTCGCCGCCCTGCTTGCCCGCCGCCTGCACGAACCCGACGGCGCCCGCCTGCTCGACGGCCTGCTGAGCGATCTGTACGCCACCGGTCCCGTCGACGACGACCTGACGGCGCTTCTGGTGTCCCGGCGGAGGTGATCGCCGGGTCCAAAGCGGATTGCAATCCGCTTTGGACCGCGACGGCGGTCCCGGCCGCTCATGCGGCCGAAGCCCGACCGGCGAATGAGGTCATGTGAATCCAAAGCGAATGCAAATTCGCTTTAGGGGGCCGACGCCGCATTCGAAAACATCCGCCAAAAGCAAAAAGGCCGCCCCCGAGGGAGCGGCCTTTCGCGTTCGGCGGGAGCCGACCGATCAGCGCGAGTAGAACTCGATGACCAGGTTCGGTTCCATCTGGACCGGGTACGGAACGTCGGCCAGCAGCGGGGCGCGGACGAAGCGGCCCTTCAGCGCGCTGCTGTCGACTTCCAGATAGTCGGGGATGTCACGCTCGCCGGAAGCGGCGGCTTCCAGGATCAGCGCCATCTGCTTGGACTTGGCGCGCACCTCGACGGTGTCGTTGTCCTTGATGCGGGCCGACGCGATGTTCAGGCGGCGGCCGTTGACCAGGATGTGGCCGTGGTTGATCAGCTGGCGCGCGGCGAACGGGGTCGGCGCGAACTTCATGCGGTAGACCACGGCGTCCAGACGGCGCTCCAGCAGGCCGACCAGGTTCTCGCCGGTGTCGCCCTTGCGGCGGACGGCCTCGGCATAGATGCGGCGGAACTGCTTCTCGCCGATGTTGCCGTAGTAGCCCTTCAGCTTCTGCTTGGCCATCAGCTGCAGACCGTAGTCCGACGGCTTCTTGCGGCGCTGGCCATGCTGGCCCGGGCCATACTCGCGCTTGTTCAGCGGGCTCTTGGCACGGCCCCACAGGTTGACGCCAAGGCGGCGGTCGATCTTGTACTTGGACTCTTGACGCTTGCTCATAACTCTCAACGCCTCGTTGGACACGAGTTGATGTTGTCCCGGTAGTTCCGACCGCCTTTTCAGGCGGCGGACGGGGCGCCAAAGATTGCGCGCGCCCGCTTTCCCAGGAGGTGAAGGCGCGCACAATAGCCATTGGCGTGCTGGAGTCAAGTCCGACGCTCCGGACCCCGCCGCCGATCGGGAGCCCCTTGCGCTTCCCCGCGCTTTGCGCTCCCCTTTCGCGCACCGCAAGCGGCAGGCAGGAATAGCGCGATGGAACGGGTTGAGTGCGTGGTCGTCGGGGCGGGAGTGGTCGGTCTGGCGGTGGCGCGCCGGCTGGCGCGGGCCGGACGCGAGGTGATCGTGCTGGAGGCGGCGGACGCAATCGGCACCGGCACCAGTTCGCGCAACTCCGAAGTCATCCATGCCGGCATCTATTACCCCACCGGCAGCCTGCGCGCCCGGCTGTGCGTGCCCGGCCGCGACGCTCTCTATGACTACTGCGCCACCCATGGCGTGGAGCATCGCCGCATCGGCAAGCTGATCGTCGCGACGGAAGAAGGCCAACTGCCGAAGCTGGCGGCGATCCGCGCCCAGGCCGCCGCCAACGGCGTCGCCGACCTGACGGAGATCGACGCCGCCACGGCGATGCGGTGGGAACCGAACCTGCGCACCGTCGGCGCCCTGCTGTCGCCCTCCACCGGCATCATCGACAGCCATGGGCTGATGCTGGCCCTGCTGGGCGACGCCGAGGATGCCGGAGCGATGCTGGCCCTGCAGAGTCCGCTGCTGCGCTCCCACCGCAGCGCCGGCGGGTTCGAGCTGGAGGTCGGCGGGGCGGAGCCGATGCGGCTGGCCTGCTCCACCCTGGTCAACGCCGCCGGGCTGGGCGCCTGGGCGGTCGCCCGCGGGCTGGAGGGGCTCGATGCCGCGCATGTGCCGCCGCGGGTGCTGGCAAAGGGCAACTACTATGCGCTGGCCGCCGGCCGGTCCCCCTTCTCCCGGCTGGTCTATCCGGTGCCGGTGGAGGGCGGGCTGGGCGTCCACCTGACGCTGGACCTCGCCGGACAGGCCCGCTTCGGCCCCGACGTGGAGTGGCTGGGCGACGTCGCAAACACCTTGGAGGACCCCATCGACTACGCCGTCGATCCGGTCCGCGCCGATTCCTTCTACGGTGCGGTGCGCGCCTATTGGCCGGGGCTGCCCGACCACGCGCTGGTGCCGGCCTATTCGGGCGTGCGGCCCAAGCTGAGCGGGCCGGGGCAGCCGCAAGCCGACTTCCTGATCCAGGGGCCGGGCAGCCATGGGGTGGAGGGGCTGGTCAACCTGTTCGGCATCGAATCGCCGGGCCTGACTTCCTGCCTCGCCATCGCCGACGCGGTGGCGGCGGAGTTCGGCGAGGTTCCCGAGATCATTGGAGGTGGTTGGGGCTCAAAGGGTTCTTGACCGGGACCTGGGCTCTCCCAATCTATAGGCTTGATGGCGCCGGCATTCGCTGGGCCACCGATCCGCCGGGCGCCGGAAACGGGCCCATGTTCCGCAACTCGCTCCTGTCGTGAGGAGGATGCGTCGTGACGACTCGCCTTTCGCTCTTCAACAGCCCGCTGCTTCTCGGCTTCGATCAGTTCGAGCGGACGCTCGACCGCATCGCCAAGAATTCGGCCGAAGGCTATCCCCCCTACAACATCGAGCAGATCGGCGACGACGGCCTGCGGATCACCCTTGCCGTGGCCGGCTTCACCTCCGACGACCTGTCTGTCCAGATCGAGGACAACCAGCTCGTCATCCGCGGCCGCCAGTCCGACGACAAGTCGCGCGTCTACCTGCATCGCGGCATCGCCGCCCGGCAGTTCCAGCGCAGCTTCGTCCTGGCCGAAGGGATCGAGGTGGTGGGTTGCTCGCTCGACAACGGGCTGCTCAACATCGACCTGACCCGGCCGATGCCGGAACCGAAGGTCCGCACCATCAAGATCGAGCAGCCAAAGAAATCCGCCGGCGCTGCCATGCCGCGCACCATCGACGTGTCCGCCGACGGCAACGGCGACTGATCCGGCCGCCTCTCCTGATCCGCCCATCCGCCTTCCCGACACTCTGCACGCGCGGCCGCCCATGACGGGGAGCCGCCGGGAGATCACGATCATGATGAACGATACGCACAGCCAGCTGCGCCAGCTGTCGACCCGGGATTTCGCCAGCTTCGGCCTGGGCGAAGTCGCCTATGTCCGCCCGGTGGAGCTCAATGGCACCGCCGCCTTCGCGATCCACGCCGCCGACGGCACGCCGCTGAGCGTCGTCGGCGACCGCGAACTGGCCTTCGCCGCCATCGTGCAGAACGACATGGAGCCGGTCAGCGTCCACTGATTGCCCGCCCTCCCGCGCGCGCAGGCGATCCGGTCGGGCGCGCGCAGGCCGGACGTGCCGCGCCGGACCTGCCGCGCCGGACCTGCCGCGCCGGACCTGCCGCGCCGGACCTGCCGCATCGTGGCGAATCTCGATCCTTGTCAGCCCTGCCTCCTGTTGTAATGTGCGCTCTGCAATACTCACGGGCGCAAAACGCAAGAAGGCATCGGGGGACGGTCGGTTGGACGGCGGGGCGAGCGATACGGCGGTGGACGCGAAGGCCGCGGCCGATACGGAAAAGCGGAAGGCGTGGGACGACGAGGCCCGCGATTCCCTGCACATCCTGCCCTTGTCGTCGATCCCGCTGGACACCCCCGGCCTGCAGCATGCCCGGCTGATCAAGAACGTCCGGCTGCAGACGGTGGTGGAGATGTTCCGCGACGCCCAGACCGGCAGCGGCCAGGTGACCGCCCGCCATCTGCCAGCCTATTTCGAATCCTACAAGGACGAGATCGAACGCGATCTGGTGAAGCTGGAGAAGATCGGCGCCGCCTCCAGCTTCGACGTCTATTCCTCGCGCATCGAGCTGCGGCGGCTGAACATCGACGTCAACAACGTCGAATCACTGACCCTGTCGGACCGCAAGAAGGCGGAACTGACCAACTACATGCGGGTCTTCACCCGGCCGCTGATGGAATACGTCTACGGCACGGAGGAACTCCAGGTCGCGGACGTGACCGACATCATCCAGCTGTTCGCCAATCCCAACCGGGAGGAGGCGCTGCGCAATCTGCGCATGATGGCCGACCGGCTGGACATCGGCCTGAACGAGATCCCGCAGTTCCTGGAGGAATACGGCGACATCTTCCTGTCGCTGGCCTATTTCCGCAAATGCCTGGACGAGATCGTGCCGGAGGTGCAGCGCTTCGTCACCTGGATGGAGGAGATCCGCAGTTCCGCCGAGGTGAAGCGCGATCCGCGCCAGATGAGGCTGCTGGACGAGATCGCCCGCGACCTGACCGACATCGCCACCTCCATCACCGGCCGGTTCGAGAGCTTCGACAACCGGTCCAAGGATTTCTGGAGCGACATCAACGCCGACACCTTCCGCACCATCCGCGAGCTGATCTCGTCCCACCACGTCACCATCGGCGGCGTGCTGTGCGGTCTGGCGGTGAAGATGAACCTGTGGAAGCACCGCTTCGCCCGCGGCGGCGGCGGTCCGAACCGGCGCCTGGAGTTCGTGAAGTCGGAGATCCTGCCCGGCCTCTCCCATATCAAGGCGCTGGAACAGTCGGCGCGGACGGGGCACCTGTAGGCGGTGGGGGGCATCGGATCGGACAAGGGCCTGGAGTTCGCGCCCTGGAGTTTCATGCCTTTGATATGAAACGCACGAAACTCTAATCTATCGAGAGAATTGTCGCCACCGCCCGGTTGTCCAGCAGGATCGTTGCGATCAGCGTGAGGATCGGCACCAGGAAAAGCAGCCCGATGACGCAGCGTACGATCAGATCGGTGCGGCGGGCGGAGCGGCAGAGCGGACACTCGTCGGGACCATGCCCGTAATCGGAGCCGCAATAGGGACAGGCAGTGGTGTCAACCATGGCGATCGGGCTTTCGGAACGGGCCGGCGGCCGTGAATTGCTGCCGTCATTTTGAACCGACGAGACACCCGAACGTCATGAATTCACTGTCATCTTGCCGTCTTCGCCCAATTTGTGGCCGAACTGCCTCTCAGGCCGCCCTGTCCATCGGCACCATCCCGGCGACGACGCGGCGGAACTGACCGGCAAAGCGCTCACGGCCGGCAGCGTCCAGGGC
The DNA here is from genome assembly GCF_003233655.1 of Azospirillum ramasamyi. Lineage (NCBI taxonomy): Bacteria > Pseudomonadati > Pseudomonadota > Alphaproteobacteria > Rhodospirillales > Azospirillaceae > Azospirillum > Azospirillum ramasamyi. The sequence goes on from NZ_CP029829.1 coordinate 1,935,899, forward strand.
GAAGGTGACATGCAGGCGGCCACCATCACCGCCACCGCCGCTGCCGTCTGTCGCGCGCACCGTGGCGGGTACCGGCTCCATCCCCGGCAACGCCACGCTCAGCGCCGTCCCCTGCCCCAGACCGGCCCAGCACTCCTGCGGCAGGCCGCTGAGCTGCGCGCCGCCCTCGGACGCATTGTCGACCGTAACCGGCACCTCGCGCCCGCCGATGGTCAGCCGGCCCGGCCGGTTCAGCGGAAAGCGCGGGGCGGCCCGGCGATTCACCTCCGGCGTGGCGGTGCGGATCGCCTCGATCAGGACGCGGCGCAGCTGGTCGATGCTGGACGCCACGCGGGTGGACAGGACGTTGACCTCGCTGGCGCGCTCGCCGGTGGCCGTCGCCTCCTGCGAGACGGCGGCGATGCGGGTCGCCACCTCCTGCGCCGCGTTGGAGGTCTGGGCGACGTTGCGGGCGATCTCGCCGGTTGCCGCCTCCTGCTCCTCGATGGCGGCGGCGACGGTGGCCGACACCGATTCCACCCCACGCACCCGGTCGGCGATGGCGCGCACCGCGCTGACGGCCTCGGCGGTGGTGGCTTGGATGGCCGCGATCTGGCTTTCGATCTCGTCGGTCGCCCGCGCGGTCTGGCCGGCCAGCTGCTTCACCTCGCTGGCGACCACCGCGAATCCCTTGCCGGCCTCCCCTGCCCGCGCCGCTTCGATGGTGGCGTTCAGCGCCAGCAGGTTGGTCTGGCCGGCGACGTCGTTGATGAGGTCGGTCACCTCCCCGATGCGGGTCACGGCCTCGGCAAGGCGCTGGATGGTTTCCTCCGCCCGGGCCGAGGCGCCGACCGCCTCGCCGGTCATGGCGGTGGCGGTGCCGATCTGGGCCGCGATCTCCCGGATGGAGGCGCTGAGCTGCTCCGACGCCGCCGCGACGGTCTGGGCGTTCGACAGCGCCTGGGTCGCGGCGGCGGCGACATTCTGGCTGTTGTCGCTGACCGCGCGGGCGGATTCGGCCATGCGGGTGGCGTTGCCGGCCATCTGGCCGGTCTGGCTGGCGACCACATCGACGGCATTGGACGCTTCCGTCTCCACCGTCTCGGCCATGCGCAGCAGGGCGGCCTGCTTTTCCCGCTCGGACCGTTCCCGCTCCTCCTCGCGCAGGCGGCGCAGCCGCTCGGCCTCCTCCGCATTCTCCTTGAAGACGCGCAGGGCCCCGGCCATCGCGCCGATCTCGTCGCCGCGGTCGGCGCCGGGGATGGCGACGCCGAGATCGCCTTGGGCCAGGCTGCGCATGGCGGCGGTCAGTTCGCCCACCGGCCGTACCACCCGGCGCCGGATGCCCAGCACGCCCAGCACCACCACCGCCAGCACCAGGGCGGATACGCCCCAGACCGCATTCATGAACAGGTTTTCACGTCCGGCGGCATAGACTTCCGTCTCATTGTTGTAGCGGGTGGTGTCCGCCACGATGCGGTCGACGACGGCGCGGTGGGCCGCATAGGCCTCGGCGATGACCGCGTAGGAGGCGCGGGCAACGGCCTCGTCCTTGCGGATCAGGGCCGGCAGGAACCTGGTTTCCACTTCGGTCCAGAAGCGCATGACCGGCACATGCGATGCCTTGGTCAACTGGTCGACGAGCGACGGTTCGAACTCTTCCTTCAACCAGAATTCATGCCGGTCGTCGTAATCCTTACGCAGTTGGGCCAGACGCGCCCGCCGCTGCTCCGCCGAAGCCGGGTCGTTCATCGCCAGCGTGGCTTCCAGATAGGCCTCGATCACATATTCCGGCGGCGGCAGGATGTCGGCGATCAGATCCTTGCCCAGCACGATGCGGTGGTAGATCGGGCCGCCCACCTTCAGCTCGCGGATCGCCAGCGCACCCGTCAGGACGACTGCCAGGAACCCGAGCGTGACCACCACGCCGAACAGGTTGGTGAGCGCGGCAATCCTGAGATTCTTCAACATGATGCGCCCCCTGCGCAAAGACGACGGCAGAGGGTTGCTTCTCAGATCGAAGGATAGGTGACAAGCGAAAAACCTGCTTGCTTGCCATGGCAAAGAGAAACGATGTTTCCTTAGGCGCTTTGCGCACGGAATGCGCAGTGCTTGCGCAAAGCTCGACCAAAGTACCGGAAACGAAACCTCGCCGAAGTCATGTAAGCACCAAAGTTCCGATCCAGCCGACCACGACGAGAATCACCAGCATCACCAGCAGGGTGACGATCACCGCATTGCTGCGTCGAATCGAACGGCAGCGCGGGCAGCTCTCTTCGCTGGCCGAATAGGCATGGTTGCAGCGGTCGCAGCGGACGGTCTTTTCGGTTCCGGTCTGGTCCGTCATCGGCGGGTTCCATGGTGTCGCAGCCTGTGAGGCCGCATGGATAGCACGGCCGACGGGGCGCCGCAGCGGTGAACACATCCCCATGGGCGCCGTTATCGACGGGACGGAATGTCGCAGCGACGGGACGCGCCCCCTCAGTCCGTTGCCGTCAGTCCGCGGCGGAGGACTCCACCGGCGGCACGCGCAGTTCGGTCGCCTGCAGGCGGCGCGGGCTGTGGTCCAGGGGTTCCAGCAGCGGCATCTCCGATCCCTCCGGTGCGGCATGCAGGTCGCGGAACCGGCGCGCGCTGACCAGAACCCGCGATTCCAGCGTGCCGACCGCGCTGTTGTAGCAGCCGACCGCCTTGTCCAGCTGCCCGCCCAGCTTCTCCATATGGCCGCCCAGATCGGACAGGCGCTTGTACAGTTCCGCCCCCAGCGCGCTGATCTCGCGGGCATTGTCGGCCAGCCGCTCCTGCCGCCAGCCATAGGCGACGGCGCGCAGCAGCGCGATCAGCGTGGTCGGGGTGGCCAGGATGACGCGATGGTCGATGCCGGCCTCGATCAGCGCCGGATCCTGCTCCAGCGCCGCGGAGAAGAAGTTCTCGCCGGGCAGGAACAGCACGACGAATTCCGGGCTGTCGTCGAACTGGTCCCAATAGCCCTTGGTGCCCAGCTGCTTCATATGCTCGCGCACATGGCGGGCATGGCGGACCATGCCGTCCCGCCGCGCCCCGTCCTCGGCCGCCTGGACGCCGTCCAGATAGCCTTCCAGCGGGGTCTTGGCATCGACAACGATGGTCTTGCCGCCGGGCAGCGTGACGATCAGGTCGGGGCGCAGCCGGCCGCCGTCGACCGACACCTGCTCCACGAAGTCGCAATGGTCGAGCATCCCCGCCATCTCGCAGACCCGGCGCAGCTGGATTTCGCCCCAGCGCCCGCGCGCCGCCGGGGTGCGCAGCGCCCGGACGAGGTTGCCGGTCTCCGCCCGCAGCTGGCTCTGGGTTTCCACCAGCGACAGCACCTGCTGCTTCAGCCCCTCATAGGCGCCGGCGCGGCTGCTTTCCAGGTCGCGGATCTGACGGTCCATGGCCTCCAGAGACTGGCGCACCGGATCGACGATGGCGGCGATGGCGGTCTGGCGCTTGTCCAGGTCGCCCTTCGCCTGCTCCTGGAAGCCGGCCAGCGTCTCCCGCGCCAGATCGAGGAAGCTGCGGTTGTTCTGGTGCAGCGCCTCCGCCGACAGGGCCTTGAAGCTGTCGGCCAGCGCCGACTGGGCGCGCTCCAGCAGGGCCATCTTCTCCGCCGCCGCGGTGCGTTCGGCCTCCAGCCGCGTCGACAGCTGGGCATGGCGTTCGCGGGCGTCGGCGATCTCGCCATGCAGGCGGGCGATCTGGTGGTCGCGCGCCTCGATCTCCTCGCGCAGGTCGTCCTCGGTCCGTTCGGCGAGGTCGAGGCGGGTGGCGAACTCCGCATGCAGGGCGGCAGCCGCGGCCTCCGCCCGGCCGGCGGCGGCGCGCAGCACCGCCCAGGCGATGGCGGCGCCCAGCAGCAGGCCCGCCGCCAGCCCGATCGCCAGCGACATCCCGTCCACCGCTATCCCGTTCACCACGAACTGCGTCACCCCCGCACCCCCACCCTGCCCCACAGCCGAAACGGGCACAGCCTATCGGAACGAAACACGAATTGGAACAGGGCGCGAACAGACAGGGTGCCGCAACCTTGCCCAGGGGCACGATCCAGCCCGCGCTTTCCCCGCTTGCCCAACCAGGGCCGCGGCGCCATATCGGAGGCCATGCCAGACGACACGACTCCCGACAGCAGATCCCCCGATTGCGGCCCCGGCTGCGGCCCCGGCTGCGGCCCCGGCTGCGGCCCCGGCTGCGGTGGTCCCCGCGTCCGCGCCGTTCCGCCCGGCGAGGACCGCGAGCGGCTGATGTGCCCGGATTGCGGCTACATCGCCTACCAGAATCCGCTGATCGTCGTCGGTGCGGTGGCGACCTGGGAGGATGGCCGCATTCTGCTGTGCCGCCGCGCCATTGAACCGCGCAAGGGATTCTGGACCCTGCCCGCCGGCTTCATGGAGGAGCGCGAGAGCACCCGCGAGGGCGCGGCCCGCGAAGCCTGGGAGGAGGCGCGCGCGCGCATCGAAATCGACCATCTTCTGGCGATCTACGACATTCCGCGCATCAGCCAGGTGCAGATGATCTTCCGCGCCCGCCTGCTGTCCCCGGACGTGGAACCCGGACCCGAAAGCCTGGAGGTCGGGCTGTTCGCCTGGGACGAGATCCCCTGGGGCGAACTTGCCTTTCCCACCGTCGTCTGGGCGCTGCGCGAGCACCGCGACAGGCTTGGCCGCAGCGACTGCGCCCCCGCGCTCAACCCCACCCCGGACGCGCTCGCCCGCTGGGACCGGATGCTGTGAGGAGCGTTGTCTAGCGTTTCTCCGCCGGGAATTTCGCCACCAGCTCCCGCTCCGCTCCGTCGCGCCGGATGGTCAGCGGCAGCCAGGTGCCGGGCGCCTGACGGCGGATGACGGCGACCAGATCGGCCGGCGCCCTCACCGGGCTTCCCGCGGCGATCAGGATGCGGTCGCCGGTGCGCAGGCCGGCCGCCGCGGCGACGCTGCCGTCGCTGACCGATCCCACCGTGATGCCGTCCGGGCCGGGGGCGAGCTGCACGCCCAGCCGCGGCCGCTGCGGTTCGGCATCCTCGCGGGCCGGTCCCAGCCCGAAGACCGCATCGGCGATGCGACCGTCCAGCTCGCCGCAGTCGCGGTCGGCATCCCAGGGCAGCAGCACGGCGGCATCGGCGATGCCGAGGTCGGCCAGCTGGTGCGGGACGCCGTCGCGGTAGAGGGTATGGCCCTGCCCGAGAATGGCGACGACGGCGCGGCCGGTGGTGCGGCGGGTCTCCGCGATCTTCTCCGCCATCGCGCGGTCCCAGACGCTTTGCGCCTCGATGAAGCGCCTGGCCGCGTCGGTGGGGGCGGCGGCCTTCGACTCGGAGCGGTCATGCGCCGCCAGCGTTTCGCTCAGGCGCTTGCGGTAGGTCTCCGTCGGGGCGGCGGGGTCGCCGACGCCCTCGCGCTCCGCCTCAGGAATGGCGGCCCAGCCGTTGCGGGCGGTGCGGCTGATCAGCGAGCGTTCCACATTCAGCGCCACCACCGGCAGCCGGTGCAGGCGGGCGAATTGCAGGATCGGCAGGTAGAAGGCCGGGTCGAAGCCCCAGACCGTGCGCCAGTCCGTCTCCCTCAGGAACTCGCCTTCCGTCAGTTCCCCCGCCACCCAGCGGTCGAGCACCGGCTGCAGCCGGCGCGGCAGCATCTCCATCCCGACCGCAAGATCGGGGTTCAGCGCATGCAGGGCGGCCAGGGTGTGGAGCTGCCAACGGTGGTGGTCGGCCTTGTCATGCTGCTCCCCCAGCAGGACGGCCGGAGCCTCGGCGAGCCGGCGCAGCAGTGGAGCCGGTTCCACCGCCGTCCCGGTGCCGTCGGCCCACACCCCCGGCGGCACGCAGCCGATGCGCGCGGCATCCTCCGCCCGGACGCCGGATGCGGCGGCAAGGGTCAGCGCCGCGAAGACCAGCGGGGCAAGGAGAAAGGGACGGGCCAAGGGAGAAGGGATGGGACGGAAAATCTGGCGCAAGGTCGGCTCCGTCGGCGCGGGGATTGCGCCAAGGTTGGGACTGCCGGACGCAAGGTCAATGGCGAAGGCCACCGATCGCGTCGTTCGGCCGCGCCGAAGTTCCGCGGCGGATGACAGCCGCAGCATCGCCGGGTAGGATCGGCGCCGGCGGTGGACATGCGGCGGATGGAGGCTTTCCGCGCCGGCATCCGCAATCCCCCGAGGCCAGTCCCAGGGCGTCCGCTCTCCCCGCCCGACCGCAATCACTCATGAAGCGCACCGCCGCCATGCCGCACCGCAAGACCGTCATTCTCACCGGCGCCAGCCGGGGTATCGGACACGCCACCGTCACCCGGTTCAGCAATGAAGGCTGGCGCGTGATCTCCTGCTCGCGGGAGGAAGTGCCGGAGCATTGCCGGCGCGATCCCAACTGGACCCACCACATCCCGGCCGACCTGTCCGACCCCGCCAGCCGCGCCGCCTTCGTGGAGGAGGCGAACAAGGCGCTGGACGGCGCTCCCCTGCATGCCCTGATCAACAACGCCGGCATCTCGCCCAAGACCCCGATCAAGGAGCGGCTGGGCTGCCTGAACGGCCCCATCGAGGGCTGGCATCGGGTGTTCGAGCTGAACTTCTTCGCGGCGCTGGTGCTGGCGCGCGGCTTCGCCGCTCCGCTGTCGAAGGCGAAGGGGGCGATCGTCAACGTCACCTCCATCGCCGGCCATTCGGTGCATCCCTTCGCCGGCTCCGCCTATTCCACCTCCAAGGCGGCGCTGTCGGGCCTGACCCGCGAGATGGCGGTGGAGTTCGCGGAGATCGGCGTCCGCGTCAACGCCGTCGCCCCCGGCGAGATCGAAACGGCGATGACCGGCCCGGAATACGACGTGCTGATCCCGCGCATCCCGCTGAAGCGCATGGGAACGCCGGAGGACGTCGCCGCGGTGATCTTCTATCTCTGCGGCCCGGATTCGGCCTATGTGACGGGAACGGAAACCTTCATCACCGGCGGGCAGCACCTGTTCTGAGAAAGGCACAGCGCGGCCAAACGGGCCCCCCTCCCAACCTCCCCCGCCCAGCGGGGGAGGTTGGGAGGGGGCAACCGCAGCCGCCCCCTCCCGGAACTTCCTACTTCCCCGCCCGCCAGGCGATCAGCCGCCGCGCCGCCTCGGCGATGGTCGCCTCCGATCCGGCGAAGCTGAAGCGCAGGAAACGCCGGCCGCGGGCGGTGTCGAAATCGATGCCGGGGGTGCAGGCGATGCCCGTTTCCTCCAGAATCTGCTTCGCCAGCGCCTCGCTGTCGTCGGTCATGTCGGACACGTCGGCGTAGATGAAGAAGGCGCCGTCGGCCGGGGCCATCCGGGTGAAGCCGGCCTTCGGCAGCTCCTCCAGCAGAACCGCGCGGTTGCGGGCATAGCGGGCGACGTGGCCGTCCAGCTCCTCGGTGCAGTCGAAGGCGGCGACCGCCGAAAGCTGGCTCAAGGTAGGCGCCGAAATGAACAGGTTCTGCGCCAGACATTCGACCGAACGGGCCAGGTCGTCGGGCACGATCATCCAGCCCAGCCGCCAGCCGGTCATCGAGAAATATTTGGAGAAGCTGTTGACCACCAGAGCCTGCTCGTTCACCCCGGCCGCGGTGACCGCGTCGGTGCCATAGGTCAGCCCGTGGTAGATCTCGTCCGACACCAAGCGCACGCCGTTGGCGCGGCACCAGTCGGACAGTGCCGTCAGCTCCTCCCGGCTCAGCATCGTGCCGGTCGGGTTGGCGGGGCTGGCGACGATCAGGCCCTGCACCGGCTCGTCCAGCGCCTCCAGCAGTTCGACCGTCGGCTGGAAACGATGCTCCGGCCCGGTCGGCAGTTCCACCGGGATGACGCCGGCCGCGGTCAGGGTGTGGCGGTAGGCCGGGTAGCTGGGCGACGCCATCGCCACCCGGTCGCCCGGATCGAAGGCGGCGAGGAAGCCCAGCTGGAAGGCGCCCGACGACCCGGTGGTGACGACCACCCGCCGCTCCGGCACATCGACGCCGTACCGGTCCTTGTACCACTTGGCAATGGCCGCGCGCAGCGGCGGGATGCCCAGAGCGCCGGTGTAGCCCAGAGGATCGCTGCCCGTCAGGACGGTGGCGGCGGTCTGCACCACCCCCTTCGGCGCACCGCTGGAGGGCTGCCCCACCTCCATGTGCAGAACCTCCAGCCCGGCGGCCTCGCGCTCCGCCGCGGCATGCATCACTTCCATCACGAAGAAGGGCGGGATCGCGCCCCGCTTTGAAACCTTGGGCTGCTTGCTCATGATCGTCCGTCTCAAACCTTGTTCGCGGGATCAGTCCCGCTTGCGCTCGCTTTCGACCGTCAGCGCCAGACTGCCGGCGCGCGGGTCGGTCGCCGTCTGGCAATAGCGGATTCCGTCCTCCGGCGACACCCGGCAGCCGACAAAGCTGACCCGCCCGGGGATGGATTGCGGGCGCGCGGCCTGAATCTGCGGCGCGGTCGACTTGTCCTCCAACCCCGCCGGCAGCGCCACCGACAGCAGGGCGGCCGGGCCGGCGGCGGGACCGTCGCTGCCCCCGGCGGTACCGACACCGGCGAACAGGGTGCGGCCGATGATGGAGTTGGCGATCAGGGCCGGCGCGCCGAAGCCGCCGCGATCGACCCCCTGGGCCACCAGCATGCCGGTGCCGGGAATGCCGCGGCCGGTGCCGAAGGGCGCGCCCTGGGTGAAGGCGCAGGCGGCGCCGTTCTCGTCCGGATCGATCACCACCACCCCGGCGCCGGCCGCGGTGGCGCCGGCACCGGTGGCGCCCAGCAGCTGGGCGGCGCGGGTCGCCCGCTCGGCCGGCGGCAGGGCGGCCACCGCCTTCCAGGCCTGGATCAGGGCGGCGCCCGAGTCCGGCTCGGCCGTGTCGGCCACATGCAGGTCGCTGATGTCGAAGGGCACCGTCAGCGTGGCGCCGACGCGCGGCTGGTAGGCGCGCAGCTGCGCCGGGTCCAGCCCCGTGCCCTGGGCGACCGTCGCGGCGAGCGGCCCGGCATAGAAGGCGCCAACGCCCTGACGGCGCAGGACCGACAGGGTCGCGGCCAATTCCGGCTGCCCGGCGACCGTGCCGACCGCCGGAGTGCCGGCGCCCAGCAGGCGGCGGCCGGCATCGGAATCGGCGGCCAGACGCCCGCCGAACGCGCTCAGATCCTGCACCAGCGCACGGCTGAGGCCGGGAGAGAACTGGGCCAGCTGTTCCGCCGGGGCGACCACCTGCTCCCACCGCAGCGCGCCGGCCGTGGCCTGGACGGCATAGAGGCCGCGGGCCATGGCCGGCATGCCGACGCCGCCGGCACCGGCCGGGCGCGGCAGGAAGTCGATGGTACGCGCCGTCTTCGAAGCGGCGTCGAACAGCACGCAGACGCCGCCGCCGGCCAGCCCGACGCGCGACGGCAGGCTGGCGGTCATCGCCAGCGCCATCGCCGCCACCGCGTCGCCGGCCTTGCCGCCCTGGGCGATGATGTCCCGGCCGACGCCGGCGGCATAGGGTTCGTCGGCGATGACGAAGCTCTGCACCGTCGCGTCGGTCTTGAACTTCGTGTTGACGCAGCCGGTCAGCAGTGATGCAGCTATGGCAACCGCGCCCAACCGTCGCCAGATTCGCAAGCGAGTGTGTCGAAGACCGGAGTTCCGCCGGTTCCGCGCGGGGGTCCGCTGTCCATAGCCGGAGGTCGTCACGGTGCGCAAGCCCAGCAGGCTGGTTTCGGTCGTCGCCATCATGTCCATGTGTCTGATGTCGCTGGTGTGGGAAGCGCCACCGGCAAGCGCGCAGCGCCGCTCGGACATACAGATCCTGGGCGACGCCGAGACGGACCATATCATCCGAAAGATGGCCCGGCCAATCTTCCAGGCGGCCGGCATCGACCCCGACTCGGTGCAGATCCTCCTGGTCAACGATCCGTCGGTCAACGCCTTCGTCGCCGGCGGGCAGAACATCTTCCTGCATACCGGGCTGCTGCTGGCGGTGGATGATGCCAATCAGCTGCTGGGCGTCATCGCGCACGAGACCGGCCACATTTCCGGCGGCCATCTGGTGCGCGGGGCGGAGGCGATGGACAACGCCTTCCTGTCCTCGCTGCTCGGCATGGGGCTGGGCGTCATCGGCGGTCTCGCCTCGGGCAACGCGGGGGCGGGCGCCGCGGGCGTCATGCTGGGCCAGCATCTGGCGGAACGGAATTTCCTGTCCTTCTCCCGCACGCAGGAGGCGTCGGCCGATCAGGCAGGCCTGTCCTTCCTGGAACAGTCGGGCATCTCGGCCAAGGGGATGGAGACCTTCCTGGAGAAGCTGGGCGTCGGCGAGCCGCTGATGAACGACCGCGACGCCGGCTATCGCCTGACCCACCCGCTGACGCGCGAGCGCCTCGAAGCGGTGCGGGCCTTCGTCGCCCGGTCCCGCCATGCCGACGACCGGCTGCCGGCGGCGACGGACGCCGACCTGCGGCGGATCCAGGCCAAGCTGTACGGCTATCTCGATCCGCGCGGCGCGCTCCAGCGCTACAAGGCGAACGATCCGTCGCCGGCCGCCCGCTATGGCCGCGCCTATGCCTATTTCCGCCAGGGCGACGTCAGGCAGGCGACACCGCTGGTCGACGGTCTGATCGCGGAGGAGCCGAGAAACCCCTTCCTGCACGAGATGAAGGGCGACCTGATGCTGCAGACCGGCCGCGCCCCGGATGCGGTCGCCCCCTATCGCAAGGCGATCGAGCTGGCCGGCTCCGAGGCCGGAACGATCCGCGTCTCCCTCGCCCACGCCCTGCTGGAACAGCGCGATCCGCGGCTGGCCGACGAGGCGCTGAAGAACCTGCAGATCGCGGCGAAGGGCAAGGCCCAGTCCGCCTTCCTGTGGCGGTTGACCGCCCAGGCCTGGAGCATGAAGAAGAACGACGGCATGGTCGCCTACGCCACCGCCGAGGAGGCCCTGGCGAGAGGCGACATGCCGATGGCCAAGGCACAGGCGGAACGGGCGGAAAAGCTGCTGCCCGCCGGATCGCCGGGCTGGCTGCGCGCCCAGGACATCCGCGGCCAGACCGGCGGCGACGCGCGCTGATCGGGCCGGGGCGGCTATGGGCGGGAAAGTCGCCGGGAGAGCGTCCGCGCGCCGCCCGATCACGCAACCGTGACACCGGGGGTCAGGCCCGGGCGAGCGCTTTGCACTTGTCCGGGCCGGTTTGTCGGTCCAGTGTGGGCGGCCTCAGGCCCAATGTCCCCAGCGTTTCGGAGACCGCCCACCATGCGTCCCGCCCTGCCGTCCCTGCGTTCCGCCCTGCTGGCCCTGCCCATCGCGGCGCTGGCGCTGTCCGCCGCCGCTCCGGCCCATGCGCAATCGGCGAGCTTCGACGGCAACCAGAAGGCCGCCATCGAGAAGATCGTCCGCGATTACCTGATGGAGCATCCCGAGGTCATCCTGCAGGCCGTCGACGCCATGCAGGAGCGCCAGAAGGCGGCGGAGGCCGAACAGGCCCGCATGGCGCTGATCGAGAACAAGCAGGAACTGACCCGCAACCCCGCCGACCCGGTCGCCGGCAACCCGCAGGGCGACGTGACGGTGGTGGAGTTCTTCGACTACCAGTGCGGCTACTGCAAGGCCGTGCATGCCGATACCCTGGCGCTGGTCAAGGGCGATCCCAAGCTGCGCCTCGTCCTGAAGGAATTCCCGATCCTGGGGCCGGCGTCGCTGCTCGCCTCCAAGGCCGCCCTCGCCTCCCGCTCCCAGGGCAAGTACATGGAGCTGCACAATGCCCTGATGTCCCATCGCGGCCAGCTGGACGAGGCGGTGATCATGCGGCTTGCCAAGTCGGTCGGGCTCGACACAGACCGGCTGAAGAAGGACATGGAATCGCCGGACGTGCTGACGGCGATCGCCGCCAACCAGTCGCTGGCCGAGAAGCTGAACATCCGCGGCACCCCGGCCTTCGTCTTCGGCGACGAGCTGGTGCCCGGCGCCATCAAGCTGGACGACATGAAGCGGCTGACCGACGCCGCCCGGTCCAAGGGCTGAGGCGGGCCGTATCATGACCGCAACGAGTGAGCCGCCGAAGCCGACCGTCGTCGTCTTCGACGTCGGGCAGGTGCTGATCGAATGGGATCCGCGGCATCTCTACCGCGAACTGTTCGACGGCTATGAAGACCTGATGGAGGATTTCCTCGACCGGGTCTGCACCCCCGCCTGGAACCTGGAGCAGGACCGCGGCCGCCCTTGGAGCGAGGCGATCGCCCAGCTGAGCGCGGAGCATCCCGACTGCGCCGAGTTGATCCGCGCCTATGACGACATGTGGGAACGCATGGTGCCGGACGCGATTCCCGGCACGCCGGAGATCCTGGCCGAACTGAAGGCCCGCGGCGTCCCGGTCTACGCCATCACCAATTTCTCGGCCGACAAGTTCGAACTGACGCGCAAGCGCTTCGACTTCCTGAACGGCTTCGACGGCATCGTCGTTTCGGGTCAGGAACGGCTGGTGAAGCCGGATCAGGCGATCTACCGGCTGTTGATGGACCGTTACGGCCTCGAACCGAATCAGTGCTACTTCATCGACGACAACCCCAACAATGTCGAGGCGGCCAAGTCGGTGGGCATGTCGGCCCACCTGTTCCTGGGTGCCGAGGCGCTGCGGCGCGATCTGGCGGCGTTGGGATTGCTTTAACTGTTTGGTTGCAATCCGCTTCAGGGGGCAATCGAAGCCCCCTACTCCGCCGCCGCCTCGCGGTCGGTGGCGGAATTGAACGCGTAGGTCTTCCAGGTCGGCTCATAGCTGTCGTCGGCCTGGTTGCCCCACACCGACCAGTTGGGCCGGGCGCCACGGGCGAACATCTCCAGGAAGGGGCCGGGGCTGCAGGCTTCGATCAGTTCATACTGTTCGTCGGGCTTGCGGCTGTGCTCGCGCTTGCGGCTTTCGATCAGGTTCACCTGGGTCCGGCCGGGGGGCAGCGTGCGGGCCTTCTTGCCACGGACGCCGAACAGGATCAGTTCGGTGACGTTGCGGAAATAGAATCCCACCCCGCGCCCGTCCGACCCGCCGTCCTTGCGCACCTTGTGCCAGACGAGGTTGGTCTTGTACTCGAACCCCCAGCTGCGCATGACCTGCAAGCCTTCCGGCAGCAGCGCGTTGGGAACCCAGAGATAGAGATGCGCGGTGGGGGCGGCGATGTCGGCGACCGGCAGGGCGCAGATATCCTCCACCGTCATGGTGCCGTAGCGCGAGAGGCGGCGATGCTCCGGCGCCATCTTGCCGGTGCGGTTGACGAAGCGCCAGGGCGGGTCCGCCATCACGGTGGCGAAGCGCCGGTCACCGGCGAAGGCCACCAGATCCCGCGCCGGATCCGATGCCGCCGCCGCCGTGTTGCTGTCGCCCATCACTGCCTCGAAATCCTGAACAAACCCGGTACTGGGAGGGGTGCAAACTCGCACGCGGCGGCAACCCCCGTCAATCCAGTCTAGCCGCTCCGCCGACGCTGTCACAAGCGGCAGCGGGGGCGGCGGCAAGGGCGGCAGCGGATGGCGGCGATCACTCCTCCTCGCCCGCCTCGGCCACGGCGCGCAGGGTGGCGCGTTCGGCCACGCTGACGGTCAACCCCTGCGTCTCCACGCCCGAGGCGCGCAGCTTGGCGAGCGCCCGCGACAGGGTTTCCGGCTGCATGCCCAGGTGCCGCGCGATCAGCGCCTTGTCGAAGGGAAGCTGGAACGTCGCCGGCCCATTGCCGGGCGGGCAGACGCGCATCAGGAAGGCGGCGACTCGCTGCGGCGTCGGCTGGACCTGAAGCTGCTCGATCTGTGTCACCAACTGGCGCAGGCGCTGCGACAGCGAGCCCAGCATGCCGAAGGCGATGCGATCGTCCTCGCGCAGGCAGCGGGCGAATCCCTCGGCGGTCAGGGTCAGGACGCGGGCGTCGGTCACCGCCTCCGCACAGACAGGGAACTTGCCGTCGGCGAACATGGCGGCCTCGGCGAAGCTTTCGGCCGGGCCGATGACATGGACCACCGCCTCCGTTCCATCGCGGGTCAGGCGGTACAGCTTCACCCAGCCGTCGAGCAGCACGAAGAAGCGGTCGGCGGGCTCGTCCTGCAGGAACAGGGTGGCGCCGCGAGACACCGAACGCATGATGGCGACGCCGCCCAGCAGGGACACGGCACGGTCGGTCAGCTTGGCGAAGAGCGGGATGGCGCACAATGCGGCGGCATCCTCCGCCGACAGGTTGCTGTGGTGGGTGGTCATGACAGCTTCGCCTCCCCGGCCGTTGGCCCCTATGACGTTGGCGCCATTGGTGACGATGGGGGCGGTGCCGTCCGGTCGCGCAACAGCATCCAGGCGTTGACCGCCATCCCGGTCAGGTCGGAGATCATTCCCGGAATCGACCCCACCAGAAAATTGTGCACGAACCAGCAAGGCAACGCCACCAGCATGGTGCCGCGGAACACCGCGACCCGGGTCTGGTAGCGGGCAAGGCTGATCAACGCCATGCCGGCCGCCGCGAAGACGGAGGGCAGGCCGGTCCAGGTCGCGGCCATCACCGCGGCGATCACCGGCAGGATAAGCAGATAGACGAGCCGGGATGCCGGCCAGGTGCCGAGCGCCAGCGCCGCCAGAACCTGCAGCGCCGCAAGCCCGTTCAGCGCCGCAGCGGTCGGGGCGCCCACCAGGGCGAAATGCAGGGCGAAGCCCAGGCAGGGAACCAGCTGCACCAGAAGCATGGCCCGGCGGCTGCGGAAAAAGGGCCAGAGCATGCCGCCGAGCATGCCGCACAAGCCGACCAGCTGCGCAACGGACCACCAGATGTCCGCCTCTCCTCCCCCGCCGAAGAGCGCTGGGAACCGGACGGTCAGCATCTCGATCATGCCGGAAAGCCCCCCAGCGATGAAACGGGCGGCGGGACAAGGAGCGGGACAAGGGGCGGGAAACGGCGCCGGCCGCCCCGAAGGACGGCGCAAAGTATGGCGCGGAGAGCAAAGTACCGATTGAGAAGAGCGGAAGACACACGCAACGCACCGCCGGGCCGAACAAAGCCACGGCCGGATCACTCACGAGCCAGGACCGCACAAAACCGAGACATAAAAGACAAGAACGCACGGCGCGCCCCCGAAGGGAGGCACCGTGCGAAAAGAGTCCGGATTTTCACCGGGAAGACCGGAACGATGACCGCTCCAACCTTCGAAACGCGTGTCAGATGAGCGGAGCCGACCGAGCCGGCGCGCGTCCGAAAACGGGCGCCGTCCGGTCGAGGTCCGGGATACCCCGAACCTTACAGGTACTCGACCTTGCCCGCTTCCGGACCCTTCTGGCCCTGGCGAACGGTGACGCGCACCTGATCGCCTTCCTGGAGGGTCTGCATGCCCGAGCGGCGCAGCACGTTGACATGGACGAAGACGTCCTTGCCACCGGTGCTCGGCGTGATGAAGCCAAAGCCCTTATCGGCATTGAACCACTTCACGGTGCCGTCGACTTCTTCGCCGCCGCTGCCGCCGGCATCGTAGCCGCCGCGGTCGAAACCGCCACGGTCGAAGCCGCCGGTCCGCGGACGGGCCGAACGCTGAGCGGTCGACGTATCGACCGTGTGGATGGAGGCCACCTGCGGACCCTTCGGCCCACGGGCCAGGTCACAGGTGATGGTGGTGCCTTCGTCCAGCGCGTCGTAACCGGCGGCCTGAACCGCGGAGACGTGCAGGAAGGCGTCGGGCGAACCGTCCTCAGGCGACACGAAGCCGAACCCCTTGGTGGGGTTGAACCACTTCACGGTGGCGGTGACGTTGGACTTGGTGATCTCGGGAGCGCGGAAGCCCTGGCGGGGCGGGCGGTCGAACATGTGTCTTCAAGCTCATAGAGTGTGCCGAAGGTCTGTTGTCACAGGGATCCGGTCCCAGGTCAAGCCTTCCAAAGGCAAGATGGCCGAATCGCCGTTAAATGCCCCACCCCAGGCTTACGCTTGCCGCCGCGCCGGCGCTCAGGAACAGGGGGAGCGGCACCGAAGTGCCGCCCTCCGATCGTTCCCCGGCCCCTTCGCCTCGCCGTTTCCGCAGCGACTCGGGCACGCTCTGCACGCCGCCCGTGCGGAGAAGGATCAGGCCTCCGACTGCTTCAATGTCGGATAGTCGGTGTAGCCGTGACGGTCGCCGCCATAGAAGGTCTTCTGGTCCGGCTCGGCCAGGGGAGCATCGATGCGCAGCCGCTCCACCAGGTCGGGATTGGCGATGAAGGGCCGGCCGAAGGCGATCATGTCGGCATAGCCGCTGGACGTCGCCTGGATCGCCATGGCGCGGTCATAGACGTTGTTCGCCATGTAGCGCCCCTTGTAGAGCCCGCGCAGCTCGGCGAGGTCGCCGCCGAATCCCGGATGCGGCCCGCGCGTCACCCCTTCGATCATGTGGAGATAGGCGAGGCCATAATCATTCAGCCGGCGGATCACCGGGCTGAAGGTGCCGACCGGGTCGCTTTCCTGCGCGTCGTTGGCCGGACTCAGCGGCGACAGGCGGATGCCGACGCGGTCGGCCCCGGCCTCCGCCACCACGGCGTCCAGCACCTCGAACAGGAAACGGGCGCGGTTCTCGACGGAGCCGCCATAGGCGTCGGTGCGCTTGTTGGTGCCGTCGCGCAGGAACTGGTCGATCAGGTAGCCGTTGGCGGCATGCACCTCGACCATGTCGAATCCGGCCGCCAGCGCGTTGCGGGTCGCCTTGCGGTAATCCTCGACGATGCCCGGCAGTTCGGAGATGTCCAGCGCGCGCGGAGTCGGGATGTCCTTGAAGCCGTCGACGGTGAAGGCCTTCATCTCCGGCTTCACCGCCGAGGGCGCCACCGGCAGGGCGCCGCCCGGCTGCAGGTCGGGATGGGAGATGCGCCCGACATGCCACAGCTGCAGGCAGATATGCCCGCCCTTGGCGTGGACGGCGTCGGTGACCAGCCTCCAGCCCGCCACCTGTTCGGCGCTGTGGATGCCTGGGGTGTAGGCATAGCCCTTGCCCTGCGGCGAGATCTGCGTCGCCTCGGCGATGATCAGGCCGGCGCTGGCGCGCTGGGCATAATATTCGGCGTTCATCGCGGTCGGCACGCCGGTGGCGTTGTCGGTGCGGCTGCGGGTCAGCGGTGCCATGGCGATGCGGTTGGGCAGGCTGTAGCGCCCGATCGTCACCGGTTGGAACAGGGGGGCCGCGTCCTGGCTGTCCGTCATGTCCGATCCATTCAGAGGGTGAAACTGGACAGAAGAGTGTGGCCCGGCCTCCGCCACCGACAAGGTGCCGATTGGCCGCGGCGGGCGGGCGGACAGCATGGCTGCCATACCGCCCGCCGCCGGGCCGCGGGACCTTTCGCCCCGTCCGGCGGTTATTCCCGACAGCCCCGACAACCAGCCGGACCACAAGCAGATGGGATCGCCGATGCAACAGCGCTGGCCCGACCGACTCTGGATCGTCCGCCATGGCGAGAGCGCCGGAAACGTCGCGCGCGATGCGGCCCACGCGGCCGGCCTCGTCCGAATCGACATCGACGAACGCGACGTCGACGTTCCGCTCAGCCAGTTGGGGGAGCGGCAGTCCGACGCGCTCGGCCGCTGGTTCGCCGCCATGGCGGCGATGGAGCGACCCGACGTGGTCCTGACCTCGCCCTACCGCCGGGCGCTGCGCACGGCGGAGCGGCTGCACCAGGCCGGCGGCCTGCCGGTCGATCCGACCGATTTCGTCATCGACGAGCGGCTGCGCGAGAAGGAGTTCGGCGTCCTCGACCGGCTGACCACCGCCGGCATCCGGCAGGAGTTCCCGGAACAGGCCGAATTCCGCCGCCTTCTGGGCAAGTTCTACCACCGTCCGCCGGGGGGCGAGAGCTGGTGCGACGTGATCCTGCGGCTGCGCAGCGCGCTCGACACCATCAGCCTGCATCACAGCGGGCGGCGGGTGCTGATCGTCGGCCATCAGGTGGTGGTGCTGTGCCTGCGCTACCTGCTGGAGAACATGACGGAGGACGACATCCTGGCCATCGACGCGGCCGGCGACGTCGCCAACTGCTCCGTCACCGAATACCGCTTCGACCCCAAGGCGGGGCCGCGCGGCGGGCTGTGCCTGCACCGCTACAACTTCGTCGCCCCGCTGGAGGAGGCCGGCGCCCCGGTCACCGCCGAGCCGGACGCCGCCGTCGCGGTCCGCTAGGGAGCCATGCCCGTGAATTCCGCCGTGAATTCCGCCGAGGAAATCCCCGTCACCGCGGAGCTGCTGCGCAGCATGCCCCTGCCCCAGCCGGACGACGACGGCGACAAGGAAACCCGTGGCCGGGTGCTGGTGGTCGCCGGCAGCGTGCCGGTGCCGGGCGGCGCCCTGCTGGCCGGGATCGGCGCCTTGCGGGCGGGCGCCGGCAAGCTGCAGATCGCCACCGCCGCCAGCATCGCCCCGCATCTGGGGCTTGCCCTGCCCGAAGCGCTCGTCGCCGGCTTGCCGGAAACGGCGGAAGGCGGCATCGCCGCCGAGTCGGCCGAGGCGCTGGCCCAGCGGGCATCGCGCTGCGACACCGTGCTGATCGGTCCCGGCATGATGGACGAGGCGGCGGTGGCGGAGTTGACCGCCGACCTCCTGATGCGGCTGGAACCCGTTGACGGCCCGGCCGGCGGCGGACCGCGCTTCGTGCTGGATGCGGGGGCGCTGGCCGGGCTGGGCCGCGATCCGGGGCCGGTGCGGCGGCACGCCGGCCATGTGGTGATCACCCCCCATGCCGGCGAGATGGCCGCACTGCTGGGCTGCTCCCGCGAACAGGTGGAGGCCGACCCGCTCGCCGCCGCCCGGCAGGTGGCGGTCCAGCTGAAGGCGGTGGTGGTGCTGAAAGGGAGCTGCACCCGCATCGTCATGCCCGAGGGCCGCGCATGGGCCTATCGCGGCGGCACGGTGGGGCTCGCCACCTCCGGTTCCGGCGACACCCTGGCCGGGATCGTCGCCGGCCTGCTGGCCCGCGGCGCCAGCCCGGAACAGGCCGCGATCTGGGGCGTCTACCTGCATGGCGAGGCCGGCAACCGGCTGAGCCGCCGGATCGGCCCTCTCGGCTTCCTCGCCCGCGAATTGCTGGCGGAAATCCCCGCGGCGATGGCGGCCCTGGCGGAAAACGGCTGACCGCCGGCGGACCGCGACGCCGTCCGAGACAGAGGCCTGCGATCAAAAAAGCCCCCCTCCCGCCAGGGGAGAGGGGCTTCGCGACTCATGACGCTCAAGCCCTGTCACATCGACGGCGCGGGCGCCGCGGCCGGGGCCGGCGGCAGGGCCGGGGCGGCGGGGGTGTTGCCGAATGTCCGGGGCTGCGCCGGCATCACATTCGCCGACAAGGCGGCGTCGCGGTCGCGGCAGCGGTCGACCACCTTCTGGCCGCAGTTCATGAAGCCGAGATCCTTGTTCAGGCAGATCCTGACCTCCGACACGTCACGGCGGGAGCAGATGACCGCCACCCCCTCCGCGGTCAGGCCGGGATTGGCCTCCATGAACAGGCGCTCCACCTGGGCGGCCGGCACGGTCGGGCCGGGCGTCTTCAGCGGATCGGGAATCGCCACCTTGCCGGCGGCGGCGCGCAGCTTGGCGAAATAGTCGGTGGCGGTCAGGCCGGAGCAGGTCCCGTGCTTGCGCCACTGGTGCATCATCAGCCCGACGCTGGGCATCAGCGGCATGGTCTGGTCGATCACCGCCTTGGGCACGTTGCGGTCGCGGGTACAGGTTGCGGGATAGCTGCCGTCGGTGTATTGCGGCCACAGGCCATGGACGACGAAGCCGTATTTCCGCTCCCCGCACTGGTCGGGATCGGGGCCGTTCCGGTCGCGGGCGCAATAGGTCGGCGACCAGGACAGCGCCAGAATGTAGTAATCGAAGACGCCCGGCTCCGCCTTTCTCTGCGCCCAGACGGGGCTTGCGGCGAACAGTCCGGCAACCAGGACGGCTAGGGCGGCGGCGACGGCACTACGCATGACGAGTCTTCCCAAGGCTGTGCTTCCCAACGTTGCATACCATGGAAGGAGCTTGCTGTCGCGGGGTCTCGACACCAGTATCACTCGGCCGGACAGCCGGCCCCTCCCCGCCTTCGGCACCGGTGCTTCGCCACCGTCGCCTGCGCCCAACCATCGGTATAGTCATCGGCATGTTCACCCTGTCCGCCCCGATGCTTCTGCGTGCCTATGCCGCCGGTATCTTCCCGATGGCCGAAAGCGCGGAGTCGCGGGAACTCCACTGGTTCGACCCGGAACACCGCGGCATCCTGCCGCTGGATGCCTTCCATGTGCCGCGCAGCCTGCGCAAGACCCTGCGCCGCGCCCCGTTCGAGCTGCGATTCGACAGCGCCTTCCGCGCGGTGATCGAGGGCTGCGCCGAATCGACGGAGGATCGGCCGAAGACCTGGATCAACGACGACATCGTCCGCCTCTACAGCGAGTTGTTCGACGCCGGATTCGCCCACAGCGTGGAATGCTGGCGCGACGGCCGGCTGGTCGGCGGGCTTTACGGGGTGTCGATCGGCGGCGCCTATTTCGGCGAGAGCATGTTCAGCCGCGAGACCGGGGCCAGCAAGGTGGCGCTCGTCCATCTGGTCGCCCGCCTGCGCGCCGCCGGATTCGCCCTGCTCGACACCCAGTTCGTGACCGAGCACCTGTGCCGATTCGGCGCCGTCGAAATTCCCCGCGCCGAATACCGCCGCCGCCTTGCCGCCGCGATGGAGCGCAAGACCGACTTCCGCGGCGTCGACCAGCAGGCGGCGCTGGCGGATCTGCTGGAGGCGGCGGCCTCTCCGCAATCCTGACCGCACGCCCCGCCTCCGGGGGTTATACCCGATGCGTCGCCCCGCGGTCCCCGCTACCACGCCCGACCGGTTGTGCATTGCGGTGGCGACGGACATCCTCCGCTCATCCGCCGCCGTGACCGAAAGGCGCCGATGCGCTTTTGGAACATACTGCGCCCAAGCCGGATCCCGCCTGCCCTGACGATCGTCCTGGGCGGGCTCCTGATCGGCATGCCGTTGCTGGTGCTGAACGGCTTCCCGCTGACCTTCGACGATACGCCGGGCTACCTGGAGCCGGCCTTCAACATCCTGAACCGGATGGCCCAGCCGGCCTGGACGCCCCCGCCGGACCCGTCGCCCCACGGCCAGCCGTCGACCAACATCTTCTTCCTGCGGCCCTTCGGCTACATGCTGTTCCTGCTTCCCTTCGCCGGCGGCTGGTGGGTGTGGCTGATCCCGGTCGGCCAGGGGATCCTCGCGGCGGCGGTCCTGCGGGCGGCCCTGACCGCAGCCGGGGCGCCGGACCGGCCGGGGCTTTTCCTCGGCATCGCCGCGGTGTTGGGGCTTACGACCAGCCTGTCGCTGCACGCCGCGACGATCATGCCGGATTTCCTCTCCGGGCTGGCGATCCTGCTGGTCTATGCCGTCGTCATGCGCTGGCCGGCACTGACCATCGCGCAGCGGCTGCTGACCATTGCGGCGCTCACCGGCATGATCGTCTCCCATCTCAGCCATCTGGCCATACTGGGCGGGATGACCGCTCTGCTCGGACTTTGGGCGCTGCGGCATGACCGCGGGATGCTGCGGTCGCTGGCCTGGGGGGTGCTGCTGCCGATGGTGCTGGCGGCCGGGCTGCTGAGCGCCTCCAACCTGCTGATCGCAGGCCGGGCGGTGCTCTCGGAAAGCTCCCCCGTCTTCCTGCTGGCCCGCCTGATCGGCGACGGACCGGCCCGCGACTATCTGGCCGAGGCCTGCCGCAGCCGCGATTACCTGCTGTGCGGCACCCTGGACACGCTGGGCCGCAGCGCGCCGGGCTACGTCACCTCCGACTATTTCCTCTGGCACCCCGATGGCGCCCGCCGCCGCTTCGGCGACCAGCCGCGCTTCGTGGCCGAGGCGGCGGAGATCACCCGCGCCACCATCGCCAGCCGGCCGGCCGCGGTCGCCGAACATGGGCTGGCCAACGCCGCCGACCAGTTCCTGGAGGTCCAGCCGGACGAAGCCCTGAACAATCCGGTCAAGCCGCTGACCCGCCGGCTGTTCAGCCGCTTTCCCGGACCGGTCTATGCGGCCTTTGAAGGGTCGCTGCAGACGCAGCGGCGCTTCCCCCGCGACGAACTGGCCCTGCTCCAGAACCTTTCGCTGGCGCTCGGCGTGCTTGGGATCGCCATCCTGGGGCTTGGGCGCTGGCGGCGGATCGACGGCCGGGTGCGGATGCTGCTCCTGGTGATCGGGCTTGGACTGGCGCTGAACGCCGCCGTCTCCGGCGGATTGTCGGCGGTCCACGACCGCTATCAGAACCGCGTCATCTGGCTGGTGCCCTTCGCGGCTCTGGTGCTGCTGGCGACGGCGCGCCGCCGGGACGCACAGCCCGCGCCGGACGGGGGCGCAGGGCCCGATCAGCCGGCCGGGTGGAACACCCCGCCGCGCATCGGCACCGGCACGCCGGTGGTCGCCGGCAGGCTGAGCGGCAGCCCGAGCCGGCTGCGCACCGCGAGATAGCCGAAGGCCTGGGCCTCCAGCGCATCGCCGTCCCAACCGACCAGATCGGCCGACTCGACGGGCACCCTCAGCCGGTCGGCCAGCATCGCCATCAGCGTGGCGTTGTGGCGGCCGCCGCCGCAGACCAGCCAGCGCACCGGCGGGGCCGGCAGGTGGGCCACCACGCGGGCGACCGATTCGGCGGTGAAGGCGGTCAGGGTCGCGGCCCCGTCGGCGGCGGACAGGGCGGCCACCGGCGCCGGGTCGAAGGCGTCGCGGTCCAGCGACTTGGGTGCCGGGCGGTCGAACCAGGGATTGGCCATCAGGGCGGCCAGCGCCGCCCCATCCACCTGGCCGGTCGCCGCCAGCGCTCCGCCGGCATCGAAACGGCCGAGGCCGTGGCGCAGAACCCAATCGTCGATGAGGGCGTTGCCCGGCCCGGTGTCGCAGGCGACGACCTCCGCCTCACCTTCCGAGGTCTCGGGGCCGATCCAGCTGACATTGGCGACGCCGCCGATGTTGAGGATGGCGAGCGGGCGCGCCAGGCCATGCGCCAGCGCGCGGTGGAACAGCGGGACCAGCGGCGCCCCCTGCCCGCCCGCGGCCACGTCGGCGCCGCGGAGGTCATTGACCACGCCGATGCCGGTCGCCGCCGCCAGCCGGGCGCCATCGCCGATCTGCCGGGTGAGGCGCCGGTCGGGATCGTGATGGATGGTGTGGCCGTGGAAACCGATCAGTTCGACGTCGGCCCGCGCGACTCCCGCCTGGCCCAGCAGGCGGCGCACCGCGTCGGCATGGGCGTCGGTCAGCTCGCGCTCCACCTCCGCCACCGGCTCCCCGCCGTCCGTCCTGCCGAGACAGGCGCGCAGCCGCACGCGGAAACGGTCGTCATAGGGGATGGTCAGGAAGGAGAGCGCCTCCACCCTGCCGCGCCCATCGGTGCGCAACAGGGCTGCGTCGATGCCGTCCATCGAGGTGCCGCTCATCAGGCCGACGACGGTGCGCAGCCCCTCCCCGACATCCCCGTCCCGGTTTTCCATCATCCGCTCCACGCCCGCCTTGGTAACGGGGCCCAATCTAGACTAAAGCGAAATTTCATTCGCTTTAGATTCTTATGGCCACGTTCGCCGGTAGGGCTTCGGCCGCGTGAGCGACCGGGGCCGCCGTCGCGGTCCAAAGCGGATTGCAATCCGCTTTAGCTGAGCCAAAGCTGCAGCATCAGCCGGTCGCGGTTGGCCGGCGGCACGGCGCGGTGGTAGCAGGAGGTGTCCTCCAGGAAACCGGTGCCGGCCGGCCCCTCCACCAACAGGATGCGGTCGCGGGCGAAGCGGGTGAACAGCTCCTCGTCGCGGGCATTGGCCGAACCCAGCAGCATGCGCAGCGACTTGCCGTGGTGGCTGCCGCGGACCAGCTCATGCTCCCCCGCGCCGGGACTGACGTCGGTCAGGTAGAACTGGGCCGAGCAGAAATGGAAGTCGTGGACATCGTAATGCCAGTCGATGGTCTGGCCCAACTGCCGGCGCTCGTCGTCGCCGGCGTCGGTGACGAAGCTCCAGAACAGACGCGGGATGATCTTGGTCGGGCGGAACCCCAGGAAGGCCCCGGCGCATTCCATCAGCAGCGGGTCGCGGCAGACCCGGCGCACCGCCGGGCAGTCCAGCGGGTCGGGGACGATGCCCATCACCGCGGGTGATCCGTCGGCAAGCCGGCCCTCGTGCACTTCGTGCCGGTAGAACATCCGCTCGTCGCGCAGACGGCGCTGCAGGAGGGAATGGGTGGCGAACTCCACCATTTCCGCCACCATCTCCCCCGGCAGATCGAAGCCCATGGCGATCGAGTCGCGCCGCAGGTCCGCCAGTGCCCGCTCTGCGGTCAGGCCGGCGAACAGGCTGACCGGAAGCGTCGGCAAGGCGACGGGCGGCCCGGCCGGGGCACGCTGGCGCGACCGCGGGGACAGGCGGCGCAAGGCGCTGTAGCCGCGCCGAATCGATTCGAAGCGGCCGAGCGCATAGTGAAGCTCTCCGGCAACGAGGCGCCGGGCAATATTCGCAACGTTCATTTATGGTGCATCCCTGGGGCAGCCGAAGGACCAAAACCGCGGTGGGTTGCGCGGCCACTGGTGCGGGAATGCACGGAGTGTATGCAGTTTTGGCGCGATTCCAGAAACGCCCTTGTGGCGTAAGCCCACGCGCCGGAGGAATAGCCGGGGGAGGCGGGGTGACCATCCCGTACGGTTCATGCCGGGAGAAAACGGCACCCCGCCTTCACGCGAGAGGCTAAAGGGCCTGTACCGCCTTCAGCACCGCCGCGACATGGCCCGTCACCTTCACCTTACGCCAGACGTTGCGGACCACGCCGTCCTTGTCGATCAGGAAGGTGGCGCGGTCGATGCCCATATACTTGCGGCCGTACATGCTCTTCTCGACCCAGGTGCCGTAGGCCTCGCAGACACTACCGTCGGTATCGGAAGCGAGCGTGAAGGTCAGCTCATGCTTGGCCTTGAACTTGTCGTGGCTGGCGACGCTGTCCTTGGACACGCCGATCACCACCGCATCGACGGCGGAGAAGTCGGGCAACTGGTCGCGGAAGCCGCAGGCCTCCGACGTGCAGCCCGACGTGTCGTCCTTGGGGTAGAAATACAGCACCACCGGCTTGCCGCGCAGGGCCGACAGGGTGACGCTGCCCCCGCCGTCGGTCGGCATGGTGAAATCCGGGGCGGGCGATCCGACGTCTACGGTCATGGCTGCTCGAATGTCCTTCTTCTTGCCGGCGGAGAACCGGCGGGTGGAACCGGCCCTCAAGCCGGGGGCGTGGTCGTGTTGGGTGGGGCCAGACGGCCCGCCGGCTCCTCGACCAGGGCCTTGAAGTGGCCGTGGGCGCGGGCGGCGACGGCACGGATTCTGCGGTCCAGTTCGGGGAAGTCAACAGCGCCGGGCTCACGCTCGCCCGGAATGCCGGTGGGAAAGGCCGCGCGGGTCAGCCCGGCCAGCAGGCTGGGCGACACCTGGTTGGGATCCAGCACCCCGGCGGTGGTCAGCCGCAGGAAGCCCTGCACCCGCCGCCACAGGCGCAGCGTGGATTCCAGGTCATCCGCCACCTCCGCGTCCAGGGCGCCGGTGCGGGCGGCGCATCGCAGCGCCATGGCGGTGCCGATGTGCAGGATGTCCGGCCGTTCATGGGCGAAGCGCAGCTGCAGGTATTGGGCGATGAACTCGATGTCGATCAGGCAGCCGCGGGCGTACTTCACGTTCCAGACGTTGGTCGTCCCGAACTCCTTCTCGATTCGCCGCCGCATGTCGGCGACGTCCCACAGCAGCCGGTCGGGATCGCGCGGGGCCGTCAGCACCGAGCGGACCGCCGCCGACACCCGGTCGGCAAGACCGGAATCGCCGCCGATCACCCGGGCGCGGGTCAGGGCCATATGCTCCCAGGTCCAGGCGTCGGTCGTCTGGTATTTCAGGAAGGCGTCCAGCGAGGTGGCGAGCGGCCCGGCATTGCCGGACGGCCGCAGCCGCATGTCCACCTCGTAGAGCCGCCCGTCGGCCATCGGCGCGGTGATGGCGTTGGTCAGGCGTTGCGTCAGCTTGATGTAATACTCGTTGGGAGACAGCGGCTTGGCGCCATCCGAAAGCCGCGGGCCTTCACCGGCCGCCACGTCGTAGATGACGATCAGGTCGATGTCGGACGTGATGGTCAGCTGCCGGCTGCCCAGCTTGCCCATCGCCACCACCACCCAGGCGCCGCCGGGGATGCGGCCATGGCGCTGGGCGAACTCCTCCTCCACCCGGCGGGCGAGGTCGGGAACGACGATGTCGGCCAGATCGGCCAGGAAGGCGCCGCAGCGGTCGCCGTCGGTGATGCCGCGCAGGATATGGACCCCGGCGCGGAAGCGCTGGTCGTTGGTCCAGCGCCGCGACAGGGTCAGCGCATCCTCGAAATCGCGGGCGGTCGCCACCACGCGGGCGTGGTCTTCGGCCAGCCCGTCCTCCTTGCCCGGCAGCTCATCGAAGAAGTCCGGCGACAGCACGGCGTCGAGCAGCGACGGGTTGCGCGACAGCGTCTTCGCCAACTGCGGCGCGATGCCCATGATCTCCGCCACCAGTTCAAGCAGCCAGGGATTGGCGACGAAGAGGGAGAACAGCCCGACGCCGGCCGGCAGCTTGCCGAGGAAATCGTCGAAGTTCATCAGCGCCGAATCGGGGGCCGGCGTCTTGGCCAGCGCGCTCAGCAGGGCCGGCGTCAGCTCGGTCAGCAGCTCGCGCGCCCGGCCGGAGCGGGTGGCGCGGTAGCGGCCGCGGTGCCAGGCCGACACCACGTTGATGACGCGCGCAGGATCGGCATAGCCCATGCCGCTCAGCGTCTCCACCGTGCCGGGATCGGGATCGGTGCCGGTGAAGACGAGATTGCCGGGGCCGGAGAGCGACGGCGCCTCCTCGAACAGTTCGGCATAGCGGTCCTCGACCTGCCCCAGCGTCGCCAGCAGCTCCGCCCGGAAGGCGTCGGGGTCGTCATAGCCGAGAAAGGTCGCCAGATGCGCCACGCCGGCATCGTCGGCGGGAATACGGTGGGTCTGCTGGTCGTCGATCATCTGGATGCGATGTTCGACACGGCGCAGGAAATGATAGGCCCCCGCAAGATCCTCCACCGTCTGGGCCGGCACGCGCCCGACGTCGTGCAGAGCCTCGTTCGCCATCAGCGTCGGGGCGATGCGCACGCGCGGGTCGCGCCCGCCGAAGATCAGCTGCTGGGTCTGGGCGAAGAACTCGATCTCGCGGATGCCGCCGCGGCCGACCTTGATGTCGTGGCCGTTGACCGTCACCTCGCGGTGGCCCTTGTGGGCGTTGATCTGGCGCTTGATCGAATGGATGTCCTGGATGGCGGCGAAATCCAGGTTGCGGCGCCAGATGAAGGGCTCCAGGAAGCGGATGAAGGATGCCCCCGCCTCCGGGTCGCCGGCGATCGGGCGGGCCTTGATCATCGCCGCGCGCTCCCAGTTCTGGCCGACGCTGCCGTAATAAATTTCGGCCGCCGACACGGAAACCGCCAGCGGCGTGGCGCCTGGGTCCGGCCTAAGCCGAAGGTCGGTTCGGAAGACGTAGCCGTCCTTGGTCCGTTCATCCATAATGCGGACAAGATCGCGTGCGAGCCTGATGAAAGTTCGCGCGAGGTTGTCCGGCTGGGGCGTCTGCACAACAGCGTCGTCGTACAGGACGATCAGGTCGATGTCGCTGGAATAGTTGAGTTCGCGCCCGCCAAGCTTGCCCATGCCCAACACGATCAGACCTGAGCCGATCCACGGTCGCTGCGGATCCGGCAGCGTCAGCGTCCCTGCCTCCGCGGCACGGCGCAGCAGGAAATTCGCGGCCAGCTGCACCCCCGTCTCCGCCAGCTCCGACAGGGCGCCGGTGACGCGGAACAGCGGCCATACCCCGGCGATGTCGGCCAGCGCGATCAGCAGGGCGGACCGCCGCTTCGCCACCCGCAGCCCGGCCATCAGCCGGTCCATCGACGTCTCGCCGTCATGCTCGGCATGGAGGGCGGCGATCAGCCCGGCGAAGGTGGCGTCGAACCCGTCCTCCATCAGCCGCCGGACGAAGGGCATCTCCCGCGTCAGGATGTGGCCCAGATACGGGCTGTTGCCGCACACCGCACCGATCAGCGCGCGGCCGGGCTCCGAATCGGCGAAGGCCTCGGCCCAGCCCCGCGTCTCCGCATCCGCCGCGGCGGCCTGCTGGCGCCAGCGCTCCATCCCCAGCGCCGCCTGCGCGGCGTCGAAGGGCTTCGGCAAGGGGGCGGGGAACGGAATGGGGCTCGACATGGGAACGGTCTTTCCTGCTCAAAACATGTGCAGAAAGCTGCACGCGTCGGGAGAGAACGTCAATCGGGCCGATTCCCGCGCCTTCTCCCGCCTCCATGGTGCCCGATGATCCGGCGCACCGCGAAGATTCTCGGCCTGACGCTGACCGGAATCGGGGCCGTGGCCCTGGCGGCGGGCGGGCTGTTCGCTTGGCGGCTGTCGCAGGGGCCGATCGCGCTCGATCCGCTGATCCCCTATGTCGAGAAGGCGCTCAGCGACCGCGACGGCCGGTTCCGCATCGATGTCGGCGAGCTGGTGCTGTCGCTGGAAAAGGACGACGCGCTCCAGGCCGGCGACGGCGGGCGGCGTCTCGACCTGCGGGCCCGGCGGGTGCAGGCGCTGAACGCCGAGGGGGCGGAACTGGCCGCGGTGCCGGAGATGGGCATCGGCTTCTCGGTCACGGCGCTGATGCGCGGCACGCTGTCGCCGACGCGACTCGATCTGGTCCGGCCGCGCCTCAGCGTGCTGCGGCGGGCGGACGGCAGCATCGCCTTCGACGTGCGGTCCGATACGGAGGCGGTGCAGAAGCAAAGCGACGGCCCCGACCTGTTGAACGAGGCGCTGGACAGCCTGCGCCGGCCGCCCGACATCGATCGGCCGTTCGGGCTGCTGCGCCGGCTGTCGGTGGTGGGGGCCGACCTGCGGATCGAGAACCGCATGCTGGATCTCTCCTGGCACGCGACCCGCGCCGACATGATCCTGACCCGCGACGACCACGGCGCCCAGGGCCGCGCCCGCCTGACCCTCGATCTCGGCCCCCGGAACCAGGGGGATGCGAATCGGCTTCCGGTGACGGTCGCCGCCTCCGGCCACTACAACCTCTCGGACTCCACCACCGACCTGACCCTGTCCGTCGATGGGCTGGAGCCGGCGGCGCTGGCGGAGGTCGGGCCGGCGCTGAAGCCGCTGGCCGCGGTGAAGCTGCCGCTGTCGGGCACGGTCACGGGCAAGCTCGATTCCCGGTTCGAGCCGTCGATGCTCAACCTGAACCTGCGCGGCGGCACCGGCGCCATCGCCCTGCCCGCCCTGCGGCCGGAGCCGCTCGCGGTGCAGAGCATGGCCCTGCGCGGCAGCCTGGACGTGCCGGGCCGGCGGCTCCGCGTGGACGACCTGTCGCTGAAGGCCGAGTCCACGGCCGGCGGCGAAGCTCTGACGCTGTACGGCCGGGGCGAGCTGACGGAGAACGACCGGGGCCGCGACCTCCAGGCGTCGCTGTCGCTGACCGCCGGGGGCCGGACCGGCGAACTCGAGCTGTCGGGGCAGCAGGGCCCCGGCAAGGACGGGCGGGCGACGGCGCGGCTGGCCGGCCTCACCCCCGCGGCGCTCGCCGGCATCGCCCCGGCGCTGGAGCCGCTGAAGGCCGCCGCCCTGCCGCTGTCGGGCATGGTGGAGGTCGCCTTCGATTCGTCCCTGCAGCCGACCTCCGGCAAGGCCGATCTCACCGCCGGCCGCGGCCATCTGCTCCGCCCGGACCTGTTCGAGGGCCCGGTGCCCGTCGAGTCGGCCCGGCTGCGCCTGCATGGCGACCGCGACCGCGTCGAGCTGGACGGCCTGACGGCGGTGCTGGGCGAACCCGGCAAGCCGCAGCCGCGGGTGGAGGCCAGCGGCACCGCCCTGCGCCAGGGCGACCGCATGGCGGTGGAGGCGCAGGCGAGCGCGAGCGGCATGGCGCTGGACGAGCTGCGCCGCTACTGGCCGAAGGTCGCCGGTCCCAACGCGCGGGAGTGGGTGGTCACCAACCTGTCCCACGGCACGGTGACGGAGGCGCGCGCCGAGGTGGCGCTGTCGCTGCCGCTCGACCGCCCGGTCAAGCCGGAGATGAAGCACTTCCTGGCGACCATGGCCGGGGAGGACATCAGCGTCCGCTATTTCCACGACCTGACGCCGGTGACCGGCGCCGGGGTGGAGGCCACCACCGACGGCAAGACCTTCACTGTCAATACCAAGGGCGGGCGCATCGCCGATCCGAAATCGGGCGACATCGAGATCGGCGACGGCAAGGTGGTGATCGGCGGGCTGGACACCGGCCATGAGACGATGGACATCCGCATCCCGGTACAGGGGCCGGTGCGCTCCATTCTGACCCTGCTCGACATGCCGCCGCTGGGCTATCCCACCAGGCTGGAGATGGACCCGAAGCGGACCCAGGGCACGGCGGAAGCCCAGCTTCACTTCGCCTTCCCGCTGCTGGTCGACCTGAAGGTTGAGCAGCTGAACCTGGAGGTGGCGGGCAAGCTGCGCAAGGTGGCGGTGGAGAAGGTGGCGGCCGGAATGAACGCCACCGACGGCGAGCTGTCGCTGGCGCTCGACCTCAACGCGATGCAGATCAAGGGCACGACCAAGCTGGACGGCATCCCCGTCAGCGTCGACTGGAACGAATCCTTCGACAGCGCGGCCAAGGGCCCGCGCACCCGCATCGCGGTGAAGGGCGACGCCACCGCCGACGATCTGCGCGCCCACGGCATCGACCTTGAGGACCGGGTCCAGGGCCCCTTCGGCGCCGACATCCTGTTCACGGTGGACCGCCGCCACAAGCTGGCGCTGACGGCGAACCTGAACCTGGAGAAGACCCGGCTGTCCATCGAGGAACTGGGCTGGGCCAAGCCGCCCGGAAAGCCCGGCACTGGCAAGCTGACGCTGGAGTTCGACAAGGACCGCCCGACCCGCATCAGCAACCTGACCGTCGATGCCGGCGGGCTGAAGGCCGTCACCAACCTGGAACTGGCCGACGGCGGCAAGCGGGTGGCGCGGATCCAGACCCCCAGCTTCAAGCTGGGCCAGACCGACCTGCGCGCCGACCTGACCGTTCTGCCCCCGGCCAAGCCCGGCGGTCCGGCCGGCGGCTATGCCGGCACCATCACCGGCAGCAGCCTGGACGCCCGCGGCCTGACCGGCAAGACGCCGTCCGGCGAGGGCGCCGTCGCCCCCGACCCGCAAAAGGCCCGGACCGGCGACGGCCGCAAGACGCCGCTGGACGTCGCCATCAAGTTCGATTCGGTGGTGTTCGGCGAGGGGCGGCGGCTGCGCCAGGTCGCCGGAACCATGCGGCGCGACACCAGCGCCTGGACCCTGCTGGACCTCACCGGGCGCAGCGACGGCGGCGGCGTGTCGATGAAGTGGCGGCCGGGTGCGCAGGGCGTCTACGACCTCGCCATCAACGCCGACGATCTGGGTTCCGCCCTGCAGGCGATGGATCTGAACGACCGCATGCGCGGCGGCCGGCTGACCCTGACCGGCCGGTCGGTGGAGCCGCGGGCCGACGCCGCCATTGTGGGCAAGGCTGAAATCCGCGATTACACGCTGATCGACGTCCCCGCCCTGGCGCGCATCCTGAACGCCATCTCGCCGTCAGGCTTCGCGGAGCTGCTGGGTGGCGGCAAGGGCATCAATTTCGGCCGCATGTCGGCGGATTTCCGCAAGGAGGGCCGCCTGCTGAACGTGAAGGATCTGCGCACCTCGGGCTCGGCGCTCGGCCTGACGCTGGAGGGGCAGGTCGATCTGGAGACGGAGACCGCCAATCTCCAGGGCACCATCGTTCCCGTCTATGGTCTGAACCGCCTGATCGGCCAAATCCCGCTGCTGGGCGACGTGCTGAGCGGCGGCGAGGGCCAGGGCATCTTCTCCGCCACCTGGCATGTCCAGGGTCCGCTCTCCGATCCCGACGTGTCGGTCAACCCGCTGGCGGTTCTGGCCCCCGGCTTCCTGCGCAACCTGTTCTTCCTGGGCGGCGACGGCACCCCGATGCCGGACACCAAGGCGCCGCCGGAAGCGCATACGCGGTGAGGGGGCAGATCTCCACCTGACCTCCCCCCGCCCAACTCCCCACACAAAACCGCGCCTTATGCTGGCGCGACAGGCGGACCATAGGTCCGCCGAGAGCGGAGGTCAGGTGGGACTCTACCCCCGCAAATTGCCGGCGCTCCTTACCCCAGCTTCACCAGCGCATGCCGCTTCTTGCCGGCGCTGAGCTTCACCACACCATCCGCGTTCAGGTCGGCCGTCGTCGCCTTCGCCGTCTCGTCGGCGATCGGGCCGTCGTTCAGCTTGGCGCCGCCGCCCTTGATCAGCCGGCGCGCCTCGCCCTTCGACGCCGCCAGACCGGCCGACACCAGCAGGTCCACCACCGGCAGACCGGCCTCCAGATCGGCGCGGGCGACCTCGATGCTGGGCAGCCCTTCGGCCGCGGCCCCTTCCTCGAAGGCGCGGCGGGCGGTCTCGGCGGCCTCCAGCGCGGCTTCCTCGCCATGGGCGAGCTTCGTCACCTCGTTGGCGAGGATCTTCTTGGCCTCGTTGATCTCGGCGCCCTGGAGGTTTTCCAGACGGGCGACCTCGTCGAGCGGCAGTTCGGTGTAGAGGCGCAGGAAACGGCCGACGTCGGCATCCTCGGTGTTGCGCCAATACTGCCAGAAATCATAGCTGCTGAGCTTGTCGGCGGTCAGCCACACCGCACCGGCGGCGGTCTTGCCCATCTTGGCGCCCGACGAGGTGGTCAGCAGCGGCGTGGTCAGGCCGAACAGCTCCGCCCCGTCGGTGCGGCGGCCGAGCTCGACGCCGTTGACGATGTTGCCCCACTGGTCCGACCCGCCCATCTGCAAGCTGCAGCCGTAGCGCCGCTTCAGCTCCACGAAATCATAGGCCTGGAGAATCATGTAGTTGAATTCCAGGAAGGTCAGCGGCTGCTCGCGGTCCAGCCGCAGCTTGACCGATTCGAAGGACAGCATGCGGTTGATGGTGAAATGGCGGCCGATGTCGCGCAGCAGCGGGATGTACTTCAGCTCGTCCAGCCAGTCGGCATTGTTCGCCATCACCGCGTCGGTCGGTCCGTCCCCGAAGGTCAGGTAGCGGCCGAAGATGCGCTTGATGCCCGCCATGTTGCCGGCGATGACCTCATCGGTCAGCAGCTGCCGCGCCTCGTCCTTGCCGGACGGGTCGCCGATCTTGGTGGTGCCGCCGCCCATCAGCACGATCGGCTTGTGGCCGGTCTTCTGCAGCCAGCGCAGCATCATGATCGGCAGCAGGCTGCCGACATGCAAGGAATCGGCGGTGCAGTCGAAGCCGATATAGGCGACGATCGGCCCCTTCTGCGCCCGCTCGTCCAGCGTGGCGAGATCGGTGCACTGGTGGATGAATCCGCGCTCCTGCAGGGTGCGCAGAAACTCCGAGGAGGGGGCCGAGGAGGAAGTCGTCGTCATGGCCGCAATCCGGCTGTCGTTGGAAAGAAGGGCGAAGCAGGGTCGGGGAAATCCCGCGGTCTGTTAGCACGGAACGGCCCTTGCCTCAATGCGGCGCCCCGATGGCAAAAGGGGGAACCGGCAAGCGGACCCGCCTGTTTTCCCGCTCAAGCATCGCTGCGCCGCCGCAAGTCAAAACCCGCAATGTCAGGCGGGGAATTCACCGAAATCCCCGCCAATCGCAATTGACATTGATTCGCAAAACAGGGAACCGGCCCTGACTGTATTTTGGGCGGCCACCGCCCGGTCCAATTGATAGTGACTATCAACTACATCTCTGTTCCAAAACGATATTTTTATTGTTCGAGTCCTTCGGTTGTGCCAAGGTGCGACAAATCGTCTATTTAGGAGAATCCCACCATGCAAGGCGATCAAGGGGTCCTGGACCGTTTGAACAAGCTGCTCACCGGCGAGTTGAGCGCGGCCGACCAGTATCTGTCCCATGCGCGGTCGATGGAGGACATGGGCCTCAAGGCGCTGAGCGAGCGCATCTCGCACGAGCGGATGGAAGAGCTGGAGCATGCCGACAAGCTGATCCGCCGCATCCTGTTCCTGGAAGGCACGCCCGACGTCTCCAGCCGCGACCCGCTGCACATCGGCAAGACCGTGCCGGAGATGCTGCGGAACGACCTGAACCTGGAATATGAGGTGGTGGCCGCCCTGAAGGAAGTCATCGCCTATTGCGAGCAGGTGAAGGATTACGACACCCGCCGCATCCTGGTCGAACTGCTGTACGACACCGAGGAAGACCATGCCCACTGGCTGGAGCAGCAGCTTCGCCTGATCGACATGATCGGCCTGCAGAACTACCTGCAGTCGGCCATGGGCGGCTTCCCGAGCTGAGAGGGGGACGGACCATGAAGGGCAACAGCGACGTCATCGCCCAGCTTCAGATCGTCCTCAAGGACCAGCTGACGCAGATCAACCAGTATTTCCTGCACGCCCGCATGCTGAAGAACTGGGGCGTCAGGGCCCTGGGCAAGTGGGAATATCACGCCTCGATCGAGGTGATGAAGAGCGCGGACGAAATCATCGAACGCATCCTGTTCATCGAGGCGATCCCCAACCTGCAGGATCTCGGCAAGCTGCGCATCGGCGAGGACGTGCCGGAGATCCTGTCCAGCGACCTCGCCGCCGAGCGTGAGGCCCGCGACCGCATCGCCCACGCCATCGCCGTGTGCGAGGAGAAGGCCGACTTCGTGTCGCGCGACGAGCTGGCCGAGTTGCTGGAAGAGTCGGAAGAGCGCATCGACTATCTGGAAACCCAGTTGAGCCTGATCGACGACATCGGCCTGCCCAACTACATCCAGGCGGCGATGGGCGAGTTCAAGGACTGAGGGAATTAGCGGGGGAGGTTAGGTGGGGGTCTCATTCCCCCGATACCAAGCCCTCCCCCCTCAAACCCGCCCCAGAATTTCCTCCGCCAGCGCCTGCATTTCCGCCGCCGCCTGGGTCTTGCGCGCGGCCTCCGTCACCGACAGCCCGGTCATCAGCGTGCCGGCATAGGCGGTGCGGTTGCCGACCTGCGCCGTCGCCAGTTCGACCGCCGGCGGGGCGGCCAGTTCATGCACCTTGGCGATCAGCTCGTCGGCGATGCGGGCGCGCGGCGGCACCCGGTTCAGCACCAGCAGCAGGCGGCGCTTCTCCTGCCCGGCCAGATCGATGGTCGGATGGACCGCCCACAGATCCATCGGGCTCGGCTGCACAGGCGCCACCACCAGCGTGGCGGCGCGGACGGCGATGCGCGCCTCCGTCTGGGCATGGGGCGGGCTGTCGACCACCACGATGTCGTGGCCGCGCGCCAGCTTCTCCACCTCCGCCTGGGTGCGCCAGCCGGTGATCTGCACATGGGTGAAGCCGGGCTGTCCGCCGGTGGCCTCGGCCCGGACGGCGTGCCAGCGGGTCAGGCTGCCCTGCGGGTCGATGTCGACGGTGGCGACCTTGTATCCCAGCTGCGCCCAGGCGATGGCGAGATGGGCGGCCAGCGTGGTCTTGCCGGCGCCGCCTTTCTGCTGCGCCACCGTGAAGACCTTGCCCGTCATGCCCGCACCCATCATGTTGTGTTCGGTGATTGCGCACTCCCCTCATAACCTTGGGCATGGCACCGGTGCAACCGCGCGAATTGACCGCCATCATGATTGACAGCCGCGTCGTGCCGACTAGAAAGACGCCGTGACCGACCATTCCGCACCCGATACCGGTGAGAAGCGCCCGGCGCTGATCCCGGCCACCCCCGCCGGCATCCCCCGCGCGGCCGAGCTGCTGCGCAGCGGCCGTCTGGTCGCCTTCCCGACGGAGACGGTCTACGGCCTGGGCGCCGACGCCACCGACGACCGCGCCGTGGCCGCCATCTTCGCCGCCAAGGGCCGGCCGCAGTTCAATCCGCTGATCGTCCATGTGCCCGATTTGGCCGCCGCCCACTCCTGGGGCCTGTTCGACGACCGCGCCCACGATCTGGCGACGCAGTTCTGGCCCGGCCCGCTGACCATGGTCGTGCCGCGCCCGGCCAATTCCGCCCTGTCGCTGCTGGTCAGCGCCGGGCTGGACAGCATCGCCATCCGCGTGCCCAACCACCCGGTGGCCCAGGCCATCCTGCGCGCCGCCGGCAAGCCGATCGCCGCGCCCAGCGCAAACCGCTCCGGCGCCGTCAGCCCGACCACGCCGCACCATGTGCTGGAAAGCCTGGGCGATCGGGTCGACGCCATCGTCACCGGCGGCAAATGCATGGTCGGGCTGGAATCCACCGTCATCGACCTGACCGGACCCGAGGCGGTGCTGCTGCGTCCGGGCGCCGTGCTGCCCGACGAGATGGAGCGGCTGATCGGCCCGATCCGCCTGTCGGCCGGCGACCCGGCCGCGCCGAAATCGCCCGGCCAGCTGGCAAGCCACTACGCCCCGAATGCCGCGGTGCGCCTCAACGCCTCCTCGGCGGAAGAGGACGAGGCGTTCCTGACCTTCGGCCCCGACCGCTTCGTCTTCGGCGGCGCCACCCGCCTGAACCTGAGCCTGGAAGGCGACCTGAACGAGGCGGCGGCCAACCTGTTCTCCCACCTGCGCAGCCTGGACCAGAGCGGGGCCAGGCGGATCGCCGTGATGCCCATTCCCGAGGTCGGGCTGGGCATGGCGATCAACGACCGCCTGCGCCGGGCGGCGGCACCGCGGAGCTAATCCCGCCCGTGGCGGCTGGTCTGCGCAACAGTTGCATGGAAATGGGGGCGGCTAGATTGTAGAAGTGTCGCGTTTCGATGCGTCCACCTCCATCTGCCGGACCCCGCGCCATGACCAACATCGCCGCCGCCCTCGATCAGATCCGCGCCATCGTCGGACCGTCCGGCCTCCTCACCGACGCCGCCGACATGGCGCCCTACCTGTCGGAATGGCGCGGGCGCTTCAAGGGCAACAGCCCGGCGGTGGTCCGGCCGGCCAGCACCGAGGAAGTCGCCGCGGTCGTCAAGGTCTGCGCCGAGGCCGGCATCCCCATCGTCCCCCAGGGCGGCAACACCAGCCTCGTCGGCGGATCCATCCCGTACGAGGAAGGGCGCGAGATCGTTCTCAACCTGTCGCGCATGAACCGCATCCGCGACATCGACACGCTGAACTACACCATGACGGTGGAGGCCGGCGTGGTGCTGACCAGCATCCAGGAGGCCGCGGCCGACGCCGACCGCCTGTTCCCGCTCAGCCTGGGGGCGGAGGGCACGGCGCAGATCGGCGGCCTGATCTCCACCAATGCCGGCGGCATCAACGTCCTGCGCTATGGCAACACCCGCGACCTCGTGCTGGGCCTGGAGGTGGTTCTGGCCGACGGCCGCGTCTGGGACGGCATGCGCCGGCTGCGCAAGAACAACACCGGCTACGACCTGAAGAACCTGTTCATCGGCGCCGAAGGCACGCTGGGCATCGTCACCGCCGCGGTGCTGAAGCTGTTCCCGCGCCCGCGCCAGTCGATCACCGCCTTCGTCGCGGTGCCCAGCCCCGCCGCCGCCATCGAACTGCTGGCCCGCCTGCGCGCCGCGTCCGGCGACGCCGTCTCGGCCTTCGAGCTGATGTCGCGCCGCTGCCTGGACTTCGCGCTTCGCCATGTCGCCGGCACCATCGACCCGCTGTCGGAGCCGTCGCCCTGGTATGTCCTGACCGAGCTGACGGCCGGCACCCAGTCCGACGCCTTCCAGGAGACGGTGGAGACCGCGCTGGGCGAGGCGTTCGAGGCCGAGCTGGCGACCGACGCCACGCTGGCCCGGTCCGACGCCCAGGCCAAGCAGCTGTGGTTCATCCGCGAGGCCATCGTCGAGGCGCAGAAGTTCGAGGGCGGGTCGATCAAGAACGACGTGTCGATCCCGGTGTCCCGCGTCGCCGAGTTCATCGAACTGGCCGAGGCGGCGGTGGAGCGGGCCTGCCCCGGCATCCGCCCGACCCCCTTCGGCCATGTCGGCGACGGCAACATCCACTTCAACCTCAGCCAGCCCGAGGGCGCCGACACCAAAGCCTATCTCGACCGCTGGGACGAGATCTGCCACGTCGTCAACGAGGTGATCTTCAAGCTCGACGGCTCGATCTCCGCCGAGCATGGCGTCGGCCGCTTCAAGAAGGACGAGATGCCGGTCATCAAGGGGCCGGTGGAGTTCGACATGTTGCGCGCCATCAAGGCGACGCTCGATCCCGACGGCCTGCTGAACCCCGGCAAGATGCTGCCGTAAGGCCTTAGCGCGATATATTGTTGCGGGGGACAGGCTTGCGGCGAAAGACGTATGGCCGTGCTTGTCCCCGGCGCGACACAAGGCTATGGTGCGGCCTCCGATTGTTCTGCGCCTGTCGTACCGCGAGAGAGAGTTTTCCGATGTCCAAGCCGCGCACTCTGTTCGACAAGATTTGGGACAGCCACGTCGTGCATCGCCAGGACGACGGCACCTGCATCCTCTACATCGACCGCCATCTGGTCCATGAAGTGACCAGCCCGCAGGCGTTCGAAGGACTGCGCGTTGCCGGCCGCAAGGTGCGGCGTCCGGAAGCCACTCTCGCCGTACCCGACCACAACGTCCCCACCACCGACCGCTCCAAGGGCATCACCGAGGAGGAGAGCCGGATCCAGGTGGAGACGCTGGACAAGAACGCCCGCGACTTCGGCGTCCGCTATTTCCCGATGGACGACGTCCGCCAGGGCATCGTCCACATCGTCGGCCCGGAACAGGGCTTCACCCTGCCGGGCGCGACCATCGTCTGCGGCGACAGCCACACCGCCACGCACGGCGCCTTCGGCGCGCTGGCCTTCGGCATCGGCACGTCGGAGGTGGAGCATGTGCTGGCCACCCAGACCCTGCTGCAGAAGCCGGCCAAGAACATGCTGATCCGCGTGGACGGCAAGGTGAACCCGGGCGTCACCGCCAAGGACATCGTGCTGGCCATCATCGGCAAGATCGGCACCGCCGGCGGCACCGGCTACGTCATCGAATTCGCGGGCGAAGCCATCCGCGACCTGTCGATGGAAGGCCGCATGACCGTCTGCAACATGGCGATCGAAGGCGGCGCCCGCGCCGGCCTGATCGCCCCGGACGAGAAGACCTTCGAATACGTCAAGGGCCGCGCCCTGGCCCCGAAGGCCGGCGCCTGGGAGCAGGCCGTCCAGTACTGGAAGACCCTGCCGTCGGACGAGGGCGCGGTCTATGACGCCACCGTCGTTCTGAACGCCGCCGACATCGTCCCGCAGGTCACCTGGGGCACCAGCCCCGAGGACGTGCTGCCGATCACCGCGACCGTGCCGAACCCGGCCGAGATCGCCGACGCCGGCAAGCGCGCCGCCGTCGAGCGCTCGCTCGCCTATATGGGCCTGACCCCCGGCCAGCCGCTGACCGAGGTGAAGGTGGACACCGTCTTCATCGGCTCCTGCACCAACGGCCGCATCGAAGACCTGCGCGCCGCCGCCGAGGTCGCCAAGGGCCGCAAGGTCGCCGAGGGCGTGCGCGCCCTGGTGGTTCCCGGTTCGGGTCTGGTCAAGGAGCAGGCCGAGGAAGAGGGTCTGGACAAGATCTTCACCGAGGCCGGCTTCGAGTGGCGCGAGCCGGGCTGCTCCATGTGCCTGGCGATGAACGCCGACCGCCTGGCTCCGGGCGAGCGCAGCGCCTCGACCTCCAACCGCAACTTCGAAGGCCGTCAGGGCCGCGGCGGCCGCACCCACCTCGTCAGCCCGGCGATGGCCGTGGCGGCGGCGGTGACGGGGCGTCTGGCGGACGTCCGCGCTCTGTAAGGATCTTTGCCCCTTCCCTCCCCGGCAAAGGCCGGGGAGGGAAGGGGCATCCACAGCAACACCCCCTAATCTCCCCTCCCCCGCGCCTGTCCCATCAGTCCCTGCGGCCGGAAGATCAGGAACAGCGTCAGCAGTCCGAACGCCACGATGTCCTTGTAGGCGATGGCGAAATAGGCAGACCAGAAGGTCTCCACCAGCCCCAGCAGGGCGCCGCCCAGCATCGCCCCCGGCACCGAGCCGATGCCGCCGACCACCGCCGCGGCCAGCGCCTTGAAGCCGATCAGGTAGCCGGTGAAGAAGTTCACCCCGCCGTAATAGAGCGCGATCACCGCCCCCGCCGCCGCGGCCAGCCCGCCGCCGATGGCGAAGGTCGCCGCCACCGTGCGGTTGACGTCCACCCCGACCAGTTCCGCCGCCGCGATGTCGTCGGTGCAGGCACGATGCGCCCGGCCGAAGGCGGTGCGCTGCATGATCCCCCACAACAGGGCATAAAGCCCGCCGGTCAACGCCAGGATCGCCAGCTGCGCCGTCAGCGCGGTCACGGTGAAGGCGCCGTCGCTCAGCAGGTCGTGGCGGCCGGTCAGCACCGGCGCCGGCCACCAGTCGCGGGCGCCTTGCAGCAGCCGCACCCCCTCCTGATAGGCGATGGACAGCCCGACGGCGACGATCAGCGGCGTGTGGTTGCGCACCCCGCGCAGGCGGCGGAACACCAGCCGGTCCATGGCCCAGCCCTGCACCGCGGTGAAGCCCATCGCCAGCACCAGCACGCCCAGCAGCGCCGGCGGCCATGTCGCCCAGCCGGCCATGCCCAGCCCGGCCGCCGCGATCGCCGTCAGCATGGCGCCGAGCATCGTCAGCTCTCCCATCGCCAGATTGATCTGGCTGAGGATGGCGTAGACCAGGGTGTAGCCCAGGGCGAGCAGCCCGTAGACGCAGGCGACGGTGGCAGCGTTGACGATCTGCTGGGCCAGGAACAGGAGGGGGGTCCAGCGCGTCGGCTGCGCCCGTTCGACTTCGACCGCGGCGCCGACGGCATCGCGCGGCGGCTTGATGCGCAGCCATTGCTGCAGCATGGCGAATCGCATGTCGGTCAGCCAGCCGGTGCGGTCGGTCGCCACCGACACCAGGCTGCGCCGCCCCTCCTCCATGCCGGTTCCGGCGAAGCGGCAGGCGATCCAGTGGCGCTGGTCGCCGCTGCGGTAGTCGATGCGCAGAACCCGGCGGTCCTCGGCATAGGTCCGGGTGGACAGATCGGAGACGGGACCGGGTTCGAAGGCCGGGATCAGCTTCCGGCACAGGACATCCTGGTCGGCATCGATGCCGCACCCGGTGAGCACCAGCAAAACGAGGCACAACAGCGGCAGGATGCGGAGCACGGAACCGCCCGGTCAGGTGGGACGGTTCAGCCTACCGGCAATCCGGGAGGGTGGGAAGGTGGGAGAGTGGCTGCACGGCTGTCCCCTCCCCCGTGAACCGGGGGAGGGTTAGGGTGGGGGCGAAACGTTGCCCGACCCTCACTCCACCATGTAGTCCCGCACCAGCAGCTCCGCGATCTGCACGGCGTTCAGCGCGGCGCCCTTGCGCAGGTTGTCGGCGACGCACCAGAAGGACAGGCCGTTCTCCACCGTGAAGTCGTCGCGGATGCGGCTGACGAAGACCGGGTTGTCGCCGGCGACCTCGACCGGGGTGACATAGCCGTCGCCGGTCTGCTGGTCGACCACCGACACGCCGGGGGCGGCGCGCAGGATGACACGGGCCTCCTCGGCGCTGATCGGCTCCTCCGTCTCGATGTTGATCGACTCGGCATGGCCGATGAAGGTCGGAACGCGGACGCAGGTGGCGGCGACCTTGATCTTCGAATCGAGGATCTTCTTGGTCTCCACCATCATCTTCCACTCTTCCTTGGTGGACCCGTCCTCCATGAAGGCGTCGATGTGGGGGATGACGTTGAAGGCGATCTGCTTGGGGAAGACGCTCTTGGTGATGGGGTCGTTGACGAAGATGGCGCGGGTCTGGGTGAACAGCTCGTCCATCGCCTCCTTGCCGGCGCCCGACACCGACTGGTAGGTCGACACCACCACGCGGCGGATCTTGAAGCGGTCGTGCAGCGGCTTCAGCGCCACCACCATCTGGATGGTGGAGCAGTTGGGATTGGCGATGATGCCGCGCTTGCGATAGCCGGCCAGCGCCTCCGGGTTCACCTCCGGCACCACCAGCGGCACGTCGGGGTCCATGCGGAAATGCGAGGTGTTGTCGATCACGACGGCACCGGCCGCGGCGGCGCGGGGCACATGGACGGCCGACACCTTGGCGCCCGGCGACGACAGAACGATGTCCACGCCGTGGAAGTCGAACTTGTTGAGATCCTGGACCTTGAGGATGTCGTCCTCGCCATAGGACACCTC
Organism: Azospirillum ramasamyi; assembly: GCF_003233655.1. Classification (NCBI taxonomy): domain Bacteria; kingdom Pseudomonadati; phylum Pseudomonadota; class Alphaproteobacteria; order Rhodospirillales; family Azospirillaceae; genus Azospirillum; species Azospirillum ramasamyi. The sequence continues at coordinate 1,978,015 of NZ_CP029829.1, forward strand.
CTGCCCGATCGATTTTTCGGAGGCCAGGGCGATGACCTTGTCGGCCGGGAACTTCCGTTCGGCCAGCGTTTGCAGGATCTCGCGCCCGACATTGCCGGTGGCGCCGATGACCGCGACGGTATAGCCCATGACGGTGGTTTCCTTCTGCCGAGTATCCGCGAATACAAGAATGGTGCCGGGGGGCGTTAGGAGCTAGGCGCTTTCCCCGCGAATTGCAACCCGTCCCGCCAATTTGCACTGCCAATTTGGCCTGCCAAACCATCCCATGAAACCTGCCCTCCGGCCGAGTTGACATGCCATGGAAGGCGGCGGGAAGATTCCGTCCCTCAACAGCGCCCGAACGGGCCTCCAGGGAGACATCACGGATGACCAGCTTCAAGCGCGGCCTCATTGCGCAGACGGTTCTCGGCGCCGCCGCTCTCGCCCTCGCCGGTTTCGCCGCTCCGGCCATCGCCGACACGCCGAAGGACGCGCTGGTGATGGCCTGGCAGTTCGACGACATCGTCAGCCTCGACCCGGCCGAGATCTTCGAGCTGTCGGGGGCCGAATACAGCGCCCAGATCTATGACCGCCTGATCCATTTCGACGTCAACGACGTCAGCAAGATCGAGGGCGAGGTCGCCGAAAGCTGGACCGTGTCGCCCGACGGCAAGACCTTCACCTTCAAGATCCGCGACGGCATCGCCTTCCATTCCGGCAACCCGCTGACGGCGGAGGACGTGGCATGGTCCTTCACCCGCGCGGTGAAGATGAACAAGGGTCCGGCCTTCATCCTGACCCAGTTCGGCCTGACCCCGGACAATGTGGAGCAGATGGTCCGCGCCACCGACCCGCGCACGCTGGTCTTCACCACCGACAAGGCCTACGCTCCCACCTTCGTGCTCTACTGCCTGACCGCCGACGTGGCGTCGGTCGTCGACTCCAAGCTGCTCAAGAGCAAGGAGAAGGACGGCGACTTCGGCGCCGGCTGGCTCAAGACCAACTCCGCCGGCTCCGGTCCCTTCGTCCTGCGGCAGTGGAAGGCGAGCGAGCTGCTGACCCTCGACGCCAACCCGAAATACTGGCAGGGCGCGCCGAAGCTGAAGCGCGTGCTGATCCGCCACATCCCGGAACCGGCGACCCAGCGCCTGCTGCTGGAGAAGGGCGACATCGACGTGGCCCGCAACCTGAAGCCGGAGCAGTTCGAGCCGCTGAAGTCCAGCGACGCCATCCGTCTGGTCCAGGCGCCGAAGGGCACGCTGTGGTATCTCGCCCTGAACCAGAAGAATCCCACCCTGGCCAAGCCCGAGGTGCGCGAGGCGTTCAAGTATCTGGTCGATTACGACGGCATGGCCGGAACCATCATGAACGGCATCGGCGCCGTCCATCAGGCCTTCCTGCCCAAGGGCTTCCTGGGCGCCGTCAACGACAACCCCTACAAATACGATCCGGCCAAGGCGAAGGAGCTGCTGGCGAAGGCCGGCTATCCCGACGGCTTCACCGTCAGCATGGACGTGCGCAACACCAACCCGACCCAGGACATGGCCCAGGCGATCCAGGCCAGCGCCGCCAAGGCCGGCGTGAAGATCGAGATCATCCCCGGCGACGGCAAGCAGGTGCTGACCAGGTACCGTGCCCGCAACCACGAACTGATGATCCAGCAATGGGGCGCGGACTATCAGGATCCGAACTCCAACGCCGACACCTTCGCCTCCAACCCGGACAACAGCGACAACGCCAAGGCAAAGCCGCTGGCCTGGCGCAACGCCTGGGACATCCCGGAGCTGACCAGGAAGACCGCCGCCGCGGTCGAGGAGCGCGACAGCGCCAAGCGCGCCCAGATGTACGAGGAACTCCAGCGCTCGGTCCTGGCCGACTCGCCCTTCGTCATCATGTTCCAGCAGACCGAGATGGTGGCGGAGCGCAAGAACGTCTCCGGCCTCGTCTGGGGCCCCAGCTTCGACACCAACTATTACTGGAAGGCCGAGAAGAAGTAAGGGAGCGGGGCTATGCAAATCCCCCTCTTCCCCCCGGGGAGAGGGGGATTATTTCCAGGCCCGCGCATCCTCCACCACCACGGCGAGGCTGTCGGACAAACCGGTCAGCACGCCGCGCTGGATGCCGGCCGCCGGCACCACCCCGCCCTTGCCGTCCGGCAGGTCGCGGGTGGCGGTGGCCGACGCCACGACCGTCACCCGCCAGCCGTGATCCACCGCCGACCGCACGGTGCTGCTGACGCAGTTGTGGGTCATGAAACCGGCGACGATCATCTCGGCACGCCCGGTGTCGCCGGCCACCCGCTGCAGGTCGGTGCCGGCGAAGGCGTTGGCGAGCCTCTTCACGATCACCGGTTCGCCGTCGCGCGGAGCGACTGCCGGGACGATCTCCGCCATCGGTCCGGTCGGGTCGAACACAGGCGCTCCCGCCGCGGTGTGGTGGACGATGTGGATCACCGGAACCTTGCTGGCGCGGGCGAGGTCCAGCAGCGCCGCCGCCTTCTCCACCGCCGCATCGACGCCCGACAGGCGCAGGGCGCCGTCGGTGTATTCGCGCTGAAGGTCGATCAGCACCAGCACCGCCTTGTCCAACGGGCTGGGCGTGTCCGGCGCGCCGGCGATCTGGCGCAGGGTCTTGGCGGTTGGGTTCGTCATCGGGGGGCTCCGCAGTCAGGTGAGCGTTGATGACGGCGATGCTGCCCCGTTCACCGATGCGCAGCCATCCGCTATCCTTGCACGATGCCTGTTCAGAAATTCACAGGGCCGCTCGATTGGGATGACCTGCGCGTCTTCCTGGAACTGGCGCGGGCCGGCAGCCTGTCGGCGGCGGCACGCGGCCTGCGGCTGAGCCACGCCACGGTCGGGCGCCGGCTGGCCGCGCTGGAAAGCGCTCTCGGCCGCAGCCTGATGGAACGCCGGCCCGACGGCTATGTCCTGACCGAAGAGGGAGAGAGCGTCCGCGCCCTGGCCGAGGCGATGGACGAGCGGGCGCAGGCGATCCGCCGCCGCGAGGGCGACGACGCCGGGCTGACCGGCACCGTGCGGCTGACCATGACCCAGGCGCTGGCCGACATCTTCCTGATCCCACGCCTGGGACCGCTGCGGACGGCCAACCCGGCCCTGGATTTGGAGTTCATCGTCGACAACCGCACCCTCAGCCTCGCGCGGCGGGAAGCCGATCTGGCGATCCGGCTGGCCCGGCCGCAGCGCGGCGATCTGGTCGGCCGGCGGCTGGCGACGCTGGGCTATGGGCTCTATGCCGCGCCGGGCGCGCCCGACACGCTGATCGCCTATGACGAGTCGATGGCGGAGCTGCCGGAGGCGCTGTGGCTGGACCGCCATGGCGGCGGGCGGCGCATCGCCTTCCGCTCCAACAGCGTGCAGGGCCAGCTTGCCGCGGCGGTCGCCGGCTTCGGCACCGCCTTCCTGCCCCGCATGCTGGCGGACGGCGTACCCGGGCTGGAGCGTCTACCGCTGCCCGGCCCGCCGCTGACCCGCGAGGCTTGGCTGCTGGTCCACCGCGACCGCCGGGAGGTGCCGCGGGTGCGGGCGGTGATCGAGCATCTGGTGGCGGTCTTCGGCGCCGAACGGACGCGGCTGGAGGGAAGCGCCTACGCTCAGTAGCGCGCCGCCATGAAATACAGCCCGTCCGGCGGGCAGGTCGGCCCGGCCTTGGCGCGGTCGCGGGCCTCCAGCGCACGGCGCACATCGTCGGGGGTCCATTTGCCGGCCCCGACCAGTTCCAGCGTGCCGACCATGTTGCGCACCTGATGGTGCAGGAAGGAGCGCGCGGCGGCATGGACGCGGATTTCCTCGCCCTGGCGCTCCACATCCAGCCGGTCGAGCGTCTTCACCGGCGACTTGGCCTGACAGAGCGCGGCGCGGAAGCTGGTGAAGTCGTGCTGCCCCACCAGGATCTGCGCCGCCGCGTGCATCGCCTCGGCATCCAGCGGGCGGGTGACGTGCCATGCCCGGCCGGCGTCGAGCGCCAGCGGCGCCCGGCGGTTGACGATGCGGTAGACATAGGCGCGGCCGGTCGAGGTCAGCCGGGCGTGGAAGGCTTCGGTCACCGCCTCCACCTCCAGCACCGCGATGGGCGCCGGCTTCAGGTGGAAATTCAGGGCGTCGCGCAGCTTCAGGCCGGTGAAGGGCTTTTCCAGGTCGAAATGGCAGACCTGCCCCAGCGCATGCACCCCGGCATCGGTGCGGCCGGAGCCATGGACCCGCACCGCCTCGCCCGACAGGCGCTGCACCGCCTCCTCCAGACTCTGCTGCACGGAGGGGCCGTTGTCCTGGCGCTGCCAGCCGACGAAGGGACGGCCGTCATACTCGACGGTCAGTTTCCAGCGCTGCACGGCGGTCAGTCCGTAACGGAATTGGCGGATTCGGGGGCGGAAACCGGCTGCCCGACCGCCAGCGCGAAGCCGCGCAGGAAGGCCGCGCCGTCCACCGGCGCCTTGCCGGGCCGCTGCACCCTGGTCAGCCGCACCGCGCCATCGGCGCAGGCCACGGTCAGCCGGTCGTCCAGAAGCGTGCCGGGCGTGCCCGTGCCGGCCGCGGGTTCCGCCGCCAGAACCTTGATGCGCTCGCCATTCGCCGCGTCGAACCAGCAGCCCGGCCAAGGGGTCAGGGCGCGGACCTGCCGCTCGACATAAGCGGCGGGCTGGCTCCAGTCGAGCCGGCCATCCTCGCGCGTCAGCTTGGCGGCGTAGGTGACGCCGTCCTCCGGCTGCGGCACGGCGGTCAGCGTGCCGGCGGCCAGACCCTCCAGCGCCGGGACGATCATGCGGGCGCCGAGCGCCGCCAGCTCGTCATGCAGGCTGCTGGCGGTGGTGGCGGGGGTGATCGCCACCGCCTCCTTCGACAGCATGGCGCCGGTGTCGAGCCCGATGTCCATCTGCATGATGGTGATCCCGGTTTCGGCATCGCCGGCCAGGATGGAGCGTTGGATCGGCGCCGCCCCGCGCCAGCGCGGCAGCAGCGAGCCATGCACGTTGACGCAACCCAGCCGCGGCGCGTCGAGGATCGGCTGCGGCAGGATCAGGCCATAGGCGGCGACCACCGCGGCATCGGCCTGGAGTTCGGCGAACTCGGCCTGGGCCTCGGCATTGCGCAGGCTCTTGGGCGTGCGCACGGGGATGCCGCGATCCTCGGCGAAGCGGTGGACCGGCGATTTCTGCACCTGCTGGCCACGGCCGGCCGGACGCGGCGGCTGGCTGTAGGCGCAGACGACCTGATGCCCCGCCTCGATCAGCGCGGCAAGGCTGGGCACGGCGAAATCCGGCGTGCCCATGAAGACGAGACGGAGCGGGGTCATCTGTTCCTGTCGAGGCTTGGTTTTCGGGCTGGTCAGGCCGTCGCCTTCTGCATCTTCTGGACCTTCTTCAGCAGGATGTTCCGCTTCAGCATCGACAGGTAATCGACGAACAGGACGCCGTTCAGATGGTCGATCTCGTGCTGGATGCAGGTGGCGAGCATCCCGTCGGCCTCGATCTCCTGCTGCTGGTTCTTTTCGTCCAGATAACGGACGCGGATGCGCTGGGGCCGGGTGACCTCGGCATACTGCTCCGGCACCGACAGGCAGCCCTCCTCGCACACCGACTTCTCGTCGGACGACCAGACGATTTCCGGGTTGGCGAGGCGGATCGGGTTCGGCGGCTCGCCCTTCTCATGGACGTCGACGACGATGACGCGGTCGAGCACGCCGACCTGCGGGGCGGCCAGACCGATGCCGTTGGCGTCGTACATGGTCTCCACCATGTCATCCATCAGCTTGACGACGCGCGCATCCACTTCGGCGACGGGTTGCGCCTTGCGCTTCAGGATCGGATGCGGGGCGACGAGGATCGGAAGACGGGCCATGGGTGCTCGATGCTGATAGGGGGAGTTCAAACGGACAAGGTAGGCGGACCGAGTGTTCCGGTCAAGGAATCGGACCGGCGGGAACGAGCGCCGACGCCGTCCGCCGAGCAGGGTTGCGCCGAACGCCGCTTGGGCGTAGTCGATGCCGATCATGCGTGATGCGACCGCCGCCCCTCCCCCGCGCTGGACCCAGGACGCCGCCCTGGCGCTGGTGTTCCTTACCCGCCTTCCCTTCCCGCCGCTGGGTCCGCTCAACGGGCCGCTGGCGGAGGGGGCCGGGGCGCGGGCGATGGGATGGTTTCCACCGGTGGGGGCGCTGGTCGGGCTGGCCGGCGGAGCGGTGTTCGCGGCGGCGGCGGCGCTGAACCTGCCGCCGCTGGCCGGCGCGCTGCTGGCCCTGGCGGCGATGGTGCGGCTGACCGGCGGACTGCACGAGGACGGCGCGGCCGATGTCGCCGACGGCTTCGGCGGCGGGCGCGATCCGGTCCGCAAGCTGGAGATCATGCGCGACAGCCGCGTCGGCAGCTATGGCGTGCTGGCGCTGGTGTTCTCGGTCGGCATCCGCGCGGCGGCGCTGGCGGCCCTGCCGGTGCCGGCGGCGGTCGCGGCGCTGGTGGCGGCGGGCGCTCTGTCGCGCTGCGGACTGGCGGCGATGGCGCGCATCCTGCCCCCGGCCCGGCGAGACGGGCTGGCGGCGGCACAGGGGCGGCCGGCAATGGCGACCGTGCTTCTGGCGCTGGTTTCCGGCATCGCGATCGCGGCGGCCGTTCTCGGCGGCCTTGCCCTGCCGGCGCTGGGGGCATCCCTGCTGGGGGTGGCCGCGGTGGGGGCGCTCGCCCGGCGCCATCTCGGCGGGCAGACCGGCGACGTCTTCGGCGCGGCCCAGCAGGTGGCGGAGGCCGCGGTCCTGCTGACCCTATCCTCCGTCCTGGGAACATCGGCATGAACGCGGTGAGCCTCACCCCCCTGATCGTCACCCGCTGGTGGCTGATCCGCCATGCGCCGGTCCACAACCCCGGCAACGTCATCTGCGGGTCGAGCGACCGCGAGGCCGATACCGGCAACCGCGCGGCGGCGGCGGCGCTCGCCGCCGGCCTGCCCGCCAACGCGCTGTGGCTGACCAGCCCGCTCCGCCGCAGCCGGCAGACCGCCCAGGCGCTGTGGACCCGCAACCCCCGCCTTGCCGACACCGCGGTGGTGGAGCCGGCGCTGGCCGAGCAGGATTTCGGCGTTTGGGAAGGCATCAGCCACGACACCGCGGCGCAGCGTGACGCGGAGGCGGCGGCGCGCTTCTGGCGCGACCCGGCCCGCCACGCCCCGCCCGGCGGCGAGAGCTTCGCCACGGTGATGGAGCGCACGGCGGCGGCGCTGCGGCGGCTGACGGAGCTGCATGCAGGACGCGATCTGGTCGCGGTGATCCATGCCGGCACCATCCGCGGCGCGCTGGCGCTGGCGCTGGATCTGACGCCGGAGGCGGCGCTGCGGCTGCGGATCGATCCCTGGTCGCTGACCCGGATCGACCATTTCCACGCCGGGACGGGTTCATGGTCGGTCGGAGGAGTGAACGCCCAACCCGGAACCTTTTGACGGATAAGGGCGTTCCCCCTGTCTCCGCTGGGCTACCGAACGAGAGGCAGACCATGGTCCACAGCACCACCGCCGGCCACGGCCACAGCCCCGACCAGGGCGACGTCAAGAAGCTCTGGGAGATGATGAAGGGCGTTCAGGTCGCGATGATGACGACGCTGGACGACAACGGCCGGCTGAACTCCCGTCCGATGGCGACTCTGTCCCATGCGGGGTTCGAAGACGGCACCTTGTGGTTCTTCACCCGCGCCCATTCCGAAAAGGTGTCGGAGATCGACCGCCATTGGCGCGTCAATCTCGCCTATTCCAACCCGGAAAAGCAGGACTACGTGTCCGTCTCCGGCATCGCCGAGGTCGTGCGCGACCGCGACAAGATCCGGTTCCTGTGGCGCGACATCATGACCACCTGGTTCCCCCAGGGCCCCGACGACCCGGAGATCGCCCTGCTGAAGGTGTCGGTCGATCAGGCCGAATACTGGGACAGCCCATCGAGCACCATGGTCTACGCCTACGGCTATGTGAAGGCGAAGCTGACCGGCCAGTCGCCCGATCCCGGCGACAACGCGAAGATCGCGTTCCAGTAAAATCTCGCTGAACCAATCATTCCTGACATGAAAAAAGCCCTCCCTGCCGACCACAAGGCCGGCAGGGAGGGCTTTTTTCATTCGACGGTCGGAGGCGTCAGGGACGCTGCCGACTTACCAGCTCTTGGCACGGGCCGCCGGCTTGCCGCCGTGGGCTTCACGGCGGGCATGGGCGTGGTCCGGGCGGGAGTCGCCGCGGTGGTTGTCGTTGCGGGCATAGTCCGGGCGCGGGCCGCGCGGGGCGTGCGGACCCTTGGACTCGCCGTTGCGGTGCCACGGCTTGCCGCCGCCCGGACGGCCGTTGCGGGCCGGCGGACGGCCGGCGGTGGTGAAGGGGCGCGTCGGCTCCAGGCCGGGCACCACATGCACCTCGAGCGTCGCCTTCGTGTAGCGCTCGATGCGGACCAGGGTCTCGCGGTCGGCGCGGGCGGCGAAGGAGATCGCAACGCCCGAGGCGCCGGCGCGGCCGGTGCGGCCGATGCGGTGGACATAGTCCTCCGCCGAACGCGGCAGGTCGAAGTTGATGACGTGGGTGATGTCGCGCACGTCGATGCCGCGGGCGGCGACGTCGGTGGCGACCAGCAGGCGGACCTGACCGGTGCGCAGACGCTGGAGCGTGCGGTTGCGCTTGGTCTGGTCCATGTCGCCGTGAAGGGCGGCGGCGGCATGGCCGGCGGCGCTCAGCTCCTCGGCCAGCGTGTCGGCATCACGCTTGGTGGCGGCGAAGATGATCGCCTTGCCGACCTCTTCCTGGGCGGCGAAATGCTGCAGCAGGCGGCGCTTGTGCTCCATGTCGTCGGCATGGTGCAGGCGCTGCTCGACGTTGATCGCAGTCGCCTGGCTTTCGACGGCCACGCGCTCCGGGTTGCGCAGCAGGTTGCCGGCCAGCTGCGCCATGCGGCGGTCCAGCGTGGCGGTGAACAGCAGGGTCTGGCGCGTCGGCGGGCAGCACTTGGCGATGGTCTCGACATCGTCGAGGAAGCCCATGTCCAGCATGCGGTCGGCCTCGTCGAGGATCAGCACCTCAACCTCGTCCAGCGCGATGCGGCGGCGGGCGACATGGTCCAGAAGGCGGCCCGGGGTGCAGACAAGAACGTCGACCGGACGCGACAGCAGGCGCAGCTGCTCGCGGTAGGGCATGCCGCCGACCACGTCCACGATGTTCAGCTTCATGAACTTCGCGTATTTGCGGGCGGCGTCGGTGACCTGCTTGGCCAGTTCACGGGTCGGGGCCAGAACCAGCACGCGCGGGGTGGCGGCGCCGTTCAGCGGCATCTCGGCGGTGCGGGTCAGCGCCGGCAGCATGAAGGCGGCGGTCTTGCCGGTGCCGGTCTCGGCGGTGGCGAGGATGTCGCGACCCTGCAGCGCCGGCGGAATGGCGGCGAGCTGGACCGGGGTCGGGGTGGTGTATTCGAACGCCTCGAGGGCCTTCAGGACGAGCGGGTGCAGGCCGAGTTCGGAAAACGTCAAGTCGTAACAACCTTCTCAAAGCAACACGGTACGGCCCCGCGCGCCCCGATGGCGGGCGTGGGACATACCGGCGGTCTCGCCGGGAGGAGGTCGATAGAGGGAGAGGCGTCTATCCGATGCAGCGGCGAGATCGTCCCTAGAACACCGGGACGTTTGCCCCGCAAGGGGCTGCCGTTGCGCAATCACAGCGCGTCTCGCTCAAGAGACGCGCGAGCCTCCAGCGATCAAGACGCCCTAGATAGTCTATTGCGCCGCACAAGACAAGCCCCATCGCGGAACGAGCCACGCGTCCGTCACTTGACGACCATGCGTTCGATGTAGATGTCGCGGATCAGGCCGGTCCCGGCCTCGCGGTTCACGGCCTCCCTGACGCGCGCCTTCATGAAGGCGGCGGAGCCGGTTCCGGTCAGGGCTTCGGCGCCGGCCTGGCCGACGGTCTGGAACAGCCGGTCGGCGATGCGGTCCTGGTAGCGCAGGACGCGGTCGGCCTCCACCTGCGGCGCCAGCACCAGCGAGACCTGCATCTCCACCGCGCGCAGGCCGCCCAGCGGCACCTCGATCGCCGGCAGCCGCGCGAGGTTGGGCTTCGGCCCCATGCGCTCCTCGATCCGCCGCTGCTCCACGATGCGGTCCACCGCGACGCCGCCGCCATAGGCCAGCCCGGCCAGGGTCAGCAGCGCGATCAGGACGACGATCAGCGTGCGGGTCGGATGGGCGGCTTCGGAATGGGGAGCCTGCTGCGGAGCAAGCGCGTCCGGCGCATCCCGCCGCAACGGATCGGGAGGCGGGGCCGGGTACGGCGTTCCGTGCAGCGTTCGATGGGTGGCCATGGTCGGCCTTCCTCCGGGCCGGACAGGGGCTTGGAGGAGTCTACCGCCGCCGCGGTTAAGATTCGGTGGAGGCGGGGCGCCGCCGGCGACGGCGCCCCGGGCTTTCGGCCGGGCTTCAGGCCGTCACGGCCATCCGCCCCGCCCGCGCACGCATCAGCAGCCACACCGCCGACACGCCCAGCAGCTTCGACGCGAAGCTGGCGGCCCACACCGCGGGATCCCAGATGTCCAGCATGCCGAAGAAGATGGCGGTGTCGACCGGCACCGACAGGGCGGCGCTGATCCACAGACGGTCGCGCAGCGGACGGCGGGTGATGGTGAAGACCGCCCAGTCGATCATCTCCGACACCGCGAAGGCGAGCACGCTGGCGGTGGCGACGACGGGATCGGTCAACAGATAGGACAGCACGGTGCCGCCCAGCATGGCGGCGAGCGACCAATGGCCGAATCGCACCTGCACCATGTCGCGCAGGATGAAGATCAGCCCGGCCCAGCAGGACCAGACCAGATCCAGGTGCGGAAACAGGCTGAAGGCGAAGTTGATGGCAAGAATGCTGCCGATATAGGCGGCAAGCCAGAGCATGGCGATGATCCTCCGAAAGCGGACCCGCGGCAATACGGGCGCCTGTGACCGGAGCAGTCCCCGCGTGAATGCGAGCGCCCCGAAGCCGCTGTAGCTAACAGAACATCGCCATGGTGGAAAGGTGCCGCGTGCCCCCCCCGGACGCGCGTGCCTCCGACCCTCAGACCGGCTTGGCCTCGCTCTTCATCAGGGCGTAGGTGTAGCTGTCCACCAGCGCTTCCATCGAGGCTTCGATGATGTTGGTGGAGACACCCAGCGTCGACCATTCGCTGCCGTCGGTGTGCGCGCTGCGGATCAGCACGCGCGGCATGGCGCCGGTGCCGTCCTTGGCGGCCAGGATGCGGACGCGGTAGTCGGACAGGCTGAGCTGGGCCAGCGCCGGATAGACCGGCTCCAGCGCCTTGCGCATGGCGACGTCCAGCGCGTGGACCGGGCCGTTGCCGTCAGCCACCTCCAGCCGGATGGCGTCGCCGACGCGGACGCGCACCACCGCCTCCGATTCCACCACCAGCTTGCCGACGGCGTTGTAGCGGCGCTCGTCGGTGACGTGGAAGCGCAGAAGCTCGAAGAAGCGCGGCACCTCGCCCAGCTCGCGCCGGACCAGAAGCTCGAAGCTGGCCTCCGCCGTGTCATAGGCGTAGCCGTCGCTGTCGCGCTGCTTCACCAGATCGAGCAGGCCGGCCAGCCGGTCGTCCTTCGCGTCCACCGCCATGCCGATGTCGCGCAGCCGCACGATCAGGTTGGAGCGGCCGGCCTGGTCCGACATCACGATCTGGCGGCGGTTGCCGATGGCCTCGGGCACCACATGCTCGTAGGACGACGGATCCTTCTCCACCGCCGAGACATGCAGCCCGCCCTTATGGGCGAAGGCGCTGGCGCCGACGTAAGGGGCGTGCCGGTTGGGGGCACGGTTCAGGCGGTCGTCGAAGGCGCGGCTCAGCTGGGTCAGGAGATGCAGATCCTCGCGCCGGATGCCGGTCTCGTACCCCAGCTTCAGCATCAGCGTCGGGATCAGCGAGACGAGGTTGGCGTTGCCGCAACGCTCGCCCAGGCCGTTGATGGTGCCCTGGACCATGCGCGCGCCGGCCCGCACCGCCGCCAGCGAGTTGGCGACGGCGTTCTCGGTGTCGTTGTGGCAGTGGATGCCGAGATTGTCGCCGGGGATGCCGTGCGTCTCCACCACCTCCCGCACGATGGCGTCGATCTCGTGCGGCAGGGTGCCGCCGTTGGTGTCGCACAGCACGATCCAGCGCGCGCCGGCCTCATACGCCGCCTTGATGCAGGAAACGGCATAGTCCGGGTTGCGCTTGTAGCCGTCGAAGAAATGCTCGGCATCGAACAGCGCCTCGCCCTTGGCGGCGTGCAGCGCGGCGATGCTGTCGCGGATCAGGTCGAGGTTCTCCTCGCGCGGGATGTTCAGCGCGACGTCGACATGGAAGTCCCAGGTCTTGCCGACCATGCAGACCGCCTTGGCGCGCGACTGCGCCAGCGCCGTCAGCTGCGGGTCGTTGGCGGCGCTGCGGCCGGGGCGGCGGGTCATGCCGAAGGCGGTGAAGGTGGCGCGGGTCAGCTCCGGCGCCTCGGCGAAGAACTGGTCGTCGGTCGGGTTGGCGCCGGGCCAGCCGCCTTCGACATAGTCGATGCCCAGACGGTCGAGATCCTTGGCAATCGCAATCTTGTCGGCGACCGAGAAATCCACGTCCTGGGTCTGCGCCCCGTCGCGCAGCGTGGTGTCGTAAAGATAGATGCGTTCGCCCGTCATCGCCGTCTGACCCGTCTTAAGCCGATGGAACGGCAGAAGGTCTGCCGCACCGTGGAAAGCCGGGAGAATGGACGATGCGGCGCCTGCGCTCAACCGTTTTGAAAAGAAACTTGCGAAAACCGCAGCTTTGCCGCAACGGACGAGAATACCCGGCGATGCCCGCAAGCGGGCGGGGATGACGCCCCGCCCGTCCCCGGCCGGCTCAACGCGCGAACAGGCGGTAGAGCGCGGAATGGTCCAGCGCGCCGTCGCCCTGTTCGACCAGCAGCTCGAACAGTTCCAGCGACAGGCCCAGGGTCGGAAGGTCGATGCCGGACTGCTGGGCCAGCTCCTCCGCCTGGCGCAGATCCTTGACCTGGGTGGTGACGCGGCCGCCCGGCGTGAAGTCGCCGTTGACCATGCGGCCGCCATGCAGGTCGAGGATGCGGGATTCGGCGAAGCCGCCGCGGATGGCCTCGCGCACCTTCGCCGGATCGGCGCCGGCCGCGCGCGCCAGGGCCAGCGCCTCCGCCACGGCGCCGATGGTGAGGCCGACGATGACCTGATTGGCGGATTTGGCGATCTGTCCGGCGCCGCTGGCCCCGACATGGGTGATGCGGCGGCCCATCGCCTGCAGCACCGGCAGGGCGCGGGCGAAGGCGGCGTCGGAACCGCCGGCCATGATGGTCAGGGCCGCGGCCTCCGCCGCCACCGTGCCGCCGGAAACGGGGGCGTCGAGCCAGTCCGCACCGGCCGCAGCGGCCCGTTGGGCGAGCGAACGGGTGGCGGCGACGGCGGTGGTGCCCATGTCGATCACCAGATGACCCGGGCGCAGGACCGGAATCAGCGCGTCGGCCATCGCCTCCACCGCCGCCGTGTCGGTCAGCATCAGGATGACGATCCCGGCCTGTCCGGCGACCGCGGCCGGACCGGTGGCGGCGATCATGCCCTCCCCCGCCAGTTCGGCGACCGGGCCGGGGCTGCGGCTGGTCACCACCGGTTCCGCACCGGCGCGGGCCAGGGCACGGGCCATCGGCTTGCCCATCAGGCCGAGCCCGATGAAGCCGATGCGCTGGCCGGAAAGGTCGGGGCGGGTGGTCTCTTCGCTCATGTCCAGGCTTTCAGTGGAATTCCGGGCTTACGGAAAAGGCCGGCGGGATCACAGGCGCATGTGGCGGGCGCGGGCGCCGCGTTCGATGGCGGCGGCGCACAGACGGTCCACCCCGAGCCGGTGGCGGATCAGCTCCAGCATGCGCAGTTCCTCCTGCGAGGCCTTGGGATCGGCGGCGGCGATGTCGCAGGCGACCGCATAGGCGGTTTCGCGCAGCTTGATCGGCAGCGCCTGCTCGACGATGGTCAGAACGGTGTCCAGCCCGTCGCTGTCGGACAGCATGGCGGTGCATTCGCGGGTGGCGGCCATCACCTGATCGCCGCTGTAGTCCTTGAAGATCGGCAGGTAGCGCACGTTCTCGCCGATGGCCTCCAGTTCCGCGTCGGTCATGTCGCCGTCGCAGGCGGAAACCAGGACCATGACGTAGATGAGGGCGCTGTGGTGGTCGATCATGGCGTCTGTCGGCTTTCTCATGAGGCGGTCTCCCTTGGGGAGCGGTCGCGTGTCCGCCCGGCAATCTCGAACGGCGCCCCGGCCGCGTCAAGCCCGGCGTCCGACACCGCCCATGCGGCGTCAAGGGTGCCATGCTCGCGGCGGAGAGGTTGGCCGCTCGACGCGACGGTTGGCTCCCCCTATTGTCGCGCGTCATGAACGTCGTCCTCAATGTCGCTTTTCCCGTATTCGCCATCATCCTGGCCGGCTTCCTGTCGGGAAAGACGAAGCTGCTCGGTCCCGCCTCGTCCGAAGCGCTCAACAAGTTCGTCTACTGGATGGCGCTGCCGCCGGTGCTGTTCCTGGGCACGGCGCGACGGTCGATCCCGGAGATCTTCAACGGCCCCTTCATCGGCGCCTTCCTGGGGTCGATGCTGCTGGTCTATGCGTTGGGGGCGATCATCGGCCGGCTCCTGCGGCGGGAGCGCACGCAGATCCAGTGCATGCAGGGGCTGAACGCCGCCTTCTCCAACACCGGCTACATGGGCATCCCGCTGTTCCTGGCCGCCTTCGGCCCGGACCATCTGGCCCCCACCATCCTGGCGACCGTCATCATGAGCGCCATCATGGTCGGCATCGCCGTGGTCTGGATGGAGTTCGCCAACAGCCAGGGCGGCGGGCTGGGCAAGGCGCTGCGCGACGTCGGGCGGGCGCTGGCGAAGAATCCGCTGATCCTGTCCACCGCCGCCGGCATCGCCTGGTCGGCGCTGCTGCCCGGCGTGGCGGTGCCCAAGCCGATCGCCACCTTCTGCGAACTGATGGGCGCCCCCGCCGGTCCCTGCGCCCTGTTCGCCATCGGCCTGTTCCTGGCCTCGCAGCGGCTGACCGCCGGGCTGGCGGAAGCCGGGTGGATCAGCGCGCTGAAGCTGCTGGTGCATCCGGCGCTGGCCTGGGTGCTGACGCAGACCCTGTTCCCGATGGATCCGTTCTGGACCGGAAGCGCCGTGATCCTGGCGGCACTGCCCACCGGCGCCCTGACCTTCGTGGTGGCGACCCAGTACCAGACCTATGTGGAGCGCACCTCCTCGGCGATCCTGGTCTCCACGGTGCTCAGCGTGGTGACTTTGTCGGCGCTTCTCGCAGTCTACGCCCCCGCCGGATGATGCAGCGCAAGGGAAGGATCGGCGGGGACAAGGCGACGGCATGAGCAGACGGAGCCAGCGGCCAATAAAGCGAAATGTAACCCTTGCATGAAACTCTTGCGTCATCGCCCGGCGGCGGCAAGAATGCATATTGGAGAGTGCGGGACGCCCGGCTGGATAATAGCCAACTGGATAATAAAGTGCGGCATTGACGCGGGCGCCTGAACCGGCGGCCTCGCGCCGGTGCGGATGGAGCGGAGCGCAAGCGATGCGGCACGCCATGAACCATCGGCTTCCCGAAGCGGCCACGGCCCGCCCGCCGCGCTTCCGTCCGTCCGCCGTCCGATGCCGCGCTTCAGGATCAGCATCTGCCCCAACTGTCCGCGCCCGCCGGCCCTCCGCTACCTTGCAAGTCCTCAACAGCGCGGAGCTGGGCCATGTCTGACGGAGGCGCTCCGGGCCGGGGCATAACGCTCCGTCCGGGCAATGATGGAAATCCGCCCCCCTTGCGGCAACACTTGTCCATCCCGTGGGCCGGCGGCGGGATCGCGGTCAGTCTTCTGTACAGGATCCTTCTGTTCAGCACCCTCATCACGCTGATGTCCACCGCGCTCCAGCTCTACTTCGATTTCCGGCGGGGGGTGAGCGGGATCGAGGAGCGGTTCGACGAGATACGGGTCAGCACCGTTCCCAGCATGAGCAACAGCCTGTGGGTGGTCGACCACGACCAGCTGCGCCTGCTGCTCAACGGCATCATCCTCCTGCCGGACATTCGGATGGCGGAGGTGAGGGAGTTCAGCGCGACCGCGAGGACTCCCCTGGTGCTCACGGTCGGCACGCCGCAGGAGCGGCCCGACCTGCATGCGGAAATTCCGCTGATCCGCGTGGCGGAGGGCAAGTCCCTGACGCTTGGAACGCTGCGGGTCGAAGCGTCCCTGGACGACGTGTACCATCGCCTGCTGACCACGGCGGAGGTGATCCTGATCAGCCAGGGCGTCAAAACCTTCCTGGTCTCCGGGTTCATCCTGTTCATCTTCCACCGGCTGCTGACGCGCCACCTGATCTCCATCGCGGCCAGCCTGCGCCAGCATGATCGGCGTTCCTCGCCGCCGCTTCTCACCCTCGACCGGCCGCAGCGGAAGCGGCCCGACGAGCTGGACCAGCTGATCCGGTCGCTCAACGATCTGGCCGGCGACCTCTACGCCGCCAATTGCGAGCTGGCCGGGGCGAACGCCGCGCTGGAGAACGACATCGCCCTGCGCCGCAGTTACGAGGAGCAGCTGTACCGGCAGGCGCATTTCGACGAGCTGACCGGGCTGGCCAACCGACTGCTGACCCGCGACCGTCTCGAACAGGCGATTTTGAACTCCCGGCGCAGCCAGCTGCCGTCGGCGCTGCTGTTCATCGATCTCGACAACTTCAAGAACGTCAACGACACGCTCGGCCACGAGGCGGGCGACACTCTGCTGCGGGAGGCGGCGACCCGGCTGTCGGCGTCGATCCGGCAGGGCGACACGCTGGCCCGCATGGGCGGGGACGAGTTCCTGATCGTGCTGCCCGGCATCGCCGGCAACGTCGCGGCGCGCGGCATCGCGGAACGGGTGCTGGAGTCCTTCGCCCCGCCCTTCCGCATCTGCGGCCAGGATCATTACGTGACGGCCAGCATCGGCATCGCGCTCTACCCGTCGGACGGCGGTGACGGGCCGGAGCTGCTGCGCAACGCCGACCTCGCCCTCTACCGGGCGAAGGAGCGCGGGCGGAACCGATACGAGTTCTTCACGGCCGAAATCAACGAGCGGGTCCAGCGGCGGATCATGCTGGAAAGCCGCCTGAGGCTCGCCGTGCTGCAATCCGAATTCGTGCTCCACTACCAGCCGATCGTCGAGGCCGAGAGCCGCCGGCCCGCCGCCCTGGAGGCGCTGCTGCGCTGGCGCCAGCCCGACGGCACGCTGTTGGCGCCGGGACATTTCATCTGCGTGGCGGAAGAGGCCGGGCTGATCGGCGAGATCGGCGCCTGGGTGGTCGAGACGGCGATCCGTGAGACGGCGGGGCTTTTCGGCAGGGAGGCCTCGGCACCGCGGGTCGCCGTCAACGTCTCGCCCCGGCAGCTGCGCGACCCGTGCTTCGTCATCCGCGTGATGGCGGCGCTCGCCGCCCACGGCCTGCCGCCGGGCCGCCTGGAGCTGGAGATCACCGAAGGCGTCCTGATGGACGAGGCGCCGGAGGTGACCGACGCGCTGAACACGCTGTGCGGCCACGGCGTCCGCCTGTCGATCGACGATTTCGGCACCGGCTATTCGAGCTTGAGCTATCTGCAGCGCTATCCCTTCGACATGCTGAAGATCGACCGCTGCTTCGTCTCCGACGCCACCGATGAGGCGGCGGCGGCCCGGCTGGTCGAAACCATCATCATGATGGCCCATGGCCTCGGCCTGGAAACCATCGCCGAGGGGGTCGAGACGGAGGAGCAGTTCCGCTTCCTGCAATCGAAGGGCTGCGACCTGATGCAGGGCTATCTGATGGGCCGCCCCGCCCCGCTCGCCGAGATCGCCGCCCGTTTCGCCACCCGTTTCGCCGCCGACGCCGCGCCGCCTCCGCCGAAGTTGCTGGAAGCCGTGGCCGGGGACGGCCCTGCCTTCTCCCCCGCCCCCTCCGCGGGCTGACCCTCACCAGCCCCGCAGGAACTCCGCCGTCTCCTCCACCGCCTGCTTCAGGCCGACGCGGCGCATCTCCACCCCCTCCGGGAAGGCGCCGGCCAGCCGGCTCGGCATCATGGAATCGAGCAGGATGAAGACGCCGGTGTCGTCGGCGCGGCGGACCAGACGGCCGAAGGCCTGCTTCAGGCGCAGGCGGGTGATCATGTCCTCGTAGCGGCGGCGGCCGAAGGCGTCGCGCCGGGCACGGTGGAGGATGTCGGGACGCGGCCAGGGCACGCGGTCGAAGACGATCAGGCGCAGCGAGCGGCCCGGTACGTCCACGCCGTCGCGCACCGCATCGGTGCCGAGCAGGCAGGCGTGCTCCTCGTTGCGGAAGATGTCGATCAGGGTGGACACGTCGAGCGGATCGACATGCTGGGCGTAAAGCGGGATGCCGGCCTGATCCAACGGCTCGGCGATGCGCTCGCGCACCGCGCGCAGGCGGCTGATCGCGGTGAACAGGCCGAGCCCGCCGCCGCCCGCCGCCAGGAACAGCGACTTGTAGGCCGCCGACACCTGTCCCAGATCGTCCTTGCGCACGTCGTTGACCACGAAGACGCGGGTGCGATTCGGGTAGTCGAAGGGGGACGGAACCTGGGCGCGGATCGCCGGGGCCGGCATATGGCTGGCGCCGGAGCGGTCCTCCGCCGCGCGCCAGTCCTGCCCGGTATCGCCGGTGCCGTCGGTCAGGGTGGCGGAGGTTACCACCAGCCCATGGGCCGGACCGGCCAGCGCCTCGGCGAAGGGAACCGTCGGATCGACCCAATGACGGTAGAGTCCGACATCGACGTCGCGGCCGTCGATCCGCTCCACCGCGAACCAATCGACGAAATGCGACGGCGTCTCGGTCGGCAGGGTGCGCAGCATGGCGCGCCACGCCTCCACCGTCAGGGTGCCGCGGCGGTGCAGGCTGCGCGACAGCGCGTCGATGCGGCGGCGCTGGTCGGAGTCGAGTTCGGCGCTCTCGTCCTCCAGCCGCTGCGCCAGCCGGCGGGCCAGCGCCTCCACCGGCTCGGACAGGCGGACCAGCGCCTGCTCCAGCTCCGCCGCCGCTTCCAGCAGGCCATCCACCGGATAAGCCTTGTCGGCCTCCAGGCTGTAGGATCCGCCCTGGCCGGCGGTGCGGGCGTAGACCTGCTGGCGGGCGAGCAGAAGGAAGCGCTCGGTCGGCCCCTGCGGATTGTCGGCGGCCAGCCGCGCCGACCAGCCGTCGCCGGGCAGGACACGGGCGCCCATCAGGATGTCGTCGAGGTGGCGCAGCGCCTCCTCGTCGTTGGCGACGATGTCCTCCAGCCGGCGCTTCAGGCCGCGGGCGCGGCTGCGGCCGGTTTCCTCGGCGCCCAGCAGCCAGCGCCGCAGTTCCTGCGTCTCGCGGCAGGTCAGGTGGCCGGCGAAGGCGCTGTCGGCGGCGTCGAAGACGTGGTGGCCCTCGTCGAAGACATAGCGGCTGGGCAGCGTCGGCTCCTCGCCGCCACCCAGCGCCGCCTGCACCATCACCAGCGCGTGGTTGGCGATGACGATGTCGGCACGCCGCGCACGCCGCACGCTCTTCTCGATGTAGCAGCGGGCGTAGTGGTCGCAGGCGGAATAGATGCATTCGCCGCGGCGGTCGGCCAGCCCCATGGTCGGCCCGCGCCCGGCGATGTCGACCAGCCAGCCGGGAAAATCGCCGCCGGTCATGTCGCCGTCGCGCGTCGCCGCCGCCCAGCGCGCCATCAGCCCGACGCCGACGGCGTTGTGCGGCTGGAAGGGCATGGCGCGCACCGCCTCCTCCAGGTTCAGCAGGCACAGGTAATTCTCGCGCCCCTTGCGCAGCACCACCTTGCGCGCCTTGGTCGCCGGGTCGGCATAGAGCCGGTCCAGTTCGGCGTCGATCTGGTGCTGGAGGTTGCGGGTGTAGGTGGAAATCCACACCGTCCCGCCATTCTTCTCCGCCCACACCGTGGCCGGGGCCAGATAGCCCAGCGTCTTGCCGACGCCGGTCCCGGCCTCCGCCAGCACCACGTTGGGGGTGTCGGGCAGCTGGCGCGGGGCGAAGGCGGCGGACACCGCGCTGGAGTAATCGGCCTGCTGCGGCCGCGGCTCCGCCACCTTGCCCAGCACATTGGCCGACAGCATGACGGCGAGGCGGCGGCGCGCCTCCTCCGGGTCCACCGGGTTCTGGGCGGGCGGCGGCGGCGGAGCGCCCTCCTCCCACTCCTTGATGCGGGTCCAGACGCGCAGTCCCGACCGGGCGGCGCCCTTCTCCGGCCCGTCGGGCTTGCCGAGCGCCGCCAGCACCGCCGCCGCCCAGGGCCATCCGGAACGCCCCATCTCCCAGGCGAAGGCGACGGGGTCGGAGGACTCCTCGCGCCCCACCGCGCCGAGATCGCCCAGCAGGCGGCGCACGGCGCGCTGCAGGGCCAGCGCCTCCGCCTCGTGGCCGTCGGGAGTGGGCAGATCCAGCGCCTCGGCGATGCCGCGCGGGGTGGGGACGCAGAAGCGGGCGGGATGGACGAAGGCGAACAGTTCTAGCACGTCGAAGGCGGGAAAGCCGTCGATCCCCAGCCGGCGGGCGAAGGCGCGGGCATGGCAGACCAGCGGCGGCTGGCGGCGCACCCTGGATGCGGCGGCGGCCAGCGACAGTTCCTCCACCTCGCCGTCGAGCGTCAGCGACACGACGCGGCGCGCGCCGGCAACCATGGCGGGCGCGTCGTCGAGACTGTGGAGCGGGGTGGGATTGGCGGTCAGGTCCATCGGCGGCACTATATGGCGGCGGCGTGCCGCAAAGCGAGCGCCGGATGTTGACGGAGCGCCGCCTCACCCCCATTGAGGGAAGTCCTGATGGGCCGAGCGGGGACGGGGGTATATGCGGAGACTGCTGCGCTGGGCGTTGATCGGGATGGCGGGGCTGGTGGCCTTCACCATCCTGTGGGCGGCCCTCTACCGGGTCGTGCCGCCGCCGGCCACCCCGCTGATGCTGATGCGGGCGCTGGGCGGCTCCGGCATGACGCGCGACTGGGAACCGCTGGAGCGCATCTCCCCGGCGCTGGTGGAGGCGGTGATCGCGTCGGAGGACAGCGATTTCTGCGGCCATGGCGGCTTCGACTGGGCCGCGATCGAGGGCGCCTTCGAGGACAACGAGGAGGGCAAGCGCCTGCGCGGCGGCAGCACGATCAGCCAGCAGACCGCCAAGAACGCCTTCCTCTGGCCCGACCGCAGCTGGACCCGCAAGGGGGCGGAAGCCTGGTTCACCCTTCTGATCGAAGGGATGTGGACCAAGCGCCGCATCCTGGAGGTCTATCTGAACATCGTGGAGTGGGACGACGGCGTCTATGGCGCCGAGGCGGCGGCGCGGCACCATTTCGGCAAATCCGCCGCGGCGCTGACCCGGCGCGAGGCGGCGCTGCTGGCCGTGGTGCTGCCCAGCCCGCGCAACTGGTCGCCCGCCCGCCCCGGCCCCTATGTCTCCCGGAGGGCGGCGGTGATCGAGCGGCGGATGGCGGTGGTGCGCCGGGACGGGCTGGCGGACTGCGCAAGGTAGCGCCGGCCGATCCCGCCTCAGAACTTGATGAAGCGGTTGAACAGCCGCCCCACCGGACCGGTCAGCCTGAGGCCGCCGATGGTGGTGGCGAGGCACAGGCAGCCCTCCGGGTCCGACACCGGCCGGTGGACCAGCGACGGATCGCCGATGGCGAGGTCGCCCGGCAGGAAGGCGCCGAACTCGTCGGAGAAGCCGCCTTCCAGCACCACGGTCAGTTCGATGCCGCCATGGGTGTGCTGGGGCACGCCGACGCCGCCCTTCATGCGGATCAGCCGGGTCGTCCCATCCGGGCCGGACAGCAGATCGATGCAGCGCATGCCCGGCTGCAGGAAGCGCCAGCCGCCCTCCGCGATCCGGCCATTGCGGTCGAGGCGGCCGCGCAGATAGCTGCGCAGCGGCTCCGGATAGCGCGAACGCTCGGCCGGCGGCTTCGGAGCGGGACGGCATGGCGCCGGCTGCTCGTGGTCGAGGCGGGCCATCAGCGCTTCCAGGCAGCCGTCGGACAGCGGTTCCGGCTCCAGCTCGTCGAGCAGGACGCCGCCGATCGCCTCCATCTCCGCCACCTCGTGGCGGCAGGCGGGGCAGAAGGCGAGATGGGTCGCCACGGCGAGCGACGCGCCTTCGGACAGGGCGCCGCCGGCATAGTCGATCAGCAGGGTATCGCCCGGATGGTGGCTCGGCCGGATCATCGGAAATGCCTCATCCCACATCCCTCAGCGACCGGCGCAGGCGTTCCATCGCAAGACGCAGCCGCGATTTCACGGTGCCGAGCGGAATGCCGTGTTCCGCGGAGATGACGCTGTGCGGCTTGTCCTCGAAATAGGCCATGCGCAGCAGTTCGGCCTGTTCGGGCGGAAGTTCCTTCAGCGCTGCCCGCAGGCGGCCGCTGCTTTCCTTCGCCTCGATCCGGTTGTCGGCGGCCTCCTGGGGTTCGGGGACCAGGGCCGGATCCTCGGGATCGATCTCCGGCCGCTGTTCGCGGCGCAACACGTCGATTCGCTTGTTGCGCGCGATGGTGAACACCCAGGTGCCGGCCGAGGCATGGATCGGATCGTAGGTTTCGGCACGACGCCAGACCAACAGCATGACCTCCTGAACAAGCTCCTCCGCCGCACCGGAATCACATCCCAACCGGCGCAGATACGTCTTCAGCCGTGGCGCGAAGTGGCCGAACAGAACCCCGAACGCCTGACGGTCCCGCTCGCGCCCGACGGCGACGAGCAGTTCTTCCAGGCTGGGGGCCATGTCGGCCGCGGGGGTGTGCTGGTCCTGCATGGCCCCATTCAAGGGGAACATCGGCCGCCGCACAAGCCGGGGATGGCATCCATTCCCGGAATTCGCAGCACCCTCCCCTTCCTGGTCCGATTTTTCAGGTTTCCCGCACCGGTCTCCCGCGCCTCCGGCCGCCACCACGGGGCTGTATGTCGCATCGTGACCATCGGTACGCAACCGCCCGGCCGCCGGATCACGAAAAATCCCGACTTCCGGCATTTTGTTCGGATTCGTCCGGCCGCCAAATGAGGTCATATAATTCCAAAGCGGATCGGAATCCGCTTTAGCGGATGAATCCCATGGCGCGCAGGGCCTCCGCCACCTCCGGCGTCTCCAGCGCCTCGACGAAGCGGCGGACCGCCGGACGGTCGCGGCGGGCGGCGGGGACGATGAAGTCGTAATGCTCCTCCTGCAGCGGCAGGAAGCCCAGCCCGTACATGGTCGCGGCCGTCTCGATGGCCACACCCCAGTCGGCGCGGTTCTGCGCCACCGCGACGGCGACGGCGTTGTGCGACTTGGCCTGGGTCCAATAGCCGGTCGGCCGCGCCGGCCCGAGCAGGCGGTCGGTCAGGATGCGGGTGCCGCTGCCGGCATTGCGGTTGATCAGGATGCAGTCGGGCAAGCCCGCCACCGCCGCGACCGCCTCGGCCGCGGTCCTGCCTTCGAAGCGCGGATCGCCGCGGCGGAAGACGATGCCCTGCATCCGGCGATAGCCGGTAACGAGCTCCAGTCCCGGCGCCAGGAAGGGCGTGTTGTAGGCCCCGGTGGCGGGATCCATCAGATGGACCGGCGCGATGTCGCACTCGCCCCGCCGCGCCGCCGCCAGCCCGCCCATCGAGCCGACATTCAGCGCCTTGACCGTCATCCCCTCGCCGATCAGGCCGCCGAGCACGGCGTTGAGGCCGATGCACTGGCTTCCCACCACGATCAGGTCGGCCGGGGCAACGGAGCGGCCGAGCAGCTGGACCGAGACCGGCGTGCCCGCCTCCACCGCCTCCGCCTGGGCGTCGATGGCGAGGAAGCCGTCGGCATGGCTGAAGGCGGTGACGGCGCCGGATCCCTTGGACAGCGGGTAGGCCGCCAGCGCATCGCCGTCGGCGCCATGGACCAGCGAGACCATGACGTATTCGGTGCGTCCGCGTTCCGATCCCAGCCGCACCGGCAGGGTGGCCGGCACCTCCTCCGCCGCCGCGGGCGGCAGTCCGGCCATTGCGCGGATCACCGGCGCGACGAAGCTGTGGAAGGTGAACATCGCGGAGGTCGGGAAACCCGGCAGGATCACCACCGGCTTGCCGCCGGTCACCGCGAGGCACAGCGGCTTGCCGGGCTTCAGCGCCACGCCATGGGCGACGATGCCGGGATCGGACAGCCGCGCCACGATGCGGTGGGAGCGGTCGCCCGCCCCCTTCGACGTGCCGCCCGACAGCAGCAGCGCGTCGCATTGCAGCCCCTGGGCGACCAGCCGCTCCAGCGCCTCGTCCTCGTCCGGGGCGATGCCCAGCGGCACCGGCTCGGCCCCCAGCTCGGCCACCGCGGCGGCCAGGATGGCGCCGTTGCTGTCATAGA
Organism: Azospirillum ramasamyi; assembly: GCF_003233655.1. Taxonomy (NCBI): domain Bacteria; kingdom Pseudomonadati; phylum Pseudomonadota; class Alphaproteobacteria; order Rhodospirillales; family Azospirillaceae; genus Azospirillum; species Azospirillum ramasamyi. The sequence goes on from NZ_CP029829.1 coordinate 2,002,389, forward strand.
CCGCCCCGGTGCGGATCGGCTGGCCGGGCGCCACGATCTCGTCGCCGGTGGACAGGATGGCGACGCGCGGCCGGCGCACCACCGCGACCTCGGCCAGTCCGATGGCGGCGAGCACGCCGATCTCGCGCGAGGTCAGGGATTGGCCCTTGCGCAGGACCACCTCGCCCCGGCCGATGTCGGATCCGGCGGCGGCGACGAAGGCGCCGGGGGTGGCGGGGCGGGTCAGCGTGACGAACAGGCCGTCGGGGCGTTCCACCGCCTCCGTCGTCTCAACCATCACCACCGCATCCGCGCCGCGCGGCAGCATGCCGCCGGTCGCGATCACCGTGGCGGTTCCCGGCTCCACCGTCAGTTCGGGGGCATGGCCGGCGGCCAGAACCTCGTCGTTCAGGCGCAGGGCGACCGGGCTGTCCTCCGCGGCGCCGGCCGTGTCGGCGGCACGCACGGCGAAGCCGTCCACCACCGAACGGTCGAAGCCGGGCACGTCCACCTCGGCCGTCACGTCGGCGGAGAGCACGCGGCCGAGGGCCGCGGACAGCGGCACCCGCTCCTCCCCGCGCGGGGACAGGTCGAGATGGCGGTGGAAACGGGCGCGCGCCTCCTCCCCGCTCACCACCTCCAGGAACTGGTCCTGGCGGGCGGCCTGGGCGACGAAACGGCGGATGTCCTCGCGGCTGCGGTCGGAACTGTGCACGCGGCAAACCCTTGCAGAGTCAAATCAGGCGAAACGATACATGGTGAAATCATACATGGTGAAATCATACATGGTGACAGGGGCACCGTCCGGCACGCCTTCACTGTCCGCCCCGATCAGGACGAAGCCGTCGGCCCGCGCCGCCGCCGCCAGCCCCGGCCAGCCCGGAGAGGCGACCGGCTCCACCTTGCCGTCATCGTCCAGCCGCACCCGGTGCAGGTCGAGACAGCCGATTTCCGAAACCAGCTTGCGCGCGGTCACCGCCTGAATGGTGGCATGGGGCAGCGCGGCGGGCAAGCCGGCGGCACGCCGCACCGCGCGCCCGGCCAGCAACTCGTAGGCCGCCAGCGCCGCCATCGGTTCGCCCGGCAGCAGCAGAGCGGGAACACCGGCGGCGCTTCCCAACCCGGCGCTGCCGCCCGGCCGCATGGCGATGCCGTGAAGATCGAGGCTGCCGGCCTTCGCCAGGGCGGGGGGCGCCGCATCGTCCGGGCCGGTTCCGGTGCGTCCGGCCGACAGGATCAGGTCGGCCCCGGGCTGGGCGAAGGTCTCGGCCAGCGCATCCATGTCGGCGGGCAGAGCGGCCACCGCCTCGACAACGCCGCCGTCACGCCGGACCAGCGCGGCCAGCATGTCCCCCAACTGCTCCGGCGCGCCGGCCTTGGGACCGCCGGCCAGCAGGAGCCTCACCCGCGGCGCCGGCAGGACCGGCAGGATGCGGTGCCCGGCGGCGGCGAGCAGGCCGAGGTCGGCGGGGCGCAGGCGCCGGCCGGCCGGCAGCAGCGGGCTTCCGGCCGCCATCCAGGCGCCCCGGCGCTCCACCCCGCCGCCGGGCGCCACGGCATCGACCGCCTCGACGAAGGGGCCGGCGGCCTGCGCCGATTCATAGGGGATCACCGCGTCGCAGCCCGGCGGCAGCGGATCGCCGGCCACCACCGCAACCGCGCCCGTCAGCGGCACCGGATTGTAGGAGCCGGCACCCAGCGTATCGGCAGCGGCCACGGCATAGCCGTCCGTCGCGGCCCGGTCGGCCGCCGGCCAATCGCCCAGTGCCGCGACCGCCTCCGCCAGCACCAGGCCGCAACACTCCGCCAGCGGCAAAGGCCGCGCGGACGGCGCCGCGACCCGGCCGTCGATCCAGGCCCAGGCGGCATCCAGCGTCGAGCGGCGGGAGAAGCCCCGGCCGCGGACATCGCGGAACGGCGGGGCGGTCATAGCGCCCTCACCATTGCATCCTGAACGCGGTTGCGGCCGGCGCGCTTGGCACGATAGAGCAGCTGGTCGGCCATCTCCGCCAGCCGTTCCGGGCTGCCGTCGGCGGACGGAGTCACGGTGGCGACGCCGAGGCTGATGGTGACGAAGGGGGCGACGGGCGACTGGGCGTGCGGAATGCGCTGTTCGGCCACGGCGGCGCGGAAGCCCTCGGCGACGCGGATGGCGCCGGTTCCGTCGGTCTCCGGCAGCAGGCAGACGAACTCCTCGCCGCCATAGCGGGCCACGAGGTCGCTCGGCCGCCTCGCCCGATCCGCCAGCAGCTCGGCCACCAGGCGCAGGCATTCGTCGCCGGCCTGATGGCCGTACTCGTCGTTGTAGGCCTTGAAATGGTCGACATCGAGGATGATGAGCGACAGCGGCAGGTGCGACCGGGTACAGCGCCGCCACTCGCGCGTCATCGCATCGTCGAAGCGGCGGCGGTTGGCGATGCCGGTCAGCCCGTCCAGGAAGGACAGGCTGCGCAGCAGATCGGCTTGGCGTTTCAGCAGCAGGTGGTTGCGCACCCGCGCCTTCACGATCGGCGGGCTGATCGGCTTGGTGATGAAGTCGATGGCCCCGACCTCCAGCCCGCGGGTTTCGTCCTCCACCTCGCTCTTGGCGGAGATGAAGATGACGGGGATGTCGTGGGTGGCCGGGTCGGACTTGATGCGGCGGCACACCTCGAAGCCGTCCATTCCCGGCATCATGATGTCCAGCAGAACAAGGTCGGGCATCCGCGCCTGGACGAGATCCAGCGCCTTCTCGCCGTCGGTGGCGAAATAGATGTCGTAGTCGTCCTTCAGGATGCGGCTGAGCACATGGACGTTGGACGGGATGTCGTCCACCACCAGGATTTTTGGGCGGGGTTCGGCCATGGGCGCGTTCAGACCATCGGCAGTGGAAGGCCGAGGTCACGCGCGATCCGCTGCACGATCCCAAGCGCCTTGGTGAAATCCAGACCGTCGATGGCGGATGACAGCCCCTTGATCGTCGAGGGCTCGACCGAATCCGTCAGCAACGGCGCCAGCATAGCGAACTCTTCCGCCGCTGCGAAGTTGCTGTCATGTAACAACGTCGCGAACCGCGGCAGCCGCTCCGCCAGCTCCTTGCGGTTTTCCGCCGGCCGGCCGGGGTTGCCGGCGCCCGCCGGGCGCCCGGAACCATCGGCCGCCGCCAGCAGGACGGCGCTCTCCAGCACCAGGGCCAGTTCGGCGTGCAGCACCGGGAGCTGGGCGTCGGCCGCGGCGGCATCGCCCCGCTGCGCGGCGACCTGCACCGCGTCGGCGGCAGCGGACAGGCGCACGGCGCCGACATTGCCGGCGACGCTCTTCAGTTCATGCGCGATGCCTTTGGCGGCCGTCAGGTCGCCGGAACCCAGTGCCGCCGAGATCCGGTCGGCGACCTCGCCGTAGCCCGACGCGAACTGACCGATGAAGCGGCGGAACAGCCCGGCATCACCGCTAAGCCGGTCGAGCGCGTCGGCCAGATCGATTCCCGGCAGGTCGCCCGGCAGATCGCCTGCCGGGCGGTCCGACACCGCCACGGGCGGCATGGCGATGCGCGAAGGGGCCGCGGCGGTCAGCATGGCCTGGCCGCGCGACGGGACCGGTCCGGGGGCGCAGGGCGTACAGGGCCGGATCGCCACCAGCGGCGGCCCGATCCAGCGGGCCAGCGTGGCGAAAAGCTGCGGCAGGTCGAGCGGCTTCGGCACATGGGCGTCCATCCCATTGTCCAGGCAGCGCTGACGGTCGGCGGGCAAGGCGCTGGCGGTCATCGCGATGATCGGCAGATGCCGCCCGCAAGGCAGGGCACGGATCGCCGCGGTCGCCGCGAACCCGTCCATGTCCGGCATCTGCACGTCGAGCAGCACGGCATCGAAGGGCTGGTGGGCGGCGCGCACGCAGTCCACCGCCTGCCGTCCGGTGGCGGCCACGGTGACGGCCGCCCCCGCCCGCTCCAGGATCTCGCGCGCCACCTGCTGGCTGATGGCATTGTCGTCGGCCAGCAGCAGCCGGCGGCCGTGCAGCGCCCGGCTGGCATCCCAGGCCGCCCCGGAAAGGCCCCCATCCGGCCGCCCGCCCTCCGCGCCGGACCGAAGCGCGGGATAATCCGGGGCGGGAATGGCGGCGGGCAGGCGGACGCCCTCGCCGTCCGGCGCCTTCCGGGCATAGGCGACGGTGACGGCGTCGAGCAGGGTGGAGGCGGTGACCGGCTTCACCAGGAATCCGGCGGCTCCGGTCTCTTCGAAACGGGCGCCCAGCCGGTCGCGGCCATAGCCGCTGATGACGATGATCATCGGGGTGCCGGCACGGGCATCGGCGCGGATGCGGCGCGCCGCCTCGATCCCGTCCATTCCCGGCATCTTCCAGTCCATCAGCACGACGTCATAGGGGGTGCCGGCCGCCGCCGCCCGCTCCAGCTCGTCGATGGCGGCCTGTCCGTCGGCGCAGGCGGTCACCGCCCAGCCGAAGGCGGCGGCGATCTCGCCCAGCACCTCGCGCGCGGTGGCGTTGTCGTCCACCACCAGAACCGCCAGGTCGCGCGGAACCAGACGCGGCAGCCGCCCGGCCGGCCCGGCCGCGATCCCGGCGCCCGGCCCGATCCCCGCCGCGTTCCCGGCATGAAGCCCAAACTCGGCGCGGAAGCGGAAGACGCTGCCCTTGCCGGGCTCGCTCTCCACCTCCATGGCGCCGTTCATCAGCCGGACCAGCCGCGCGCAGATCGCCAGCCCCAGCCCGGTGCCGCCGAAGCGCCGGGTGGTGGAGCTGTCGCCCTGGCTGAAGGCCTGGAACAGCAGTTCGCGCTGTTCCGGCGCGATGCCGATGCCGGTGTCGCGCACCGCGAAGTCCAGCACGGCGCGGTCGTTGGACAGCGAGCGGACCCTGACCGCCACCACCACCTCGCCGGTCTCGGTGAACTTGATGGCGTTTCCGGCGAGGTTGATCAGGATCTGCTGCAGGCGCAACGGGTCGCCGATCAGGTCGAGCGGCACGTCCGGCGCCACCGAGAACAGGACGTCGATATCCTTTTCCTGGGCGGCGGAGCCGATGATCACCGCCAACGTCTGCAGCAGGTCGTCCAGGCGGAAATCGACCCGCTCAAGCTCCAGCTTGCCGGCCTCCACCTTGGAGAAATCGAGGATGTCGTTCAGGATGCCCAGAAGCGACTGCGCCGACACCCGCACCTTGTGCACGTAATCCGCCTGCCGGTCGGTCAGCTCCGTCTGCTGAAGCAGGTGGATCAGCCCGAGGATCGCGTTCATCGGCGTGCGGATCTCGTGGCTCATATTGGCCAGGAACTCGCTCTTGGCGCGGCTCGCCGCCTCCGCCGCCAGCCGGGCGCGCTGCATCGCCGCCTCCGCCCGCTTGCGCTCGGCGATCTCGTGGAAGACCACCACCGCCCCCTCCACCTTGCCGTCGGCCAGCATGGGCGAAGCGGTGTATTCCACCAGGAGGGGCTTCCCGGCCTTGGTCCAGTAGGTGTCCTCCAGCCCGCGCCGGCTTTCCCCGCTCAGCAGCACCGCCGTCACCGGGCATTCCAGCGCCGGGAAGGGCGAACCGTCGGCGCGGCGGGAATGGATCAGCACATGCAGGTTGCCGCCCAGGAGTTCCTCGTTGCCATAGCCGGTCAGCACGGAGGTGGCGGGGTTGGCGAAGGTGATCCGCCCCTCGCGGTCGACGCCGCAGATGCTGTCGGACGCGGAATGCAGGATCAGGTTCAGGCGGCGGTTGGCGCTGGCGAAGGCCTCGTTGGCGGCCTCCAGCTCCCGCTTCTTGGCGTCGAGCTCTGCATTGGTGTCGGCCAGCCGGCGGCGGCCGGCCATCTCGCGCTCCAGGCTGCGCAGGGCGCCATAGACCAGCGCGGCACAGGCCAGCACCGCCAGCCCGACGAGGATGCCGCCGCGGACCGCCCGCTCCCGCCACGCCGCCAGTTCCGTCCGCTCCGACAGGGCGACGAAGACGACCAGCGGCAGGGTCGGCACCCGCTGATAGGACAGGATGCGCCGCTCGCCCGGCACCGGCCCGTCCACGTCGAAGGTTTCCGTGGCGGCTTCGGCGGCGTGGCGCAGCACGATCCTGCCGTCCGGCCCGTCCAGCGGTTCGCTGTCGGGGAAGCGCAGGATCGCCTTGCCGTCGGTGCGGTAGACCGCGACCGCCGAACCGGCGCCGAGATCGAGGCTTTCGTACAGCTGCTGGTAATAGTCGAGGTCGATGTTGGCGTGGACGACCCCCAGGAAGCGGCCGTCCTGCAGGAGCGGCCGGCTGACCGTGAAGGACAGGGAACCGGTCAGCCTGCCGGTGATCCGCTCGCCGACATGGAATTCCGCGCCGTCGCGGTGGACCTGGAAATAGGTACGGTCAGCGACATTGCCGGGCGGCACCGGAAACTGCCGGCTGGACTGGACGTTGTCGCCGGTGGGGCCATGGATCCACAGGGCCGCGATCTCCGGCAGATTGTCCACCATGTCGCGGACGGTGATCCACGCCTCGCGGTTGGTGTCCAGCCCCGGCATGCCGTAGCGGTCGACGAGATCCTGGGCCCGCCGGATGGCGAGATCGGCGGTCGCGACCGTCCGGCGCACATTCTCCTGCATGAGCCGCGCCGACGCCTGCGCCTGCTCCTGCGCATGGCGCAACGTCTCCGTCCGGTCGGCCCAGACCACATAGCCCCAGAAACCGACGCCCAGCAATGCGATCAGCGAAAAGCCGGCGGCATGCAGCAGGCGGGTGCGGGTGGGAGACAGGGCAAGCGCCGCAGCGTCGATCGCGTTTCTGTCCATCATTGCCGAACCGCCGCCGCATCGCTGCGGTCGGCCGGCGCCCGTCGCCAGCCATTCCGCCTACATCGGTCGGAGTATGGTCTTGTGCGCTCCTTGACCGCAAGCAACTTGATATGCTCCGCGGTGAAGTTGGGGACATCTGGCGCTTGTGGGGAACCCCGACGGTACAGCCCCCCTTGCTCCGCCTGCCTTTGCGCGCGGCCGGCGGCATCGTGCCCCCATATTTGTCAAACCGACCGTTTCCGCTCCCGCTCCGCTGAAAGTGCCCGATCGATGGCCGACCACCGCCTCGTCCCAGTCAAGTTTCTCCCGACCACCCTGTTGGGCGCCGGCCTGCTGGCCCTGGCGGTCTGCACCGCCCCGGCCGTGACGGCGCTGGCGCAGGGGACGATGACGAGGCAGGTACGGACCGACCCGATGCAGACGGTCGGGGCCGAGGTGCATGTGGGGATGGATACGCTGCCCAAGCCCTATGCCACCCCGTCCGTCGACAACGAGGCCGTGCTGGTGCCGCGGCCCGGCGGCCAGCCGCTGCGGGCGCCGCGCGGCTTCACCGTCAGCCTGTTCCGCGACGGGGTGGAGAATGCGCGCAACCTGCTGGTCCTGCCCAACGGCGACGTGCTGGTGGCCCAGCAGAAGCCCGGCACCCTGACCCTGCTGCGCGACGCCGACGGCGACGGCCATGCCGAGATGGCCGAGACCTGGGCCGAGGGCTTCGACCAGCCCTTCGGCCTCGCCTTCCATGACGGGGCGGTACTGGTCGGCGACCTGGACGGGGTGTGGCGGCTGCCCTGGACGGCCGGGACCGCGAAGGCGGGGGAGCGGCGGCGGCTGACCCCGGAGGGCGCCTTCGGCAAGCATGGCGGCCACAACACCCGCTCGCTCGCGGTGGCGCCGGACGGCCGGCATTTCTACGTCGGCATCGGGTCGGAAGGGAATATCGGGGTGGAACCTGAACCGCGCGCCACCATCCAGGAATTCCGCATCGACGGCAGCGGCCAGCGCCAGTATGCCGGCGGGCTGCGCAACCCCGTCGGCCTCGCCTTCAAACCGGGCACCAACGACCTCTACACGGTGGTAAACGAGCGCGACGGGATGGGCGACCAGCTGGTTCCCGATTTCCTGACCTCGGTTACCCCCGGCGGCTTCTATGGCTGGCCCTACTCCTACATCGGCGGCAACCCGCAGCCGGGCTTCGCCGGGCAGCGGCCCGATCTGGTCAAGGCGGCGCTGGCGCCCGGGTTGCTGTTCCAGGCCCATTCCGCGCCGATCGGCCTGGTCTTCGGCGACGCCACCCATTTCCCGGAGCGTTACCGCATGGGCGCCTTCGTCGCTCTGCGCGGGTCGTGGAACCGCTCCCGCCCTACCGGATACGCCATCGCCTTCGTGCCCTTCGACTCCGCCCCCTTCGACAAGAGCCGCCCGACCGGCACCTACGAGACCTTCGTCACCGGCTTCCGCGTCAACAGCCGGCCCGACGGCGACGAGACCCCACGGGTGTGGGGCCGGCCGAGCGGACTGGCGGTCGCCGCCGACGGCGCCCTGCTGATCGCCGACGACACCTCCGGCTCGGTCTGGCGGGTGGCCTATGCCGCGGCGGACCGGGAGCCGGAGCCGGCGGCCAAGCCCTGACCGCCCTGCCCCGTCAGCAGCACTCGTCCTCCAGCTGGCGCAGCATCGCCAGCCCTTCCTCGTCGTCATGCTCCTCGAACAGGTCGGCGATGTAATAGATGTTGGAGCAGAGCAGGCACAGCCCGTCGGCCTGCCGCTTCAGCGGATCCTCGGCGACCGCCAGCTTGGCGCGGAACCGCTCCCAGAAGGCGTTCGTCTTGGCCGGGTCGTCGATGTGCATGTACAGCCGTTCGATGATGCGGCGGCTGTTGCCCTCGCAGTCGATTCCCTTGAACGATACGTAACGGTCGGGCGCGTCGATGCTGTCCACGGGATCGGCCTCCTCATGCCGGTTGCCAGGGGTGGGAAACGTGACGGCGATGCTTTCCCAGCCGTGACCCCGCCCGCAAGCCATGCCGCACCAGCGGCAGTCCACCCGCGCGAATGGTGGAATCGCTGCGTGAATGGGAACGCCTGAAGCGAATTTGCATTCGCTTTAGATTCTTTTTGATCTCATCCGCCGGTCGGGCTTCGGCCGCGTGAGCGGCCGGGGCCGCCGTCGCGGTCCAAAGCGGATTGCAATGCGCTTTATAGCGCCAGCCGCTTCTTCAGCGCGTCCGCCCGGTTGCGGCTGACCGGCACGCGGGGAGCGCCGGGGGCGGCCATGACGAAGGCGGCGCGGCCGTCCTGCCGTTCCACCGCGCGGGCATGGCGCAGGTTGACGATGTAGCCGCGATGGGTGCGCACGAAGGAGCGCGGGTCGAGCCGCGCCTCCAGCTCCGACAGGGGCAGGCCGCAGAAGAAGGCGCCATCGCCGGTGTGGACAGTGGTGTAATGGCCGTCGGCCTGCAGATAGACGGCGTCGGCCGGGTCGAGCAGGACGATGCCCTGCCCTTTTTCCACCGGCAGCTTGACCAGCGGTTCGGGCGGCGATGCGGATGGCGGGACGGCGGGTGCCTGCGCATCCGCTACGGTGGGCCGGGCGGCCTCCATCAGCATCAGCGCGGTGACGGCACTGCCATCCGCCACGGTCGCGGCGGGCGCCAGCGCGGTGGCCTTCACCACCAGCACCCGGCCGGGCAGCGCCACCATCATCGAACTGGCGGCGGCGGGAGCCGCCGGATCGCCGGCCGCGGCCAGCAGCAGTTCCACCTTTGCCCGGTGCGAGGGCGGGTGGAGGTCGTGCAGATAGGCGCCGACCAGCCCGGCCGCGCGTTCCCCCAGCAGCCGCACCGCCGCCGGGTTGAGGGCGAGCACGCGCCGTGCGCTGTCCAGCAGCACCAGCCCGACGTCCATGTTCTGCAACGCGTAGTCCATGGACGCCCACTATAGCCGCGATTTTGGTTTTAGCTCTCGCCTTTCCGGCGGCTGCCCTGGACCAGTGCGGCGACGACGCCGTGGAAGGTGCGGACCTCCTGCTCGGTCATCTCCATGCGCTCGAAGGCGTTGCGCAGGGTGCGGACCATCGACGGGCGCTTTTCCTCGCTGGTGAAGAAGCCGGTGCGGTCCAGCACCGCCTCCAGCCGCTCGAAGAAGTTCACCCGCTCCGCCATCGTCGCCGGGCGGGTCTGGCCGGTGTGCAGGAAGCGGTCGGGCGTGCGGTCGCCGGCCTGGAACCACTCGTAGCCGATCAGCAGAACCGCCTGCGCCAGGTTGAGCGAGGAGAAGGCCGGGTTCAGCGGCACCGTCACCAGCGTCTGGGCGAAGGTCAGGTCGTCGTTGACCAGTCCGGTGCGCTCCGGCCCGAACATCACGCCGACCTTCTGCCCGGCGGCATAACGTTCCCGCATCTCGCCCGCGGCGACGCGCGGGGTGACGAAGCGCTGGATCATGTCGCGGGTGCGCACGGTGGTGGCGTAGACCGCCTCCAGGTCGGCGACCGCCTCCGCCGTCGTCTCGAAGATCCTGGCGTTGTCGATGACGATGTCGGCGCCGGAGGCCGCGGCGCTCGCCTTCGGGTTCGGCCAGCCGTCGCGCGGCTTGACGAGACGCAGGTCGGTCAGCCCGCAATTCAGCATCGCGCGCGCGCAGGCGCCGATGTTCTCGCCGAGCTGCGGCTGCACCAGGATGACGGCGGGACCGCCAAGGATGGACTCACGCGTGGGGTTCTGGCCGGAGGTCATGGTACGTAGGTTCGTTTTGAGATGAAGTGCTGAGGATCCCTCCCTGAGCCCTCCCATCTTCTGCGGGAGATGATCAGGGAGGGGGGCAACCCGAAGCCGGGTTCCGCCTATTCCTGCTGCTCCGCCTTCTCCTCCTCGACCTTCACCGGGCCGCCGTCGATGGCGGTCAGGCGCTTCTTCAGGTCGGAGACATCGGCGTACAGGCGCTTCAGGCGGGCGAGGCCCTTGTATTGTTCGAAGGCGCGGGCGCGCGGCACGGCGGGATAGCCCATCCACACCGACTTGGGCGGGATGTCCATGCCGACGCCGGAATTGGCGGCCACCACCGCGTCGCTGCCGATCTTCACATGGTCGGCGACGCCCACCTTGCCGGCCAGCACCACGCGGTCGCCGATGACCGTGCTGCCGGCGATGCCGACATGGCCGCACAGCATGCAGTTGGTGCCGACCTGGACGTTGTGGCCGATCTGGACGAGGTTGTCGATCTTGGTGCCGTTGCCGATGCGGGTGGCCGTCACCGTGCCGCGGTCGATGGTGGCGCCGGCGCCGACCTCCACGTCGTCGCCCAGGATCACCGTGCCGATGGAGTTCACCCGGCGGATCAGCACGTTGGTGCCGACGACCCGGCCGGTGGTCTTGGCCGATTCGACGCTGCCCGGTTCCGGCGTGACGAAGCTGAAGCCGTCGTTGCCGATGGCGGCGTTCGGATGGATGATGCAGCGCGCGCCCATCTCCACCCGCTCGCCGATGCGGGCGCCGGGATGCAGGAGGCAGCCCTCCCCGATCACCGCGTCGGCACCGACGGTGACATGCGGCAGGACGATGGCGCCGGCCCCGATGCGGGCGCGCGGACCGATATAGGCGAAGGGGGCGATGGAGGCATCCGGCGCCACGACCGCGTCGGGCGCCACATAGGCCTGGGGCGACACCCCCGGCTCGGCATGGACCGGCCTCTCGAAGATGTCGAGCATCCCGGCCATGGCATAGCGCGGGCGCTTCACCACGATGCGGTTCTCGATGCCGGCCGGCACCTCGACCCCTTCGGCGACCACGGCGGCGACCGCCTTGCTGCCGGACAGCAGGGCCAGAAGATCCTTGTCCATCGCCAGCGCCAGATCCTCCGGCCCTTCCGCCTCAGACGGGTGGACGGCGCGGCGGACGGTCAGGGATCCGTCGCCTTCGACCGTCGCGCCCAGCGCTTCGGCGATCTCGGCCAGGGTACGGGGAGATTGGGTCATGGCAGGCTGGGTCATGGGGGAGCACCGGTGTCAAAGTCGTCACGAACCGCCCTGCCGGACGGCGCGGCGGACCCTAACACGGGCGTCCGGCGGATGGCGAGGTATCAGAACGCGGCACCGGCCTGCGCATCCCTCGCCCGACCGCCCTTTGCCCCCGGCCGCAGCCAGCCCTTCACCCTCTCCTTCACCCGCCGCAGCAGCGGCTGGCGCGCCTGGACCGCGTAGTATTTGCGCACCGTCTCCAGGATCTCCCAGGTGCCGGTGAAGCCCATCGGCAGGACCAGCGCGTCGCCGGCCCGGTATTCGCGGGGGCTGCCGCCCTCCGGCGTGATGATGACGCGGCCGGACAGCAGGACGCAGAACTCGTGGTACGGCCAGTCCTTCATCGCCACGATGCCCGGCGTGCATTGCCACACCCCCGACTTGAAGCGGCCGTAATCGCCGTCGAACAGGTTGCGGTGAATCTCCTGCGGCTGGCCGGACAGGATGGCGCCGAAGACCGCGGGCTTGCCGATCTCGTCATCGGCGATGCGGCGGCTTTCGATCGGCACGGGGGTGAAATCGGGCATCGGCTCTCCCGGTCGCGGAGGTGTAGGTACGGGCGGCGCTCCTGCGCAACACCGCAAGTGCCCGAAGGTTCCCGGCAGGACCAAAAAAAATCAGCCGCCCAGATTGACGATCTCCACCCGCCGGTTGGCTGCCGCCTTCGGTTCCTCGGGCAGCAGCAGCTCCCGGGCGCCCATGCCCGACGCCTCCAGCCGGTCGCGGCGGATTTTGTGGTTCGACGCCAGATACTCGACCACCGCCGCCGCCCGCCGCCTGGACAGGGCGAGGTTCGCCCCGTCGCGGCCCACGGCATCGGTGTGGCCGACGATGCGGAAGCGCGTGTCGCCCGCCGCCGCCATCACCGCG